>CAMTXU010000011.1:0-49877 GCA_947085815.1 uncultured Ignavibacteriota bacterium | reverse complement strand
CTTAATTCTCCATTCGCAATTGCTTTACCAGTGGCATTATGTCAAACGATTTTTTGTGTCTCTTACAGTTGCGGGGCAGCACCGGATTTACACCGGTTTCCCTATTGAGTTCAAAACGAACACCGCAAAAATGTTAAAGAATTTCTAGTGGAAAATAGAAAAGAAATTTATTCCACGCAATTTTTAATCAAAATAAAAGAATATAAGATCAATTCCTCTTTGAAAAAAAACTTTAATAGCTTTATCTTAAGTTAGAAAAAAAATTATTGTATAGAGCAGTGGTAAAGAAAATCATTTCAAACAAGAATCTTAGTAACATTTCATTTCAACAAATCATATCTGTTTTTAATGTAAACCATCTTAACAAAGGAGAAAATTAATGGGCTGGGTTTGGAAAAGTTTGAATTCATCCATTGGCAAAAAGTTGGTGATGGCAATAACCGGTGTGGCTCTTATGCTTTTTTTAATTGTTCATCTTGCCGGGAACATGACTTTGTACGGCGGCAAGGACGCGTTCAATAATTATGTAGGACTACTCGAACATATTAAGCCATTTATTCGAGTAATCGAAGTAATTCTCGCTGCAATTTTCATCTTCCACATTTTTAATGGTACGCGTTTATGGATTGAAAATAAGCAGGCAAGACCGCAAGGGTATTCCGTCAATGGATCACGAAAGAACACAACTGTTTTTTCACGCACTGCTTTCATAACAGGAAGCATAGTTTTTATCTTTTTAGTAATTCATCTGCAAACAATATGGTATAAGTTCAATTACTCTGGAAGCGAGCTGGATCTTTATACTATTACAACCGAATGGCTTCAAGTCTGGTGGTATGCCGCTCTCTATTTTATTGCGGTATTACTTTTAGGATTTCATCTAAACCATGGTTTTCAAAGTGCGTTTCAGACATTTGGATGGAACCATAAAAAATATTTTCCGTTCATTGAAAAACTTGGAACATTCTACGCAATAATTATGACCATCGGTTTCGGATCAATTCCAATCTACTTTTTTTTCTTTGGAGGTAAGTGATGACAAAATTAGATTCGAAAGTGCCTGCCGGCAAACTAGAGGAAAAGTGGACGAACCACAAATTCAACATGAAACTTGTTAACCCGGCTAACAAACGTAAGTACGATATAATTGTTGTTGGAACAGGATTAGCAGGCGCATCCGCCGCTGCATCTCTGGGTGAACTTGGATACAATGTTAAAGCGTTTACATTTCATGATAGCGCACGGCGCGCTCACAGCATTTCTGCACAAGGGGGTATCAACGCTGCAAAAAATTATCAGAATGATGGCGATTCTGTTTACAGATTATTCTACGATACTGTTAAAGGCGGCGACTTCCGCGCGCGTGAGGCAAATGTTTACCGTCTTGCCGAGGTAAGTAATAGTATAATTGATCAGTGCGTTGGTCAAGGTGTTCCTTTTGCACGCGAATACGGCGGCTTGCTTGATAACCGCTCATTCGGCGGTGCGCTTGTATCAAGAACATTTTATGCAAGAGGACAAACCGGTCAACAACTTTTACTTGGTGCTTACACCGCAATGAATCGGCAGATCAAAGAAGGTAAAGTTAAGCTATACACACGACGTGAAATGCTTGATCTGGTCGTTGTTGATGGTGCTGCTAAAGGAATTGTTGTCCGTAATATGTTAACCGGAGAAATTGAAAAATATTCTGCTCACGCAGTTATTCTTGCAACAGGCGGTTATGCTAATGTTTATTTCCTTTCAACGAGTGCGATGAATTGCAACGCTACAGCTATCTGGCGCGCTCACAAAAAAGGAGCCCCATTTGCAAATCCGTGTTATACACAAATTCATCCAACGTGTCTTCCGATCCACGGAGAGAATCAATCCAAGTTGACTTTGATGAGCGAAAGCTTACGGAACGATGGACGTATTTGGGTATCTAAACTCAAAAAAGATATGCGCAAACCGAACGACATTCCAGAAGAAGAACGAGATTATTATCTTGAAAGAAAATATCCGACCTACGGCAATTTAAGTCCGCGTGATATTTCATCGCGTGCAGCAAAAGAAGCGATTGATGATGGACGCGGCGCTCAAGGTCAGGACGCAGTTTATCTTGATTTCAAAGAGGCTATTAACCGTCTCGGCAAAAATGTAATTGAAGAACGTTATGGAAACTTGTTCGAAATATATGAAACGATTACGGGTGATAATCCTTATGAATCACCTATGAAAATTTATCCGGCGCCGCATTACACAATGGGCGGGCTGTGGGTAGATTATAATTTGATGAGCACCGTTCAAGGTTTGTTTGTTGCCGGAGAAGCTAATTTCTCAGATCACGGTGCTAACCGTCTTGGTGCGAGTGCGCTTATGCAAGGTCTGGCTGATGGTTATTTTGTTATTCCTTATACGGTCGGAAATTATCTCGCCGGAGATAAACCGACATTATTAAAAACAGATCATCCCGAATTTGACAAAGTGAAAAAAGATATTGAAGAGATGACGGCTAAACTTCTTTCTATTAAGGGAAAAAGAACTGTTGATGATATTCACAAGCAGCTTGGCAGAATAATGTGGGACAAGGTTGGAATGGGACGTAATGAGAAAGGATTGAAGGAAGCTATTGAAGAAATTCGCCAACTACGCTCTGAATTCTGGAAAGATGTAAATGTTGTCGGTAATTCCAATGATGTTAATCAATGCCTTGAACGCGCGGGACGACTAGCGGACTATCTTGAACTTGGAGAGTTAATGGCTCTGGATGCATTGGATAGAAACGAATCTTGCGGAGGACATTTTAGAGAAGAGTATCAGACTCCGGAAGGTGAAGCTCTTAGAAACGATGAAGAATACACTTACGTTTCCGCATGGGAATTTGAAGAAGCAGGCAAATGGAATCTTAACAAAGAACAACTCGAATTCGAAAGTGTGAAATTAGCTACAAGGAGTTATAAGTAAGAATTGAGAATGTAGAATTTAGAATTGAGAATAAATTGATTGATAATTTCAAAAAAGTTTATGAATAAAAAGGTATAATAAAATGAGCCCAAAGAAAATAAACTTAACTCTTAAAGTCTGGCGTCAGCACAATGCAAAGTCACCGGGTAAATTTGCTGAATATAAAGTTTCGGTTTCTCCCGATTCATCTTTTCTAGAAATGCTTGACGACATCAACAACGATCTCGAGACCAAGAGTCTTGAACCAATTACGTTTGAAAGCGATTGCCGTGAAGGAATTTGCGGAACTTGTGGACTTGTGATTAACGGGCAACCGCACGGACCTATTCCCCGCATTGCGACTTGCCAATTGCATATGAGAAATTTCAAAGAGGGAGATACAATTTATATTGAACCATTCCGCGCTAAAGCGTTTCCAATAATAAAGGATTTGATGGTTGACCGTTCTGCGATGGATAGAATTATGGAAGCAGGCGGATTCATTTCGGTTAACACGTTAAGTGTTCCCGATGGAAATGCAATTCCGATTCCTAAAGATATCGCCTCCGAGGCAATGGATGCTGCACAGTGCATTGGCTGCGGAGCTTGTGTTGCTGCTTGTAAAAATGCATCTGCAATGTTATTTGTTGGCGCAAAGGTTTCTCAATTTGCTCTTTTGCCGCAAGGACAGCCTGAGCGTTATCAGCGTGTAGAATCAATGGTGAAAGTAATGGACGAATACGGATTCGGAAGCTGTTCAAACACATACGCGTGCGAAGCCGAATGCCCTAAAGGTGTTTCGATTAAAAATATTGCACGAATGAACCGTGAGTATTTTATGGCGAAAATAAAATAAGTGTAGAGACGATGCACTTGCCCGGCACTTCAACGGGGTGCATCGTCTCCTTCAATTTCGGCGGCTGTAAAAAATCGAAATTTTGCGTAATGTGACTTAGTAAGATGCCCGGGCTTGCTGCACGGGCATTTTTATTTGAAAATTAGATTTGCATACCAGCGGAGTGAATGGCGTTGAATAATAATTTAAATGTGCCGTAAGTCTGATGCCTGTTTTGTACCTTGAAGCCAAACAAAATTACGTGACCATTTTTTTGCTTCACATCCACAACGGCGTTTCTTTTGAGAAGATAATCCTCTCCAAGAAGAAATCCTGATTTAAGCAAGTCCTTAGTAGGATAACGAACCACAACACTCCGGTCATACTGTCCAAAAGGAGTTGTAGTTGAGAATGCAATATTATCGCTCAAGTATCCGATAGACTCAAAATCCATTCCGTAACCGATTGGATTTGTGTTATCCACGTTTATTCTAACTAGTGAACCTGGACAATAAAAATCATCGCTCTTCAAACTTTTTAAAACGTTTGTAACCTTCAAGCCTAAATCCTCAATTGCAAAGTTGCATGCTTGTCCCAATGTAATTAAATAGCCGCCATCTTTCTCTACAAAGTTTTTTAGATTCTCAACGCCTTCTTTTTCGATACCACCTTCATATTCCGGTGGTTTTGTTCTGTAAAAGCGGGCATTATCTCCGCTAGGTTTACCGGTCTTAATTTGATCACCGCTCATGTCGGGCATTATGATTAGATCAAAATTGTCTTTCATTTTTTTGTTTTTAAAATCTTTGTTCACCACAGTTTTAAACTCGAACGCATAGTTCTCAAGCAGCAATCGCGTCCAGCCTTCATCCATGCTAGCAGTATATGGTTGATACAAACCCACTCTTACCTTTTTAAGTTCTTTCAAATTCGTATGATCAACTAAATCAATGGAAGAAACTTTTAAGTGAAGTCCTTTTGATAATTCTCCAACCATCTTTTTCGATTTATCATTTACTGGAACGAAAACCGATCCTTCTGAAAAACTATTCTCCCCATTTATAATTTTTCCGGTGTTCCAAAAAACCGAGATGTTTTCTTTCTGAAGTTTATTGATGAATGTTGAGTTTACATTTGATCCGGATTGAAGCACGTAATAATTTCCTTCCGCAGTAGCGACTTCTCCGACTTGATAATTCGCATCGCTCAACATTTTTGTATCTAAAGAAAATGGTGCATCTATTGTTGAATAATTTACTCCCATCAAATAGGGCAGCGTCCATCCGGCAACATCGTAAGGGCGGATTGGAGTTTCACTCCGGGATTTACGAAGGTCCGGATATGCCTGCTCTTCAAAAAGATCTTTAACATATTTTCCGTATGGCTGAGCAGTATAAATTATGTAACTGTTTGCCGGATAAATTTTGTTATCCAGCTTAAACTCCTTATCAGTAAATTGAACTTCAACTCCGCCGAGCTGCAGCATTTCAATCATTTTCGAAGTTGTCTGCGGATCTCTTTGTTCCCTCGGCACAACAAAGGCAAAGGGACTTCCCTTTTTGCCCTCCTCAATAGCACTCTTTCCCATTAAATAATAATTTATTAGAAGATCCTCTTTGAACATCGCGGCGGTTTCAAGAAGACTTGCTGTGAGGCTTAATTCATAATCAACAATATCGCGCAGACGCCACCAGCCGCCGCGCCAGGGTGAAGGGTAGTTCGAACGGATATCGTAAGTTGTAAGTTCGGGATTAACTCTCACTTCGGAGGAATCAATAAATATTGGTGACGCGATATTGCAACTTGCCATTTCAGAAAGCAGCGCAATTTGATTATGCCACAGTCCACAATCGCTTGCGGGACCCTGCCACCATCCTTCAAACAACGCTTGAGTAATTATACCAGTCTTTCCTTCCTTTTGAAGATCGAGAGCGCTTCTGGCTCCTATTAGACTTTGCCAGCGCCAAATTAACGGATTAACATTTGGATTGAGTGGATCTTTATAAGGTACAACAAATAGACGTGCGCCGCTGCTGCCCATTTGATGTTCATCCAGCCAGATTTGCGGAATTAAATCATGATATGCAATCTTAACAACATTTCTTGTTTCCACTAGATTGAATTGGAACCAATCCCGGTTATTATCATGTCCGGAATATTTTTGATAAAGGAACGGCATTCCCGCACCATCAAATTCTGTATTAACATATTTATTGTACCAGTTTACAACCATAGTTGTACCATCTGGATTTATAGACGGCATCAGAACAAATAATACTTCATTCAAAGCTTTATTAGATTTTTCCGATGCGTTTCCGGAAACAAGATTATAAGCGAACTCCATAGACATTTGGGATGATGCAATTTCCGTTGAGTGGATATTGCAAGTAACTAACACAATAATTTTTCCCTCTTTAGCAAGCTGCTTTGCTTCATCATCTGTAATTGTTCTCGGATCCGAAAGTTTCTTTACAATCGATTTATATTTTTCCAGATATTTAATGTTCTCTTCGGAACTGATTATAACCATGAACATATCTGCGCCCATAGAAGTTTTGCCGATATTTTCAAAACGGATTTTTGGAGAAACATCCGTTAAGTGTTTGAAATATTTAGTGATAGTTTCGTAATCGGCAATTTTATAATCTGTCCCGACCTTATAACCAAGAAATTCCTCGGGCGTTTTTATCGATTGCGACTTTAAAATTATGAATGAAAAGAGAAGAATTGTAATTGTGAGAAAACGTTTCATCTATCCTCCGATATGGACTATTGCGGTAATGATAATATGGAATTTGGAAATAGATAACAATTAGTTTTTTTTCAATGTGGGAATGCATTTTGTCTGCAAAATCATCTAGATCTAAAACATCTTCTCGAGCATCACAGTCTTTACAGTTTGTAAGATAGAATATGGATTACGCAAACTTTATTACGACAATAATCCGGTACATTTCTTATTGGGTAAAATCTTTTGAGGCAATTTAAAATATTTCCAATCAAGCGTGGATAAAACCATGAACACCTTGGTTCAATGACGTTGCGGTTGCTCTAATAGATATTTTTTAATCTTTGCTATCAGATTCACTCTAGAGATGCCGAGAATTTCTGATGCTTTTGTTTTGTTGTGATTTGTAAACTCAAGTACTTGTTTGATGTGATACTTTTCAACTTCCTCTAATGATTGAGGAAGAATTTCTCTGTCCAATTCATGATAGCCGTTATTTGTTCCTAAGAAATAATTCGGAAGAGATTTTTTGTGCAACTCGTTGGTTGATTCGACAATAATTGCACTGTTAATTAGATTCATTAATTCCCTAACATTTCCAGGAAACGAATAAGATTTCAAACAGCTCAGCACCGGCGAAGAAATTCTTTCAACTTTTTTTCCATATTTCAAATTAAATTTTTTAAGAAAATAGTTTGCTAGTAATTCTATATCGCCTTTACGTTCTCTCAAAGGTGGAATGCTTATTGAGTTAATGTTTAATCTGAAGAAGAGATCCTTTCTAAAATTTCCGTTTTTAATTTCCTCGAATAAATTTTTATTTGTAGCGGCAATAATTCTTACATCGGCTTTAATGTTTTTAGTGGAGCCCAATTTGTAAAACTCTTCTTCCTGTAAAACTCTCAACAGTTTAACCTGAATAGGCAAAGATAGTTCACCAATTTCATCAAGGAATAAAGTGCCGCCATTAGCTTCTTCTATAAATCCAACTTTCTCGCTTGAAGCACCGGTAAAAGCGCCTTTCTCATGTCCGAAAAATTCCGACGAGAACAATTCTTGTGCAAACGCACCGGCATTGACTGCAACAAATTTTTTATCTCTTCTATTACTTATCTTATGAATTGCCTGCGCTATCAATTCTTTACCCGATCCGCTTTCACCCCAAATCAAAACGCTGTTATCGGTTAAGGCAAATTTTTCTGCGTACAGAAAAATTTTAATCATCTTTTCGTCATTGGTAATAATGTCCTTAAAAACATCTTTATGTGTAAGCTCTTCGAATGACAATTTTTCCAAAGAATCAATTTCTACTTTATTAATTTTTCTTGATTCTAAAGAAGCTTCGATTGTCTTTATCAGTTTTTCTTCTTCTATAGGTTTCAACATATAGTCATAAGTACCAAGCTTCATCGCGGAGATAGCAAGATCAATATCTTCAACCCCGGTAAGGACAATAGTGGTTATATTTATTTTGTTCTCGGATATAAATTTCAATATATCTAAGCCAGTTACATTTGGCATATCCATATCGAGCAAAAGAACTTCGAATTTTTCGCGGGTTATTAAATCGCAAGCTTTTGTACTGTCTTGAAGTGTCTTGATTTCATATTTCCCCGACTGCATAAGAAATACATTGAGGAAATTAAGTACTGCTTGGTTATCGTCAACTAAGAGAATCTTTGGCATATTTATACGTTATGTTTTACGGGAAATCTGATTGTAAATTTTGTACCCTGATTAATCTTAGATTCAACTTCGATCTTTCCATTATGGTCTTTTATTATTCCATAAGTAATTGAAAGCCCCAGACCGGTTCCGCCTTTATTACGTTTTGTAGTAAAGAAGGGATCAAAAATATTTTTCAGAGTGTTTTCATCCATTCCTGAACCGTTATCTTCCACAACCAGAATAACCTCGTTCCTTTTTTCATCATAACCGGTTTTAATTTTTATAAGTCCGTTTCCATTTTCAATAGCTTCTGAAGCGTTCATAACTAAGTTGAGTATTACCTGCTCCAGCCTATTAGTGTTGCCGGAAAATGTCGGGATATATTCGGTAAGCTCAATTTCTAATTCTGCAAATTTTTTAACATGCTTACGAGTTAATGTGAGGTTGTTTTTAATAATATAATTGATATCAACTTCGTCTGTCAATGAGCCGTCATCCTTTTTGGCAAAATTGCGTAGATCTCCAACAATTTTTTTAGTACGGTTCGCACCATTTATCATATCATCAACAAGAGTAGAGATATTTTCTTTGAACACATCATAATTCAAGCGGGCAATTTTCAGTTCTTTGTTTTTCGAATAATTATCTTCTAGGATTGGAAAGATATCTTGAAATGCTTCTTGAATGATTTTTAGATTTCCCAGTATGAACGTATTTGGATTATTTATCTCATGCGCAACACCGGCAACTAATTTGCCAAGAGACGCAAGTTTATACGATTGCAGAAGTTGCGCTTCCATTCTTTTTTGAATAGTGATATCATGGCAGACTTCCAATACACCTTCCACATTTTTATTTTGGTCAAAAATGGGATAGGAACGAAGCATAAAGTATTTATCACCAACTTCCCTTTCAAATGCAACATGTTCAGCTGTCTCGAATGTTTTTATAGCGGGGCATTTATCACATCGTTGTTCCAGATTAAAAAGTTTCTTATGACATTTACCCGCATCGCCGATCTCATCCTTATTTGACATTGTGATATTAAATTCATGATCGATGACTACTATTTTGTCTGTTATCGCACTGAAAAATGTGCGAAGTTTTTCTCTTCTTTTATTGCACTCATCGGTTATTTTTAATAATGCTTCGTTCTTTGCGATAAGAATTTTTTGCTGCTTCTCTAAATTAATTGTCTTCTCTGATTCTTCAATTTCACGTGAGAATTTGTTCGAAACCTCATCTATCATCTTCTGTTCTTCTTCAAGAAATCCGTTCATAACTTTCAGAAATACTTTTATTACGCCGTATCTTTTCCCATCAACGTATATTTCAGAAGTGAGCGTCATCTTTATCTCATCTGGGCGATAATCTTTTGGGCCAAAAGATTTTTTCCCAATTTCAAAATTGATAATAGTTTGTTCGGGAAATTGGAAACCAGCACAAACATGCTCTAAGCATTTTTCAAAAGATTCATCTAGAGATCTTGTTACTTCCAGCTCTTTGCTAACATTATAAAGACACTGTAATTCTTTAACTCTCTCTTTAAGCTCGTGTTCAATTCTGGTAATTTGAAATATCTTCTCTTTTTTGGTAAGAATTATGTGAAGTAGATTATCCTTCAGCGGAAATAAAATGAATTCATCATCTATTCCGGATAATTTAAATGTTTGCGGTGTTAGATTGGATTTTACTAAATCAATTGTTTCTTTGAGAAGCTTAGTTTGCTCGTTCAGATTTTTATTATCAGCGGGCATAATATGAGGATCGACTGATATTCCATCTAAGATTTGTTCGAGTATAAGCCCCTCAAACACAACATTATCATCTCTATCAAATATTACAATGTGATCGAATAAATCATAAATCAATTTGTAATTAGTCGTGTTAATCATAATAAACTAAACCAGCTGCATTTTTATATTACTAATGTAATAGTTTTCGGGGAAATGAATAACCGGTTTTGTTGGGTCAAAAGTCGTCAGGTCTGAATCATACAAAGAGAAAGTGTATTTTATCTCAGAGAAATCCGAAGCTGATAATCTTTCTATCCACGATTTGTCAATCTCAATCCCATAGTAAAACCTATTAACATTTTTAATCTCTTCAAATATTTCATGTATTGTAGAATGATTGAATCCTTTTGAGTAACATCCAGCGAGTACTTCAATTATTTCCCAATTAGAATACTGATTCACACGATTAATGATTTTGTTCGCTTTTTGAACAGTGTGATCGCAACGCGTATATGTTCCATCTTGCTCTATATATGTAAGCGCCGGCAGTACTACATCAGCTTCGAAGACGGTATTTGTGTAGAAAGAATCACTGACTAAAAGAAATTCAACATCGCTAAAATATTTTCTATTGTTTTCCTCGGCATAAGGGTCTTCACCAAAAATCATCACGGCTTTTATTTCACCACGTTTCATTTTTTTCTCTATATCAACTGTCTTGAATATAGGGGTTAAATTTCTACCCCATTTGTTTCTGATTTTTTCTATCTGGTCTGTGTCGGATAATTTAACATAACCGGGTAAATAATTTGGTGTAACACCCATATCCATAAGACCGGTTGAGTTACAATAGTCTCTTAGTAAAATAATTCCATTGCGGGACTTTTGAACTCTTCCCGTCATCAATAGGAAATTGGCTATCGCTTTAAGATCGTTATTCGATTTTTCGCGTGTGGAATCGATGTTATAAATGAATATAACATTTGACTTGGGATTATGAACCATCTCTACCAATTGACGGAATTTATCGTAATCAATGTTAATCATGTGGATTGCCTCTTCCAGATTCAAGCTATTGACTTTTTCTTTAAACTCCGCAAATAATTTTGTGTTCGAGTCAATGAATCCTTGATCAACGGAATTATTCTCAATGCATACTTTCATCAGTGCATTGAGAAGAAGTGTATTTGTGCCTTTTGTGCTATCTACCCACAAATCTGCATGACGGGTTAATTTTATTTCCGATGAATTAATGACTATTAGTTTTGCCCCTTTCTTTTGTGCCTCTTTAATCTTTAATTCCATTACTAAGTTTTCTTCCGACAGATTGGAATTGATAACAACAATCAGATCAGAATTTTTTAGATCATCCATTTTCGCAGTTGAGATTGTAAGACCAAGTGAATCGTCGAGAGTTTCCAGATCCTTATCCTGAAATAAATTTGAAAAACTGCCAATATTATTATTCTTTAGTCCGACACGTGAAAATTTTTGAAGCAGATATAACTCTTCATTTGATAGTTTTGGCGAAGCAAAAACTGCAACAGAATTTTGACCGTACTTTTCTATTATTTCCCTAATTTTTTTTTCAGTATAGGTAATTGCCTCATCAATATTCACTTCATGCACAAGCCCGTCTCGTCTGATAATTGGAGCATTCACACGATTACGTTCCATCAAATACCTATGACCAAATCTTCCCTTGATGCATAGATAACCTCTATTGTGTGTATCCTGAATTTGATCTGTTGAATTGGATACATAAAATATTTCATCATTTATTTTTTTGTAATTCACTTTACATCCCACAGAGCAGAAACCGCAGACCGTTTCATAATTATCCTTAGGAAGTGTTCCCAAAACTTTGAACGGAAATTTTTCACTGATGGCTCCGGTGGGACATGCATCAATACAATTACCGCATGAAATGCAATTTGTTTCCAGCAGCGGTTTTTCCATTGAGGGTTTTACAACCGATTTGAATCCACGATATACAAATCCTAACGCCGATACTTTTAACACTTCTGCGCAAGTTCTAACACATTTACCGCAGTTAATACATTTATTCGGATCTAAAGAAATGAAAGGGTGGCGGTTATCAACTAAATATTTTTTTGTCTCTCCAATCAGATCGGAAATATCCAGATCGTATTCTTCTCCATATTTTCTTAAGGAGCAATCGTGATATTCCGAACAACCGCATTCGAGACAGCGGGCACATTCGGATAAAGTTTGCTCTTCCGAAATTCCCATTTCGACTTCTTCGAAGTTGTGAATTCTGTCGGTAACATTTAACTCTGCAAGTCTTTCTCTTGCCAGCTTTTTAATATGCGCAAATTCTCTTTCGGAGAGTTCACCAAATCTGTGTTTGAAGCTCAGAAATTTTTCCACGGTTACTTTCGCTTTTCCGGTCTCTAAATAACTCATTATTGATTGAGCAGCTTTTTTCCCTTGTGCAATCGAACTAATTGCGGTCAACGGTCCGGTAACAACATCTCCGCCTGCAAATACACCCGGGATTGTTGTTTCAAATGTTGCCTGATTGATAGTAACGGTTCCCCATTTTTCTAAGACACAATTTTTATCTTGATCGATAAATGATGTATCAACTTTTTGCCCAATAGCACCTATTATGAAATCGCAATCGATTATATACTCCGATCCTTCTATTGGAACAGGCTGAGGTCGCTCGCCCGGTTTTTTAACCTCAAGTTTTTGTTTCAAACACTCAATGCCTTTGAGTTTGTTCTTTTCAGAAATAATCGATTTCGGATTTGTCAGAAATAGAATTTCAATTCCTTCATGTTGAGCAGCTTCAATTTCTTCTTGATTAGCCGGCATCTCTTTAATGCTTCTTCTATAAACTATCTTCACTGTATGTGCACCGCATCTAAGTGCCGTGCGTGCCGCATCGATAGCTGTGTTGCCGCCGCCTACAATTATTACGGTTCCGTGCAATTTCGGTTTCTCACCCATCTCAACTTCACGTAAGAAATCTATACCTTTAAAAATTCCATCTGTAACATCTTCATCTTTTAATCCCATGGTGGCTGCTTTGTGAGCACCTACTCCGATGAATATAGAATCATATCCGTCATTAAAGAGACTATTAACAGAAAAATCTTTTCCTAATTCTAAACCAGTCTTTGCAGAAACACCAAGGTTGAGAATCCAATTTATCTCTTCATCCAATATTTTTTTAGGAAGACGGTATTCGGGAATACCATATCTAAGCATTCCGCCGAGCTCCGGAAGTTTTTCGAATATAATTGGTGTATATCCTTCGAGCGTTAAATAGTAAGCGCACGTTAAACCGGCTGGTCCTCCACCAATGATAGCGACTTTTTTGTTGTTCCGGTGTTTGACTTCGGGAATCCACATATCGGTTTTATCTACATCAGCGATATATCTTTTCAAGTAGTTACACGCCACGGGTTCATCAACAAGATTTCTTCGGCATGCATTTTCACAATCTCTAACACAAACCCTTCCGATCGACAGCGGCAACGGATTATTTTCTTTTACAAGCTTGATGGCTTCTTTATATTTTCCCATTGATGTTAGAGCGATGTAAGCCTGAGCATCTACACCGGCAGGACAATTATCTTTGCATGGACCAATACAATCCGCATAATGATTTGAGAATAAAAGTTCGAGAGCTGTTTTACGAGAGCCTCTCACTTTCTCATTGTTTGTGCAAATTTTCATTCCTTCCTTTACAAGAGTAGAACAGGAAGGAATTAGTTTGTTAGAGCCGTTCACTTCAACAACACAGAGAAAACATGAGGTAAAATGTTCGGTTCTTTTATCGTGACAAAGTGTTGGTATAGTATCTAATTTGTTTTCATGAACTGCTTCTAATATAGTTTTATCCGGATCAGTTAGTATTTCTTTTCCATTTATTATTACTTTAATTTTTTCCATAACCAGTCCTCAGAAGAAAAATTAGTTTTTTATAACAGCATCTAAATTGCAGACATCAAAACAGCGTCCGCATTTAACACATAATTCTTGATTGATATAGTGAACAGATTTTTTGATCCCGGTAATTGCGTTGGTTGAACATGCTTTGATACAGAGTCCGCAACCCTTGCAATTATCCGGATGAATAGTGTATTCGATAAGAGCGGCGCAATTATGTGCCGGACATTTTTTATCATGAATATGAGTTTCGTACTCTTCTCTGAAATATTGAATTGTAGTTAATACCGGATTCGGAGCGGTTTGCCCTAATCCGCAAAGACTGCTATTCTGGATTTTGAAAGCAAGGTCTTGCAGTAATTCAATATCGCCCTCTTTTCCCTTTCCATCGGTTATTCTTTCCAGCACTTCCAACATTCTCTTTGTGCCGATTCTACAGAAAGTACATTTGCCGCAAGATTCATTTTGAGTGAAGTTTAGAAAGTATCTTGCAAGATCAACCATGCAAGTTGTTTCATCGAGAACTATCATTCCACCGGAACCCATTATAGCTCCGGTTCTAACGATCTCATCATAATCAATTTTAAGATTGCCCATGCTTGCTGGAATACACCCCCCGGATGGTCCGCCCATTTGTACAGCTTTAAATTTTTTGTCGTGTTTAATTCCGCCGCCAAGATCAAAAACAATTTCATTGATCGTCATTCCCATCGGTACTTCCGCTAAGCCGCTTCTCTTAATTTTACCGGCAAGGGCAAACACTTTTGTTCCTTTACTTTTTTCTGTTCCAAGTGCGGCGTATTCTTGCCAGCCGTTATTAATTATCCATGGTACGTTGGCAAATGTTTCAACATTATTAATGTTGGTAGGTTTACCCCATAATCCTTTATGCGCGGGAAATGGAGGGCGCAATCTTGGCACTCCACGCTTTCCTTCAATTGAAGCCATCAACGCAGTTTCCTCTCCGCATACAAACGCGCCGGCGCCCTCTTTAATTTTTACTTTGAAATTGAAGTTGGAGCCGAAAATTTTATCTCCCAAAAATCCTCTCGTCTCACACTGCTTTAGCGCGTTCTGTAATCTTTTAATTGCAAGAGGATATTCAGCGCGGCAATAGATGTAGCCCTCATCGGCACCGATAGCGTAAGCGGCAATCATCATTCCTTCAAGTACAGAATGAGGATCTCCCTCCAAAACGCTTCTGTCCATGAAAGCGCCGGGATCTCCTTCATCTGCATTGCAAATAAGATATTTTTTATCGCTCTTTTCTTGATGAGCGAATTTCCATTTTTGTCCGGTTGAAAAACCACCGCCGCCCCGCCCGCGTAATCCGGATTTAATTATCATCTCGATTACTTCTTCGTGTGAATGATTTTTCAAAACTGTTTGAACTGCTTTGTAACCATCATATTGCATATAATCTACAATAGATGTAGGATCAATTACACCGCAATTTCTTAAAACAATTCTCTTCTGATTTTTTAGAAAATCTTCCACTTTTGAAATATCTTTACTTTTAATAATCCATTCAATTACAGGATTATTATTGATCAAATGTTCATTTACAATTCTTCCAACTTTATCCACAGTTACATTTGAGTAGAGGCAACTGCTTCCGTTATCAACAATTTCAACAAGCACTTCTTCGTAGCACATTCCCATACACCCCGTTTCGTTAAGTTCAACTTCAAGGTTCTTAGAATTAATCTCGTCCTTCAATTTATTATATACTAATTCACCGCCGGCGGAGATGCCGCAAGTTCCAAGTCCAACTTTGATTGTTTTCATATTGCAACTCGAATTAGTTCTTCGGTTTTATACTTCTTAATTATTTTTTTGAGTTTGTCTTGTGTGAGGTTTCCGTGTGTAGTATTATTAATCATGATTACCGGAGCTAAGGAGCAGCAGCCTAAACATGCAACTGATTGTAAGCTGAAGATGCCATCGTCGGAGGTTTCTCCAACAGTAATTCCAAGTTCATCCTGCAGAACTGAAAGAATACTCTTGGCGCCGTTAACATGACACGCTGTTCCTTCACATATACGAATTAAGTTTTTGCCGAGCGGTTTTAATCTGAACTGCGAATAGAAAGTAATTACGCCATAAATATCGGCTGCCGGAATATTTACCAGCTCGCTTATGTAGTAAATAATTTTCTCCGGGATGAACCCATAAGAATCCTGTGCTGCTTGAAGTAAGGGGATTAAGGAACCATTCTGGTGTCTCTTGTTGATTAAGTCAATCTTAAAATCAAGAATGCTAGGTTTTTCCTGAGTCTCTACTGTCGACATAATTTTTCCTCAACAATGCTATTTATCAATTAGAAAAAATAAAGGCAGATATGACAAAGGTATTCCTTCGTCATATCTGTCTATAAACTCTACTTTAGTCAGCAAAAACAAGAAAAATTATATTACTGACTTTAATTCTTCTACATTTCATAAATATTTATGATCGGGTACTTTTTAATCTTAATCATGCCATTCAGATTAATCAATTTATTTTCGATAAACTTATCTATCTGGCTGAATTGTGAACCGCTAACCATCATGATTAGGTTATATCTTCCGTTTGTAAAATCGCAATAGACAATATTCTCTGTGAGTTTAAGTACCGGGTAGATATCTTGAATTTTTTCACGTTCAACTTCTGCTAAAATATATGAGCAAACAGAGTGTTTTGAATCCCTTACTGAACCGGGATTTGTAGATTCTGTGAAGAGTGAAATACCTGAGGAGTTAATAATATCTTTAATGTTGTCGTTCAAGACCGGTACACTTATTGGTAAAAATTCTGCCTCTTTTATTCCTTCAATTGATTTAACTTCTTTTTCAAAAAGATTCTTGCACTCAGCCATCGTACCGGCTTGCACTAATAAGAAAATGTCTACATCACCTCTTGTTGCATCACAATACAATACATTTTCCATGGCATATAATTTTTTATATACCTCGAAGAAATCAGCCTTCTCGTTAATTTTAATAAGCATGTAAGCGGCGGCAGTCTTTGGATCCTCTTTTTTAGAAGTTGTTGCAATATCTTTTCCCGGAGTTCTGCCAATAATTTTATTTATCTCTTCCAATAAATCATCCGCGTCAAAAGGTTTTTCCAGAAACGCATCTACTTTCAATTCATCAATCTCTGTTTCTTCCAATTTATCGGCATATCCTGTAATGTAAATCATAGAAGTGTTCGGATATTTCGATTTGATAATTTTGCCGAGTTTAATTCCATCGATATCAGGCAGTTGTATATCGAGAACTATAGTATCAAGATCTACTTCATTCTTCTTATATAGATCAATTTTATTTAATGCGCTCATTCCGTTTTCACAAAGCTCTACGTCAATACCTCTCTGGTTAAGGCTTAGTGTAAGAGATCTTCTCAAGGATGGCTCATCATCAATTAATAAAATTCTTCTTGGCATTTTTGCATTCCTTATATGGTTAATAATTAGCATTATACGAACAAAGTATATGCCACAAGAAATTCTACATCAAAGGAGTTAAAAGAATGATTTTTTAAGAAAGATTTTTACAAATTGTTAATAAATTTTACAGCGCTTCTATAACACTCTTGTTTATAGGAAGATAACAGCCGTCAATTTTTTTTACGATATACACCATTTCATCAAATCGCGCCTTCTTTTTTCTTTCAATTTTCTGTTCGTGAATATTAATCGTAATTTTAAAATAAAAAATCGACTATGGCAGAAGAAATTGTGCTAAGACCGATCGGCGTTGTTCATTCCGACCGGAGATACCGGTATGAAACTCCCCGTCAAGGAATTTTAGCTGGCTTGAATCTTTCAGTGATTGAACTGAATCCGAATAATAATTTTGAACAAGCGCTGAAAGACCTTGATGGTTTCGAGAGGATCTGGGTTCTATATCAATTCCACTTGAATAATAATTGGAAACCGCTAATCAATCCTCCGCGCCACACAAGAAAAAAGGTAGGAGTATTCGCTTCACGCGCGCCATACAGACCCAATCAAATAGGAATGAGTTGTGTGAGATTGGAAAAAGTTGATGGGCTAAAAATATTTATCTCCGAATCTGATATTCTTGACGGAAGTCCCGTAATAGATATAAAACCATATCTTCCATATTCCGACTCCTTTCCGGATGCGGCTACTGGCTGGGTAAAAAATGATATCGAAAATATTTTTGAAGTCTGTCTTGATAATAGAGCCAATGAGCAATGCAATTGGCTTAGAGAAACTGCCAACATTAATCTAATCGATTTTGCGCGACTTCAACTCGAATTCAACCCCACTGATTCTACAAGAAAAAGAATTACGGATCTGAGAAATGATTGTTTCATTTTAGCCTACCGCACATGGAGAATTATCTATTCTGTAAATGAGGATAAAAGAGAGGTAATCATAGCTGAAATTCGTTCTGGCTACAGCAAAGAAGAGTTAACAAATACCGGAGAGGACAAATACGAGGATAAAAAATTACACCTCTTATTTGACAAACAATTTTACTAAAATAACCCGTTGTGTGAATTAGATTGTAAACCGTTGAAACGGTTACGATTTACTGTTTATTTATTAACTCACGGATTAATCCGTGGGTTACAGAAAACAAACATGTGCTTTTTGAAACTGTTTCAACAGTTTCCCCATCGTGTCTTTAATTCACACAACGGGTTAAAATAGATTTTTTTAACCCCATAATTTTAATTACTCTCCATTACTAATTTAATTCTCGAATCACTTTTTCTCGGATGATACAGTAATTATACCAAACTCTCTGTCTTTCAGATGATTCATTCTTCTTGCCTGCTCACTAATTATTTTTATTGTAGAAAAATCCATATCGAAAATTGAATAGATTCCTTGCGGTTCATGCGGCGGGTCGCCAACCAATTGATCACCAACATTCCATACATTGTCTTTATTCCCACTTCTTCCCTCACCGCCCCAAGCCCAAAAATTTAAACCGGTAATAGGCGTTCCTGATGCAGCGCTGTCGTAAATAGTATCAAATATTTTTTGAAAATATCTATCGCGAACCGCGGAAGGATCTCCGGCTTTGCACGATTCGTTATCGCGTCCAAGTCCAAATTCCTCCATAGTTATGGGTTTATTAAGTTGACGCGCAACGGCAATATTTTGATTTATATAATCGATAGCATTTTTTTCTGCTGCAGGATACGTCTCTTCTGCTTTTAATGGATCGTACCAACCCCAGTTTCTAGCCCACAAATGGAAAGTAACATAATCAATATTTTTACTTTGATGCGCCTTCAGAAATATTTCTTCCTTCTGTAGACTTCCCATAACCCCTTCACTTCCGGTCGAGACCAAATGATTCTTATCAATCGAATGAATAAACTTTGCTGTTTCATCTATCCACTTATAGTAATCATCAATATATTGAAATGCTTCTTCACCCCACCCCGGACGCGGTTCATTTGCAAGCTGCCATGCCATTATTGTCGGATCTTCCGAATAAGGTTTATTAGTAAATTTATTTATCCGATTAACAATTTTGAAGATGAATTTCTTAAAATGATCGTTAGCTTTTTCATTACGGTAAAATTCTGCACAGTAATTCATGAAGGAGCCCCAAGTATCAGCCGAATCGTACGGATCAACAATTTTTCCATTGCCGAACCATCTATTATACGCGGCAAATCCACCCGACCATTCCCAGTAATTGTTTAGAAATATCACGGCATGCATATCACGCTTCTTCATTTCTGAGAGAAGAAAATCCAATCCTTCAAGCAGCTCTTCGTTGTATTCACCGGGATTTGACTGAATTGCCGGTTTCAAAGATTTTTTAATGTATGAATCTTCGGATGCTGCTAATATTCTCAGATTGCTTATTCCAAATTGCTGTAGACGGTCGAGTTCACGGATTAACCTTTCTCTCTCTCCCGTAACCCCGGATGATCCGAGATAACAACCGTACCAAAGATTGGTCCCGACAAAGTAATATGGCTTCCTGTCCAACTCAAATTGAGTTCCGCGAACGCGGATAAAATTTGGTTCACTAATAAACATTGCTGAACATCCTCCCAACGAAAATGCTAACGCCAGCAAAAGGATGAGAATTATTTTTCTCATTTAGTTCTTTCCACAATAAATAATTAATTAATTAATTGAATCCATCGTTTTAATAAAAATTTTCCCCGGATTAATATACAAAGTATTTTTCTATTGCTTTAGAATGAAGATTGCTTCTAATTTTATACTAACAAAGTCGGTTATACTTTTTATGAATTAAGTTCTTTTGTTTATTTTGGGTCAAATACTTTTCAGAAAAGATGAATACAAATAAAATTTTCTTACTTGCAATAAGTGCTCTTCTGTTATCCGCGACCGCTTTGATTCACATTTTAGGACTGACGCCGGTAATTTCGTACACAGTCATTTTCATTTTCACATCAATAATTTACTTATTCATCAGCTGGAGAATATTTAAGACCGAGATTTCCTTGAGAGACATTTACGTCCTGGTTATACTGGCTTTTCTCTTACGGTTGAGTTTTGTAAGCACAACACCCGTAGGCTCAGATGATGTCTATCGTTATATGTGGGATGGAAAAATTCAAGCCAATGGAATCAATCCATATCTTTATACTCCGGTTGATAAACATTTAGAGTCCTATCATTCCGGATTGCTGCCGGCAGCACTTAATTTCAAAGAGATGAAAACGATCTACTTTCCACTGAGTCAGTGGTTGTTTTACATTGGTTATAATCTTAGCGGAGAATCAGTTTGGGGTTACAAACTTCTTCTTCTCTTTTTTGAATTACTAACACTTGCCGGATTGATACTTCTTCTCAAGAAATTAAAAATTAGTCAAAAGTATTTGCTTCTGTATGCATTGTGTCCTCTCTCAATTTTTCAATTTGCGGTTGACGCACACCTGGATGGTTTTGGTTTGCCGCTTCTAATCTTTTCTTTATTCTTTTATCTCGATAATAAGAAAATGTACGCCTTTATTTTACTTGGGCTTTCTCTCTCCATAAAACCGGTTGGACTTCTTCTTTTGCCAATCTTCTTTTTGAATGAGAAGGGTATTCTTGAACGGACAAAGACAATAATAGTTCCATTGACGGCATTCTTTGCTCAATTTGTTTTTTATATCTTTTCTTCAAATCCGTTTGAAGCATTATTCATCTTCACAAAGAATTGGTATTTCAATGGATTTGTTTTCAATCTTATTAATGAAGTACTTGCTAATAACCAATCTTCGCGTTTGATTTGTGGAATTCTGCTAGTTCTCACTTTAATTCCTCTCTATCTTTCAAATAGAGAGTTGACTGAAAAAATTTATATTGCCGTATTACTTTTAATGATCTTTTCACCCGTTGTTCATCCTTGGTATATCACCTGGATTGCTGTTTTATTACCATTTACACAACGCTGGAGCGGAATATATTTCGTTGCTGCGTGCAGTTTAACATCCATTACTATTCTTAATTATCAACTTTTGGGAATTTGGAAAGATTATTGGTTTGTTCTTACTATTGAATATGCGCCCGTAATATCTCTACTTTTTCTTGAGTTAACTAAACCTCGATTTGCAGATCAGTTCCGGCTTAGCAGCAAATTGTAACCTACTTATAGAACAACACTTTATTTCCGGAAAATTTGCTTTTTCTGCCTTTAGTACTGTTCATTTCGAATGATCAAATTGATATTTGGATACCTGCACCAAATTCAAATATATTTTGATATATAATTACGAAACATACCCGACATAAAAGAATGGACAATAAATGAAATACTTTTTAGCAGTAATAATATCGATTGTTTTGTTCTACTCATGTTCTTCTCAGAAGGAAATCACAAAACCAAAAGAAGAAGAAAAATCACCGGTTATAATTGAAAAAAAGAGAACATTAGTTTTAACATTCGAAGTACAAAAACCAAAAATTAATTCATCATTGAGGGGAATTTCAGTCATAGATTCACTTACAGCCTGGGCTAGCGGCTCGAACGGAACTTACTTGCGCACAACCGACGGAGGAAAAACCTGGGCAGATGGAAAAGTAAAAGGATTTGAAGCCCTCGACTTTCGAGATGTTGAAGCATTCGATAAGAACACAGCAATCATCATGAGCATTGATGCACCCGCATTTTTCTTTAAAACCACCGATGGCGGTAAATCTTGGAAACGAAAATATATGAACAGAGATCCCAAAGTATTTTTTGACGGACTTACTTTTTGGGATGAGAATAACGGAATTGCCTTTAGTGATCCAATAGATGAAAAGTTTTTTATAATAAAAACAAATGATGGCGGCGATACATGGAAGGAAATTTCGTCATTGTATATTCCAACAGCAATTAAAGGAGAAGGTGGCTTTGCCGCAAGCGGGACGTCTGTAGCTGTTGCCGGAAATGATCTTGTGTGGATTGGAACCGGCGGCGCCGAACGATCACGAATATTTCTCTCTCAAGACGCTGGTGAAAATTGGAGAGTAATGAATACTCCTATCATCAGCGGCTCCGCATCACGAGGTGTTTTTTCAATCTCTTTCAAAGATGATTTGTGCGGTGTGGCTGTTGGAGGAGACTATAGAAATGATAAAGACAATTTTGCTAACTGCGCAATAAGTGATGACGGAGGTTTGAGCTGGCAGCTTGTGGATAATTATCAACCGGGCGGATTTAGATCATGTGTTGCCTGGAATAGCGTTTATTATTTTTACTTAACAACTGGTACATCAGGGAGCGATTATTCTGTAGATGACGGTAAGACGTGGACATTTATTAATAATCAAAGTTATAATGCCATTGGTTTCTCAAAAAAAGACGGCAGTTGTTTTGTTGTCGGTGATAGAGGAGCAATTGCTAGAGTTAGATTTAAATAAAAGCCAATACCAACTCTTCTGGCATAGTGGCAATGCCAAATGGAAGTGTTTTTTAATATTCGGTATGGGTATTTAATCACCTACTTTCTTTATTAAATTACAACCTCGAAACTATCTTCGAAAAATTTTAGAGATTAAGTATTAAGTGACAAATCATGTGGGTAATATTTAACGGTAATATTGTTTTAAAGGATGATGTAACAATCTCTCCATTCGACCGCGGATTCCAATTCTCAGATAGCGTTTACGAAGTAATTCGTTATTACCCCAAAAATTTTTTTGAATTGCATTCGCACGTTGATCGTTTGAAATATAGTTTGACTGAAATGAAAATTCCTTTTCCACCGCTTGAAAATATTGAGGCGGTGTTGAATGAACTCATCAATAAAAATAAACTTTCCGATGAGCCGTCAATTGTTTATATCCAAGTAACGCGCGGATATCAGTTTCCACGTAAACATTCTTTCAGCGAAAATGTAAAGCCTACAATGTTTATCTCTACAGAAAAATTTCCGGCTAAGAAAGATGATATGATGAACGGAGTAAATGTGGGATTGGAGAAGGATATAAGATGGCTCAGGTGCGATATTAAATCCACTTCATTGATACCAAATGTTTTATCGAGCCGCCGTGCAAGTCAAGAAGGTCTTTCGGAAATAATTTACCACCGAAATGGAATTATTACCGAAGGCGCGCATACCAATGTTTGTTTCGTTAAGAATGATGAATTAGTCACTCCGCCTCTATCGAATTTTATTCTTGCCGGAATAACCAGAAAAATAGTTCAGACTCTATGCAACAAATTAAAAATCAGTTTTGTTGAAAGAGATATCGTAATAACGGAATTAAAAGATTTTGATGAGATCATGTTACTTGGAACTACCACAGAAATAACTTCGGTGGTTGAGATTGACGGAATGAAAATAAGCGATGGTAAACCGGGACCATTATGCCGGTTACTTCAGAATGAATATCGAAAACTGCACCAATAGCATTTGCGATTAATGTGAATAAAAATAATTGACTTCTTTTACAGCCATCCTTTAATTTTTTCTGCTACTTGTTCACCGGTGAACCCAAATTTTTCGGCAAGAATTTGAGCGGGAGCCGAAGCACCAAATCCGTTCATACCAATAGGCAAGAACTTACTTCTGAATAGATCGCCCCAGCCTGTCATTGTTGCTGCTTCAACCATTGCCACAGGAACATCCGCCGGTACAACACTGTTCCTATATTCTTCACTTTGCTTTTCAAAAATCTCTTTAGACAAAATCGAAATAACCCTGACAGAAATTTTTTCTTCCAATATTTTTTGTGCAGCAATTGCTACCGGAACTTCGGAACCGCTTGCAGCTATCACTAAATCCGCTTTGCTTCCTTTTTCTTTTGATACAACATAGCCGCCCTTCATAACTTGCCTCATATCGAAATCTGAATCCCGTTCAATCATATCAATTTTCTGTCGGGTTAAGATCAAAGCAACCGGCCCGGAATTATTTTGAAGTGCAAAGTTCCATGCTGCTGCGGTCTCCATACCATCTGTCGGACGAATAACTGTGATATTCGGAATTGCTCTCAGAACGGCAAGATGTTCAATCGGTTGATGAGTAGGTCCGTCTTCCCCAACGAAAATACTATCGTGTGTAAATACATAGATTGCAGGAAGTTCCATCAATGAGGCAAGTCTAATAACCGGGCGCATATAATCGGAAAAGACCAAGAAAGTAGAACCGAACGCTCTAAAACCGCCGTAAAGTATAATACCATTTAAGATAGATCCCATAGCGTGTTCACGTATTCCGAAATGGAAATTTTTTCCTTCAAATTTACCCGGCGCAATTGCTGCAAAAGCTTTCATAAATGTGTTGGTGGAAGGCGATAAATCTGCCGAGCCTCCGACTATATTCGGGACTAATTCGGCAATTTTCTGAATAACTTTGCTTGAGAGTGTTCGTGTGGCGTTAGCCTCTTTACCCGCAGCCAACAATAGTTCATCAAATAAATTTTCAGGAATCCAGCCGTTCATATATTTTTGATACAGATCTGCTTTATCCGGATTTTCTTTTTTCCATTCATCAAATTCTTTTTTCCAATTATCGTATTCAGCTATCAAAATTTTTTTTCTGTTTGCAAATAATTCTTTTGCTACTTCGGGAATATAGAATTCCTTATCAATAGGAAATCCAAGATTCTTTTTCGTTGCAATTAATTCATCTTTGCCAAGCGGTGAGCCGTGTACTTCGGATGTATCCACCTTGTTAGGACTGCCAAAACCGATGTGAGATTTGGTGATGATGAGTGTTGGTTTATCTTTTTCACTCTGCGCAGTTTTAATTGCGTTTCTAATTCCATTGTGATCATATGCATCTGTTACTAATGTTTGCCATCCGTAAGCTTCAAATCTTTTGGCTGTGTCTTCCGTAAAAGTTATTCCGGTATTTCCTTCTATTGTTATGTTGTTATCATCATAGAAGTAAATAATGTTGCCCAATTTTAGATGTCCGGCAATAGAAGCGGCTTCATGAGAAATTCCCTCCATCAAATCGCCATCGCTCACAATTCCATAAATAAAATGATTGCCAAGAAGTTGAACTTTATCAGTATTAAATCTTGCAGCAGTCATCTTTGCGGCTATTGCCATTCCAACACCGTTTGCAAATCCTTGTCCTAATGGTCCGGTAGTTGTTTCCACTCCAGGTAAATGGCCAAACTCCGGATGTCCCGGGGTTCTGCTTCCCCACTGACGGAATGATTTTAAATCATCTAAAGTTACGGCGTAACCGCTAATATGAAGTAAGGAATAAAGAAGCATTGAGCCATGACCCGCAGATAAAACAAAACGGTCTCTGTTAGCCCATTTTGGTTCATCGGGATTATGAGATAAAAATTCGCTATAAAGAATTGCTGCTACATCAGCCATTCCCATCGGCATACCTGGATGACCTGAATTGGCTTTCTGCACACCTTCTGCAGCTAAAATTCTGATTGTGTTTGAGGCTAATATAGTAATATCAGTTTTTTGCATTCCAATTGTACCTTGAGTTGAATGTGAAATATGATTTCAGTTTATTTTTAATTTCAGTGCGCTAAATTAAAACCAAGTTTACTTAATGTCATCTCCAAATCCGGATTTCCATTATGTAATTTTATATAATAGTAAGAAAATTCTCTCCGAACGGGATACTCATTTCTCTGCTTTTCAAATGTGTCAATCGATTTACGCAAAGCATCATCATCTTTCAAAACGTCATATGTCGATAGAATTATTTCCGAGAGAATTTCTTGATCCGATTTTCCCGCGCATTCAATTATTAATTCATTCTGAATGTTCGGAGGCGGAATTGACGGGGGATACCAGTCATCTTTAATTCCCAAATTGAAAAAGGAACTCAAAGCCTTGATACAAATTGCCGTACCGTTAGCTTTTCCATCGGCGGAATAACCCGCGATGTGCGGTGTGGATATATCAACCATATACAGCAACTCTTGATCAATATTGGGTTCGTTTTCCCAAACATCCAGAACAGAAGCGCTAATTATTTTTTTTTCGATTGCATTCTTTAGTGCAGAGGTATCGACCACTTCTCCGCGTGAGGTATTAAAAAATATTATCCGCTCATTCAGTTTTGAAAAGAATGCTTCATCGGCGAAGTGAAATGTTTTATCTATCCCTTCTTTAATCAACGGAACGTGAAATGTGATGACGTTGCTTCTGCTCATCAATTCTTCAAGGGAAACGAATTTTTCATTTCCTTCCTTCCTTTCACGGGGTGGATCGTTGAGCAAAACTTTCAGACCGAGCAGCCCCGATAAATGCGCCACTTTTTTGCCGACGTTCCCGACCCCGACTAATCCGATCGTCATGTTCGGCAAGCTAATATTTTTTTTCGAGGCGAGAGTTAATAAAGCGGAGGCGAAGTACTGCATAACTGATGATGAATTACACCCCGGAGCGTTTATCCATTTTATATGATTCAATTCGCAATATGAAGTGTCTATATGATCAAAACCGATGGTCGCTGTTGCAATAAATTTTATATTAGTTCCAGTTAATAATTTTGAGTTACATTTTGTTCGCGTCCTAATTAAGAGCGCGTCCGCATCCGTAACATTTTCATTGGTGATTTCAGAAGTGGGCAAATAGACAATTTCTGCATAAGGCTCCAGCACTCCTTTCAGGAATGGAATTTTGTTATCTGCCACTATTTTTATTTTTGAATTCATCTTGATTAAAAGCTTTCTCTTAAGCCGGTACCTTACTTTTGTAGGAAATTAAAGGCAAAGATTAAAAAATTATTTTCTTTTTTATATCAAGGGGACTTCTAAAAACAACAAAAATGATCGGCGGAAATCTGCTTTACCTGCCCGTCCGGTTTATCTGCCGCAGGCATGGCAGGCGAGTCTGCATTTTTCAGCTTTCTATTAAATAAAAAAATAGTTTTGCCATAGGCATCACCATGTGATTAGAAGCCTCCTCAACTAATTTTCAACGTATTCATTTAACCGAAAATTTATAAATGGTTGTTTGTCTGTAAACGTCACCGGGCTTTAGAGTAACCGAAGGGAAATCCGGATTGTTTGGGGAATCTGGGTAATGCTGTGCTTCCAAACAAAAACCGGTTCTGTGTTTATACATTACTCCGTTTTTCCCTTTTACTGTTCCATCCAAAAAATTTCCCGAATAGAATTGAAGTCCGGGTTGATCGCTCCACATTTCCATAAATCTTCCGCTCGTCGGCTCGTACACAGTTGCGATCTTAGGCTGAAGTTCTGAATGTTTATTCAAAACCCAATTGTGATCATAACCAAGTCCGAGTTTCAATTGCTCGAAGTCAGCGTTTATTCGTGCGCCAATTTTTGTTGGTTGACGAAAATCCATCGGAGTATTTGTTACATCAGTTAATTTTCCGGTTGGAATCAATCCTTTAACAACTGGAGTTATTCTGTCAGAATCGATCATCAACTCATGATCTAAAATAGTTTTGTTAGGATCGCCGGTTAGATTGAAATATGAATGATGAGTTGGATTTAAGATTGTTGTTTTATCTGTTGTGCCGGTGTAATTGATTGACAATTCATTATCGTCCGAAAGCCAATACGCAACGGTTAATTTCACTGTCCCGGGGTAACCTTCTTCATCATCTTTGCTTATATAACTTAGTGTTAAGGTTGGACCAATTTTAGACTCGGAAGTATCTACTACCGTCCACAATACTTTGTTGAATCCAATTTTGCCACCATGCAGATGATTTTCGCCGTCGTTTATAGTTACCCGAAATTCCTTTCCGTCCAATTTAAATTTGCCTTTAGCAATCCGGTTACCGTATCGACCAACAATTGCCCCGAAGTACGATTTGTCATTCACATATCCTTCAAGAGAATTATGCCCGAGCACTACATTTTCAAATTTTCCGTTGCGGTCCGGCGTTAATATAGAAACGACCGCTGCGCCGTAATTAATAATCTTTACTTCAAGCCCCGCACTGTTTTTAAGCGTGTATTCAAATACTTTTTCTCCGCCGGTTAATTTTCCAAAAAGTTTTTTCTCGATCATTAAATTTTCCTCTTCCTTAGATTGGCAAGAAACAGCAGTGATGATTAACAAAGACACACAAACTGAAATCCATTTCTGTCTCATATTTTTTCTTTCCAATTAATTAAGATTAATTTCTTTCATCACTATTATAGGTTGAAGAAATTTCGCGTACCAAGATCATATTTTCTTCCACTAAAAATAATCAAAACAGGTAGAAAAACGTGGTTTTTGACACATGAATTTTCATCTAGATTTCACCCATAATTAATCAAATACGGTGTTGGATAAGGCATACTATTTTCTTTTATTTGATTGATATTTATTTGCACTTTTTGAATGGAAGAAATATGAAACCTAAAACTAATTATTTTTTGTCTCTCTTAACAATTTTGCTTGTTCAGCCCGGTTATTCTCAATCTGTCGCTGTGCATAAATTTAACCCGCCATCGTGGAGTAAAAATTCGGTTATCTACGAAGTAAATGTGCGCCAATTTACTGATAAAGGAACATTCAAGGAATTCGAAAATCATCTGCCTGAGTTAAAAAAGCTTGGGGTTGATATTCTCTGGCTAATGCCAATTAATCCTATCGGTGTGGTAAATAGAAAAGGTGGACTGGGAAGTTATTATTCAGTGAAAGATTATAAAAGAGTTAATTCCGAGTTTGGAACGCTAGAAGATTTTAAGCATCTGGTATCAAAGATTCATCAGAATGGAATGTATGTTATCATCGATTGGGTGGCAAATCATACTTCATGGGATAATGAGTGGACAAAAACCCATCCAGAATTTTATACCATGGACTCACACGGAAATTTTATTCCGCCTGTATCGGATTGGGCAGATGTGATTGATCTAAATTATGATAACAAAGAATTATGGGGTTACATGATTGATGCTATGGAATATTGGGTAAAAGAATGCAATATAGACGGATTCCGGTGCGATGTTGCCGCAATGGTTCCGATTGAATTTTGGATTGAGGCAAGAACAAAGCTGTCTGAAACAAAAAATCTTTTCATGCTCGCTGAAGCGAGTGAGAGTTTCAATCATAAGGCTTTCGACATGACATACAACTGGCAATTAAAAGATCTTATGAACGAAATTGCTGCAGGCAAAAAAAATGCTACTGATATCATTAAATATTATGAGGAAGAAAAAAAAGATTTTAACAAGAAAGATTACAGAATGGTGTTCACATCAAATCATGATGAGAATACCTGGAACGGAACAGAGTTCGAAAGATTGGGTGCGGCAGCGGAATCATTCGCAGTTCTATGCGGAACCATCTCCGGTATGCCCCTCATCTACAGCGGTCAAGAAGCTGCAATGAATAAAAGATTGCGCTTCTTTGAAAAAGATACAATTGAATGGAAACCGAGCCGCATGCGGGAAATATATTCCGAGTTGAATCATCTGAAAAAAAATAACGAAGCTTTATGGAATGGCGTTTACGGAGGTGAACTAAAATTTCTGGAATCAAATAATCGAAATGTGATTGGCTTTGTCCGCGAAAAAGATTCCAGCCAAGTTTTTGCGCTTTTTAACTTTTCACCGGAGAAACAAACCGTAGAATTTAAAAACACAACTCTGAAAGGGAAATATTCAAATCTTTTTAATACGGATGATGTGAAAGATATTAAAGGAACTATTTCATTCAATTTAGAACAGTGGCAATATATTGTTTATACAAAATAAAATTATGAGGAAATTCTAATGCAGAAACCACGCTTAAGTTTTTGGCAAATATGGAATATGAGTTTTGGATTTTTAGGAATTCAATTTGGCTTTGCTCTTCAAAATGCTAATGTAAGCCGTATTTTTGAGACACTCGGCGCAAGCATCGATGAGATTCCAATATTATGGATTGCAGCACCCGTAACAGGTTTAATTGTTCAGCCTATTATCGGGCACATGAGCGATAATACATGGACTCGACTTGGGAGAAGAAGACCATACTTTCTTGTAGGCGCAATCTTAGCATCGCTCGCCCTTTTCGTTATGCCCAACTCTCCCGCTCTCTGGATTGCCGCAGGAATGCTATGGATAATGGACGCCTCTATAAATATATCGATGGAACCATTCCGTGCATTTGTAGGTGATATGATGCCTGCCAATCAAAGAACTGTTGGATTTTCTATGCAAAGTTTTTTCATCGGAACAGGTGCTATAGTTGCTTCTGCTTTGCCTTATATGATGAAGAATTGGTTCGGCATCAGTAACACAGCACCAGCCGGTGAAATTCCCTCCTCTGTTAAATTTTCATTTTACATTGGAGGAATTGTATTCTTTCTCTCCGTTCTATGGACTGTCATCCGTTCTAAAGAGTATTCACCTGAGGAGATGGAAAATTTTAACAAAGATGATTCTGAAGCGGCTTTAGCAGAACGTGATGACGATTTTTTTTCTCATACAAAATTTTTTAGAAATGGAATGATATGGACAGTCATAGGTGTAACTCTATTCATTCTGTTTGATCTTTTCATATACATGGATTACGGTGTAGGAGTTTTCTTAGGCGGAATTACCGTTTTCGGATTGATTCAATTATTAGTAGGATACTTAACACAATCGAATAACACAAAAAACGGGATAGTTGTAGTTGTAAACGATCTGTACAAAATGCCTAAGACTATGATTCAACTGGCATATGTGCAGTTCTTTTCCTGGTTTGCTCTTTTCGCAATGTGGATCTACACAACCTCGGCCGTAACAAAACATATTTACGGCGCTACGGATACTTCATCTGCATTATACAATCAAGGTGCGGATTGGGTTGGAGTGCTGATGGCTGTTTATAATGGGTTCGCGGCAGTTATGGCATTCTTCCTAATCTGGCTTTCAAAAAAGACTAACCGCAAAACTGTTCACATGATAAGTTTAATCTGCGGTGGGTTAGGATTAGCATCTTTTTACGTAATCAAAGACCCAAATTTACTTTTGATTTCCGAACTGGCGATTGGACTTGCCTGGGCATCAATCTTAGCAATGCCTTATGCAATTCTCACAGGTTCGCTTCCCCAAAATAAACTCGGAGTCTATATGGGAATTTTCAACTTCTTCATTGTGATTCCTCAAATTACCGCAGCGGCTATACTTGGTTTCTTTATCAAACATCTTTTTGAAAATGAGGCGATCTATGCACTGCTGCTCGGAGGTTTATCTATGATTGTTGCGGCTGTAATGGTCACGTTTGTGGATGACAAAGACTAGTTGATTTCACAAAAAATTAATGCCGAATTGAAAAATTATTTCGATCCGGCATTTTTATTTTAAGCTGCTCAGCAAAAATATTATTTAAGAATCAGAATCTTCCATCCTCTCGGTTCCAACGAAAGATTTAATTTGTTATTTACAATTTGCGAGACGGAATTATCAATGCTATTGACTGCCTTTGGGGATGATAAATTTTGCGGAAGAAGAATCTCCAAAGTTTTGTTTTCATCACTTTTATTTAACACTATCAGAATCCGTTCAGAGAAATCTGATCTTACATATGCATAAACCGCATCATCGGCTCGAAGAGTATAAAAATCACCATAACGTAAAGCCGGGTGATTGGAGCGCGCTTTAACAATCTTGCTCACTTCCTTGAGCATTTTTTCTTCATTTGTGTTCAACTGTTTTCCGAAACGCATCATTCTTCTATTATCGGGATCGGATAAACCGGTCATTCCAAATTCGCTTCCATAATAGATAACCGGAAGCCCCGGTACCGTAAGCATGTACGCCAAATACAGTTCCGCTTTTTTATAATTGTAAGGATTGCGCACTTCCGGAGGATTATTCCATCCTTCTTCAATTGCGCTCCACTGATTAAGATCGATAGCGCCGTCTGCGTATGCCATAAATCTGTTTTTGTCATGACTGTCCATTATATTTCCCATCAGATGAATAGAGCCATATACATCAAGAGTTTTAGTCATCTCTGCGTCCAGATCCTTAAATGAACGAAGCGGGTCTATGAATACCGACTGAGCAGTGTTGTAGAGTTCAAAATTAAACTGTGAGTCCAACTGACCGTTGTTCACATAGGAACTAACAAGATCATAATTGCCAAACGTTTCTCCTATCTGATACACTTGATTTCCATTGGGCATGACCATTTCTTTCTTGAGTTTGCCTGTAAGTGTCCGCCAAAATTTATTTGGAACATGTTTAACCGCATCATGACGGTAACCATCCGCGCCGGTTTGTTTTAACCACCAGACTGCATTATCACTCACTACATTTGCCGCTTCAACTGAATTAATGAAATCGAAAGAAGGTAAGTACGGTTCGAACCAGGTTGTTAACCGCTGCTCATCCCATAATCGAAGATTCAATCTGCCGTCCGGTAATTCAAGTTTGCCGAACCATTCGGGATGTTCCTTAAAAAATGGATGCTCCTGATGAACATGATGCGAAACGAAATCCAACAAAACTTTTATTTTATGTTTATGAGCGGATGCAATCAACTCCTTCAGTTCACTAAACGATCCGAATTTTTCTTCCACGCTCGTATCACTAATCGGCCAGTAGCCGTGATAGCCCGTGTACCAGCGGTGCGGTGCGGGAAATTCTTTATAAGCTCCATCGGGATTATCATTAACAGGGGAGAGCCAAATTGTATTTACTCCAAGCGAGTCAAAATATCCTTCTTCTATTTTATTTTTAATGCCTGCAAAGTCGCCTCCCATGTAATTCGCTTTTGCCAGCACAGAATCATTCTTAACAGGGGAATTATTTTCTTTACTGCCGTCGTAAAATCGATCTATCATTAACGAATAAATTATTCCATCGTACCAATTAATAAATTTATTACCTGCAGGTTCGCCATTGTACAGAGGTATCATTTGGACATTACTCTTCAGCCCGCCGAAAGAGATAACAACCCGCAGCATTTTCGATTCTGATAATTTAGTATTAGGTATGGAGAATTCTATTCTCCTCTCCTTTATTGCAATCTGACTGCTTTTGATTTTTTGATTATCAAGCAAAGCAAGGATATTAGAGAAATTGATTCCGTGATGTTTTTCGGACTCAAGATAAAATGAAAATTTGCTTACCTGCTTTCCTTTCTTAAAAGAACTCTTGTGAAGAAAGATCTTCTCATCGTGTTGATTCTTAATGATGAGTAGAGAATTTGTACCGCCAATTCCATTGGGAATTGTGTTTTTATTTTCCGGGTCTAAAAGTTCCTCGCCATCTGCAAAGAATTTATATTCAAAGCGTCCGGCTTCTAATGGAATTGAGACACTATATTTACCATTCCCATCTGTGTCCACCATTTTTAATTCTTGGCGGTTCCAATTATTGAAACTGCCGAAAAGAAAAATTGACTTGTATCTTTTTATAGGCTTAAACTCGAACTTTTGTGTAGTGATCCTCTTAACAAAAACCGGAATCGAGTAGTTATCGTTCTCTTTACTAAAATCTATTGTTGTTACTCCCTCATAATTCAGATCCGGAGTTATGATTAAGGTCAAGTTGTTTTTATCATAATTTGTTTTAATACTTTTGCTTTTCTTAAGAGTGATATTGTATTCAGCAGAATAAAATAAGTCGGTAATGAGTACAGTATCTGTCTTTCCCGCAACTAGTTTTAGGGGAGAGATAATATCATTTAGTTTGGAAGCCTGTCCGAGGAGGTCAAAAAAAACAGACGCCGTTAATGAAATAGTTAGGAATAATATTTTAACAAATTGATTCATAGGGAGCCTGCATTTAATATTATCAAAAATAATTATTCCTCATCTTTTATAAAGAACCAGAGTACGGCTGAAATAGATAAAGAAATTGCGCTGATGATGAAAATTAAACTCTTATCCGGTGAACTTTCTACCGCCTGCCCAACACCAAAACTTGCAACAAGCTGTGGAAGTACAACAGCAAGATTAAAGAGCCCCATATATAATCCCATCTTTGATTGATCGACCTTTTGAGACATGATTGCAAATGGTAAGCTTATAGTTGCAGCCCAGCCGATACCAAGTATTCCCATTATTATATAGATCATAACCGGCTCAAATCCAAAGAAAAGCATTCCGGCATAACCCACAGCCATTGTGGAGATGCAGATAGCGTGAGTTTTTACGCGTCCGATCTTTCTTGTAATTGGCTCAAGAATAAAAGCGGGAAGCAGTGCGCCCACTGCATTAAGAATTAAAAAACTAATGGAAACTATTCTTCCCATCTCAAATTGAACTGAACTTGGTATTTCGCTACCGGGTGCAATATTGTAAACTTTATATTGAACATAAGCAAACATATAAACAAACATAGTTTGAATTCCGACCCACGTAAAAGAATGAGCCGCAAGAATTTTTTTGAATCCGATTACTCCTGCTTCGTGTTTCGATTTTTCCGTAGAACTTTTTAATATAGCACTAATAATAAAATAGAATGTAATAGCAAGACATAGTATTTCGGCATAGTAGTTATCGAAATGAATATGAAGCAATCTCATTACGATTGCATAAACCGAATAAATTAAAAAGCCCCAAAGCGGTTGTATATTGCTTAATAATTCTGCGAACGACAATTTTGTACCAGAAGTTTTTTCATCAGCAGCATCTTCATGTTCCAATTCCTTCGGTTCTTCGATGAAGAGAACAGGAACAATCGAAAGAACAAGCACTAAACCAACTCCTAAATAAATCAAAACGTAATTATCCCAAACCGCACCAATTACATATGCCATAACACCAAACGTACCGGAGACTGTCTGCATCCATGAGTATCCTTTCGTCCGCTCTACCCCTTTTGGAGTTACATCAGCGATGATGGAGCGTGTTGGATTGAAGCTTACGTTAATAGCAAGATCAAGCGTAAGTGCTACGGCAATCGCAACGCCCAAAATTCCACCGATGCCTAATGAACTCGAAATCACATCAATATTTGGTAAAGCCAATAGCATAAGCGCGGAGAGCAACCCGCCTATAAAAATGAACGGTCTCCTTCTCCCATTCCAGAGCCAAATTTTATCACTTATAATACCTATAATAACCTGTCCAAGAATTCCCGCAATAGGACCGGAAGCCCAGACAAGTCCCACATCGGAGATATTCAATCCGTACTTTGTTGTTAGTATCCAGCTCAAAGCAGAAATTTGAATTGAGAGGGCAAAACCCATTGCCGTTGCCGGTAAACTGAGTAATGCGTAGAAACTATTTGTCAGCTTTTTTTGAATGGCTATCATCAATTCTCCATTTTATAGAGTGATTAGTAACAAATATTTTTTGATCAGCAGGATCATTCAGAACAGATCATTCCTGGCTTTGATCAAGGTGATACGAACGATTCTATTTTATCAATAACATTTTTTTTGAATCGGAAAAATTTCCGGTGCTGATTCTATAAATGTACATTCCGCTGGATAACCCGATACGGCCTGCATCGAACAATACTGAATAATTACCGGCGTGTTTATAAGCATTTACCAAAGTCGCTACTACCCTTCCCAGCATATCGTAAACTGTCAGCAGTACGTGTCCTTGGACGGGGATCTTATAATTGATGACTGTTGATGGATTAAACGGATTCGGATAATTTTGTTCAAGCTGGAATTCTGTCGGGAGCTCGTCTTCTTTATTAACATCCTCGGAAGCTTTTGGAATTTTGATGGAAGTATAAAGACGAGATTCACCCGGCTGTAAATTAAACTGCATATTCCCCGGTGAAATGTTTAAGCTGTCACCAGTAAAGAATTCATACATTTTACCAATTTTTTGAAAAGCGAGCGTACCGATCTGCGCTGTAACATCAAAGTTGCCGATTATCGCTACATCCATTGAACTATGATTGATATATAAACTCTTGACCGAACCCGATGCGTACAAAGTAAAATCCGTACTTGAAAATGCTGGATAAGTTTTTTTCAAACGTATCAATGCGGCGAATGTGTTGAAGAGAATTTTTCTATCTACATTAGAATAATAATTCAATCCATCAGACCATGGAACTGGTTTTATCCCTAATCTTCCATTGTTATTTATTGAAATATCATAACCAAGCTCGCCAAACTGCCAGATCATTTTTGGTCCCGGTACTGTAATGAAAAACGTAGCCGCTAATTTTATTCTGTTCAGAGCTGTTGTTAAATTTTTTGTGTTGTAACTCCCGCTTGAATTACCGTAAGTCAAATTTTTAAACATTAGTCTCTCTTCATCGTGACTTTCCATATAACCCAGAAGATTTGGAAGACTCCATGAGCGGGATTTATAAGAAATTCCTCCAAAATTTGATGTGCCAACCCACCCCATCGTGGCTTCATTGTAATTATAATTCATATTGCCCCACATAAGAATTCCATTTTTATACTCTGCAAGTTCTTGATCTTCCCGGTTCTCCGCCAGATGCTCAAATATCATTATCGCTGTCGGATCGTAAGACCAAACCTTGTCAACCATTCTCTTTAAAAGACGAATTCTATCCGCGTCATAAGTACCTCCCCAAATATCTCCGCTTGAGGGCTTGGGATTGTTACCAAAACCTTTTGTAAAATCAAATCTAAATCCGTCAATCTTAAACTCCGTAATCCAATATTGAAGAACACGGTCAACAAAATATTGTGTGGCTGCACTTTCATGGTTGAAATCGTTTCCCCATTGTGCATCCGGATTAGCAAAATTGGCTTTAACATTAAACCATGGATTATTTGCGGCTGGTCGGTTATTTACATTATCCCAGTACATCTGCACCATCGAGTTTGAATTATACGCATGATTGAGAACTATATCCTGTATAACTGCAATTCCATTCTGATGACATGCGTCAACAAATTTTTTCAGATCATCCTTAGTCCCGTAATATTTATCCGGCGCAAAATATGTCATTGGATTATAGCCCCAACTGTTGTTTCCCTCGAACTCGCTTATAGGCATAAGCTCAATTGCATTAACGCCAAGTTTTTTGAAATAGCCCAGAGTATCAACGAGAGTCTTATAAGAATGAGTGCTTACAAAATCGCGCACCAGCATCTCATAGATAACTAATTTCTCTTTTGCTGGACGGGTAAAATTAGCTACACTCCAATTGTATTTTGATTGCCCTGTTTGAAAAACCGACACCACGTTGGAAGTTTTATCCTTGGGATATGGTTTTAAGTTTGGATACACCGATGCGGGGATATTCTGATCATCCGACGGGTCTAATATTTTATCCGTGTATGGATCATAGATGCGCAGAGTACCATCAATTAAATATTGAAACGCATATTCAGCACCAGTTTGGAGATTTGGAATTGTAACCCACCATAGACTGTCTTGAGTAGCCACATCCCGTTTCATAAAATAAGCGGTATCAACTTTCCAATCGTTGAAATCACCGAGCAGATAGATATTTTTTTTCTGCGGTGCAAAGAGTACAAGAGTTACTTTCGACGGATCGGTGCCGTAATTAATTCCCTGTAGATTGCCTGCGGGCAGCGGAAGATTTTTAATTGCCGGATTTCGCATTATAACAAAAGTTTTTGAATCGGTTAATCCTGCAATATCGGTCGCAACAACACTTACTTCATTTTTACCACTGAAATATTCATCTGCCCGGAATACATATGTTAGAGTATCTGCGGTTCTCTCCACCTTGGGAACACCATTCACAAAAAGTTTTACCGATTGAGTCTTAGTTCCTATTGCAGAAGTTGCAACTGAAATTGGAACGGTTCCGCCAGCAGAAACAAAGATGGGTGAGCGCAACGGGTCGCCGTAAAATACATTTACAGCCGGTGTGTTGAACACTACTGAGATGCCGGGCGAGTAAAGAGGAATAAAAATATCTTCGGTTTGTTTAGTTCCGTCCGAACTTCTTAAAACAAAACTTAGTTCAGTAATTTTTTGAGAAGCATCTGTAACGTCATAAAATGTTCTTGAATTGTTTATAGTTATTCTGAAGATATTAGGCGATACAAATGTTAATTGTGGCTGAGTAGTGCTGCCCCATGTGCCTATAACTTTTTGCCATCTTACAGGAGTTCCATTGTTTGTTGAAATGGTAACTCCTGTATGTGCATATACAGCACCAGAGTAATTTATTAACGGAGCTTTTCCACTTGGATTTGTATTTGTAACATCAAATGTAATTGTAATCTGATCTGTCTGTGAGGGATAAGCTGGTACTGTAGTTACTTTAGTCTGTGCAAAAACAATTGGTGACAAAAAAATCATTAGTGCGGTGAATCGTAAACTCATTGTGTCTTCAATCCTTTTACTTTGTTCTTATTGATAAAATCCATCTCTCTCCAGAAATTTACTCACAACTCTTTTTATTTATTCATAAGAAATATATTCGCGCTCATTGGATCAATAATAAGTTTTCCGTTTACAAATTCGCAAGGAGTGTTATTCATTAAATCAGACAATAATGAAAACTTTCCGCCCAGACTTTCAATTGTGGAAGCGTCGATTTCTTTTTTAGTGTCGCCTCCGTTAAGAGCTATAATAACCTTTTCTGAACCTAAAACTTTAGTGTAAAGATAAACATTATCCTTTACAGGCAAATGATTGAGGGCTCCTTGACTGAGCGATTTATATTTTTTCCTGATTTCAATTAACTTTTGAAAAAAATGAAAGAGATCATTCTGCGCGGCAGTTTTATTGTTTGGTTCAAATAAATTTACAGAGCCATCATTGAACCCTCCCGGAAAATTTGATCTGATAACTCCGTGCTCTTCATTACCGATCATTCCAATCTCGGTTCCATAAAGAATTTGAGGAATGCCGCGCGATGTCAGCATGTGAGTAAAAACGAGTTTAACTTTTTCGGTATTTCCGCCCGCATAGTAAAGCGCACGCCCCATATCATGATTATCGGCAAATACCAACAGACCATTCGGATTCTCATAAACAAAATCCATAGCCACAGTATTATAAATAGTGTTTAGATTACTCTTCCCTAACAAGAATTTATAATATGCATCACGCAGGGCAAAATCTGTAACAACAGGAAGATTTGTATTACCACTCTTATTTAGTTTTGAGCCTTTTTGATAGGGTGCAAGAAAAATTGGGTCTCCTGTCCATACTTCGCCAACAATATTAAAATGCGGATACTCGGATAAAATTTCTTTAACCCAGATCGACAGAAATTTCTGTTCAACATAGGGGTAAGTATCTTCGCGGATTCCGTCAATTCCGGCGTATTCAATCCACCAGATTGTATTCTGAATTAAATAATTTTTTACATATAAATTATTTTGATTAAGGTCTGCCATTTCATCAACGAACCACCCTTTAGTTACATGCTCTCTGGTTAGATCAGCGCTGTGAATATCCCATGCCGACATTTTATCGTGCCATGCGGGTAAATGATTTTCAAGTGTGCCGTTTATCCAATCAGCCATAGGCAGATTATGAATCCACGGATGATTTGTACTTACATGATTACTAACGTGATCAAAAATTATTTTCAGTCCCATTGAATGTGATTTATCAACAAGTTCTTTGTACAATTCGTTGGATCCCAAACGAGGATCCACTTTATACATATCTGTTGCCGCGTATCCGTGGTAGCTTAAGTGAGTATTGTTTTCCAGTACGGGATTAAGCCAGAGAGTGGTTACGCCGAGATTCGTAAAATATTGGAGATGATTTATAATTCCCAGTAGATCTCCACCGTGTCTTCCGTTCGGTTCGCCTGGCTTGAAGTCGTTTATCAATCCCTCCGCAATATTATTTTTTGTGTCCCCGTCTGCAAAACGGTCTGGCATTATTAGATATACTATATCGCCTGAATCAAATCCTTGAAAATTACTTTTAGAATTCGATCTACTCAATATTGGAAATTCTATTGTAGAGGTTTTGCCCTCTTTAATAAAACTAAGTTTATATTTTTGAGGCTGAATCTCGGGCGAAATTTGTATATCGATGAATGAATAGTTTTTATTCCCTAGAGTGTGAATCTTTTTTATTTTTATTTTCGAAGTGTTGAACGATGCTTTGTAACCGGAAAGGTTTTGCCCATAAACCATTAATTGGATCTCATTTTTCTTCATCCCCGCCCACCAATTTCCGGGTTCAATCTTATCGATTCTGAGTCCCTGGCTGTACGCTATGCTTGCAAATAAGTAAATTAGGGTAAAGAATAGTTTCTTCATGCTCAATTCCGAATTAATAATTTTAACCCAATAATTCTCATTGCAACATATGAAAAATTAAGTTTTGTCTCTATCAGTTTGCTGTTTCACAAGATTATAAAGGTGATTATTTTGTTACTAATGATTTTTCATTATTAACTTAACGAGGCAATCATGCATATCGAACGTTCTGCCGGAATTCTACTACACCCAACATCCCTACCGGGAAATTTTGGGATTGGTGATCTTGGACCTAATGCTTATGGGTTCATTGACTTTTTAAATAAATCGGGACAAACATTATGGCAGGTTTTTCCGTTGGGACCTACCGGCTATGGTGATTCACCTTATCAGTGTTTCTCAGCATTCGCGGGAAACCCATTACTAATTAGTCCGGAACTTCTGCAAAAAGACGGTTTGCTTAGCGACTGCGATCTCAAAGACCGACCCAATTTTAATCCGCATGAAATTGAGTTCGGAAGTCTTATCAACTATAAACAAGGTTTACTCAGAAAAGCATTTAGTAATTTCAAGAAGAAACAGATACAATTTGATGAGGAATGTGGAGACTTCTGCGAGAAAAATATTTACTGGCTTGATGACTATTCTCTCTTCATGGCGGCTAAGCAATATCACGGCGGAGTTCTGTGGACTCAATGGGATCCTACGATAGCATTTAGAAAGAACATTCCCGAATGGAAAACTAAACTCAAAGAAGAAATAGAGTTTCAGAAATTTATTCAATTCATTTTCGACCGGCAATGGAGCGAGCTCCGTTTATATGCCAATAGAAATGGAATTAAAATAATTGGTGACCTGCCGATCTTCATTGCATATGATAGCGCCGATCTATGGGCAAACAAAGAACTATTTTCAATACTTGAAGACGGCTCGCTGGAATTTGTAGCGGGTGTTCCGCCCGATTATTTTAGTGCAACTGGACAGTTGTGGGGAAACCCTCTTTACAAATGGAAAGAGATGGAGAAAGATAATTTTGCATGGTGGCGTAAAAGGATCTCCAAGCTTCTTGAGATGGCAGATATTTTAAGAATAGATCACTTCCGCGGATTTGATGCCTACTGGGAAATTTCCGGTGATGCAATCACGGCAATAAACGGACGCTGGGTTAAAGCGCCGGGCGAAAAATTATTTAACTCGATCAAAAAAGCTTTGGGAGATCTTCCAATTATCGCAGAAGACCTCGGCGTTATTACCGATTCTGTAGAAACTATGCGTGATAAATTCGGTTTTCCCGGAATTAAAATATTGCAATTCGGTTTAGGTGCCGAGGGTGATAAAAAATTCTTACCGCATAATCATATTAAAAACTGTGTGGTTCATACAGGATCTCATGATAATGAAACCACAAGAGGGTTTCTTGAATCAGAAATACAAAAAAACTCAGGCATTTATGAGTGGACACAAAAATATTTCAACTATTACGGAAACAATTTGACTTATGAATTGATCCGCACTGCCTATGCTTCTGTTGCAAACATTTGCGTTATTCCAATGCAGGACATATTGAATTTAGGTAATGACGCGAGGATGAATTTTCCCGGAACTATGGGGGGCAATTGGAAGTGGAGATTTACCTGGGATCAGATTTCCGACGAACTTTCAGATCAGTATAAAGAAATGTGCGTAATTTTTGAGCGTCCCCCGTTAAAGAAAAACGAGAATGCTGAGATTGATGTTGATGAAGAGTAAATAATCTTATAGAGACCTCTGAATAATTTTAAGATTTGTCTTTGCGAGCAAAGCAAACTAATGTTTCGTTTGTAAGATAAAAACGAGATTCCTCCGGAATATTCCTCGCAATGACTGTCTGAATTAATTTTTCAGAAGTTTCTTATATATATTGAAGAAGTTGATTTTTTCCACACAAAATGAATGAGGATATTGTGAAAGCGGTAAAAATATTTTTTTTGTTTTCTTTAATTGCTGCTTCAAATTATTTCGGACAGCATAAACTATCAACTGAAAACAAAGTTCCGGAATGGGCTAAAGAAGCAATCTGGTATCAAATCTTTCCTGAAAGATTTTCGAATGGCGATCCGTTAAACGATCCTAAACCTGAAGATATGGAAGGAGCCTGGCCATATTTTGTTCCTGAAGGCTGGAAAATTAGTCCATGGACAAGTGATTGGTATAAGCTTCAGCCTTGGGAAGCAAAAACCGGAAAAGATTTCTACTGGAATGCTGGCGTGAGAAGATACGGCGGTGATCTGCAAGGTGTAATTAATAAACTGGATTATCTGAAACAACTTGGCATTAATGCAATTTATCTCAACCCTGTTTTCGAATCTCCCTCACTCCACAAATATGATGCTGCTATGTACCACCACATCGACAATAATTTTGGTCCTAACCCCGAAAAAGATCGTGAGATCTGGGCTCAAGAAAACACGTCCGATCCTTCAACATGGAAATGGACAACTGCCGATAAACTTTTCTTAAAACTCATTCAAGAATGTCATAAACGCGGAATGAAAATTATTCTTGATGGTGTATTTAACCATACAGGCACTCAGTTCTGGGCATTTCAGGATATAGTTAAGAATCAGCAAAGCTCTACATATTTGAATTGGTACACTATAAAATCTTTTGACGACCCGACAACTGGAAAAAATGAATTTGACTATGAAGGCTGGCTCGGAGTAAAAGATCTTCCAGAAATTCGGGAAGATGAAAATGGAATTGTAAACGGTCCTCGCGAACACGTGCATGCAATTGTTCAAAGATGGATGGATCCAAATGGCGACGGCAACCCTGAAGACGGTATAGATGGATGGCGGCTTGATGTAGCTGAGATGGTAAATCATGAATTTTGGAAATTATTCCGTACTTGGGTGAAAAAAATTAATCCCGGGGCATATATAGTTGGCGAGATTTGGTGGGAGGATTGGCAAAATTATAAAATGATGAATGCAGCTCCATGGTTAAAAGGAGATCAATTCGACGCTGTAATGAATTACCGTTTTGTTCGGGCACTAAAAAATTTTGTGATCAACAAAAAAGATCAGATAGGTCCGCAAGGACTGATTGATTCGTTAAATACGCTCTATAAAGAATACCCTACAGAGAATAATTACGTAATGATGAATCTCCTAGATAGTCATGATGTTGAGCGAATTTCATCCATGATGGTCAATCCCGATATCTGGTATGATCACAACGGCGCTCCAAATTCAAATAAAGATTTTGAAGTAAGAAAACCGAATGCTCAAGAGATAGAAAAACAAAAACTGATTGTGGGGATGCAATTCACACTTCCAGGCGCTCCGCAAATTTATTACGGTGATGAAGTTGGAATGTGGGGAGGCGATGACCCCGATTGCCGAAAACCTATGGTCTGGAAAGAATTTAATTATGATACAGAAACCACACATCCTTTCGGTTTACAAAGACCGGCGGATAAAGTAAAGTTTGATGAAAACATTTTTAAGTGGTATCAAAAGATGGTTTCAATACGTAAAGAGAATAAAGCGCTTTCACTTGGAGATATTAGTTTTTACATATTTGATGAAGCAAAGAAAATAATGGGATACAAGCGTTCGTTTGAAGGAGAGACTATTTTTGTGATTGTAAATAATAATCCTCAAAAAAATGAAATTAGGTTTGATTCAGTAAAATTTTTAGAAGCGAAAGATGATTGGCAAGAATTGATAAGCAACAAGATGATTTATAAAAATTACGGGAACATAGTCTTAAACCCTTATCAACTATTAATAGTTAAGTAGTTGGAGATTACTAGAATTAAAACGTAAGATTAAAATTACCGTTAACTACTTTCAATGTGTAGTTTGGAGCACTGTCTTTACTAAAACAAAAAAAGCTGCCCTTTTGAGACAGCCTTCCTTGATAAAAATTCATTTAGAACTATTTCATCAACTTCATTTTATATGTAAATACTTGAATACTACATTTTCCTGACTTGAAACACTCTACCAAGTATAAGGATAAAGTGCTGCTACATTCAATTGATATGATTTTACGTCAGTTCCCAGAGAATTTGATACAACACATGTAAAATTAATGGTTGGTCTAATGTTATATGGAATATAATATTGTACTTGACTGTGGTCGCCTTGAGGTGTAATACTAGCTGTCATATTTGAAGGAGTATAAGATAAATACCAGGAATATGTTATATCGCCTGTTCCTTGAGAAAGATGTACATATACAGTCCCAGTTCCTCCGTTATAAACCGGGTCTGGACTTTGAGAAAAATAAGAAATTTTAGGAGCTAACTGGGGTTGTGGTGCTGCTTCTACAGTTATCGTTACTGTATGTTCATCGAAAACATAACTGGGACCACCATTATTATATCCTTTATTTAATTTTAGCACAATAGTGTGTGTCCCAACTCCTAGATTTGCAAAAGTACGATATGCTGGTTCATTTTGGTACATCATATAAGGTGAGTTGTCTAAAGTTGCCGATAAGAAAGAGTAGTCAATGTCGTTATTATAATCCGAATACGTAAAATCTAATCTTGCATCTACCGAAGTTTGGCCATACGTTAATTGGTAATAAGTTTGGCCAGATACATCAAATTGCGTATTGCCTCCACAATAAATAACGTTAGTGATAAACAATAAAAATATGCTAAAGATTTTTTTTGTGTTCATTATAGATTCTCCTATAATTAAATATTATCTAGTTATAAAAAATAATCGTGGAAAATAAGGTGAGCAACCTTTTGGTAAATGTACAATAAAAAACGAATGCTCCAACACCTCTCCGATTAATTACAATCCCCGTTAATTAAACTTACAATTGCAAAGTATAAGATTATATTTTAAAAGTCAAAATAAATTAATTAGCATTGAAAAAATATTTCATATGTTCAATTAATTTCTACTTGTGGTATTCTTTTGTGGTTTTTCTTTCAAAATCGGCAAGGGCGAGTTTATAATCTATAATTGCATTCAGGTTGTTCATCTTTGAATCAGTTAACTTCAACTGCATTTGAGAAAGGTCAAAACTTGTGATATGTCCGGATTTAAATCTTTCTACACTTATGGCATAACTCTTTTCGGCTACCTCAACACTTTTCTTTAATATCTCAACTCTTGCTTTGGCGGAATTAATTCTATTGATCGTAGAATGCACTTCTTTTACAATTTGCTTTTTCAAATTCTCTTGAGAAAACTCTGACATTTTATAGTTCGCCAAAGCCGATTGTACCTCAAGGTTGTTTTTTCCCCAATCCCAGATTGGCACAGAAACAGTAAGCGTAACGTTGCGTGTATCTGCAAAGTTTTTGAAAATATTATTTAAAATATTATCGTTTTTGTTGATACCATAATTAGCATTGATCTCTGCTTTAATGGATCTGCGTGAATCAATTTCTTCAATACTCAGTTTATTCAACTCCACATCTGCTTGCGCATTCAAAACATCAGGACGGTTTTCCAATGCGGCTTTGATTGCCTCTTCTACATTTAAGTCAACAGGTGAATAATCAAGTTGAGCAATAACATCAATCTCTTCATCAATATCTAAACCAATTAAAAGTTTGAACTCATTCTTTGCTTCTTCATAAAGCTGCCTAGCATTAAGCAACTCATCATTACTAGCAGCGAAATCAACTTCCAGCTGTAAAGCTTCAACTTCTGCAATCAATCCTGCTTTGAATTTATTCTTTGCAGTTGTATAGGAATCTTCCGTTTGCTTTACTTTTTCCCCTGTAATTTCAGTGCTTTTTTTAATTTTATAAAGATTGAAAAAGGAAGAGGTTACATTGTAAATTAAATCTCTTTCCGATTGTGAATAGTTCCGTTCTGTTTTCTCATAATTTATTTCCGCTCTTTCTAAATTGCCAAGTTGAGAATTATAAACGAACAGGGGTTGGCTTAATCTTATGCTTACATTAGAAAAATAATCTCTTGTTGTTCCTGATGATTGGCTGAATTGATCCCGCCCAAATATGGAACCAACAATAGAGACTGATCCATTGGTAAATAAAATAGGTTGATTGATAAACAATCTGCTTTCAATGGTAGTATTACCGACAGAGAAAAACTGTTCAGTTCCCTGTGTTGGATTAAACTGGCTTGAGAGAGACCTATTATACCTGGGAATATCAAACTCCATATCTACTGAAGACCGCAATCCCATTTTAAAAGCTTCTAAATTTTTTTGCGAACTTAATAATGATTGTTTTGCAGTTTGTATGTTATAGCTTTTTTCCAATGCTATAGATATTGCATCTTCAATTGTTAGTACTTTCTGCGCCTCTATACAAATATTTTGCATGAGTAATAAGATTAATAAGAAAAATATTTTCATCTTTTCACCGTGGGAATTGATTTGTTAAGAATCATAATTTTATAAACCGAAGTTTCCGTTATGAGTTTATTCGTAACGTAACGCTTCAATAGGGTCTTTGTCGGCAGCTTTTTTCGCCGGATAAATTCCAAAGACAAGTCCAACACTGACGGAGACAAAAAATGCTAGCACTACAGAATACGGAGTTATTATGGTTCTCCATTCGGTATATCCGGTAATCACAGAAGTCAATATGAACCCGGTTAAAATTCCGAGTACCCCTCCTACTATACTGATCGTCATAGTTTCATATATAAATTGATAAAGGACATGTTTTTTTGTTGCCCCCATTGCCCGGCGGATTCCAATCTCTTTGGTTCGCTCCAAAATATTTGCGAGCATAATATTCATGATACCAATTCCTCCCACAAGTAAAGAAATTCCAGCTATTGCACCCATAACTATATTGAAAATCTTTTGTGTCTTTTGTTTTTGTTCTAGAAGTTGTTCTGGGACAACTACTTCGTAATCCGGAATGTCGTAATGCCTTCTTTCCAGAATCCTTGACGTCAAGTTTTCAGAGGAAGCAATTGAAGCATTTTTTCTAATTTTAATTGTTATTTGATTAATAGAAATTCTATCATAGTTCTGGGCAATATTGTTCTGGATCATGGGAAAATTATTGTTCATCGCGCCAGACGGAAACGTCGAGTTAGAAGAATATTTTTTAATCTTGTAAATCATAGTTGTAATTGGAATGTAAATATCTTCGTTAAAGTTTCTTAGCCCCGGGTTTTCCATACCGGATAAGCTTACGTTTTTAGATGCCACCACCCCTATAATATTGAACCATAAGTCTTCCACTTTAATCTGTTTTCCTAACGGGTTTTCAAATCTGAAAAGTTTTTCTTTTATTCCGTACCCAATCACACAAACATTTGAGAAATATCTAACCTGATTATCATTGAAAAACTCTCCAGATGATAATTGAGAGTTGCTTATTGTAAAATATTCTGGAGAAGTTCCTATTAGTTTTGTTTCTATCATAGAAGATTTATAAATAAGTTTGTTTATCGACTCTCTTTGTGGTGCTACCGACTCCACAAATGGATTTAATTCCTTAATTGCCACAGCATCTTTCAAATTTAATCCGGGAGAAAAAATCGATTTAAATTTTGCTCCTTTAATAAAAATTGGTTTTTCTCTTATTATTATATTGTTCGTTCCCATTAACTCAATCTGTTCCAGCATTTCCTGCCGCGCCCCTTCTCCAATTGATAGCATTGCAATTACAGCACCTACTCCAAAAATAATTCCAAGCATAGTCAGAGAAGTTCGAAGCTTATTTGCTCTTAATTCTTTAAGACCGATTAAAACATTTTCAAATTTATTCATAACCGTTTTCCGGCAGGTGAAATGGCATTATTTCTTTTTTTGAATCAAACGATTTATTTTTTAGTTCAATAGTTGGATCTATTAGAGCTATTTCATCTTCTTCTTTTAAACCCCTTTTAACAACGATATAATCTTCTCCTTTTTCACCTAGTTCCACTTCTTTTTCATAATAGCTTGAACCCTTTTTCAAATAAACAATATTTTTTTTATTTATTTCAAATATTGCTTCTTGAGGAATGCAAAACACATTCGGTACTTCATTGATTATTACTTTATTACTTGTTGTCATGCCGGGCTTCAAAATATTCGAACGTGCTTTAATAGCTACAAGTACTTCAAAAACCTTAATGTTGGAATTCGGATCTTTGTTCTTTCCTATTGAGGCAACGCTCGATATTTCACCAGCAAAACTTGAATCTTGAAATGCGTCAAGCTTTACTATTACTTTTTGTCCCGCTTTAACTTTACTAACATCAACTTCGTTGACATATATCTTACTTTCCATTGTGGAAAGATCCGGTAATGTTATTATTTCTGCCCCACTCCAGGGAGTATCACCAATAGCGAATTTTCTGCCTTCGTTGGCAAAATTAATACTGTAGACAACTAATCCTTCAGTTGGTGCTTTCACAGTCAGTAATTGCAAATCACTTCTTACTTTTTCAAGATCATATTGTCTTTGCTTTATTTCGATCTCCTGCAGAGCCATTTCAGATTTTAAAATTACTTTTTTGGATTCCATTTCTTGTTTTGTATGTTCAAAACTAAGTTTGTTCTTTTCGTGTTCAAGTTTGGCTTGTTGTTGAATTGCCTGTGCCTCAAATTTTACTTGATCCAGTTTCAGCTTGGATAGTTCAAAACTAAGTTCAGCGCTTTTTAATTGAGATTCGCCTTGAGCAATCTGAGCCTTTTGATTTGTAATTAGTTTTTCCTTATTAGAAACAGCTATTTCTAACCTAGTTTCTGCGTCCCTCAAATTTGTAAGTACTTCGGAAGGATCAAATTTACATACTATATCATTGGGTTTTACATATGCTCCTTCCGGTATCAAGTATACGATTTTTAGATTACCTCTTATGCGCGGAGATATTATTGAAATCGAATTCTTAGCCCTTAATTCACCACTCTCAGTTATGGCTATAAGGAAATTTTGTTTGTGGACTTTATAAAGAGGAATATCCGTCGGCGTTTTAGAAAGACTGGTGAAAAGTATTATTAAGATCAAAATTAATAATATTCCTCCAAGAAGATATTTCTTTTTAATTTGTGGAATAAGTTTCAGCTTCTTGATTCTGTTGTCTTTTTTTTTAAAATAAATGTGTTTCCGATAAAAACTTTGAAATTCGTAAAGTGAGAAATATTTCCCATTTATCTGCCTGAATGAAATTAATATTAATATACAAAGTAAAAATTCATTTAAAAGTTATCATTATTAGATGAAAAATGAAATGCGATTATGAAATTAATTTATATGTGGAAAATTTATTAAATCAAGTAAGATGATTTATCTTTTACAATTTTAAGAAATACTACGATTGAAAGCGTTAAATAAAAATTTCAAAGAAATGAATTTGATTTTTCTTAAAAAGTTTTTTCAATTATTCTTGAATCTGAATGTTCAATCTTTTCACAAAAGAATTACACTTTTTTTAATATTCTCAAAAACTCATCATACATGTTTTATGTAATTTTTCAACTATTCTAGGGGAAAAACTTCATCAATCAACTCGTTTAACCGATAACGCTAAAAGTAAGAATCTCTATATTCCATTGTTTTCTAGAAAACCACGATAGCGAGCATCGTGTTATAAATTGAAAGTAGATTAGTCGTTGCTGAATAAGTCGTTATTTTTGAACAAAGCCAACTGATTGATCATTTAATTTAAGCATTGAAGAATAATATATTTCCGTAGTTCGATTATCCAACCATTTCAAAATTGGCAAAAAGAAAACTGCATAGAGTT
>CAMTXU010000010.1:0-82967 GCA_947085815.1 uncultured Ignavibacteriota bacterium | reverse complement strand
TAAGAAGGCAATCCTAGGAAAGTTGAGAACTTCACCTTTATTCTTAGTCGCTACCTCTTCAGCATACTTATGCATTTTCTCTATCGAGTCATACTTTGCATTTTCATCTATTTGCAAGCCGCTAACTTCGTTGCTGATTGGGCCAACTAAACCGATTTTAGGATTAGATTCAGCAATTTCAATCATTCTTTCCAACCACCGGTTTGTAACTACTATATCGTTATTTGCTATTACAATATATTTACCCTTGCACTCCAGTATTCCCTGATTTATGGCAGCCGGGAATCCAAGGTTCTCTTTATTCAGTATAACTCTTATTTTATTATTATTCTTGGCAAGATCGGTAAGATAAGAAGCAGTTTCATCCGAACTGTAATTATCGATTACTACCAATTCATAATCTGCCGAAGTATTTTTTTGTAAAGAAGCAATAAATTCCTTTGTATAATCAAGTGCGTTATATGTTAAGGTTACTATTGTAACGGCGGCTTGTTTTGCACTTGATATATCAACGCCGCTAAAAGTATTAACTTCATTTTTACTCTTCTTATTGTTCAAGATTTTAAAACGTTGGTCATAATCACAGATTACCGGATCCCCGGGAATAAATTTCTTCAATTCATTCAACAGACTAATTGCTTCTTCATATCTGGATGATTCAACCAGAGAAGCCATAGTTTTCTTGTTCACTTCTATTAATTGTGTATAAGTAATTGGCAAATCATGTGTAACAGAAACGTTTAGTTGTTTCTTCATTTCAGTAAATGATCCAATTTCAGTTTTCCACTTTTCATAAAATCTTTTAGCCGCATTAGTACTTAATTTATAACGCAAAGCTTCATCCGGTGTTGATTTACCTTCGAAATGTATCACTACTGATTTTGGCTCGTAATAAATCTTCTTCTCTGCTTTCAACGCTTTGAAACATAAGTCTAGATCTTCGAAATACATTGTGAACTCTTCATCAAATCCGTTGATTGCATTGAATAGAGTGTTTGGAATAAACAAGCAGGCGCCGGTAACAGATTCTACAAATCCAGCTTGATTAACAAGCGGATCATCCTCTTTCATTCCAAGAAAACGATGCACCGGCCATAACGGGTATTCCGGATGAACATTAAGTAAGTACTCCACACCACAATGCTGAATAGTCATGTCAGGATAAAGTAACTTCGAACCGACAATGCCAATGCTTTCGTCTATCATCAGTCTATTAATTCCAAATGATAGCCAATCCTCTTGAGGAACCGTATCGTTGTTTAGGAAGACCAAGATTTTGCCTTCGGCGTTTGCAGCGCCAGCATTGCAAGCTCCGGCAAATCGTTCATTCACTAAATTGTTTATTACTTTAAGATCATGATATTCTGCACAAGCAAGATCTAGGAACTTTTTTGTATCATCACTTGATGCATTATTTACAACAATCACTTCGAAATCATCAACTCCATTTTTAATTGAATAAAGAGTATCCAAACATTTTTGGGTAAACTCTACTTTATTATGAACCGGAATTATAATTGATGCTGAATATGAGTTGTGGTTTTTTACTCTGGAGGTAACCAAAGCATTATCTTTCATTTTGGATGATACACTTGCTTTTACTTCTGGCTTCCTTACTATAAACCTTATCTCTTCTCCCTGTCCGTTCAGCTCAATTTTTTTAATTATCTCCAGAATCATTCCATGATTAGCGGGTCGGTAATACTTTTTCAGAACATTTGCCAACTCTGTTCTATTGTAATCTCCCGATGCCGTATAAATTCTCTCTATCATAAATCCGGCGTCTTCTAAATGCTTCTTAACTGTAGCCGGTGAGTAATGCACATAATGATAAAATGGGTCGAGCCATTCCCATGAATCACCCATAAAAAATGAACACAACGATTCAATGTTTGGAACTATTCCGCAAAACAGTCCGCCCGGAATAAGCAAGTCAAAAATTTTCTCGAGGACCATTTTGGGTTCCGGTAAATGTTCTAATACATGGTTAAGAGTAATTACATTGAATGATTCTTTTTTAAGTGGAGTATCTAGGAATTGATTGCTTGTTGCATTAATGTGCAATTTAGTTTTTGCAAAATCCGCGCCTTTCTTTGTTATTTCAATTCCTCGCGGAGTGAATCCATGGGTGTGTGCGTTATCTAGAAATGCGCCCCAACCGCAACCGATATCCAGAATATTACCTTCTGGTTTTGTAAACTGAAGTATTTCTTTTATCCAATAATCTCGTCTTAACAAACTGTTTTTTATTTCATGCTGATCTTTAGGTAAAAACATTTGGGGCGCATCTGTATTGTATGACTGATAAAGAAGTTCCATTGCTTCTTTCTTCAGCCGTGTTCTTAAATAAACCGTACTGCAATTAGAACATTTTACAATGTCCGATGCCTTTCTATAAATATCGACTCTTGTGCTTGTACAATATGGACACAGTATTTTTTCATAATTTTCCTCTAGAGAAATTACATCTGCATTTTTTACTTGAGGTTGTTTAATTGCTGTATCTTTTTTCATGCTCTAATCCGTTATGATGTTTATCAAAATGCTTTTTGCTTGATGACTACTTATACATTAACTACTTCTTGAGGAATATTTTTTTCTCTGAGTATCGCTTTCATATTTATCGCTAATTGGTTTTTGGGTTCAATTTCAAGAACGTGTAAAGTAAGTTTCTCTGCAGAAGCATAATCCCCCAAAGTTAGCTGAAGTTTTGCAACGGAGATTAACAAATTTGTATTATTTGGATCCACCGCGAGTAACTGTCTGTAAATATGAATTGCCTCTTTATAGTTGCCAATTTCAAAATGAAGATCGGCAAGAATTTTTACAAGTTGATTATTACCCGGCTCTAAAGAAATTGCTTTCCGCATACTATCTATTGCCGCTTCGGATTCTCCCAGTTGCTTTAGTGCTATCGCATATCCAGCTAGCGATGTTGTGTGCTTTGGTAAAAGTTTGATTGCTTCGGTAAAGCAAAGTTTGGCTTCTTCAAAATTACCTTCGTTTAAATAAATGTTTGCCTGATTATAAAACGATACACCCTTTAAAACAACTATTGCTTGTAAAACTGAGCAACCCAAATGTATTAGGCCGCTTATTTGTAAGAGCTTGAGGTCATATTCAGAAATTATTTCGACATCTGAGGAATGGATGCCATTTTTGAGTGCAGTTTTAATAAACAAAGTTGCATTTTCATTCCCCACCAGATCAAGTATACGCCCAAGTGTCATAAGTGTTCTGGACTGATCCTCCAGCAAGAATAAATCTTGATAAGTACTAGTTACTTTATCTTCAAGATTATACTCATGGCAAAGGTCGGCATAGCAAACGCTGGCCAAAATATTTTCTTTATTAAAGGAAATTGCTTGTTCATAGTGAATCACTGCACTATCAACTTGTTCGTTGATGCGATTAATAATTCCAAGCAGCAAATGAATTCCCGATAAATGCTTATCATAGCTAAAACGATTTTCGATATAGCCAGTTTGATTTGTTGCCGAGATCTCTAAAAAATTATGATAGCTTTTTGCTTCGATGGATGCATATTTGAATAATGCCATATTGCAAAAACTTTCAGCGCTATCTAAATCTCCGTTTGATATTGCTACCTTTGCCAGGTTGACCAAAGAATTAGTTGTTGCATTGCTTGTTGCCTCTAGGTAGCCATGCCCATGTTTCATATCCGGCTCAAGATGGTTTCCTTCAGCCCATTCATTCCATGCGTTAATAAAGACAACACGTTTATCATTTTCTCTTTCAAGCACACGGTCCATTTCATGCATCAGCCATTTTTGATATTCTTCCGGTGTCGAGTTGTTAAGAATCCATGCACCAATTTTTGCTCTGCGCGCAGTATTATCCCACGATGGAACAACAGATGCGAAGCCGGGATCTTCTTTCTTTACTTCAGAAGCCATTACCGGCCATGCCTTATCATAATCAATTACAATTGCTTGGTTGTTTGCAAATTCCTCTCCTCCTAAACTTGCAATAGACTGCCATTTATTAAATTTATTTACATCTCCTGTTCCCGGCTGAAAAACAAGTTCAGCGTCGAAACCTTGACTTAACCAATAGTTGTTCGGATATTTTTCAAACCCAGTTCTCATAGCGATTAGATATAAACCGCCGACGTTGTAGTGAATTGCGAGATTGCGCCATATCTCAATAACTTTTTCTAATTGCGGAATTGCGGATGGTCTGTAAATTAAAAAAACGGGTTTGTTATCGATTCTTATATAGCGTTTATCCATAAATGCATGGTAGAGCCATTTGAAATGGCGCACTGCATCCTCTTCACCTCCATAAACTTGCTCTTGTAACATCTCGGCTTCTCTGCCATCCCATCGCTTTGTCCAGTTCTCATTTGCCCACGCAAGGCAAAATGGTAGGTCCGGCTTTCCTGATTTCAAGACTTCATTGAACGGTCTTTCCAACAATCTTTTTCCATTGAACCAATAATGATAATAGCAAAACCCTTCTAGTCCATATTGCTTAGCCAATTCTGCCTGAGCTAGCCTTGATTCTTCCAATCTTAAATCATAGAATCCAAGATCGGATGGAAGATGCGGTTGATAATGTGCGGGGAAAAGCGGTTTTGCTTTACTCACATTGGTCCACTCCGTAAAACCTTTACCCCACCAATTATCATTTTCGGTGAATGGATGAAATTGCGGCAGATATAGAGAAATTAGTCTGAATGGCTTTTGATTCAAAAAATCTTTAATAAGATTTCTATCCGTATTATACTCAGACCAAGAAGTGAATTTATCAAACGATTTTTTCTTTCCCCTTGGAAAAGAGATTTTTTCAAGGGCCTTTTCAATTGCGAAGAGGACCTTTATAACCGGGATTTCTGATGCCGGGCCATGAGCAGAATACACAAGTTCAGAATTTATTCCCTCCGAATAATTACCACTGTATGGAAGGTACTTTTTAAATGCACGATATTCTCCCAGCAAAATAATTCCGTATGTGTCAACAGCATTCGCAGCGTGTGCAATAGCGCTATCAATTCCAACAAATATTTTTGCGTTGTTTACCACTTCCGCGGCTTCAAGGATTGTGAGTCTTCCGCAAAGATTAACATGGTGAAGCGAATTATCTTTCGAGAGAACGGAACGGTGACCTACTTCAACCACCGGCATGTTCCATTTTGTCTTGATACGCTTTGCGAGCTCTATCCAGTTTTCATCTTTCCAATCTCGCGTAGTTTCATTTGAGAGACAGTGAAAAACAATATAATTTTTAGGCAAATTCAGATTCCTAACGCTCTGTTTTTCATAATCTCTGATGTATACCTGCGGAGCTTCAGTCAGAATTGGTAGTCCGGCATTCTGGCAGAATGCAGAAAGTAAATTTCCGTGTTCGTAATAATTCTCAAGGGTTATATCAACCCGTCCTTCTATTTTTTCAAGTGGAACATTACAGGTAGGGCAAACTCTATTCTGAATATGCAGATCAATCACTTCCTGAAAAAGCCCGCTGTTTTTCAAGAAAATCCATTCCGTCAAACAGCTAACTGTATATGTTTCGTTTATGTACGGATTGGAATCTATCAGATCTCTATAATTTGGTTTTGTAATCCAGACTATATATGAATCAGGATATAAATTACGGATATATCGAGATACAGGTTCACATGCAATTATATCTCCTATATGTTCAACCAAGCCAATTGCAACAATATTCTTAGGCAACGCCTTAATCTGTTTTAAAGAATTAGCGTTTTGAGCAACTAACTGCATATTTTTTATTTGGTCACGTGGAGTAAATTTTACGATACAAAAACTGGGCATCTCCTTCGATAAGGCTATAACATCGAATCGAGCATCCGAGTCCAGGCACTCAAGGATTTGCAAATTACTTAAATCGTAAGCATCATTGATAGCAATAATGCATTCTCCCTGTAATTGTTCTATTAAGTACTCAAATTCAACTAAACCAATTGGTCCGCTGTTATTTAATAAAACAAAGTCGGGTTTGTATTCAAATTTTCTTAATAGTTTTCCTAATAAATCGTCATTCACTCCAGAATAAACTTTTTTATTCTTCAGATCTGGGAGTAATGTTCGTGGAATTGGAAGCCCTTTATGTAGATTTACAATATTTAGAAAGCCGCCAGTTAATAGATCGCTGAAGGCATTTGTTTCGCTGACCGGATTCGATTCAATAAGATGGAATTCTAAATTGCTTTTATTCTGAGTTCTAAGAATACTAGCTATTACGGAAACTGTTCCGCCACCAAGAAATGATTCTGATTCAATAATTTTACTTGGCTGTTTCCAGCCAAATATTTGGGAAATCGTTTTTGCAAATAAAGAATTGTCTCCGATCGGCATTTGTTCAGTTCGATCATTTCCATATGAAGTAATTTTTGTTTTCCCTTTTTTTGCAGAAGTACTGACCGGAGTATCAATTTTTATTTTTTTCGCCACAATGAACATGTCATCCGGATTAATGCCAAGGAGAATTTCAGTAACTTGAAATCCATTTTCTGTAAATAGTTTTGTTATTGCTCGCGGATTGAAAAGGAAAATGTGTTCCATCGGACGAAATTGCATCCATTTTTCATCATCGTGCCGATAAGAGGGAGTTTGAAATATGCATATTCCTTCATCATTTAAAAGGCTGTTGATTTTTTTGATCGCCTCGACGGGATCTGTAAAATGTTCAAATACATCAAATCCAACAACAGCATCAAATTTATCGAATGGCAGATCTACATTTGGGAATAAACCGGGTAAAATGTTTGGCAGACTGAATTTTTGTCGTCCAAATTGACATGTGCTTTCATCTACTTCAACTCCAACAACATTTTTAATTCCATTTTGGAAAGCATGATAAAGGAACCCTCCATGAGAGCATCCAATTTCCAAAAGCGTTTCAATACCATGATTATGCCTGGAAAGAAGGCTAAACCACGCTTGAATTCTACCATTAAAATCGGCCTCAGATCTTTCTTCTATTGATTGATAACCGGAAATTTCAACAACGTGATCATTCCAATAATTAGCGAGTGTATAAAAATTTTTTAACTTTTCCTGGTTTACTTCATCTTTAAATACATGAGTTCCGCATTCAATGCACACTCCATATTGTTCATGTACAGATAAGGCAAGTTTGCCTCCACACCAGCATTTTTTTTCCATTTTAACGCCTTTTTAATTCATAATCACAATTTATACCCAATAAAACCTAATATGATTTACTGGGCGTTCTGCACGAATCCAGTATAGCACGCATTTATTGGTAATATTTTCAACTTTTATACAATTCCCTCTACTCCAATTCTATACCATCGAATTTTGCGAGCTATGAGGATTTATAACAGTGAATTGTGACGGATTTTGCCTAGTTGGCTAATTTTAGCCAATTCAGAATTGCAAGTTAGGATAGCCGTTAAGTAAGATGATGGTTTTAGTTTTCGCTCTTTCCTTTAGCGGAAAGTATTCACCGATGGCAAAGTTAACATCCACAAAGCAAAATACGATTGGGATCAATTCTCAATTTGATGATTCATCATAGATCAGTTCGTAACCGTACATAGCACAAAACATTCTGTAATTCATACTAATTTTTTTCTGCAATGGCGCATGAAAGTATAGTTTTCAATTAATCGTCAATTATGTTCAGTTCATTGGGAGTAGAGTGTCAATAATTGATCGACAATAACTTTAATTTTTTCTTCCGCCTCTTTCATCAATGTTTTTTTCATCTCTTCCTTCTGTGAATGCAATTCCACTATCCGTTTTCGATGTTGGTTTATACTGTTGTTCATCGATTCAATCATTATTTTTTCTTTATGCGCCGAATTTTCTTTTTGCTCGGCGATCAATCTTTCCTTTTCAATTTTTAGATAGCTTATCCTACGCAAAAGTTTATGCCGCATGTCCGACCGTTCAACAAGGATTATTCCTGATATAATTGTTGATATTAGGACACCGATAATGAAACTAATTGCTCCCCATTTAGTTCCCGAAATAAGCACAAAACTAATTATAGAGTTAAATTCGGAGACATCTGTGACCAATTTATTAGAGTAACCGGATATTCCTCCAATGAAAAAGATAATGAAAGCAATTATAATATTGTAAGTCATATTGTTCGACATGGATTTGCGTGGATTGTACCGATCAACATTAGGAAGATCGTCTATTCTTTGTTCAAGATTTTGGGTTTCAACATCAAAATTTTCCTGAAGATTTTTGATAGCGTTGATGAGATTCTCGTTCGATTTTATCTTTAAGTTTTCTAATTCATTAATAAGATGTTTTTCAGCGCTGGCGTTATCTTTTATCATGTCATCGAAAGTGCCGATTTTTTCCTGCACTTCTCGATAGTATTTAGCCCTAATTTTTTCAATGATCGATTCTACTATAGCATCGAATTTTAATTGGAATTCGGGGAAAAGAGTAATCAAGAGTGTGTTGTTTGAGGATGAATAACTTTGTATTATTTTTTCAATGAATGAGATCGACTTTAATATTTCGTCATCATAAAATTCCTCCATTTTCCTGGCTTTCAGAGCTTCCAATTTCTCTTTACTTATCTCCAATCCATTGGAACCCAGTACTTTCTTTTCATTTAAGAAAATTCCCAAATCATTTTGTGCCTTAAAAAAATCTTTTTCCTGAAAGATATTATAGATGAACGCATTCCGGTAGAAGTAGCTGAACATTCCGGTATTATTAGTTTTAATTGCTATTGTAAGCCGATGAACATCATAATTGAATACATCTTTCAACAGATATATGGCAGTGTCTGCTTTCCCAAGATTTATCTCCGTCAGCGCGCAATATATTTTAGCCGTACTTCCCTGTGGTTTAATTTCTACCGCATTGGTAAACGCCTGGTTTGCCTTTACTGTATCGCTTTCCTTGAGATGCACAAATCCCATGTAAAGATTGATAATGTATTTCAATTCGGTTTTTGCTTGATCGTTGATCCTGATTGTGTTCAACAGATCTAGTATATTTGAAAGGATTTCCAGAGCCTGCTTCGGGTTGTAAAACGTGCTTTGATAGGTTAGGATAATTGCTTTGATAATTAATTTGAAAATGTTGTGCTTATTAATGTCTCGCTCAATAAAATTAACTGTGAGCGTGGCATAATAATCTTTTTCGCTTTTTAGTCTTGTGGTAACCCACTTGGAATAATTCTCTTTAATTGATTTGTGCAATTCATTATATGAGCCGCGCACCAGATTAAATTTCATGAATTCTTCTATCTGGTTGAGAAGCGACGATTCATAGATCCAGAACACCGGAGCTTCAGAGAAAGGAATGAATATTTCTTTCACTTCAGAGGGTAAATCAAGAGAGAAAAATCTTATGCTCTCTTTAACACCGTTAATGTAATCGTAATCGTTCTTGATCTTGATCTGGAAGTGCTCTTTTGCCAAATGATAGAACTTGGAATAATTCGTTTCGGTTCCAACTTCGGCATTACCATATCTTTCTAATACTTCAGACATATTTTATTGACTGGCTGGAAATATTATACAAATCTTTGTGCCACGATTTTTTTCACTTGTCATTATAAATTTGCCATCCATCAGTTTGGTTAATTGATACGCAAGAGTTAAGCCCAGTCCCGCTCCTTCGAATGGGCGCGTATACCCTTCCACTTCCTGTGCAAACGGTTTTAACATTCTCTCTACATTTATTTGCTCAACCCCAACGCCGGTATCCGAAACAATTATTTCTATCTGATCTCCCAAATTTTTTGTACTGAGAGAAACATTACCATGAGATGTATACTTGATTGCATTATCGGCTACGGAGTAGATTATTTTTTCAAATTTTACCCAATCTACTTCTATAATACATTCTTGATCGTCAACATCTAAGAGGAAATTAAGATCTTTCTTATTGGCTTCATTAAGTAACTTGTGGTAGACATTTCTTACAACTTGATTACAATTCAAGTCCACCTTATCCAATTCCGCTTCACCCGCCTCAATTTGAAAAACCTCAACAATATTAGTAAACAAATTAAGCGCACGCCCCAACACTTCCTTCATCGAATCCATTAGGTCACGCAGCAGATCAATATCTCCGGTTTCCATGCTCTCATCAACTATTTCCGAAAATCCTACTACCGCATTAAACGGAGTACGGATTTCGTGAGACATATTAGCGAGGAAATCGGATTTCATTTTATTAAGAAGAAGCTCTTTGTTGTAAGCCCTCTCCAGTTGTTCTTGATGGAGAATTTCATCTGTCACGTCTTTCATTGTTAATATATAGATCGTTGAATTCGGTTCACGTTCTGTAATACAATTTATTTTGCAAGAATAGTTTCTCTTGTTCACATTCTTATAACTGAATTCGTGAAATGGTATCAGATTGTTAGCAAGACCGTTCATTGATTTATGGATCATATCAACCAAATCGTTTGGGAGGAAGTCATCAATCTTAAGCGAATAAATTTTGTTTTTATCTAAGTTGAATATTTTACAGAAATTGTCGTTCGCATTTTCGAATAATGCGGATGTTCCGATATGTTCTATAATAAGCAAGAGGTCCGACATATTATTAATAATCAGTCTTTGTTTTCTCTCGGATCGCTCTACCGCGCGTGTCTGATTTATGTGTTCCGTCAAATTATTCGCAATTAAAATAAAGCTTGGTGTTGATTCCTCATTCGAGATGACGGGATTAAGTGTAAATTCCCAAAATATTGCCGGTGTTCGTTTAATAAAAGGAACAACTCTTTTCCAGATTAAGAAATTATCCAGCGAATATTGAAGATTCTTGATTTCACCCTGGTCGAGAGTGTCCGATAATATATCGGTTAGATCTTTATTATAGATGCTATCAATTTCTTTTAAGAGAAGCTCTTCAAACGAACGGGTTGCGTAAGTAATTTTATGACTTGAGTCGAGAATAATTATCGGCACATTTCCATGATCTAGCGCATTATGAAGGGAATTTATTTTGTTCTCTATTTTCTTTCTTTGTTCGAGCGATTCAATAGTGAGCACATAAAATTGTCCCGAACTAATAAATATTCTTTCGATACTGACAGAATAATTTTTAATGAGCTGATCATTATCCGGCGAAAGATTTATATCCAGCGAAATATTTTTATACCGGCTCTCGCTAAAGCCCATAAGCAGATAAATAAATTCGGGGTTCGAATTCAATTTTAATAAATCACTGCCGATATCCAGACTGAACGTATTTCTAAATGCGTCATTGCAATAGGCAATTTTCATTTCCGGATCTACAATAACCAGCGGATTGTTATTAGGGAGTTCAGTGTAATTCTGAAAATCCAGACTTGTATTCGCCGGGTTCAATTTGGAAAGATCTATTTGATTCATACATCTGGCTTGATTATCTGCAAAAATTTGAGAGTTAATTTTCCACCGTGTGTAGCATTACTAGTAGTCGCGTTTATTTTAAGCGACAGAAATTTTTCCAAAAATCTTAGCAAATTATTGTTCACATAATGAAATTCTCTTTGTAAAGCATTTCCCATTTCGGAAAAAATATTTTGCACTTCGTAGGAATCGGAAGACACATTCGATTTATAACCGAAAGAGGATTCAATAAAATTAAAAAATTGTTTTAATTCGGTTAAGTGACGTTCAATTTGGATGCTTTGTGAATTTTCTAATACAAAAGGAGAATCTATTTTGATGTTTAATTCCGACAAACCGGCATAGGCGCCGACAGAATATTTAATTGAGTATTCTATTTTTTGAAGGTGAGAAATTTCACCCGGATTGATCGCGGTCGCAAAATCTAGATCATCAAATGTAAATTCGATCTGTAATTTTTCCTTTTCCAGATGGATTTTCTTTAATTTCCATCCTATGATAGACAAAAAAGCTGTGGCAGGTGAAAGCGAAATAGAATCGTTTCCTACTGGCTGGTACTCACTCAAGTAGCGCGATGCCTTAGAGCGGGCGCCCGGTTTGGATGACTGTTTATAATCCGAACCGGCTGAAATATTTACAATTCTTTCTAACATGCCTAATCCTCCAAATTATTATCGAAAGATTAGGCAACTTCTTTATATCAATCCGTCTTAATCATCCGATTTTCTTCGAAATAATTAATCACTTCCGGATTTTTTAGGTGTATCAGCTCGTTAACAAATTTTTTGATTCGTTCAATCGACTCGTTAACCGACGAAAAATCTTCGGCATGTCTGAATTTCTCTTGTTGTCCCAATTCATTTTCTATGTTTTTTATAGAAAAGAGAAGACTACTGAGCGGATTATTGATTTTATGTCCAATTGTACATGCCATTTCAACAATAGCTTTCGAGTGTTCAATGCTGCGTAATTCGTTCTGAAGATTATAAATTCTTACACCCGAACGGATCCGTGCAAGTAATTCTTGATTCTCCACAGGTTTTATTAAAAAGTCATCGGCACCAACATCCAAACCCATAATTCTATCTTTTAATGAAGAACGGGCGGTGAGTATTATAAAATAGATCAACTTATGATTTTCATCATTTTTCAATATATTACATAAGGCTAAACCATCAAGCACCGGCATAGTCCAATCGGCAAGAATAACTTTTGGAGAAAAGGTTTTTAATATTTCTAATGCTTCCTGTCCGTTTACTGCACTGGTTACATCATAATTATTTCTTGATAAAAGTTTCTCGAGAATGAACCGAGTATCTTTTTCATCTTCTACAATAAGCACTGAATCTTTCATGAATTTACACCAATCAAATTATTTATTTTTCCTATTAGTTGATTATAGTCGGTAATTGGTTTGACAAGATAGTCATCCGCGAGGCTATCCTCAAGAATGTTGCTTCCAAAACTGGAAACCGGATAGGCGGTGACAAGAATTATCGGAATATTTTGATTCCGAAAATGTTCTTTTATGTATCGAGAGAATTTTATTCCATCAATACGCATAGAATTTAGGTTTGTGTTTCTCAGGTTGACATCCATAATAATTAGCTCTATCTCTCCTTCGCTTATATACCTTAGAATATCATCGGAATCTTCGGCAAGAATTATTTCGGCACCGATCTTTTTAAAAAATATTTTATACAGATCCTGCAGAAAAATATCATCTTCTATTATCAATATTTTTTTTTGAGAATTTATCATTTCGAAAATTTTACCGTAATACTTATTCTTCTATTTTCTGAGCTTAGCGGATTTCCTTGATTTCTAAGGCGGGTATCGGCGTATCCGCGCACCTCATCAATTTGTTTCTCGTGCAAGCCTCCGGAAACTAAAGCCCTTTTTGCTGAGAGGGCTCGTTCCGAACTCAATTCGAAATTAGAGTAGCCCGTGCCTATATTATTAAACTGTCGTGAATCCGTATGCCCCTCAACAATAATTTTATTCGGCATTTTCGAAATTTCAGCTCCAATTTTTTGAATAAGTTTTTTAGCGTCTTTTTTTAATTCGGATGTACCAATTTGGAAGAATATATCTTTTTCGGAATCGGTCAGTTCAATCAGTAATCCTTCTTTCACAACTTCAATCTTTACCTGGTCGGCAAGCCCCATAAATTGAGTATCTGCTTTTAACTCCTCAATCAATTTTTCTCCGATCTTTTCTAATTCCGCTTTTTCCATTTCATGCTTTTGTATATCTTCCTCTATGTTCATACCCGGTATTGGATTTGCTTTTCCTTCTATCATGATTTTACTCTTAGAAGAGAATCCCACCGGATCCTTAAAGTAGGAGGACACCGCTTCCTTCACTTCCGGTTTCTGTCCTAAAATCCAGAGAACAATAAAGAGCGCCATCATCGCGGTAACAAAATCCGCGTAAGCAACTTTCCATGCGCCGCCATGATGACCGCCATGTGACTTTTTGATCTTCTTTATTATTGGTACAGCTTCGTTTCCGAGTTCGCTCATTTATCCTTCTTCCCTCTCAAAAACATCTCAAGTTCCTGGAATGTCGGGCGCTCGTCGGAAAATATTGATCTTCTTGCAATCTCAGCGGCAACAAAAGGAGGATTTCCTTTTGCGTATGCGAGTATAAAAGATTTTATAATTATCAAATCCTGTGTTCTCACTTCAACCGAGTGAGTTATGTTTGCCGCTAAGGGTCCAACAAATCCGTATGAAAGAAGAACGCCTAAGAATGTTCCAACTAACGCAGCTGCAACGTGATGCCCAACTACCTCCGGTCCTTCGTTAATGGATCCCATAGTAACAATAATTCCAAGAACTGCGGCAACAATGCCAAGACCGGGCAATGCGTCTCCAACTCTACCTATACCCTCATAAACCGGGCGATTTTCCTTTTCAAAAGTTTCGATTTCAGCATCCATTAAACCTTCCATCTCATGCGGCGGAACCGAACCGGAGAGCATAACTTTCATCGTATCGCAAAAGAAATTTTTCATTACCTCATCGTGAATGAATTTTTTGTTTGTGGAGAGAATTGTACTTGTATCGGGAGCTTCAATGTGCTTTTCGATTGCAAGCAATCCTTCTCTCTGTGCAATTAGAAAAAGATCGCAAAATGCTTTCATCATTTGCAGATAATCTTCTTTTGAATTACCAGCATGACTAAAAACCCCTTTCAAGGAGCTGATCATTTTTTTTATCAGGGGCAATGGAGAGGCAACCAATAGACTTCCAATCGCGGCTCCGCCGATAGTAACAAACTCAGAAATTTGTATAAGCAGGATTAAGTTCCCACCCGCCATGGAGAACCCTACGACCACCCCCACAAGGACAACAACAAGTCCAATTATTACAAACATTCGTATCTCCTACTTAACAACGGATAGTTCAGCTTGATGAAAGCTTTCAATTAATGTACGGCACTTTAGTTCAATTTCACTCCAGCCATTGTTTGGAGAAATCATAGTCTCTTCTATTTCCCGGCAGACATCGGTAATTTGATGAAACCCGACGGTTCCGCTTGCGCCTTTCAACTCATGAATAACCAACTTTAGCAATTCTCTGTTTTTATGATCGAGCGCTTGTTTGAGGGTTTCTTTTTTATTGGCAAGACTGTTTACAAAATATTTACTCAATTCTTTAGTCATCTGTTCTTTCTCCGCACTAGAAAGATGACCAAACTTTTTAGTTGTACTCAAAAAATTACTGCCGAGTACTTCATTAATACTTTTAATAAGAATTTCTTTAGTAAGCGGTTTAGAGACAATTTTATCGGCGCCGGCTTCGGTTGCCGCAATAACATTTACCTTATCCGTATGCCCGCTAATGACAATTACAGGTATACGTTTCAATTCCTCCATCACTTTCATAACTTTTAGTAATCGAATTCCATCAAGGTGAGGCATCATAAGATCAAGAAAAATTAATCTTGGTTTATGTTCTATAGCTTGCTGTAATCCTTCCAGCCCGTCATTACTGGTTACAACCTCAATTTCATATTCGAGTAAAAATTTTTTTAATGAGGTACGGATGATATCAGAATCATCAATAACCAAAATTTTAATTTTACCGGTATCGAATTCCATTTTCTTATTCAACCTTATGAATTTTGTATTTCAGTAAGTCGGCAGCTTTTTGAATGCTGGCTCGTGAAGCTTCCAGGGTGCTTTCTTTAACTTTTTCAAAAACTTCTTTCCGGTAAATTTCAACATCCCTTGGCGCATCAATTCCGATCTTTACATGGTTATCGGAAACGGCTAATATTTTTATAGTTATGTTCGAACCAATTTTAATCTCTTCGTTCGCTTTGCGTGTTAAGACTAACATATTTACCTTCACTCAGAAAAAAGATTGTAATAAACCGGATATTTATCTGTATCAATTATTTTTTGAATTCCTAATTTATCATTTTGGTTGATATAAACCGGAGCTTTCAAATTGACCGTCATTTTCAGCGGATTTGGATTTAGCGTAACAATAGCGAAAGCCTCAAAATTTTCGTTCTGCGGGAATTGCTCATCCAGCGCTCTTATGCTAAAGAGAGGGAACGCAATACTCGGATTTTCGATAGAGTTAAGCCAATAGAAATAACTATCATTGGGTTTAATAAACAGATAGTTTTTTAATTCTTCAAAGCCTAAAAGACCGCTCTGAAAGTTAATAATTTTGTCTTCAGTGAACTCTACTTCACCAAATTGGTATGTAAGGATTTTCATATCTACTCACTTAAGAATTACTAAATCAACTCTTCTATTTTTTGCTCTTGATTCAGATGAATTGTTTGGGACCATGGGTCTATATTCCGAGTACCCGACAATAGAAACTTTATCAGGAGGGATATTTTCCTGATTAATCAAGTAATAAGCGGTACTTAATGCTCTATCTACCGATAGATGCCAATTTGATGGGTAACGCTCTGTAAAAATAGGCACATTATCTGTGTGCCCCTCAATTCTTATATCGTTTGGAATTGTAACAAGAACCTTCGCCAAACTTTTTAACACTAATTTTGATGATTCATTAATTACCGCCTTTCCCGGCGGAAAAAGAATATCATCTAAAATATGAACCGTAATTCCTCTTTCAGTCTCTTCCAACTGAATAGAGTTGGAGTAATTGTTCTCGACAATTAGTTTACTAAGTTCCTCGCTCAATAGTTCTTTAGGTTTTGTAACTACCTTACTTTCGGGCATTCTTGGCACAACAGACTCGTGACCGAAATAATTACCCATAGCTGCAACCACACCCTTATACTTTGCGCTATCAATATTTGAAATAGCGTAAAGAATGATGAATAACCCCAGCAGCAGCGTAATCAAATCAGCATAAGTAATAAGATACCTATCTTTGTCGCCGCTCTCTGAGAAAGGATTTTCTTCGGAGTCTAAGAGTTCATTTTGTTTAATTGTTCTCTTTGCGGAAGCATTCCTACCAGTCTTGCTTTCATTATCGAAGGAATCTCGCCGCTCTGGAGTGTTAGCACTCCCTCCAAAGAAATCTCCATCATGTTTTTCTCCTCTGAATGACATCTTTTTAATCTATCTCCTACCGGAAGCCATAAAATGTTTGCGCTGAATACACCCCACAGCGTTGCAATAAATGCAGTTGCAATATTTTTTATTAATAAATTCGGGTCCATACCGGCGTTGGCAAGGGTCATAATTAAACCCATTACTGTTCCGATAATGCCCATTGTTGGTGCATAACCGCCCATCTTTGTAAACATAAAAATGTTTGAATAATGCCTTTCCTGCATACCCCTTAATTCAAGCTGTGCCAGACTCTGAAGTGAATCTGCATCAGTTCCATCAAGTACAAACTTTGTCATCTTCTTCGGAAATATGTATCCGAATTTGTTTAAATCTTTTTCGATAGATAGCAGTCCTTCTTTTCTAGCTTTGATTGATAGTTCAACAAAAGTATCAATCACTTTGCCTACGTCATATTTCTGAGGAAAGTATGCCATCTGAATTAGCGGAACAATGTTTTTAAATTTATCCAAACCAAAGCCAATAATTATTGCGGAAAATGTACCGCCGAAAACAATTACAATTGATGAAAAAAGAAACAGTGCTTGGAATGAACCTCCTTCAAGAAAAAAGGCTCCAAAAATGGAAAACAAACCAATAAGTAATCCAATAAATGCTCCTATTTTATTTGTCATAAGTAATCAAAAAGAGATTTAGGAAATGAGTTTGCTAAAAGTTTATACGCAACTTGTAATAAATAATCCTGATACTGTAAATCCATAGCCAGGGCAGGTACATCTACATCATGAATTTTTGCATATGACTCATCCAAGCTGGTTTTGTGGTTAGTCAACATCTTGTTCATATCGTCCATTCTGTTAACTGTTTGACCTCCGAGTGACTGCAAATTTAAAAGCTCCTTGAACGCATTATTAAGATCGTCTTTTTGAGCCTGTGTTGGTACTACACCTGATGAAAGCGAATCGATTATACCGTTCAATGAATCAAAAATTCCGGAGCTCAAAATTTTTGACCCCGGGATATTCATTGTCTGAGTAGAGTTTTGAGAGATCTGAGTTTTTATTTCACCCGAAAAATCTTGAGGCGAGAGAATCGCCTTTCCGGTAACCGGATCAACGGTAACCGGTCTTTCTTGAAAATTTGTTCCGCTAAATAGGTACATATCATTGTGCTTAAGGTTCACACTTTGAACAATGGTGCTTAATGAATCTTTTACAGATTGAGCCATCGTTGCAAAGTTTTCTGCGTTTATTGGATTCTCCGCCTCTGTTGCAAGAGTCATAATCTTTTGTATTTCAGTATTCACACTATCCAGCGATTGCAGCGATGCTTTCATAATTTCACTAACGGTACTCACATTCTGAAGATAATTTTCTGTCTTTTTTATCTGCGATTGTACCTTGATACTCTGCAATGAACCGATAAGATTATCGGAAAGATTTTCAATTTTACTATTTGTAGCAATCTGAGTCTGAATCTTAGCCTTTCGGTTTAAAATTTTCTGCTGATTGTACAAATGCTTATCCGTCATCGATCCTTCAGTTATTCTCATTTATCTCACCATATCTAAAATTGTTTGCATCATTTCGTCAGCCACTTTTATCATTTTTGCCGCGGCATCGTAAGACCGTTGATATTTTAAAACGTTGGTCATCTCTTCATCCAGCGAAACACTGGAATAAGAGGAATTTTCATTTTTTAACTGTTGAAGTATAACTCCGCTAGATTCAATCGAATTGTCACTGCTAACTTTTTCCATTCCGAGTGCATTAAGAGTTGAAGAATAAAAATCCATGAATGACTGCCCATTCAATTCTGTAAAATTAGTATCGAACAGACGCGCTAGTTTATTTGCAATACTTCCATTTCCGTCATTATCTGCAATTTCCGATGCAGCAATGTTTCTCGGGTCATTCAATATGCTGGAGTTTATTCTAAGTTGTCCATCAGAAATGGCATTGGATACGCCGCCGTTAATATCTAGCTCACCAAAGAAAGGGATGTTTGTCTTTGAAGCGCCGCTTTGAACAAGCGTGTTTCCGCTTCTATGAAGTTCATTTATTTTACTTACAAAAACACTTTGTAAATTTTCAAAGCTGCTTTTGTATTGAGGGATTTTATTTGAATACAAATCGGTAATTGCAAAAAGCTCACCACTATTTATTACGGCGGTGGATTGAGAATCATCTTTTGATGCCATCTGCATCTTGCCGTTAACAATCTTCATCTCAAATTGATTATATCCATATTGATCGGCTGCTTGCACACCGCCTATATTAACAATTGCCGCACCGCTTTTGTTAATATGAACAGATAGATTTACTTTTTCGCTTAATTTTGCAATTAATTCATCACGCTTGTCTTTTAATTCGCTTGCATTAATGCCGCGCATAACAGATTCATAAATGTTTGAGTTATACCCATAAAGTTCTTTTAAGTCATTATTGATCTGTTCAACGGTAGTTGTGGCATTGTTTAGGAGCGTTGTTTGTACATCACTTAATCCAGCCAAAATTTGTTTAAACCTGTCTCCCACTCCTTGAGCCTTTTGAATAACATTCAGACGCAATGGTATTGAGTTCGGATTAGTTGACAATTGATCCCAAGAATTAAAAAAATCTGTAATATAATTTGAAAGACCGTTAGAAGATGGTTCCGATATAATTGTTTCAACCTGCTTAAGAACTGCTGAGCGTTTATCCGCATTTGATAGTGTGGATTGATATTTTATTATTTGAATACCAAGCAAATCGTTTTTGATTCGTAAAACATCCTGTATTTTTATTCCAACACCTCTTCCATTCTCAGCCGTTTCTGAAGCAAGTAAAACCTTTTGCCTGCTATAAGCTGGATTACCGGCATTTGAGATATTATTTGACGTAACATCCAACGCCTGCTGGTAAGCCGCCATAGAGCGAACTGAAATATCAAATAATCTTCCAATACCCATTTTAAACCTTCTTATTCACTAATGAATTTTTACTATTTCCAACTAAGGCTATGAGAGTTTCTTTAATCATGTTACGAGAGAAATCAACCAGATCTTTTAATTGAGAATTAATCCTGCTCACAATTCCAACTTTATACTTGATTGAGGTCCTAATTTTTTCTAATTCCTTAAATTCTTTCTCCAAATAATTTTTGCCCTGCCTTAAAAGATTATCTACCGAGGCTTTCGGAAGTTCGAGTGAATACAGTCCCGCAAATTCTTTAATAATCTTTACCCTATTGGATTCTTCCTGATCTACAGTTCTCAATATTTTTTGTTTATCGGTTATGGATTGTTCAAGCGCGGTAAAATCATGAAGAACAATTGCGTTTTTTTCGGCTTCAAGGATGTCAATCAAAGCATCGAGATTATCATCCTGCACCCTCAATGAATTCAATAAAAGTTGCGCATTCATAAATTACTCTCACTAAAGTGATTTAAATAGCCTAAAACTTTGTTTATATAATTCTTCGTTTCATCAAACGGGGGAATACCTTTGTACTTATCAACATTTGCAGGTCCCGCATTATAAGCAGCTAAAGCAAGCTTGACATCACCACTATATTGTCGAAGCATTCGAGCAAAATATTTAGTGCCGCCAAGTATATTTTCTCTTGGATTAAAGACGTTTTGAACACCCATGTCCGAAGCTGTAGAATCAATTAACTGCATTAATCCCTTTGCTTTTGCGCTGGAAACCGCTTTATTGTTGCCTGCGCTTTCGGTCATTATGATCGATTTTATTATGTTTTTATCAACACCGTACGATTTTGCCGCTTCATCAATATGGTTTTCAAATTTTTCCAGACGGTTAATAGATTCGTTGCTCGGCTGAACACGAGTAGCATCAATTTCAGTCGCGATATTCTTTATCCTCATCGGTTTTATTCTATTGCTCACTTTGAAACGCATATCGGGAGTCATCTCTTCGCCGGTAATTTTTTTGTAGAGCATCTCGGCAATACCAAGACTTTTTGTTTCGCTCAAATAAGATGCAATCTCTTGCTCAAAAACCGTATCGAACATATCATTACCGTAACCTTCTTCGCCGAGCATGCCGCCGTTTGTTTTATTCATACTCTTTAACATCATTTGAGTAAGCATACTTTCAAATTGCTTAGTTGCGGCGGCAATTTTCGTTTTCCCGTTTTCATCGTAGCGTGATTTCACCTCCGGCATCTGCGAGATGTGCTTATTCGGGTTATCTATTTTAAGTGATAGCTTTTCCATTTACATTATTATTAATTCTGCCATTAACGCTCCGGCTTCCTTGAGCGCTTGAAAAATTGAGATAACATCACGCGGAGAAACTTTTAAGGAGTTTAGCGCCGCGGCTACTTCTTGAACATTGCTCGCGCCTTGTATAGCTACCGTATTGGTTGAATCTTGACTGACATACGGTATGGTATTATTAACTACGGCAGTCCTTCCTTGAGAGAAGGCGCCCGGCTGCGATACGATTGGATAATTCCGAATAGTAATATTCAAGTTTCCGTGTGTAATGGTCACCGGTTGAATCTTTACGTTCTGACCTGATACTACAGTGCCGGTTCTTTCATTTAAGACAACTTTTGCAATTTCATCAACTTGAACGGAAATGTTTTCCAATTCGGATAGAAATCCGATTAAATTATTTTGACGGTCTTGAGGAACTGTAATTTTAACTTCCGCCGCATCAACAGCTTTGGCAATTTCAGCTCCAAATTTTTTATTTATTGAAGTAGTAATATTTTGCGATGTAGTTAGATCCGGTTCTTTTAAGAAGACGGAAATTTCATCCGCCGGTAACTCTGCCGAGGGCATTGATTCTTTTAATGAACCACCGCGCGGTACTCTTCCGGCTAAAGTATGATTTTTCGAAACTCTATTTCCCGTTGAAGTATTAATATCAAATCCGCCGACAGAAATCGCTCCTTGTGAGAAGCCTAAAACCTTTCCGCTGATGCTTGAAAGCGGCGTCATTAAAAGAGTACCGCCTTGCAGACTTGTAGCATCGCCCATAGACGACACTGTTACATCAAATTCGGCGCCGGCTCTTAAATTTGAACTTAGAGTAGCAGTTACAATTACAGCCGCCACGTTTTTAGTTTTCAGATCGGTTTGAGGGACGGTAATTCCAAATCGTTTCAACATACTTGTTACCGATTGGATTGTGAACGATGATCGGTAGCTGTCACCCGTTCCGGCAAGACCAACAACAATTCCATAACCGATTATCTGCTCGGAATTTTTGCCCGACATATAAGCAACATCCTTTATCCGCTGTGAATAGGTCGTTTCACAAGCAAATGAAAGAATTGCTAACGCTATTAAAAACTTTGCTTTCATTTTTATACCTAAAACAACCAGTGAAATAATTTTGATAATAATCCCGGCTTCTGAGCATTATTGATTATGCCGTTACCTTCGAATGACAATTCCGCATCGGAGATATTGTATGACAATACGGCGTTATCGGGGGATATATCCGAAGGACGGACAATTCCTTTTACCTGAATCATCTGCTCTTCACCATTGATCGTAATTTTTTTACTTCCGCGAATAACCAGATTACCGTTTGCAAGAACCGTATCGACAATTGCACTTATTTTTGTACGAATGTTTCCGGTTGTAAGTGTGGAGCCTTGCCCGCTGAAATCATTTCCGGAACCCATTTTTAGATTTACATTTGGCAGAGTGGTTTTATCCATGCCTCCTGAAAAAGCAAAAGCAACATCGCTTTTTCTTCCGGCGTTTGTTTCGGAGTTATTGGAAGCTTGAGTCGATTCTAAAACAATAATGGTTACCGCATCACCCTGCCTGTTCGCTTTCTGATCCGAAAAAAGAGAGGCGTAAGCGTTTTGACGCATATCCTGCGCATTTAAGTTCAAGCTAAAGAGTGCCATTGCGTAAATTATTAGTATCCGTTTCATTTTATTCTACCAAGGTTAAGTTGTTTTTATCAATTATTTTTGCCTTGTACAGCTTACTTCCGTTTGCATAAACACTTATTACATCTCCGGCACATCCGTCCTGCCGTGCGATTACATCAATCGAAACATCAACGCCAGATCCTCCGGTGTGAAGAACTATTTTATCTCCTTTATTGATAATTGGAATCGGCTCGATCATATCTTCGGAAAGTATTGTACCGGATTTGACCAATACTTTGGCTCTATATTTTGCAAGATCATCATCCACATTTAATGTTTTACCCGCATACAGCGAGACATCTTCAATTTTCTTGTTGAACACATCTACGGAGAGATTTTCATTTCTTTTTATATCGTTGCCGGCAACAAGAACATTCTTAAAAAGTTTTACACGGACTGTTAGCAGCGCGCCGCTCGGTGAATTCTTTGAATTGTAAACTTTAACCGGGATGTAAAAATAATTTTTTGTTAACCGCGATTGTCTCTCATGGTTAATTTCAATACGTGAATAATTTTGCGGCGCTTGAACAATCTGATACTCATACCGTACATAATTCTTCAATTTTTCATTCAGATAACTTTTTAATTTTACGTCAAGACCATTGTCTTGCACGGATAGAAATCCGATCAATATGGATAGCAAAGCCATCATTAATAATTATGCTCTCTTAAGATTGTTTGCAATTGTCATCATATCTTCAACTGTTTTTACAGTTTTCGAATTTATTTCATAAGCCCGTTGTGCTGCAATCATCGAAATCATCTCTTCAACTATATCAACATTGGAAGCTTCCAAATAACCTTGATTAACTTCACCAAAACCCTGACCACCTGGAACCCCCAGCATAGGCTGCCCAGAAGCTTGCGATTCTGCGTAAAGATTATCGCCAAGCGCAATAAGACCACCATTATTCATGAATCGAGCAAGTTCAATATTTCCTAAAACTGTTGTGCTGCCATCAAGCAGATTGGCGCTTACGGTTCCATCTTTTCCCACAGCAAGACTTGCTATATCCGAGTTTAGGGTAAAGCCTGGCTCGAGAGTATAACCGCTTGTGGTAACCATTTTTCCCTCGGCGTTTACTTTGAATGAACCGTCGCGAGTGTAAGCAAAAGTTCCGTCGTGCTTTCTAACCTGGAAAAATCCCTCTCCTTGAATAGCAAGATCGAACGGATTATTGGATTGTGTAATATCACCCTGTTTGAAAATTTTTTGAGATGATGCCGGTTTTACTCCGTTACCAACTTGAATCATTGATGTAGATGTATCTTCAATCCCCGGCGTTGAAGAAGAGAGTGGATTAATACTCACTTCCTGATACATCAGGTCCTGAAACTCGGCTTTATTTTTTTTGAAACCGGTTGTATTTATGTTGGCAATATTATTCGAAATAACCTGGATGTTAATTTGTTGGGCATACATACCCGTTGCCGCTGTTCTCAATGCACGTTCTGACATATAATTCTCCTTTATACTTTTCCGATTTCATTTGCTTGACTGAGAGACTGATCAAGAGCCGCAATTATTTTTTGCGCCGATTCATATTCCTTATTGAGTTGAATCATCGCACTCATTTCTTCAATAATGTTTGTGTTAGCTCCTTCGAGATATCCTTGAGAAATGCCATAATCATTTTCAGAAGCCGCAAAGTATTCCTGATCTTCCGCCGTGAAATTTGATTCGCCGGATCTGGATAATTGACCGGCGTTGCCTACATTCATTATTAAAAGTGTATCGACGGTTTTGTCCCCAATCTTTATTTCGCCTGCTTTTGTAACCAAAATCGTAGAATTTTTATTTAACATCGTATCTTCCATGGCAATCGGACCATTCTTACCCAAAACCTTTTTGCCGTTTTCATTAGTTAAAAAACCTTCATCCGAAATTTTAAATCTTCCGCTGCGTGTAAGTTCAATTCCGCCTCCATCACTTTTAACTGTAAAGAAGCCATTTCCGGAAATTGCTAAATCCAATGGATTTGCAGTTTGAAGTATTTCTCCCTGACTTTGATTCGTAATTTTTTTAGTCTGTACATCGCCCATCTGATTTATTACTTCGGAGAAAGGAACTTCCCTTTTATATCCGGTTGTACTAACATTTGCAAGGTTGTTCGCAATTACATCAATACTTTTCTTTCTGTAATCAAGTCCGCGCGCCGCGGTATAAATTCCTTTGATCATTTTATTCTCTCTTACATTTTTCCTGTTTCATATTGTTTTAGGCGAGAAGCTAAAAGCAGCTCACCTTTTGCGATGTTTAGTTCTTTTGCCAATTTGGAAATATGAGACTCAGTAGTATCAAAAATTGATCTACTGTTTTTAAGCTTTCTGCGTTTTTCATTTAGTTTGGAATTTTCTTTTGGGAATACTCTTTCCTGCCGGATACTTGAAATTTTGTCTTTAAGTGTACGCATCGACCTTTTCTTAACGGAAAGAACCGCTCTCCGGATTAACAATACAAGAAGAATTAAAAACGACGCTGAAATAAATATCTGAATATGAAGCGGGAGCGCTTTAATAAAATTGCTAAACGGGTCATTCACTAATGGAGGTACTGCAACTTTAGGTATTAAATTAATCTTTGCCTCTGTAACAACGGGCGCATTTTGCAGAGACTGTTTTTCTATTGCTAAATCAATCTGCTTCTGAACCAAATCGCTTATACAAATTGAATCTTTAGCCGTCTCAATTGCGGACGAATCTACCGCTGATTTCTGAGCGGTTAGAAGTGAAGCGGAGATCAATACAATAAAGAATACATTCTTCATAAATTCAAATTCCTTTTCATTGGAAAGATTAAATGAATAATGGAGCCTTTAAGGGGGAGAGAATTAAATTCGGCAGAGCCTTCGTTCTTCTTCATCAATTCATGGATAAGATTTACAGTAACATTCGAGTTGTCTTCTCTTGAATTGGTGAAGCCGGAAAGCTGCTCTGTAGTAAAAACAGAAAGTACAATTCTCTCTTTTACATATTTAGTCTGAATAACAATAGCGCCCCCTTTTTGGGAATCGCTTTTTATAATCGAGAAAATACTTGTCATAAGTTGTTTAATATCTTTGGGGTCGCTTAGAACCGGAGGCATATTCTCTTCCAGATCAAGTTCGCATTCGAGCCCAAGATTGTTTAGAGTGGCGTTACTTACATTCTTAAATTCACGCACAACTTTATTTATATCGCACGGCTGGCTTTTTTGAGTCTGCGGTTTGTTTAACTCCGAAAATTTTACGAGTCGTTTAGTGAGTTCATTTATTTTTTTTATTTGCTGTTTAATTTTATCTGTTACTTCACTATCCACGTTGTATTCGTTTTCTACAACGTTTGTATAGCTTAAAATTACCTGGAGCGGTTCTCCTATCTCTTCTAAAATTCCCTCTGCCAGCTCGCCGATTGCGTAGGTATCAAAATCATTATTTATTTTAGATTGATATACCTGCAGCTCCTGATAGAGTTTATTAATCGACTGTTTCTGGCGGATTGATATAATCATCGGGATGATCATACTAAGCAATATTTGAACGGACTGATTCTCAAGAGAATCTTCTTTAACCTTTGAGACAGGAGTTAATAATGAAAGAATTCCGTAATTAGTTTTTCTATCGTAAACCGGAAAAATTATCTGGTTGAGTTTAGAACCATTGATTGTAAGCTTATTTAAATCCGGAATTATAGTGGCTTTCTTGGTTTCATAAATCCAGTCGAGTATGCCGTCTTTATAAGCCTTGTTAGCCGCGGCAACATGTTGCTGTGAGGCGGTTGTGTTCAGAGGAATCAAATTCCGGCGCGAATCGTTAAATAGAAAAATTTCCACTTCTTTCGAGAAAATAATTCGCTTCACAAATTCTTGAAATAGTGCGGTAAGATCTTTAACGTTTTCCACACTTTGAATTTTATTTTGAAATGAGTAAAGGTTTTGGACAAAGAAAGAATATTTATCCAGAAGATTCGAATTATTTCTGTGGTTCTCGAAACTTATAAGTTTAAGTTCGCCTTGCGCTCCGGAATTTTTAGTGAAGTATTGAAGCGATTTATGAAATGGTTCGTATTCGGAAGTTTTTTCTTTTATCAGTCTCAAATTAAATACCTCAAAGATTCCAATTGTCCAACTAATGGTTCGCGGTAATTTTCAATAAATTTTCCAAGATCGGTTAAATCTTTGAAATGAAGACTCGACAGAATGTGTTCATTCAATTCAAGATTCTCATCCCACTTCAATTCTCCCATCTGCAATTTTTGAGTCATATAGTCGGCAAGATGAACTACGGAAGAAAGCACCGGGGCATCGGAAGATAAATGCGGGGCATGATGATTTCTAACTATGTTGCAGATTAATTCCGGTATATTCCAGTTTTTTAAGAGAGCAGAACCAACCGCTTGATGATCCATACCAATTACTTGTATCTCAGCATCAAGAAGAAGTGTTCCTTTAGAGACAAGATCGAAAATATTTACAAAATCTGAATGCATGAATCTATGCACTACTGAAATTCCAAGATCGTGCAACAATCCGGCAAGAAAAACCTCTCCGCTCTTTTCCAGCCCGAGGTCCATAGCAATTTTTTTGGAAATTGTTGCAACAATGTAGGAATGCATCCAAAAGTTTTTCTGGTCGAGATATTGGTCGCTCTTGTTTTTCATCGACTCCATCAATGAAAGGGCGGAAACTATATTTCTAATTTCATCATAACCAAGAATCATAATCGCAAATTCTATTGAAGCTACTCTCTTTGATAATCCGTAAAAGGGAGAGTTAGCAATTGTCAGTAGTTTAAGAACCACACCTTGATCTTTCGAGATAGCTTTTGCAAGAACATGAGGGCTTGTGTATTGATCGTTCAAAAGTTCAAGTACTTCTGTAAGTATTTTAGGAATTGGAGAGAGAGTGTTAACCTTTTTAAGAATTAATTCCGTTCTCTCACTCTTTTTGGATAAATCCAATAATAATGTTTCCATAATGCCCTATTGATTTATTGATTCAAGATGACTTTTAAATAAATGTTCATATCCCGAAATAAAATCTTCGAGATATTGAAGACTTCCAAACCCAAGAATGTCGATGATATTTTCATCGAGCACATAATCGTTGTCCCATTCAAATGCTCCGATGTTCAGCCGCTGGGTCATATAATCTGCCAGATGAATAAGCGACGCTAGTACAGTTCCGCTTTTTGCAAATGACGGTTTATGATGATGAAGAACCGCCTCGCCGATATACGGAGGAAAATTCCATCTATCAAGTAAGAACTCTCCTACATCTTGATGTGTAAAACCAAGCGTTATCTCTTCAGCATTGATGTGAGCAATTTGATCTTTTTCTTTCATTTTTAAAATATTTTTGAATTCGGGATTCAAAAATCGTTGGAAAACTGCAAGACCTAAATCATGAAGCAGCCCTGCCGTAAAAACTTCACCTGATTTCGGATAACGAAGATCATCCGCAATTCTTTTTGCCGCGGTTGCAGTTAGAAGAGAGTGAACCCAGTAGCTATTCTGATTCCAATCCTGGGTGTTTCTTGTTTTAAATACATCTACAAGAGAGAGAGCAACTAAAATGTTTCTAATATGTTCAAAGCCGATGATTACAACTGCAAACTCAATTGTTGAAACTCTTCTTGGTAAACCATAAAGAGGAGAGTTTGCAACAGCAAGTATTTTTGCCACGATACCTTGATCTTGAGAAATCACTTTGCATAAGTCCGCAGCGCTAGTTCTATCGCTATCCAGCATCAAAGACACCTCTGTAATAATCTGTGGAACAGAGGGCAGAGATCCAATATTTAAAAGTTTTTTTCTTATGCTTTCCCGCAAGTCCAGATTTTTAACTTCAAGCATTATATTCAGCCAACTTAAGTTTGAGAGAGTTAATAATTTTAGAATGAATTTGAGATACGCGTGAAACCGTCACATTTAAGATTTGAGAAATTTCTTTGTAATTCAATTCTTCGTAGTAATAAAGGCTCAAAATTGTTCTTTCTCTTTCGCCAAGTTCTTTCATAAGATCAATAAGTTTTTGTTTGAGATCTTTCTTTTCAAGAATTGCATCCGGTTTTTCTGCACCGCTTGGGATAATCTCTTGCATTTGCATTCCGTCATCATCGCTGATAGTTTGGTTTAAGGAGATGTTTGAGAATGAATAACTTGTGCTGCTCTCCCCCTCAACGGCATGTTCATATTTATCTGTGTATTTACGTAGCTCGTCGTAAATTTTTCCGCGGATTCGTTGAATAGCATAAGTTTCAAATTTAGTCCCGTAATCGGGGTCAAACCGATCTATCGCTTCACTCAACCCTTCAATACCAAACTGGAAAAAATCCCGCCGGTCTAATATTCCATTTTGATTAAGATTGGTTTTGTGAATTACATAATGAACAAGATTCAGATATGTGAGAACAATCTGTTTCTTTAAATCCGTAGACGGATTTTCTTTATACGATGACCAAAGGTTTGCATTACTCATTTTTCGATTTTCCTGCTAAGTTCTCTGAATAGTCGCCTAATTTATTGAGCGAGTTTCTATTTATTGCTTTTATTATTCCTATTACAATTATGCTGAGCATTGAGGTTACTATAATGAAGATGACGAAAGAATTTAGAAGTATCTTTTCCATCGACATACCCCTTTGAGTGAAATAAATCACCGAGAAGAAAAAGATCAATAAACCGGTTTGGAGAATTATTTTGTTCATTAGTTCCACTTTTTTGTTAGTAAAGTTGCAAACACTATACCATCAACCGGATAATGACGGGGCTCGCTAAACATCCATTTTTGATTGATTTAAGTGGAGAAATTTGGGGGTAATTATTTATGCTGGTTATTATTAGCCATTTGTGTGATAGTCATGAACCGCATAACATTTTGATAGATTTCTGCTGCAGCGAGTGATTCCGAATCATAATCCAGCAGCAATTCTTGATTAACAATTGATTTGTGTGCAGAGCTGTTGTAACTAACTATTCCTAGTAATTCGATCTTCATTTTTAGGAAGTGATTTACAGCGGTTGATAGTTTTATAAATGCATTTTCCCCTTCGTCAGAGTCGGTGCATTTATTTATAAGAATATATTTTTCTGCTTCCGATCCTCTCTCGGCTAATAGTTTGAGCACAACATAAGCATCCATAACCGCGGTCGGCTCCGGCGATGTAACAATTAAATTATAGTCGGATTTTATGAGTTGATGCAGAACCAGACTATCCGCACCGGCAGATGAATCTAAAATGATATAATCATATCTGTGCTGAATTTTTTGGAGAACAATAAAAAAATAATCTATTATCTCCCGGCTCACGCGGGGATAGTCGCCGCGACCGGAATCCCCAAAGATCAAATCAAGATTTTTTGAATAATTAAAGACTATATCTTGCAGAGTTTCCGATTGCTCGAAGAAATTGGAAATTGTTTTAGTAGATGTTTGATTCAATAATATGTTTAGATTGGAAAAATTGAGATCAAAATCCACGAGCAGTATTCTTTTGTTTAGGCGTGAGAGTTGGTAGGCAAAGTTTGCAGAGAAAAATGTTTTTCCCGTACCTCCTTTACCCGAGCAGACGGAAATAATTTTGGATCTAGAATTTCTGCTTCCGGTTTCCGCAAGTTTATTAAGCTCTATTAATCTTGACGCTTGCCCATTCATTTGTACAACTTACCTGTGAATACCAGGTTTGCCAGAAAGGATGGATTAACAGAGACAATATCATCCGGAATAACCTGACCGTTGGTTAAAAACATAACCGGTATATTTTGAGTAACGGCAAGATTCATAATGTTGCCGTAAGAGACCGCTTCATCAACTTTGGAAAAAATAACGGAACTGTATTTTGTATTCTTAAATTTTTCCGCTACATCATTGAGTGTGCGCGCTGAACTTGTTGCGCTAACAACAAGAACAGTTTCATCAACCTGCGCCGCTTGTAAATGTTTCTCGATAGATTCCAAACTTTTTTTGCTTTTCTGACTTCGTCCAACAGTATCAATGAAAATGAGATCCTTATTCTTGAATTTTTGTATGAGTTTTGGAATCTCACCTGGTTCATAAGCTACAGCCATTTCAATATCGCTTATCTCAGAAAAAATTCTCAACTGGTCGATCGCACCAAGACGGTATGTGTCAATCGAAATTAATCCAACATTTAGCTTATGAATGATCTTAGAAATTACCGCGAGCTTTGCAATACATGTTGTTTTTCCCACTCCGGTTGGACCAACGAGCGCAATTTTGTGCGTCTTGCCTTTGTTCACCTTAAAACTTGTCGTCGGGATCATCGAAGCCATTGTTGATAGAAGATAGTTTTCCAATCCGGTTTCATCTACAAATCCCGATGAGTTTGATAAGTGCTTTACTAAGCTGCTTACTATACTTTTTTGAACTTCGTGCAACTGCAACGACTCAGCAATTTCAGTAATCTCTCTTTCAAAAGTCTTCACCGAAGATGCCGCCCGCGAGTTCTTATTTTTTCTTTCATCCGAAAGAAGCGGAATTTCGGCTTTGGAATATATTTTATTTGCAAGCGAATCAAGTTCGGACAAGTAGCTGTCTGTTGCGAATGATTTCGCGCCGGTTTGCTTTATCTCATTTAATTTAGCCGGTTGATCTACACCTGCCGTAATTTCGTACATCTTCTTCATATCGAATCGTTTATCTGCCTCTAAAACACGTGTTCCAAGAATGATGGCGTCAATTCCCAATTCAAGCTTCATTTGCTGAGTGGCTTCTTTCAAAGATGGAGCGACAAATTTTTTAATTTGCATTTTGTACCTCTAACTTTCCAATAAATTCCAGTTCTATATTTGCGGGCAATTCGGAAAAGGATAAAACGATTAATTCGGGAAAACTACTGTTGACTAACCGATAAAAATATGGACGAATTGTTGCCGAAGTAATCAGAAGCGGCATATAGCCGAGCCTGTTAAAATCTGCCATCGTCTGTTGAAGCTGAACGTTGAGTTCTCTTAAAACGGTTGGGTTCAAACCCAAAGTTACAACGCTGTCCTTCTGTGCCTGCAAAGATCTGGTGATTGTTGATTCCAAATTTTCACTCAATGCCGCCGCGTGAATAATTCCATTCTGATCCGCATAAAGAGATGCTATTGTACCGCCGATTGTATGTCGAACATATTCGGTAAGAACATCAACATTTTTTGTTGTTTTCGAGTAGTCAATTAATGCTTCAAGAATTTGTACAAAATCTTTTATTGGAATATTTTCTTTCAAAAGATTCTGCAATACTTTTTGAATCGTTCCCAGATTAAGCACCTCTGGATTAATCTCATCAACAACGGCAGGGTAATCTTTCTTGATGTTTTCTAAAAGTTGTTTTACTTCCTGCCGGGAGATAATTTTATCAAAATTCTTCTTCAATACTTCCTGAAGATGAGTAGATAAAACCGAGATGCAGTCAACAACTGTGTATCCCAGCATTTCAGCTTTTTCTTTCTCCTCGTTCGTAATCCAATAGCTTTGCAATCCGAAAGCCGGATCGGTTGTCTGCAGTCCGTTCAAACCTTCTTCTATACTTCCGGGATTCATAGCAAGAAGTCTATCCGGATAAATTTCATTATTGGAGATTATATTTCCCTTTATCTTAATAATATACTCACTAGGAGAGAGCTGAAGATTATCACGCACTCTAACGGGCGGGATGAGCACGCCATATTCCAGAGCAATTAATTTTCTGGTTGATGATATTTTCTGGAATAGATTTCCGCCCTGCTTTTCATCCACGAGGCTAATTAATCCATATCCAATTTCCACTTCAATGGGGTCCACTTGTAAATACTGCTCAAATCTTTCTTCGCTCGGTTCGGCTATTAATACTTCTTCTTCAACATTTGCAGAGGGAACGGCTTGTTTGTTTTTATTGGTGATATAAGAGCTGGTTCCTAAAATTAAACTGAGAATTAGAAACGGAATTGCCGGCATTCCGGGAATTAAAGCGAATAAAAAGATTGCGCCGCTTACAGTACCCAGAACCCTGGGATTTGAGAATAGCTGTGTCTTCATCTGAAAATCTAATGAAGTTCCCGCAGCGCTACGTGTTACAACAAGACCTGCCGCAGTTGAAATAATCAGCGCCGGAATTTGAGATACCAGTCCATCACCAATAGTGAGAATCGAGTAGGTCTGTATAGCATCTTGAAATGATAAGCCTCTTTGAGCCACACCTATAATGAATCCGCCGAGAAGGTTAATACCATTTATAATCAAGCCAGCTACGGCATCGCCTTTTACAAATTTACTTGCACCATCCATAGCTCCGTAAAATTCCGCTTCCCGGCTAATTATATCTCTTCTTTTACGCGCGTCACTTTCAGTGATTAGTCCGGTATTCAAATCTGCATCAATAGCCATCTGTTTACCCGGCATAGCATCAAGTGTGAAGCGCGCGGCAACTTCGGAAATTCTTCCGGATCCTTTTACGATAACTATAAATTGAATAATAACAAGAATAATGAATACTATAAATCCTACAACATAATTACCGCTTATAACAAAAGAGCCGAACGATTCAATAACTTTACCGGCATAACCATCAATAAGAATTAAGCGTGTTGAACTAATATTTAGTCCGAGACGAAAAAGAGTAGTTATCAATAACAATCCCGGAAAGACCGAGATATCAAGAGGCGATTGGATATAAAGAGAAACGATCATAACCAGTATAGAAAGTGTAATATTTAACGCGAGCAGAAAATCCAGCATGGAGGGAGGCAGCGGGATCAGCATCAACCCGAGCATCATTATTAAACCGAACGCTAGAAATATATCGCTATTTCTGCCGAAGGATTTCATCACCTTACACTATGCTCCTTTTCTTTTTCAGCCTTTTCATCTGAAAAATGTATGCGAGAATTTGAGCGACTGCTTTGAATAATTTTGTCGGGATTTCCTCGCCGACTTCAACAGATTTATAAAGCGCTCTTGCAAGTTCTTTGTCTTCATGAAGAGGAACGTTATTTTCGGTTGCAATTTTTTTGATTCGCTGTGCCAATTCGTCCATTCCTTTTGCAACAACTTTAGGTGCGTTGTCTTTATTCAAATCGTATTTAATGGCAATTGCAAAGTGAGTAGGGTTTGTCACTACAACATCTGCAGTCGGAACATCTTTCATCATTCTTTTACGCGCCATAGATAACATCTGCTTACGTATTCTGGATTTGATGTTTGGATCGCCTTCGCTCTGCTTATATTCTTCCTTAACTTCCTGCTTCGACATCATCATTTCTTTCTTGAATTTGAACTTCTGAAAAACAAAGTCAATGGCTGCAATTGCCACATAGAAGAGCACGATTTTCCAGATAAGAGAAAAAGCTGCGTCCAGCATGAACTTAACAATTTCTTCAACACTTAATTCTATAAGAAGAGTTGTATCTTGAATTAATTTTGAAATGATGAAATATGTGAACAACCCTATAATTAATAATTTAGCAACCGATTTAGCGATTTCAACAAATGAGCTCTGAGAGAAGAAAATCCTTTTTATACCGGCAATTGGATTGAAGCGGCTAAAAGAGGGCTTAAAAACTTTTGTCTTAAATTTGAATCCGACTTGAGCAATATTGGCGGCAAGAGCGACAACCATAATTCCGATCAAAACCGGCGCGAGAAGCGTTAAGAAGAAAAGAGCCCACTTAAACATGTATGTCTGTAAGATAGCTTTATTTAGTTCAAATTTTTCGAGCGATCCGAATATCTCAATCGTAAAGTCAGAGATTTTTTCGCCAAGAAATCCTTTGGTGAGATAGAGCATTACTAATCCGCTGCCAAAAACAGCCAGCGAATTTATCTCCATACTTTTTGCAACTTGACCTTTGTCTCTGGCATCGTCAAGCTTTTTACCGGTAGGCTGCTCACTCTTTTCTTGTCCGTCTTTCTCAGCCATTCTTAAACGCCCATTGTTCTAATAATTTCTGTGAGTTGCGATTCATAATTTTGAAGCAAATTTTTAATTGCAAAAACATAGACCGGTGCTAAAGCCGCAAGAAAGAGAAAGCCAATTGCAATTTTTGCCGGTTGAGTTATAAAAAACACTTGAATATTCGGGATTACACGGGCAATAATACCTTCTGCAATATGGATTAAGAAAAATGAGACAAGAACAGGCGCAGCTATTTTTAAGGCTATAGTGAAAACCGCGAAGGAATATTTAACAATCATTTGCAACACGGGCTGAGTAAAAGAAAATTTTGCGATTGGAATTACATCAAATGAAGCTACAACCGCGCCAATTATATAGTGATGCCCATTGATAAGCAAAAAGATCATCATAGAGACAAAATAAATTACTTCTCCAACCACATTGTTACTTATCTCCTGCATGGGGTTCATTACCTCCGCCATCATTAATCCCATATCAAAACCAATTAAAGTACCGGCAAAAGAAATTCCATAAAAGATAAAATTGAGCATATAACCCATTATAAAGCCGGTAAGTATTTCTCTAATTCCGTTGAGCGTAATTGAAACGAGATTTGGTTCAATTACAATATTACTTTTATCAATTGTTAAAAAAACTATGTAAGCCAGCACCATTGAAATAAATATTTTCGCCAAAACCGGAAACGCGCTGTGCGAAAGAACCGGAGCCGTCACTATCATCGAGATGATACGCAGAAAAATCATTAACACAATTACAAAATCGCCTACCAGTATCTCTGTCATCGCAGTACATGTTGAAACATTGTGAACATTTTAATAGTGATGGCAACCATTTTATCAATCATCCACGGCAGCATAAATATAATCACTAAAGCAGAGGCAATTAATTTAGGCACAAAAGTCAGCGTCATCTCTTGTATTGATGTCGCCGCTTGAAAGACAGATACAAATATTCCGACAATGAGAGCTACGCCAAGAACGGGAAGAAGAACTAAAAATGTAGTCCAGAATACTTCTTTCAATACTTCGATGATGAGTTCTTCTGTCATTTATTAAAAACTCCTTACTAAAGAACCAACTATTAAATTCCACCCATCAACAAGAATGAACAATAAAATTTTAAATGGAAGTGAGATCATCATGGGGGGCATCATCATCATTCCCATTGCCATTAGTATGCTCGATATAATCATATCCACCATAATAAATGGAATGAAAAGGAAGAATCCCATTATAAAACCGGCGCGCAGTTCGCTGAGTACAAACGATGGAATCAAAATATAAGTTGAAATTTCGCTTCTGTTTGCCGGTCTCGCTTGATTTGAAAGTCCTATAAACAATTCCAAATCCTCATCGCGAGTCTGCTTAAACATGAATTGACGAATAGGTTCTATTCCTTTATTGTAAGCCTCTTCCACATTAATCTGATTTGCCATCAGCGGTTTAAGAGCGTCGTCATTCACTTTATTCCATGTAGGCGCCATAATAAAAAAAGTAATAAATAGTGCTACTCCAGCCAGGAGTTGAGACGGCGGCATTTGTTGCGTTCCGAGCGCATTCTTTAAAAAATGAAAAACAATTATGATTCTTAGATAAGCTGTAGTCATAATAACTAAAGAAGGCGCCAAAGAGAGCACCGTCATAAGCAAAAGAATTTGAAGCGTAACAGAAACGTCATTTCCTGTCTGCGCCGTACCTACATCCAAACTTATTTTGGGAAATGGAATTGATGTTGCTTTCTGTTGAGAGAATGATTCGGTACAAAAAAAAAGGAAAGTAGCCGTTAGAATTACAAGGAATAATTTCTTGTTCATTTCATACCCAAATTCTGCTTAAGGATATCGACAAAATTTGGCTTTGTATTTTCCGCGAATGTTTCGGAATCTTGTGAAGGGTCGTAATCCAATTCTTTTAATAAGGTGATACTGTTTTCGCTTATTCCAAGGACAAGCAGTTTATCCTGAACGCGGATGAGAGATAAATATTTTTTGGGAAGAATCAGTTGGTTATGCACAACATCAACATTTACGGAACGAAGTTTCTTTCCGCCAAGCGAGAATGAATACTTTCTCACAAGCATTAAAACACCGAAGAGGAGACCAAAAATTAGGATAAGCGGAATGAACGACTTTAGAATGTCTACAAATGTCATCAGTTAATTTCCTTTATTCTATTTGCCGGATCAACAAGAGTTGTAATTCTTATTCCAAAATGTTTGTCAATTACAACTACTTCACCCTCAGCAATTTTTTTATTATTCACAAAAACATCAACTGGTTCGCTTGCAAGTTTATCAAGTTCAATTACATAACCACGTTCCAATTCCAGAATGTCTTTGATCTGCATCTGAGTTCTTCCGAGTTCGATATAAATGTTCATCGGCAGATCTCTTAGAAAATGTAGTTTTTCGTTAGAGCCCGGAATTGTTCTGGTCGAGTCGTCAAATTCTTCGAACTGTGCCAGCGAGCTGCTTATCGAAGATGATGATGGACCTTGATTATTGACTGGTTCCGTAAATTCAGTAGGTTCGTTTGTTATGTTATCCATGAATTCCTCAGAGAGATTTTGGTTCATCGATTACTTTCTTAGTAATCCTTATTGCTTTGTGATTATTTAGAGTCCCGATTCTACCGGAAAATAAAACCTTGCTGCCTGTTCGAACTTGTTGGTCATCGGATACTTTTGTTTCAAGGCGGACAATATCGCCAACCTGCATTTCCATTAATTCTTTTATCGAGAGTTTCGTCTTTCCAAATTCAACATTAAGAGGAAGCAGTGTTTTTGAAAGATGATTCTGGACTACTTCTTTTGCGGTAACACCGAAATATTTTGTTGCCCTGATTGATGAAAGTTTTGTTGTGGATAATTTCGCAAGTATGTTGTCGAATGCAAATGTTGCAAAACAGATATTCATCAAATAAGATTGCTCGCCAATCAAAATTTCGAACGATATGAGAAGTACCGATTCGCTTTGAGACGTTATCTGAGCAAAATCTATATCGGGTTCAAAACGATCTAGATTAAATTCGAAATTATCCACCGTTTGCCATGCTTTACGTAAATCCTGCATAATTCTTTCAACAACTACGCGCAGTACTCTTTGCTCAATTGGAGTTATAACTTTTGTTTGTTTTGTTCCAAGTCCGTTTCCGCCAAGAAGTTTGTCAACCAGAGTAAGTGCAAGATCATTATTAAGTTCAAGAATTCCCCTTACGTCGGTATTTCTTATATCGAAAGTAAAGAGACAAGCAGGGTTGCCAACCGAAAGAACATACTCCGAATAATAAATTTGATCTACAGAGGTTACATTAATATTTACAACCGTCTGAAGTTTTGTTACAAGGAATGAACTGAAACTCTCGGCAAAATTTTCGAAAAAGCTGCGTAGAATTCTAAGTTGATTCTTAGAAATTCTATTGGGCAAGCGGAAATCGAAAAGAATCGCTTCCCTTTCGTGGCTGGTTTCAATTTTCTGATCCGTTCCGCTCTTAATATTATTAAGAAGCTGGTCGATCTCTTGTTGTGATAGTATTTCAGGCATAGCTATTGTAGAATATATTTACTGAAATAAATAGTGTTTACTTTCACTTTCGGCATCAATACCGAAATACGTTTAATAATTTCTGTTCTGAGCGTATCCCGGTACACGATATTACTTAACCGTGCTACATCCTTGCTGCTCATGATTGAAATTACAGCGTCCTTAAGGAGAAATTCTTTCGATTTAAGTTCTTGATGTTCCTGCTCGGTTGAAATATCAAATCCGAGCGAGGACAGGAGTAATCTTTTACCCTCGGAATTTGCGGGGTTTATAACCACGTCTTCAACCATATACACAAATTTTCCGAGCTCATTTGATGCTGCTTTGGGATGCTCTTCCTCTTTTTTAACTTCTGAATTAACCGGTTCGGCTGGAGTATGTCCGGTCTGAATTTTATCCAGTAAAACATTCGCCGTTACAAAATAGACAACGATCAGCTGAACAATAAAGATGGGTATTCCGAACAATAATACTTTGAGGTTAAGTCCTCGTCCCTTTTCCGGGGGTACGGAAGTCTCTTCGACTTTGGTTTCGGGTGTTTCTTCTTTTATCTTTTCCATAGTGACAGATAAATTTCAATTGCTGTGCCATTGAAATTTTCTTGAATATTCATCTTTGTGAAGAGTGGAAAATCAATGTCTGGCTAATATTCGTCAGTTGGATTCATCTCCACAATCCGAATAAGTTGAGGGTATTTAAGTCTGACAGAACATCTTGCATTAGTTTTGAAGCAAATCAATTTCGTTTGTTTTTACATTCTGCCACTTATGTCTTCATTCATGCTTTGCAGAACTCAGTATTAAGAGGAAGAGAGTTTGCTAATGCAACGATGCAAAACATTCAACTTAAGGGCATCTCTAAAAACTCCAAAAATTATCCGCGTGAATCTGTTCTATCCGTGTTTATCTGCGTTCTATTTTTGAATGCTTACACTGTTAGCTACAGCTCGATAAGCAATTTTTATCTTTCTTATTCTGAGAAATCTTCGACAGAATTGTCGAATTGGTCTGCTGTAATTGTCGAGAAATGGCTCGTGTCTTTTTTTTAATGAACTAATCAAAGTAAATAGGGAGCAAACGCGGTTTTATAGTTTGGCTCGATGGTTGTGATACTTCGGGCTGAACTCATAAATTCTCAACAATTAATCAATATATAAGTAACCGAAAAAATGAAAAACAATTTACTTTTTATAACTCTTTTCCTTGTACTTGCAACTTGTAAACTTAGTGCACAAACTGTGAGTGTTGAATCTAAATGGCTGACCGATGAAATTCCAGCTCAAACAAATAAGCAGTCATTAAATTTGGTGTTACCAATTAGTGAAACATGGAAACTTCATAGTTCATACCGCTATCAATTCACCGATCAAGAAGAATTTGTTGGTCTCCCGCGCATTCGAACGGGTATTCATTCCTTTGAAAATATTTTTGTAACAAGTATTAGACAATGGCGGCTTGATTTTGCGGCTGGTGGAAAAATCAATATGTATCCCGATGGTTCTCTTATGGGTGACTATCATTTTGGAATACACTTCTCTCAACCTTTATTCTATTCCTTTGATGGACCATCGGTTGTAATTACTTTACATGGTGAAGCAGGTAGAAACCGTGAGACAAATACTGCAACCGCTATTGACCGGCAAATTTCTTCAAATGATTTTTCCGGTTCCATTGAGTTTGACATTCAAAAAATGTTTACCGTTACCGGTAAATACACACGGCAATACTATTCCGATTCTAATGAAAAAACTAATGCTTATGCTGCTCTGCTTTATCATCCTTTTTCAAATCCTTGGGTAGCTCTTGGATATGCTTACGCCTATTCTAACAGCTTATTCAATAATTGGAAACTTACAAATTCTGTTCGTTTAGGATTTGATCCGATGACCCGGCAAACTACTTATGAGTATTCCTACTTTTACAATCCATATTTCACCCCGATGAAGGAACAAGGGCACTTAGCTATTGGTGTTATTCAATGGGGAATTATGACCAACCTTGCAATTTATGCAAAGGCAACAGTTCCATTTTCATCAACAGGACTTCAAAAGTATTCTCCTTCTACGGGAACTACTCCTGCACCTATTGATTATGATCTTTATTACGAACTTGATGGAATTCTTCCTACTCAGTATGAAGTTTCTATTATTACAGATATACTCGACCCCGTTACAATTCGGTTGAATGCCGAATACTTTAAAAAGCCATACTATTCATATTCTGCTTTTGGAATCAACATGACTGTAGCGTTTTAGAAAACTTTATTTACAATTAATTCAATTATCATAAAAACTTTACTAGGAAAAAATAATGAGTACTAAAGTAGCAATTCTTTGCGGTGGCAGCGGAACCCGGATACGAGATGTATCCGAGCTGGTGCCAAAACCAATGCTGCCGATTGGCAATATGCCGATTCTGTGGCATATCATGAAAATCTACAGCCACTATGGAGTTAACGAATTTGTTCTTGCACTTGGTTACAAAGGCTGGAAGATTAAAGAATTTTTCCTTAACTATAAGGCAATGACCCAGGATGTTACAATCGAATTTAACGGAAGTGATACATACACTTTTCACGATGAAGTGATTGAGCGGGATTGGAAAGTAACACTTGCCGAAACCGGTGAGAAAGCAATGACGGGTGCACGTGTATGGAAAATGCGTAAGTATCTTGAAGGAGACGGCAACTTTGCCCTCACCTATGGCGATGGTGTTGCCAATGTTGATATACAGAAATTGATGGAGTTTCATAAAGCCAGCGGTAAAATAGGAACAATTACAGGCGCTAGACCATCAAGCCGTTTTGGTGAATTAATATTGGAAGATTCGCTTATAACAAGTTTCAACGAAAAACCGAATGTTAGCGAAGGATGGATTAACGGAGGCTTTATGATGTTTGATGCTAAACGTATTTGGGATTACCTGTGGCCTGATGATAGCTTGAGTTTAGAGAAAGAACCTCTTTCTGCATTAGCACGCGATAAGCAACTTGTAGGTTATAAACATGATGGATTCTGGCAGTGCATGGATACTATGAGGGAATATGAACAACTTAATGAATTATGGCAAAGCGGAAAAGCTCCCTGGAAGGTATGGGTAAAATAATGGAAGAGACATTCAAAGGTTACTATAAAAACAAACGAGTTCTCATTACAGGTCATACCGGTTTCAAAGGCGGGTGGCTCGCACTCTGGCTTAAAGAACTTGGTGCAAATGTGCTCGGGTATTCACTCGATCCCCCATCTACTCCCAACCTTTTTGAGGCTGCAAAAATTAGTTCAAAGATTCAACATGTTCATGGCGATATCATAGATTATGAAAATATGCGAAAAGTTTTTACCGACTTTAAACCCGAAATTGTTTTCCACCTTGCAGCGCAGGCTCTGGTTCGCCCATCATACGATGAACCAAAACTAACGTTTGATACAAATGTTAGTGGAACTGTAAACGTGCTTGAAATTGTCCGCACTTTGCCGGGAATTCGTTCGGTTATAGTGATAACAAGCGATAAATGTTACGAGAACCGCGAACAAGTTTGGGGATACAAAGAAAACGATCCAATGGGCGGAGATGATCCGTACAGTGCCTCTAAAGGGGCGGCAGAAATAGTTTTTCGCGGATATCAAAAATCTTTTTTTCAACATCAGGATTCGCTTGGCGCTGTTACAGTAAGAGCAGGAAATGTTATCGGCGGCGGTGACTGGGGAAACCAGCGGATTGTTCCAGATTCTATGAGAGCGCTAAATGAAAATCGTTCAATAGAAGTCCGCAACCCATTTGCTACACGACCGTGGCAATTTGTTTTAGAACCGCTTAGCGGCTACCTCTGGCTTGCTGCACGGCTTAACGAAAGCCCAAAACAATCTTCCGGCGGATGGAACTTTGGTCCTGCAGATTCAGCTGCTCGTTGTGTAAGTGATTTAGTAAAAGAAATTATTAGCCAGTGGGGTTCTGGTGAATGGTCTGATATTTCCGATAAAAACGATCCAAAGTTGCATGAAGCTGGCTGGCTTCGTCTGACATGCGACAAAGCGCACGCAATGCTTCCTTGGTCAGCAGTCCTTACATTCGAAGAAACATTACGAATGACTACAAAATGGTATAAATATTTTTATGACTATCCAGAAACGAATATGTATCAATTTTCCGCACACCAGATTCGTGAATATACAGAACTTGCAAAAAGCCGGGGACAATTGTGGGCGGAATAGAAACTCTTAAAAATAAATTCGCCGGCAAGCATACTCTTGTTACAGGTGGAACCGGGTTTGTAGGAGGACACCTACTTCATCATCTTCAAGATTTACGATGTTCAGTAACGGCAACCAGCTTCGGCGATGCTAAATCCGACATTGAACAAGGAGTTGAGTGGAGAGATATTGACTTATCGGATCTCAACGCTGTCCAAATGCTTGTGAAAGAAGTTCAACCGCAAATTGTTTTTCACCTTGGCGCTCTTCTTGGCGCAGAACGCAGTTACGAATTTGCAGAACGTGCAATAGCTACCAACGTACTTGGAACTCATAATCTTTTAAGTTCACTTGGAACCTATTGCACGCAATTAGAAAGAATTGTTTTGATGGGCACAAGCGAAGAGTACGGCAGCGGGAAAAATATTCCGTTTACAGAAGATCAGCCAATGAAACCAGTTTCTCCATACTCGGCATCAAAGGCGGCGGCAACACAATTTGCTCTTCTCTATTATGAACTCTTTCAACTTCCGGTAGTGATTCTTCGTCCATTCATTATTTACGGACCAGGTCAATCACCAAAGATGATGATTCCGGAACTCATTAAATATGGAATTGAAGGAAAAGATTTTGAAATGACAAAAGGAGAGCAAACACGGGACTTCCTTTACGTTGATGATCTTATCGAGAGTCTTTTGTTAGCGGCAACTTCGCCAGATGCGGTTGGAGAGATTATTAACGTGTGCAGCGGAACTGAGAGATCAATACGCGAAGTAGCGGAACTTGTTCACCGTTTGATGAATTCTAAGATGAAACTTCTAATTGGTTCTCGTCCATACAGGGAAAATGAAGTATGGCGTCTTTATGGAAGCAATGATAAAGCGAAAAAGTTGTTAGGATGGCAGCCCAACATTTCATTCAAAGATGGATTGATGAAAACAATTTCATGGTACCGCACACAAAAGGAAAGGAACCTCTTATGAAACAAAAAATTCTTTGGGTATCAATGCTAATAATGTTTTTTGTTTCAAGTAGATCGATAGCGCAATCGCCCGACTCGATAAAAACAAAAGCGGAAAAATATTTTGCTGAAGAAAACTACAAAGAAGCCCTTAGAGAATATGGAAAGCTCCCGGCAAGTGCAGAAACACAGAAAAAAATTGGTATCGCTCATATAAAGTTATGGAATATGTCAGCCGCATTACGATCTCTACGCCAAGCAGAAAAACTATCTCCAAATGATCTTTCCATAAAAGCAGCAATTGCAGAGGCGATGAGTTGGAATAAAGATTTTGATGATGCAATCGAGTTGTATCGAACAATTTTTTCAAAAGGATTTAACGAGATTGATGCCCGGCTTACCTACGCACGAACACTTGCCTGGAACAAAGAATATGATAATGCGATTTCAGAATATCAAGTGATTCTCAAGAACGATCCATCCAATTACGATGCATACATTGGTTTAGGTCAAACGCTAAGCTGGCAGAAAAAATTTGATGCTTCTATTGAAACATATCAGAAAGCAATTGCTAATTCTAACAGCGGGAAAGAAAAAAGTAGCGCAACAGTATTCATTGCGCAAATACTAAGCTGGCAAGGAGAGCTTGAGAAATCTGTTACGAGCTACGAAAAAGCGCTTCAGCTTAATAAGAAAAATGTAGATGCTCTTTTCGGTTTAGGCGAAGTGAATGAATGGATGAGTAAATATCCTACAGCAAAAAAATACTATGAACAAATTCTTCAAATTCAACCCGAACATAAAGCTGCAAAGGCAAAACTTTTGCAACTCATGTGGGTTAAGTAACTTTTTCAAAGAAAGGAGTCTTTATGAATTCTGATACTTATCGACTTGGAAAAAATGTACAAACTATTGTACTTATAATCGTAGCTGTTATACTATTGGTAGATGTTTGGCTGCGTTTTTCTCCCGGTAATTCTTCTGCGGATTTATTAGCACGCAATTCAACGGCAGCAGTAGGATACCATCACCAATTCCCTGATGGAAGCTGGTATTACATTTATACTGTCTTCGAAGCAAGCGGCGATGTTTATCAAGTGTGGTGGGATGGAAAAGCATGGAATCAAAAAAAAGTAATTAACTATCGCACCGGGCAAGTGAAATAATTAATGTCCAATTTTTTCCAAAATATCACAACCAACAGAATCTCGTTGATGGAACGAATAATGCTTTGGGTTTTCATTACAATCGGGTTTGAATCAATTCTCTATTTTGCAAACTGGTGGTTTAGCCCCGAACACACAACGCATCTCATCTTTTTTATTCCTCTTTCAATCACAACATTCTGGTTGATGTACGAATCGGTTATTTACTGGTTCTATCTCCTCAATATGAAAATTTCAAAACCGGAAATACCCCATGACGGATTGACAGTAGATATCTTTACTACGGCAGCGCCGGGTGAACCACTCGAGATGTTTGAGAAATCACTACCCGCTCTTGCTGCAATTGAATATCCTCATCGAACCTATTTACTCGATGGAAGCGGCGATCCGGAATTAAAATTACTTGCTGAGCATATAGGAATAACACGAATTGACTGCTCTGGTGTTCCCGGTGCGAAAGCCGGAAAAGTTAATTATGCACTCTCCAAAACCAGCGGCGAGATTGTTCTGGTTATTGATCCCGACCATATTGCCGAACCACAGTTTCTTAACCCTGTTTTAGGTCATTTTAAGAATTCAGAAGTTGGATTCGTTCAGGTGGTGCAGGCATATCATAATCAAAAAACTTCCTTTATTGCACGTGCAGCAGCAGAACAGACTTACGGATTTTACGGTCCAATCTTGATGGGAATGAACGGGTACGATGCGGCGCTTGTAATAGGTGCTAACTGTACATTTCGCAGAAAGGCATTAGAATCAATCGGCGGTCATGCGGTTCATTTGGTAGAAGATTTTGTTACTTCACTTCGGCTTCACGCAAAAGGGTGGAAGTCTGTGTACGTACCCGAAATTGTTGCTCGCGGTTTGGTGCCGGAAGATATCAACGCATTTTTCTCACAACAGCTCAAGTGGGCTACAGGAATGTTTCAAGTCTTTTTCGAAATGATTCCTAAAGCAATTTTTAGTTTGAAGGGATGGCAAAAACTCAGTTACCTTATGAGCAGTACTTATTATTTTGTAGGAGTAGCGCTTGCAATCAATTTAATCTTACCAATCATTTTTCTTTTCTTTGGAGTTTGGGCAGTTGAAATGCCATTCCGCGGTTATGTGATTCATCTAATACCATTTGTTGCGTTGTTCCTTTTCATTCATCTCTTTGCTCAACGATGGATGCGCCATCCGAGTGAACGCGGATTACAATGGCGAGGAATGTTGTTAAAAGTTGGTACGTGGCCTATTTATCTTCTTGCTTTGATATTTTCGATGTTTGGTGTAAAAGTTCCGTATTTACCAACTGCAAAAAAACGGGAGCGAAAAGTTTTTACCGGACTTGTTCTTCCACACATTTCTATTGCGGTTTTATCGATGGCTGCAATTGTCTATGGTCTAAATTCACCGCTTAGTAATTACGACGGCACTAAATTGATGGTTGTATTCGCTTCATTAAATACACTTCTAATGCTGCCAACAATTGGCTCTGCTTTCACCGGTTTTTTTACGAAGGAAGAGGACTAACATGAAGAAATTTTTTAGCCGGAGTTTTCCAATAATTTATATCGTTCTTCTCTTTCTTCTCATTCCGCAATTCGATAATGCGTTCACTTACACTCTTTCGTATTTGCGTGTTGAGATGGGAAAGTTGGCATTGAACACCGGGCTTCAATCAAAAGAAGCGGGAATATTTCTCGGCATCTATAAACCCGAAGTTCCCTATTCACTTTACCGGTTGGACTCGTTAGAGCAATCGTTAAACAAAAAATTTAATATCCTTTCATTTTATCAGACTTGGGGAGAGCGGGATGAAGATGCCTTTCCAATTGATATGATGCGGGAAACAGACCGGCACGGAGCTATTGCCATGATTACTTGGGAACCATGGTTAAGTGAATTCAAGAAAAATAAAAAGACCGGAGTTGGGAACACCAAAACAGATCTTCGTACGATTGCCCGCGGAGAGTATGATAACTATGTACGTGAGTGGGCAAGAGAAGCTGTTGTATATGGAAAGCCATTCTTTTTACGGTTTGCACACGAAATGAATAACATACAGTATCCATGGTCTGATGCTGCAGGAAACTTGCCGAAAGATTTTGTTGATGCTTGGCGGCATGTGCATAAAATTTTTAGAGAGGAAGGGGCAAAGAATGTGATCTTTGTTTGGTCGCCAAAAGGTACAATGCCGGATGAATTTTATCCCGGTGGAGAATATGTTGATTGGATTGGCACCGGCGTTTTCAACTATGGAAGTTACAGTGAAGGTGTTTGGCATTCCTTCGAATTTATTTATGAACCGATTTACCGTAGCGCTCTACGATATGAAAAACCGATTATGATTGCAGAAATTGGTTGTTCTCCGCTTGGAGGAAATCAAACGCAATGGTATGCAGACGCATTTAGAATACTTCCGAAATCGTATTCGGAAACCAAAGCGATAGTATTTTTTAACAATCCAGCCGACTTCACTCTTGCGGGTTCTGCCATCGACTGGACGATAGATAACAATTCAGACATTATAAAATTATTACGCGAACAAATTCAATTTGGACTCTTCCATCAATAGAAGGATTTTAAATGAAACAATTCATTACCGTTCTCGCCTCATTCTTTTTTTCAATTCAATTACTTGGACAAACGGCTACTACGTCAATAAAGGTTCTCGATCCGTTACCAATATTTCCATCCATTCCCGCGGTGTCGGGAAATACAATGGCATTTGTTGATTACCGGAATTCTACATATTCGCTTTATCAAGTCAACCTTAGCACAACACAGGAACAAGTCGCCTCGTTAAATATTGGCTATACGGAACCGCAAATTCGAATCTCGGACGAGAGAGTTGTTTGGGTCGGTTATCCAACAACAACCCAAGCCGATGTTTATGTATGCAATCTTTCTACAAGCACAACAACACGGTTAACCAGCGATGCCGCTTACCAGAATTATCCGGATATTCAAGGAAACAGAGTTGTTTGGCAAGATTATAGAAACACACCAACTACAAATAAGAATAACGCAGACATCTATTTTTATGATTTCGTAACTGCACAAACAAAACAAATTACAACTAATACAGCTTATCAAACGTCTCCATCCGTTTGGGGAAACCGCATAGTGTGGGAAGATTACCGTAATGCACAGACCATTAAAACCAATGCTGATATTTATCTACACGATGTTACAACAAATCAAGAGATTCAAATTACTTCAAATACTGCCGCACAAATTTTCCCGGATATATGGGAAGATAAAATTGTTTGGGAGGATTATCGTAATGGAGTAGGTGATATTTATATGTACGACTTGACAACAAAAACAGAACGAGCCATAAGTGTATCCAATGCCTATAAAACTCATCCTGTTATTTATGGAAATTGGATTGTTTGGCAGGATTACCGCAATGGAACTACTCAAGCTGACATTTATGGATTTGATCTTGCGACAAACCAAGAATATCCAATTATAGTACAGGGTGAACATCAGGACTTTCCGCAGTTGGATGGTCTTAATTTAATCTGGTTAGATTTTAGAAATGGCAGACAGGATATTTATCAGGCAATTCTTAAGAATAATTCCACCACGAGCGTTGCTAATAGCGATAGCCCGATACCTAACTTTACACTCATGCAGAATTACCCTAATCCGTTCAATCCAGAAACCACAATAAGCTACAAAGTAGAAGCGACAAGCAATGTAAGCTTGAAAGTATATGATGTGTTGGGAAGAGAAATAGCAACGCTTGTAAACGAATATCAGCAAGCTGGAATATACAACGTGAAATTTGACGTAGAGACGAGGCATACCTCGCCTCTACCAAGCGGAGTTTATTTTTACAAACTTCAAGCTGGTGGATATTCTGAAACAAAAAAGATGCTATTGACTAAATGACGACAAATACCTTCTCGGAATCGATTTAATTTCAAAAAAGACTTCGAGTGCAAATGCTATAAAAAAGAACAGATATAACTAGGGGCTAAATAAAAAACTCATATGAATGTTCTCAATGCTGAGTGAACAAATACTAGGCATGTGTCCGAGAATATACTTTTTAATGGACGAAAGTGTAGAAATGAATAGAAATGGGGCTGAAGAGAAAGGTTTTCAAAATTATTCTGTTTTATCCTTTTCCTCAGCCCATTTTGTGTGGTGCTCAAAAAACTAAAGAAGATTATCTAATCAAATTTGTAATCTCTTGGAGTAAGCTATCTGCCGTTGTAACTACACGTGCGTTTGCCTGGAATCCTCTTTGTGATACAATCATTCTTGTGAACTCTTCCGATAAATCAACATTTGATTGCTCAAGGGCGCCGGACTGAATTGTTGTAACAGAATTTTCACCGGGAACATCAAGTCGGGGTGCACCGGCATTTGCCGCTACGTTGTACATATTGTCGCCGACGCTAACAAGACCGTTTAAGTTTCTAAATGTTGCAACCATTATTTGCGCTAGTTTTCTTGAATTACCATTTGAGAAGATACCAATTATATTTCCGTATTGATCGATATTAAGATTTGACAGTGCCGCTGAAGAAGAACCGTTTTGTGATAAAGCAGCAACTTGTGATGTTAAGTTAGTTTGTGAAACACCTGCAGTACCTGTACCAAAATCGAGATCAATTATTTGAGCTTCAGCACCGCTTGCCGGTGTAAAAGTTATCTGAGGAATCGGTGGAGTTGATGTAACTTGGTTGCCTGCCTGCCACAAACTCTGAATTTGACCGTTAGGATCAAATATTGCTTCCCCATAAGCGTTTGATCCTAAATCACCACTGGTGCCCGGAATTGTTGCTTTCCAACTCCATCTATTATTATCGAGGTGCTCAAATTTTAATGATAAAGTGTGTGAATTGCCCAATGAATCGAATATAGTAACTGCTCCTAATACCGGTTCAGGTGTTTCTCCTTTATCAATTTTTGTTATAACATTGTTATCTGCTATCAAGTTGTTTAGCGAGGAAAAATTAAGTTTGTAATCTATTTTATTAGTATCCTCAGTTATTGTAATTTGAGCTGTGGTCGAAGCGCCGGTTGCTGCATCAAATGATAATAGTTCTGTATCGGTAGTGATTGCAGCACCTGTTGGGTCGCCATTCTCATCAAGTGCAAAAATCGCGAAATTATATGTCCAAGCACCAACTGCGGGTGCAACTGCCGTTGTCTCTGTATACCAATTTCTCAATTGAAATGCCTGTCCGTCCTTATTATAAATTTTACTTGCATTGTATGTGGTTGGATCAGCAGCATTATATGCAGCGCCCGGGAAAGTTACTGCCACTGCTGGACTTTCACGTTTTAAGTTACCAACTAATTCAACAGTATCTGTTCTAATTGTTGTAGAACTACTTTGTAAATTGCCGCCCCAAACTGCTTTGGTTGTTTTAACCGCAGGTAAGCGTAAATTCTTGTCAATCACAATATCCTGCAATGTCGTACCGGCAGGTATCTCACCTAAACCGTTAGCTACTTTACCCTGTACAACAGCACCATTTTGTGGATTCACTAATTTGCCATCTGCATCAAAAATAAATGCACCGGCTCTCGAATACAATTGTTGACCATTACTTTTTAGAACAAATAGTCCTTGTCCCTGTAAAGCTAAGTCTGTTGTAATACCGGTTCTTTCGAATGTGCCCTGGTTCCAATTTCTATCGATAGAATTGATCTTCATACCAAGACCAATTTGAAAGCTGTTAGTACCCCCGCTTGTTGCGGTTGGATTTGTACCGGCTTTAACAAATTGATTGAAAGTATCACTGAATGTTACACGCGATCCTTTGAAGCCGATTGTATTAACATTGGCAATATTGTTGCCAATAACGTCCATTGTAGCTTGATTGTTGCGTAAACCAGATACACCTGCGAAAAGTGAATTAAGAAGTGCCATTTGTAACCTCCGTTGTTTGATTCAGCTTCAATCAGTCGGCCGAATCTGAGAGCGTCCTTGGAAGGTCCCGCTCAGTTTTTATTAAGTTATTTAATTAATATGCAAACACTACACTGTCAATGTTAGTAAATACATTTTCATTCGATTCAGCAACTTCCATTGCTGTTACTACTGTTTTGTTAGGAATGTTGACAATGAATGCTGTTTTATCCATCATTACCAACGAGTCCTTTGCTCCTTTTGCTTCTGCCTTGTCAACCGCGTTTTGAATCTTCGAAAGATCATTGTCGCTAAGCTGAATATTTCTTGCTTCAAGACGTTTCAAGGCGTGATTGGAAAACTTGACTTTCTCCAGTTCCTCTTTAAAAATTGCGTCGAAACTTGAAGATGCTTCTCTTCCAATTTTTCTGGAAGCGACTTCACTGTTTCCTACAATAGGTAAAAATGGAACGGAGATGCCGTTAATTTCTGCCATTACTTCTAACCTCCCTTGTTTGGATTAAGAACCTCTGCTATATCGGATATGGAATATTCTGCGCCGCCAACAATAAGAACGGTTCCCTGGTCGGTAAACCGAACACCGTCTAACGTTCCAATTTTAAAAAGATTCAAACTCAATTTCTCACCGTTATTATCAAGAGCTTCAACTTCGAATTTATAATTACCATTGGGTAATTTATTGCCATTATTATCGGTCAAATCCCAGGAAAGTTTACTGTTACCTATGCTGGTAGGAATTCCCTCAATCGTTCTCACAAGGGAACCGCTTTCATTATAAATTTTTATCTGTGCGGATTTGGCTTGAGAAGGAAGATTATAACCGAGTACGATGTTTTCCTGTTCTCTTATTTGAAGATTCCCGCCATTGATTTTTACATCTTTCCCTATCAAGCCTGTAATAAGCGTATTATTAATTGATTGAGTAAGAACAGCATTAGCATCAATGCTCTGTTTCATATAAGAATTCAAATTGCTGAGCTGCTCGAGTGAGCTAAATTGAGCGAGCTGTGCCGAGAATTGCGTGCCGTCCATAGGATTAAGAGGATCTTGGTTCTTTAATTGAGAAATCATCAGCTTCATAAAATCATCTTTGCCAAGAGATGACTTGCCCTGCACTGTTGCAGTTGTGTTTGGCGAACTATTAGTAATTGGGTCAACCATTTTTCACCTATGCTAAAAATTCGTAAGTATTGTATCCAAGTGATTTCTGAGCGTGCAATGCTTGTTCATCACCTATTTTAACTTTGCTCACTCTTTCACCGGACTTTTTACGCGCTGTAAATGTTTTAGAAAACTTTTGATCGGATTCCGTCAAGCTTACATTTACCGCATTCAATTGAACCCCGGTTGCCTGCATATTTTGCTTTAGCTGTTCAACATTCGATTGAATGAACTGTTTTATCTGTTCATTCTCAACTTCTATTCGTGTGTTGATCTGGTTATTTATCAATTCAACAATCAGCTTAATTTTTCCTAAATTTTCCGGCGTTAATTGAAACGTCATACTTTGTTTTTCACCGGTTTGAATAATTTTTGAAAATTCAGGAATTATTTCATGAGTTCTTATTGTTTTGGGCAGATCGTGAGCCTGCTTTGATTCCTGAGACACTTTGAAGATTTCTGAATCTACTCCGCTCGTCTGATCCACACTCTGTAAAATATTTTTGAAGCTTTCATTCGATTTATGTTTTGTTAGATCTTTTTCATTGGAAGATTTACCGTCAGCATCTTTAACCGATATTTCATTGACCTTAGAAACTTCTTCCGAGGTTGATTTTATGTTTTCATTCTCATTAGCGACTTTTGAATTGTCCACCTTTCCTGCTTGAGCCTTCAATTCAGTTCCCAATAATTTTCCGTTTAATAATGCTTGTAAACTGTTATTATCTACATTGCCTGCGTTATTCATTTGATTTGCGTTTTGGGAAGCCTCAATAACATTATGGCCTGGCTTACTATTCAATGGATCTTTTTCAATAGTAGTTCCGCCGGCGGATTTATCGGCTGCTGCTTTATTTTCCTTAACGCTCTCACCGTAGAACTGCTTTACGCCAGCATTATCTATTGTCTCTTTAGTCAAAATTGACTTCTCATATTCAACACTAACCAATTTTCCATTCAGTCCATCGAGCAGCGTATTGGTATTCTTTAAAGCTTCTTGTTTCTCGTTAAGTCTCGAAATTGCCGACAGTTCCTGACTGATATTTACGGCTGAATCAGATTTATAGAGATAGCCGGAATTTGTATTCTCGGTATTTACATCAGTTGGCGAGAATAAAATATTTTTGTCAGGAGAAACATCCACATTTAAGTGCATCGAATTGTTGTCGTTTAATCTAAACTTTACAGTTGAATCTTCAGGAGAGCTATTTGGTAAACTTGATAATAAAACCGGATCCGCTAAAAATTTATCCGTTTTTGAATCAACCACATTGCCCGGTTTTATTAAAACGGCATCAGGCGAATATGAGGTTTCTATTATTTCCGTCTTGTAAATTTTTTCGCTGTTTAGCCCGGGTATGTTAAATGATTTTAAAACAGCTTTTGAATTTACCATACCCGGCTCAAGAGCGGTAATCGATTGATCAGTTTTCTCAAGTAACGGAAGAGAATTTTCTGCCGGATTATTATCAGTCATAATTGCCGAGGACACGGGGTACGGTTCTTCTTTGCTGATTTTAGTTGACGGTTCTAGCCCGGCGGCAAATATATCTTTTCCCTCTTTGATAAAATCCAAGGTTAATTTTTCCAGGTTAATTTTTGTTTCAAAATTTTCTTCCGGCAATTCATAAAAATTGATATTTACTTTTTCAAAGCTGCTTTTGAATGAAAGCGACATCGATTTATTATTCGAAAGGAAAGCTTGAGCCGAATCTAACATTGCAACGATATTTGTTAAAGAGGTATCAGTGGAAATATTTTCATCCGCTTCTTTTTCACTGTTCTTTTTCTCAACGCTTAATAATCCGGTCTTTTCATCACTACTTTTGCTCGATGTTACTGTGGCTTTTAATTCATCACCAAAAGTCAGATTTAATTCTTCAATAAGCCCCTTAAGAAATTCTTCCATACCGCCGGATGAGATCAAAAATTGTTTTTTGCTTATCACCACAGGCTGCAGTTCATGCGTTAATTCTGAAACATTAATTGGCTCTGTTGAATTTGCTATAAATGATTCGATAAAATCGCTCAGTGATTTTATTTTTACATCGGTATACTCAATCAAGTTTTCTGGAAAATCCACCTCTTCTATTGTGTTCGAAATTGGAATCAATGAATCCGGTTGAGTTTCAAGATTAGTAGCTTTTCCCTGATCATAAACCTTCATTATATCAGAAAACAAATAAGAAGTCTGAGAAATCTTTCCGGATTTTGAAGTTGGTTGTGGACTCACGGATGAAAGCTTATCTAAAAAAAATGTATTAATATTCATTGCACAGCACTTATTATTCGTGTTACCGTTTCGGGTTTAAATTCAGCTAAAATTTCTGCTGCTTTTTTCTTTTTCATCGTTAGTAATAAATCTCTTGCAATATTATCGGAGTAACCCTGGATTATTTTAGCCGCTTTACGTGAATCCATTGATTCATACAATTTTGCGGTGTTTTTTACCCACTCTTTCTGAAGACTATCGCGTCTCGCAAAATTTTTATTTGTTTGTTCAACTTTTACCGGTTCCTTCAATACAGTCTGCTGTATAGCCACTGCAGGCTTCTTCTCTTCCGCCAATTTGGCGTTCTCCTTTTGCAGAGCGGCGCTATCTTTGACTGCTACGTTTGTAATTTTACTCTGCATGGAATCAATTTTGGACGCGAGATTCTTCTGCGCAACATTATTTGCTATTGTTGAATCTTTAGGTACGGGTTTTTCAATAGTCTTTTGATCTGTTTTTTTAATTACTGACGCTGTTTTTACCGGCACAGAGAAATCGAAGGCAAAAATATTTTTGTAAATTGAATTCAAATAAATTAGCAGGCCTGTGACCAGAACGAACGCCAGCATAAACGAACCGACATAAATTATTTTCTCTTTCACTTTAAATTCCCACTGTAATTTCTAATCGCTATTTCGTTTAATTCCTTTAATTCTTGTCTCCGTTCATCTATTGTAAAACTCTCACACTGATTTTCCTTAAGCATCTCAAACACCCTTACTTCTTTTTTCTTTTCAATAAGTTCAATCTGCTTTTCTTCTTTCTTCGCTTGCAGTTCTTTAATTTTTTTTTCTATTAAATGAATTTGCCTGTCCAAAAGAGAATCGTACATCTTTGCGCTTTGAAATTCGGAAACTTTAAGTGGCAGCTCGGTCATTTCGCGCTGCGCTTTTATTCTTTCTTCAAGAACTATTTCGAGATGTGATTTTAATTTGGCTATCTCTCTATTTATTAAGGAAATTTCTTCTTTGATTTTTTTTTCAAAAATTTCCTTGGCGTTTAGTATTGACGCGTACCGATATATAAATTTTGCCATCTCTAACTCACACAATAGATGCTTCGATGATATTGTTCAATCGTTCTACCGAATCATCATAAAGCGCTTTTTCAAAAATATCCTGTTTAAGAAAACCTCGCAGTTGAGAAATTTTTGAGAGAGCATGATCTATTTGCGGATTGCTTCCTCTTACATAAGCGCCGATATTAATCATGTCCTCTGCCTCTTTATATGTTGCTATTATTTCGTTGAATCTCATTGTCCGCTGGTAATGTTCCTGGTCTATTATATCCGGCATAACTCTGCTTACACTCTGCAACGTATCAATAGCCGGATACTGTCCGCGGTTTGCTAACTTACGGGAAAGAACAATATGACCATCAAGAATAGAGCGGACGGCATCTGCAATCGGTTCGGTCATATCGTCACCGTCCACTAAAACTGTATAAAGTCCGGTAATTGACCCTTTCTCTGTATTTCCGGCGCGTTCAAGAAGTTTAGGCAGGAGAGAAAACACAGAAGGAGTATAACCTTTAGTTGTTGGCGGCTCTCCGATTGTTAATCCAATTTCACGCTGAGCCATTGCAAAACGTGTTACCGAGTCCATCATGAATAGAACATCCATACCGAGATCGCGAAAATATTCCGCAATGGTTGTACCGATGTACGCACCCTTCATTCTTATTAGAGGAGATTTATCGCTCGTTGCAACTATCACCACAGATTTTTTCAAACCTTCTTCGCCAAGATCGCGCTCTATAAATTCTCTTACTTCACGTCCGCGTTCGCCAATAAGCGCAATTACATTTACGTCTGCGCTTGCATTTCGAGCAATCATTCCAAGTAAAACACTTTTGCCAACGCCGCTGCCTGCGAATATACCGACTCGTTGTCCTTTACCGGTCGTCAACAGCCCGTCAATTGTTCTAATACCAGTTTGGATAGGAGAAGAAATTCTTTTTCTTTCGAGAGGGTTAGGCGGTTCCCGATAACACTCCCTAAATGAAGAGTAATCTATTTCACCTTTTCCGTCAATCGGATTTCCGAGACCGTCAATGACACGTCCGAGTAATTCTTTACCGAGACCCACAGAAAAACTTTTACCAGATGCTTTTATTTCGCAAGCGGGGGAAATATTATACACCTCGCCGATAGCGATTGAAAGTACTTTCCCATTTTTGAATCCTACAACTTCGGCTTTGCAAACTTCATTACCGTTTTGATCAACGATTGTACAGATCTCACCCATTACTGCGTTAGGACCAACAGAAACTATAACCAGACCAATTACATCAACAACCTTACCATTAACACGTATCGTGTCGGATTTTTTTATGATGTATTTGTACTTCTCTATGAGATGCTGGGTAATATCCATTTCAATTCTTTTTTATTAGACTGTCTTCAAGTTGTTTTTGCATTTCGCTTAATTGTATCGAAATTCTCGCATCGACATTTCCAATTTCCGTCTCAATTAAACACCCGCCCTGTTCGATGCGCTCATCTGGCTCAATTTTAATTTTATTAAACGAACTTCCGTTAATCAAATTTTTACTGGCTTCCGTTATTTCATCTACATCTGACGGATTCAATTTCAACCTAACCTCGTTAGCACCCATAATTTTATTAATCGCTACGCGTACGTTCTCGTTAATTATTGTGTCATTACTAATTTCTCTTTGAACAATTTTCTTTGCTACTTCGAATGCAGTTTCAATTACCAATTTTTCAAATGCCAGTTCGTAATCGATAAAGCTCTCGTCAAATTGCTGTAGAATTCTATAAACTTCCTCATACTTCCGAACTAACTTATCCGTGTACTCACGTTCAACATCGCGTCTGGTTTTTTCTTGCGCTTCACGGTATCCGCGCGAATAATTTTCTTCCAGCTGTTTTTTAAATAAGTCCGCGTCACTTTCTTTTTCAGCCTCTGTACCAAATCCGGATACTTTAATACTAGCCTTTTTAGAGTGAGAATTAAGTTTAATTACATTAGACATAGACTTCTTCCGGACCGCCGCGCAGGTTAAGAGAAATTTCTCCCTGTTCCTCGAGAGATTTTATAACGTCAATTATACGCGATTGAGCGCTTTCAACCTCTTTCAGTTTTACCATACCCATATATTGCAGTTCTTCCTTCAACAAGTCGGCTGCTCGCTCGCTCATATTCTTAAATATTTTGGCTTTAAGTTTTTCATCGGATATTTTTAAGGCCAGCGCCAAATCTTTCCGGTCGATCTCACGCATAATTTTCTGAATATCTTTATCATTAATATTTATTATCTCATCGAAGATGAACATTAATCGTTTCACTTCGTAGGTTGTCTCCGCGTCCACATTCTCAAGCTTATCCAGAATTTCTTTAACCGTAGTAACATTGGTTCTGTTCAGAATTGCGGCAAGGCATTTAGCGCCACCAAGTTTACCCACCGATTGGCTCATTGAAGCACCGGCAATCTCATCAACCACATGTTCTATCTGTTTTAGAGTTTGAGGCGCAATCTTGCCGAGCGTAGCAATCCTATGTACAACATCAATTCTCAAATCTTCGGGTAGTTCTTTTAAAGCATTTGCCGTTTGATCCGGACTGAGCTGAGAAAGAATAAGAGCCATGGTTTGCGGGTGCTCTTTATTTAAAAAATTTATAAGCTGAGCCGGCTCTGCTTTTTTAAGAACATCAAAGCCTTTAAGTGTTGTTAACCGCTTTATCTTTTCAATAATTTCAGATGCCTTGGCGTGCCCATAGCTTTTTTCGAGAACAGCCTGGGCAAAATCCAAACCGCCTTCCAAAACATATTCACGCGCGGTAACCATGTTGTAAAATTCTTCAATTACCGTATCGGCTGTCTTGGAAGAGATATTTTTAACCTTGGAAATTTCCGTTGTTAGAAATTCCACATCAGCCGGGTCGAGATGTTTGAGCACTGCCGAAGCGGCTTCAACATTCAGAGCGACCATCAGCATAGCGGCTTTTTGTAATCCGGTTACTTCATCGGATAAATCTTTTAATTGGAGTTTGTCGTTAGATCTCATCTTCATGCATCCAGGCGTTAATTAGTTTTGCGGCATCCATTGGGTTTTTTGAAACATAGTTCACAATTCTTTCCTGTTGATTTTTTTTCATCATAGCTTCGTCGGAAATATCATCTTCAATATCGCCCATCGGCAATATTCCACGCTTTTTCTTTGCCATTATTTGATGTACTTGAGTTTGCTGCTGAGGGATTGATGAAGCGGATAATACGCCTCCACTAGCGGCAAATTGATTCGGATTAATAGTACCGATAACAATTCTCTCATTCTTCAATCTTTTCATAAGACTTTTGAGAACGAAGATTGAAGACACTATTGCAACAATGATGAATGTGAGATTTATCCATTGATCGGCGTCCGGCAATGCGGATGAACTCTGAGTCTCCGGTATGCTTTCGATCTGTTTTGTTTCAAATGGTATATTAGTAATTGAGAACTGATCATTCCGCTGAGGATCAAGACCCACGGCATTTTTAATGATCTCTTCCAATTTCTTTACCTGTTCTTGTGGACGGGGTTCAAAGATTGTCTCGGTTTTGTCCCCATTTTTCACTTCTTTCGGAACATCGTTAATCACCGCAGCAACGCTTAATCGTTTTATATTTCCGCTGCCCGAAATAACTTTTTCAATTGTCTTACTTATTTCATAATTAGTTAATGTATTGTTATTTGACTGAGCAGTAGAATCATTTTGAACTTTACCTTGATTATTAATTTTGATGGTCTGCTCGCTAATTGCCACCTGCGAGTCCGGGTCGTAGTTCTCCATCGTTTTTTCAACTTGATCAAAATTCAAATCGGCGTTTACCTGCACCATCGAATTTCCATAACCCAAAACATTATCAAGCATGGATTGGGCTTTTTGTACTAAATATTTTTCAACTGATTTTTTTATCTCATACTGTTTGGAAGAAGCAAACGCAAGAGGACCTTCTTCATTTTCAGAGTTGAGTATTCTTCCTTTGGTATCGATGATGGAAACTTTTGCCTGCTGCAGTCCTTCTACACTTCCAACCAATAAATTCACTATTGACTGAATATTCTCTTTTGAAGGGGTAGAACCGCCTCTAAGTTTAAGCACTACAGATGCCGATGGAAGTTTTTCTTCCTCTTTAAAAATTGTTTTTTGCGGTATAACAATATGAACTCGCGCGCCAGCAACGCCTTCCTGTTGCTGAATAGTTCTGGCAAGTTCACCTTCGAGAGCGCGTTTATAGTTTAGTTTCTGTGTAAACTCGCTCATTCCCATCGTCGATTTATCAAATATTTCGTAACCAATCACACCTGAACTAGGAATTCCTTTTCCCGCAAGAGCCAACCGCAGTTCATAAACTTTATCATAAGGCACTTTTATGGTTTGTCCGTTATCATCTATTTTATAAAGCACTTTTTGATTAGCGAGGTATTCAACAACTTTTGAAGCGTCTTCCTGCGATAAGCCGGAATAGAGCGAAGTATAATTTGGCTCGTTCAGAAAGAAGAGAAGAACAAAGAGTAAAGCCAGCGTTGATACTATCCCCCCGACAAGCATAAATTTTTGCTTGGGGTTCAATTTGTTGACAATACCGAGAAGAGTTTGTAATGGATTTGCATTCATAATTAAACAGGCATCCTAGTTAATTCTTTAAACATGTCAACAGTTTTGTTTCTTATTTCCATTAAGAGTTCAAGACTTGTTTTTGCTTTTTCACCGGCTATCATTACTTCGTGTAATTGAACACCTTCACCTGAGATAAATTTTTCTATTGAGTTATTTGAATTTATCTGGTTTTGATTAACATCCTTGATCAGATCCGTGAGTGCGCTTCCAAAATTTTCTCCTCCCTGCTCCTTTACTTTCTGCGGCTGAATTGAGTTAGGTATTATACTTCCTAATCCTTCAATTTTCATTTTATCCTCTCCTATCGAAAAGTGAACCGACGTGTACACCGGAGACTTTCCCTTTCGAGTTATATAACTGATAGCTCATTATCTCCTCCCGGCGTCCGGGGTAGAGCTCTGCAAAAAAATTTTTTTCCGCTACGGAGATGCTTTCATTGTTAATTTTTTGTGCAAATTCGGTTCTGTTGGCTGCCGCAGCTTTCATATAAGTCGGTTGATAATTACCAACGCTGTTTGTTAAAACTTTCATTTATATCTCCAAAGAATCTTTAGCCATTTGTTTTGCTGAGTTAAGTGCTTGAAGATTTGCCTCATAACTCCTCGTAGCGGCAATCATGTCAACCATTTCGTTAATGATGCTGACATTTGACATCTCTACATAACCCTTTTCGTTTGCATCCGGGTGATCCGGCATATAAACAAGATCTCCTTGTTTGAGGTCGGTCATCTCATCCAATTTTGTTTTTCCCATACCGGATGATATTTCAAAACTTTCAGAACTATTTGCGACTGCAAAATGATTTGCTTCCGTGGTGTTGAGTTTAAGAAGCTTTCCTTCAGTAGACAAATTTTTGACGAACTCATTTTGGTCGGATTGAACTTTTAAGTACTTTCTTTTGTACGGCTCACCGTTTTCTGTTCGAACTGTATCAGCGTTTGCTATGTTCTGAGAGATCAAATCCATTTTTTTTCTTTGAATGCTCATACCGCGAGAACTAAAATTCAAGCCGAACATATTTCCCAAGATTTTCAAAATTTACCTCCTCCTTTAATAACATTTTGAACGCTCTTGTAATAATCGCCAATTTTTCTGGCGGCAAATTTGTATCGAAGTGTGTTTTCTGCTAATTCGGTCATCTCCCTGTCTATATTCACATTATTAATACCGGACTCCATGTTTTCGCTCTCATCGTAAACCTGTTCAAATTTTGAATCATGTGTATTGTTTACCTGAAGAGCGGTAAAATGCTTACTCTCGGAAGTTTTCAGAAATGAATTGATGTTATCGTCGAGTAAATTTTTGAACACAACATCTTCCCTCTTATAACTCTCGGTTCCAATGTTGGAAATATTCTTTGCGATAGTTTTGTTTTTTACCGCGCAATAGTCGAGAAGATTTTGAAGTAATTTAACAGATGATGGCATTTTAGCCTTTGAGTTTTAATTCTTAACTACCCAAATCGAATGCCAGGCAAAATGTGTTGAATTTAATGAAATGCTTTGAAGAAGTAATTCGGCAGTGGCTAATATTCTACAAATGCTATTTATTACTCAGAATAGTCAAGTATGATAGACTTGGTTTGACCGCATGAACAAACAAATTTAATCTCTTTGATAGAGTCGTTTGCATCTTTTTTCAAAATTACACGAACGCCGTCCATTTCATCATCCTCGACGGTAATTTTGGCTGTCCCTTTTATTTCAACGTCGTTCGATTTTAAGAGGTTACCGGTACTTAATTTATTTTTGGAAAAAATATCCTTGAATAAAGCATCTTCAAAATGATTACCCATTGCAAATTCTCCTTATTTCAATTTGTTAAGGACGGTTCTAAAGATTATCGAATGAAAATATTTAATCCAGCCAAAGGCTGGACAGAGAATATTGATATTTTTATGGCATAGCCATGCCTATGGCAGAACCGCTCTTAAATAAAAATTTCATCTAAACATTAAAACCGTTTACATTATTCTGTTAATTATCTCAGGTATTTTTTCTATCGGCAATACTAAATCGGCAAGTCCGGCATCAACAATCGCTTTAGGCATTCCGTACACAACGCAACTCTCTTCATCTTGCGCAATTGAGTGCCCTCCCAACGCTTTCAATTTTTTAATTGCCTCACAACCGTCTTTTCCCATTCCGGTCATTATTACGCCCAATGTCTGCTTGCCATAAACATCAATAACGGAGTTCATCATAACATCCACGGCTGGGCGGTGTAGAGTATTGCTTGGCTCGCTTGAAACATTAATTTCAACTCTACCGGCGCCATTGCTTTTAACTTTCATATGAAAGCCGCCGGGAGCTATGTAAATTACGTTCGGTCTAACAGGCTCAAAATCTTCTGCCTCTTTCACTTCAAGGGAACACATTCCGTTCAATCTTTCCGCTAAAGTTTTTGTAAACTTCGGCGGCATATGCTGCACAATAAAAATAGGAACATTAATTTTTTCCGAGATCAGCGGTAAAATTTTTTGAAGCGTGAATGGACCTCCGGTAGAAATTCCCATCGCTACGGCTTTGTAACCGAGGCGGGGTATTTGCTTTATAACGCTGGTTAATCTTTTCGGAGGAGGCGCTGTAGGCGCGGCATTTCTGATGCGTGACAACCTCTCTTTCAATAATTTCTGCCGCACAATCTCTTTAATCTTAGAGATCAGATCTTCTCTGATATTAGAGATATTTACACTTACATATGAAAGTTCTTTCGGTATAAAATCAACGGCGCCAAGTTCCAAAGCTTTTATAGTTGCCTGCGCACCTTCTGTAGTAATTGAACTAACCATTATAACAGAGGTGGGGCATTCTGCCATAATTTTTTTGAGCGCCGTTAGACCATCCATCACCGGCATTTCAATATCAAGAGTCATTATATCCGGCTTAAGATTTTTTGCAAGCGTAAACCCTTCTTGTCCGTCCCGCGCAGTACCAATTACGGTAATTCCGGGATCACTCTGAAGCATAATCGATAAGGATTTGCGCATGAACGCTGAATCGTCTACAATCAAAACTGTGATGTTTTCTTTCAAGAATTTCTTTCCAGTCTTGTGAACAATTCGGTGATATCAAGAATCATTACAATCGTTCCGTCTCCCATAATAGTAGAGCCGGCAACACCCTCAACTTTTCCAAGGTACGAGCCAAGCGATTTAATTACAACCTCTTGTTGACCTACCAACTCATCAACCTTTAATCCGTATCTTTTTTCTGCAATACCAATCTCAACAATATACGCACACACACGCTCGTCCTGCTTACTTCTATCTATTTTTCCTGAGAGAAGATGATTAAGTTCAACCAGCGGAAGAACCGAATCGCGAAGTTTGATAACTTGTTTTCCATTCACGGAATATATTTGCTCTTTGTCTGGGCGAATAACTTCGATTACAGAGTAGAGCGGAATTACCAGGTACTCTCCATCAATTTTGACAATCATTCCGGAAATTATTGCGAGAGTTAATGGAAGTTTGAGGATGATCTTTGTTCCCTTTCCTAATTCCGATTCTATATTAATTATTCCTCTCAATTTTGCAACGTTGGTTTTTACAACATCCATTCCAACACCGCGCCCGGAAACATTTGACACAGTTTGCTTTGTTGAAAGTCCCGGGAGAAAAATTAACTGCATCATCTCTTGTCTGGTAAGTTCTTTTACTTTTTCGCGCGTTATTAATCCCTTCTCTATTGCCTTTTCGCAAATGATACCCGGATCAATTCCGTTTCCGTCGTCTTCAATGGTAATAATAATGTTGTTGCCCATATGTTCGGCAGAGAGAATGACTGTTCCTTTTGGATTTTTGCCCGCGCGGATTCTTGTTTCCGGTTTTTCAACACCATGATCAACTGAATTACGGATTAGATGAACGAGCGGGTCGTTGATCTCTTCAATAAGATTTTTATCAACTTCCGTATCTTCACCTTTGATAATAAGCTCAACTTCTTTTCCAAGTTCTTTGCTCAGATCTCTAACAACACGAGGATAGCGATTAAATATTTTTCCGATTTTAACCATGCGCAGTTTCATAACAACAAGCTGAAGTTCTGTAGTCATCAGGTCAATTTGTTTTGTAACCTCGCCGAAATCTTTTGAATATTTTGATCCCTCGTTATCTTCTCCGAATTTTGAATTCACTTGGGCAAGCCGATTTCTACCAAGTACAAGTTCGGAGACAATATCAAGCAGGGCATCAAGCCTGTCTACATCAACGCGAATTGAATTGTCTGCACTTGATGCGGCAACATTTGTCTTTTTTTCGATTCCAGCCTTCTCTTCAACAGTCGGTTTTTTTTCAACATCATATTTTGATTCAACTATTTTTTTCGGCACTTCGCTTACTTGCGGTTTTACAAAATTTTGTTCCGCTTTCGGCGGCTGTTCCGCCTCCACTATTTTCGTTTTTGTAGATTTTGTTTTTTTAGGTTTGGCGGCGGGCTCGGCAGATTCCTTTTGAGCCGGAACAGTTTCTAATTTACCGTTCCCACTTTCTATGTTAAATATTAACTGCTCAAGAACGGAATTTGTGCTGTCGGTATTTACGTCCTCGTTTTTAACCGTCTCAATTTTTTCCAAGAGTGCTTTAATGGTGTCGTATCCGAGAATTATTCCATCCATTAAATTCATATTCAGTTTAGCTTCCCCTTTGCGCAGTTTGTTCAATATATCTTCGCATTTGTGCGTTACGTGAGGAAGTTTTTCTAATCCAAGAAAACCGGACGTACCCTTAATTGTGTGAAATGACCGGAATATTTGGTTAAGCAATTCGGCATCTTCCGGTTTCTTTTCAAGTTCAAGGAGATCGAAATCTAATTTTTCTAAAATTTCCTTGGACTCAACAAGGAAACTCTCTACAATCTCTTTCATGTCCGGATCGATGAGAGTCGGATTTGGAATTATTTCATTCATTATTTTGCGAATAATTTATCAATTTCTTTTTGAGAAGTATTATATTGATTTTCAGTGACGAGTGAATCTGCTAATTTTTGTGAATCGGTATTTTTCTCGTATCGTGCATCGGCATTAAATGCAGTGTTTCTCGGAAATTGGTAATCAGTATTTGCGCCACCACCGGCAGACTCATCTTTTACATCAAATATTAATCCGGCAAGTTTTTGTTGGATTGATCCGATGAGATGATTTACCGATGACAACTGCTGGGCGGTAATATCCTGCACTTGAAGAGAGATTGTAATATTCATCATCCCTGTACTTATGTTTTCAACCATTTTCACAAGATATTTTACATCTTCATCTTCGCCTGTTTTACTCTTAAGCGACCCCAGTTTTGTTTGTATATTCTGAATGTCAAGAGTCATACCGTCAACGATATCTAGAATTTCGGTAGTTGCGGTTTCGGTTGCATTTGTTATGCTGTTAATCTGGTTTGTCGCCTTTGGCATTTTGCTCGTACTTTCAAGAAGCGATTGATTCACTTTTTCTAAAAGAGGAACAGTATCTTCCATAAAAGTTAAAATCTTCTGTAAGATTGGTATTAGTTTTTGCCCATAGACGAAGAATGATTTTAAATCTCCGAGCTTTTGAAATATATTTTCCATGTTTTTTATTTGTTCCATTTTGTCTCTCCCTATCCCGCTGAGCTAATGACTTGTTCGATTTTTTCTTTTAATATTTGCGGAGTGAAGGGTTTAACAACATAATTATTTACTTTAGCTTCGAGAGCTTCAATAATATCTTCTTTCAATCCACGAGTTGTAACCATAAGAATTGGAATTTTACTGAACTTATCACTCGAACGGATCGACTTGACAAGTTCGAGCCCGGAGACCTCTGGCATATTCCAATCAGTAATTACAAAATTAATTGTATCGTCAGTTGACAATTTAGTAAGGGCCTCCCTTCCATCTCCCGCTTCCACGTAGAGATCATGTCCTATAGTCTTCAACGAATTGGCAACAATTCTACGCATTGTTACCGAATCATCAACGACTAAAAATTTAAGTACCATATTATTCCTTTAGTTTAGATATTTAGAGACTTCATAAACAACACGCTTTGGATCAAATGGTTTAACAAGATAAGAGTTTGCCCCGCATTCTAATCCACGCTGAATATCTTCCGTATTGCCGAGCGAAGAAAGAACAATTATCGGGAGTTCATGATATTCGCTGTTACTCCGAATCGAAGTGATAAGTTCATATCCGTCAACGTTGGGCATATTTAGATCTGTAATTACCAGATCAACTTTTTTGAGGGGAAGTACTTCTATTGCCTCCATTCCATCCGAGCAGCTTACTATCTCATACCCTTTTAAGGATAGAGCAACGGAAACAAATTTTCTTATCGTTGGAGAATCATCTGCAACGAGTATAACTTTCTTCATAAAGACTTACTCCTTCTTGTAGCCCACAGTATTTGGGTAACTGTATAGTTTAAATGCTTTTGATATTCCGTGTAGTGTTTCCGAATAACCTATAAATAGATATCCCCCTTTATTCAACGAGTTATATAAGTTGGAAATAACTTTTGTTTTGGAGGCTTGATCGAAATAGATTAAAACATTAGCACAAAAAATCACATCAAAATTGAACATGTTTTTCATCAAAGCATCTTCATACAAATTCAGCAATTTGAAACTTGCCATCTTTTTAATCGCCGGTAATATTTCAAATGCCCCATTATTTGGTATAAAATATTTTTTTAAGTAATAAGGGGGCGTATTTCGAATAGCATAATCGCGGTAAACTCCGCCATTTGCAGTTTCTATAACGGCGTTATTTATGTCCGTCCCAACGACCTCTAATTCCATGTTAGGATAACGAGGTTTAATGAGATCTTGAAATATCATCGCAATAGAATATGCTTCTTCCCCCGAAGAACTTGCGGCGCTCCAAATTCTTATTTTATTCCGGCCGGCGGCGGTTTTTGTAGCTATAATTTCAGGCAATATTGAAGAGGCAAGAACATCCAGCTGGGGTTGATTTCGGAAGAAAAATGTTTCGTTGATGGTTATGGCTTCGAAGAAATATTTTCTTTCACTGGCACCCGAGGTTCCCGACCTAATAAGATCATAATACTCTTCGAATTTGCCTAAGCCCAGAAAATTCATTCTTCGCTGCAGTCTGCTTTCAAGAAAATACTTTTTATTATCCTGAAAGTAGATGCCGGAATTTTCATATATATATTTCCGGATAGTTTCGAACAATGGGGCAGACATAAGTGCCGGCTTAACAGAATTTGGCGTGAAGCCCCCAGCAACATCCGAATTTTTAAGACTTTGAGTTAAATTCATAGTTTTCAGTTCGCATTTGTGGATAACTGATTAATGTTATTGATGCCTGCCGCATACACCGCTCTTTCGCGAATCATTTCGTCTTCGTCATTCAATAATTTTTGAATGACAAAATTGAATCCCTCTCCCGGTATATTTTCAACTATCTCTAAGAGCCGTAAGCGATTCCAATTATTCTCATCGTTCGTCATAACATCTACAAAAAGAAGTGCGCTTTCTTGATCGAGCTCAAATAATATTTCCATCGCCGTTCTTCTAACTTCTTCATCATGATGGTTTAAGAATCCGCTTACAGAATGTACTGCGCTTCTCGCATCCATCATACTTATGTTTAACTGCATACCGAAATCTCTAACATAGTTCATAGTAGATAGGAACAGTTCGAGAACTTGTTTAAGGTTAGCAGGATTTTGATTAAGCAGTCTGGAAATTTCTTGATAAATAAAATCCGGATTCCTGAATATTTTAGACCGGATCATATCGTCAAGTTCGAAATCTTCCCCAAGCAGGCTCAGGCTTGCACTAAGGATATCTTTATCATCAAACGTATCAATCAGATTAAATGCCGTTTTTTTATGTTCGGGCGTACCTTCCGCTATTGTATAAAGCAGCAGGTTTTTCATCCGGTTATCGAAGGGAATATCTAGATAACACTTTTCTTTTAGCGCCGAAAGAGACATAATAAGTGGAAGCACCATGGGACCGTTAATTTCAGACATCTGTTCAAGAAGAAAATAAAATGTGTTCATATCACCAAGCGAACCCAAGCTCTCCAAGATCGAATACTTAGTCAGTTCATCTTCAGTCGGAAATCTTTCAATTAAAAAATCCAACGCTACCTTAGAACCAATTTTACCGAGTGCTTCAACAACTGTCGGTTTGTACAACTCGTTTCTATCATAAAAAAGAATTAAAACTTCTATAGCACTTTCTAGACTGATATTGCCAAGCGCTTCTAAACATGCCATCACAACATTGTCGTCATCCGAGCTGCTCAGAATTCCCATAATGAATAATGACGCACGTTGATCGCGGATTAAACTTAGAATGTCGATTATAAATTTTAATGTATCGTTATCATCCTGGTGATTAAAGTTTACAAGGGGCTCTACTGATAAAGGACCGAGAGCGATTAATATTTCACCCGCCAGGTTACGGACGGACAAATCCGGGGAAGTAACAAATTTTGAAATTAATTCCGGGAAATTTGGATTACGATTATTTTTAATGAGGTATGTTACGGCATTTCGCAAACCCTTATCCTCAGCCGTAATTAGATCGGAAATAGATGCGCACATTTCGGGCGATAACTCTTTCTCGATTAGTTGCTCTAGTATTTCTATTTTGGTAATAACTTCGCTGGTTTTTAAAAGTTGGATCATTTTGGGTTCGTCGTCAATTTTCATGTCGCTTCTTCAAATGATGATTTTATAATTAATTATTTATTTTACCACAATGCTAATTTGGCATCTAAAAGAAAACAAATAATGTGCCTTGCCAAATTGATTCATTCTCTATGATTCTTGCCTTCTATTTTTTCTTACTGTTTAATATTAGCCATTTGGGAAAATACGCTCACTTCTCTCATAAATTCAGACTTACATCTCAAAGAAACCGTTGAGGTATTATCGTATCTTTTTGCTAAATGATTAACACAGATGGAAAATTATTTTAAAATAAGTATGTGAGGGCAATTGAAGAATGCGGGCAGATCAGACTGAAATTGGTTTGAATTGAGGGAGAATAAATTCTCTAATTAATATTTTTTGTAACCTCAATTCCTAATTGCTCCATTCTGTAGCGGAGCTTAGATCTTGAAAGTCCAAGTATTCTAGCGGCTTTTACCTGATTACCGCTCGTAATCTTGAGTGTTTTTTGAATTAGAGTGCGCAGTACGAGATCAATTTTTACACCTTTCGGAGGAATTTGAAGTATAAATTTGTCTTCGTCGCTCTCACCTTTTTCCTTTCCCTCAATTAAGAAAGAAAAATGATGGTCGCTTAATTCCTGTTCCTCTGCAAGGAGTACTACTCTTTCCATTACGTTTCGTAATTCTCTTATGTTTCCTTTCCATGAATAAGTTTTCAGAAGCTCCAGACCGGCGGCATCTATTCCTTGAATATTTTTACCAAATTTTTTGGCGAACTCGTTCAAGAAAGAATAAGCAATGAAAGTTATATCTTCTTTCCTTTCCCGAAGGGCGGGAATATTTATTTTAGCAACATTTAAACGGTAGTAAAGATCTTCTCTGAACATTCCCTTATTGACTTCTTCTTGTAAATTTTTGTTTGTCGCAGCTAAAACCCGGACGTTCACGGATACTTCCTTTTCGCCGCCGAGCCGGTAAAATTTTCTTTCTTGAAGTACACGCAATAGTTTAACTTGAAGGTCAAGAGTCAACTCGCCAATTTCATCCAATAAAATTGTTCCACCGTCTGCAAGTTCAAATTTGCCAAGCTTGGTTTTTGTGGAAGCGCCAGTAAAAGCGCCTTTTTCATGCCCAAATAGTTCGCTTTCCGCAAGATCTTTAGGGATTGTTGCGCAGTTAATAGTTATAAAGGTTGCGTTAGAACGGGGGCTTTGCTGGTGTATAAATTTTGCAAATACTTCTTTACCTGTTCCGCTTTCTCCTTCCAGAAGAATAGTAGTATCTGTGCTTCTAGCAAGTTTTTCAACTGAAGAAACTATACGCTGAATTTTAGAGCTCTTTCCGAAGAATTCTTTTGACAGCTCATTATCTTCAAGCAAAGTGTGCAGTTTTACTACTTCCGATTTTAGGCGAAGATTTTCGACCCCTCTTTCCAAAACAAAGTTTAGCTGCTCAAGATCAATTGGTTTCAAGAGAAAATCGAACGCACCGGCTTTAATTGCGGTAACAGCCATCTTCACATCGGCATAACCTGTAATCATTATAACCGGAATTGCCGGATGTTTTTTCTTTAGTGAACGAAGTACGTCAATTCCATTGTGAGTTGTAAGATAGATATCCAAAAGAATTATATCGGGTAGAAATTGCTCTACAATATGCTCCACTTCACTTGCATTTAGACATGCAGTTACATCGTAACCAATTTTTATTAAAACCTTTTTAAGAGACGCGGCAACAAGATCGTCATCGTCTATAATTAATATTTTTGCTTTCATAACTGTAAATTTTTCTAAGTGAATTAATCGGTATTATTATCAAAACCAAATTTAACAGAAAAAGTAGCGCCATGCCCATACACGGAATCAAAAGTCATCTCTCCATTAATTTCTTCTGTCAACATCTTACAGACGCCTAGACCTATTCCGTGTCCTTTACTTTTGGTGGTGAAAAAACCTGTCAAAATTTTCTCTTTGTCCTCGGGCTTAACGCCGGTTCCAAAATCTTGTACTTCCCAAACTACAAAACTCGATCCATCCCAGATGCGAATAAAACTTCTGATAACGATATTCCCTCTCTCTTTTGAAGCCTCAACAGCATTATTTATTAAGTTAAGTAAAATCTGCATCAATTTATTTTTGTTCACATTCAGCGTGGGAAGATTTTCTTCAAACTCTTTCTGAATCGTAATTCCTTTGATACGAGCGGTTGTCGAAATAATTTTCAAACACTTTTCTGTTATATTATAGATGGACACTTGATGAGTTTTTTCTGTGGGCTTTCGAGTAAAATCGAGAACATCTTCAATTAAAAAGTTAACCTGCTCAAATGCGTCCAGGGATTCTATAACAATCTCTTTCAGATCGGAGGGCAAATCATCCTGCGCCATTTTCATATAATCAAGATTTAATTTGATGGCGGAGAGTGGATTTCTTATTTCATGAACCAGGCCGGCAGTCAGTTTTCCAAGTAAGAGAAGTTTGTTCTCCTGTACAAAGTCTTTCATTAAATCATTCCCGTAAAACTAATTTGTAATCTAAGTTTTTGTTAAGACAAAAATAGAGAAATTTGTTAGAAGGATCAGTTTTTTTTGCGATATAAATTGGAGAACTTAATTAGGCTGGGCTGGTAAAATTTAAAGGTGGCTTTATCTGTATTATTAGACCGATACAGACAAAACCACCTTTAAGACTTAACGCAAGATATATTATTCTAAATTATTAAGGTCGGTTCTAAAAATTATCGTATGTAAATATTTAATCCCGCCAAAGTCGGGACAAAGAAAACGCAAAGTCCGCAGAGGATATTGATATTTTTATGGCATAGCCATGCCTATGGCAGAACCACCCTTAACTCAATCTATGAATGAATTAATTTTCCATTGCTTCGAACACTTAATTTCCCAACGCTCTGAGTAATCTTAAACTTCGCAATTAGCGATTGAAGGTTGATAGTTAACTGGCTTAAATCTTCAGAAGCCCTTGCAATTTGAGAAATACCCTGAGAAGATTCTCTTGTTACATTATTAATGCCTTCTATATTTTTGCTAATCTGCTCGGATGAATTAGATTGTTCTTCGCTTGCCGCTGCAACTTGTATTACAGTATCGGATACTTTTTGAGCAACATCAATTATATCGCTTAAAACAACTTCCGCCTCTTTAGCTAGTCGTTTTCCGTTTTCAACTTCACGTGTTCCCTCTTCCATAGATTTAACAGCTTGGCTTGTTTCATTTTGGATAGTTTTTATCATAGTTGCAATTTCTTTTGTTGCCTTAGTTGTTCTTTCTGCAAGTTTACGCACTTCATCGGCAACAACCGCAAATCCCCTTCCCTGTTCACCGGCACGCGCGGCTTCTATTGCCGCATTGAGCGCCAATAGATTTGTTTGACCGGCTATATCATCAATCACTTGAATTATCTCGCCAATTTTATCGCTATTTTTACCAAGAGCGAAAACCATACCGGCGGATTTTTCAACAACTTCACTAATGCGGTTCATTCCATCAATTGTTTGATGAACTACCTTGCCCCCTTTCTTTGCTTTTTCACCGGCATCTTTTGCGGTTCCAGCCGCCATGGAAGCATTCTTCGTATTATCAAGAATTGTTCTAGTCATTTGATCCATAGAATTGGCAATTTCGGATGTCTGTGCGCTTTGTTCGCTGGCACCGGCAGCCATCTCCTCTGAACTCGAAGAGATCTGATTTGCTGCACTGGCTGTGGCAGAGACAGATTCTTTTACTTCTTCAAGCGTTTTACATAGTGAGTCCGATACTGCGTTGATGCTGTTCTTGATAAGTTGATGATCGCCTTTGTAATCACCTACAACTCTTTCGGTTAAGTCGCCGGTGGACATAATTTTTAGGACTTCAACCCCTTCGTTAATAGGATGAATCACCGTATCGAGAGTTTGATTAAAGCCGGAAACTATTTTTCTGAATCCGCCTTTAAATTTGCCCACATCTCCCCGTACTTTCAGATCTCCCTCCGAAGCAGCATCTGTTAAACGCACAATCTCTGCCATCAATTCCTGAATTGTATCCACCTCACTGTTGAAACAAATTGCAAGTTCATCTTCGGGTGAAGCCGGTTTAACTTTTTCAAAAACTCCATTTTCTATATCTTGTGCCGCCTTAATTTTTTCCTTCTGCGCATTCTGTAATTTAATCAGTTGTTCGGTCATTTCTCCAAATTCATCTTTAGATTCTGCCTTTAGATCTACTCTATAATTTCCGTGAGCAAAAGAGTTCATCGAATCCATCAGTTTTTTAATCGGGCGGGTTATGCCCGGGGCTATCAAAAATATTGTAATCGCAGCGACAATAGATCCAATTATCATTCCTATTATTGTTAAAGTTTTTGAGAAAGATAATTGACCATCCATCTTGGCATTTAAATCGGATCCATATTGGTTCAAATATTTTTCAATTTCTGCAAATTTTGAATGTACTTTAGCGGCAATCTCTTCGCCCGAAGTTGTTGTAATTACAGCTGCCATTTCATGATCCGCCATTAAGCCTGCGCTTACGGTAGCGTCTACAACAACATTTTTATATTCCTTCCATACGTTATTGGTCGCTTCAATGGCAGATTTCATCTCTGTATTTAATTCAAGCAAACCAAGATACTTAAAAGTGGTATCGATCTTTTTTTTCTGCTCTTCAATGTATTTGATATTCTCACCCGATGAAGAGGCGAATCCGGTAATTGTAAATTTCATACAAGCGTACTGTATACTTCTGAAATTGAAATAGATCTGCTGAATTTGATTTTTAGGATTGAAATATGATTCATTCAGATCGGTTTTCTGCGCATTGACATTTATTATCTGAAACAAAGCCACGACGGCAATAACTGTTGATACACAGGCAATTCCTATTATAGCTACTTGGATTTTTCGGACAAGCTTTATATCCTTGAACTTTAACATCACCATCCTTTCTGTTTATGACAATTTAAAAGTAAGCGCTAGAGACATTTTAGATTTTACAGCCACACCTTTATCCATACCGGGAGAGAATTTTGTTTTTTTGATTGCTCTTATTGCCTCGTCATCACACCCCATTCCAATACCTTTTACAAGTTTTACGTCATCAACGTCCCCGGATTCATTAATGTAGATGAGAAGATAAACTTTCCCTTCGGTTTTGGTTCTTTGCGCCATATCAGGATAGGATATTTTTTTCATAATGGCTTCAAAACCCCCTATCGGAACAGGAGTTTTCTCAACAGCTAATAAGTATTCCTCCTCCCCCTGAATAAAATTTTTGGATTCCACCTTGTTTTCTAACTGAAAAAAGAGCGAGAATAAGAAGATGGATACAAAAAATATATTATAATTTAATTTCGTTTTCATGACGACTCTCTCTATTTTATTCTTATTCTGCTCTTATATTCGAAGGAATTTGTAAATTATTTAATCTCTTCTTAGAAGAATTAATTTTTAAAAGAGATTATTATTTGCTTCATACGCACAACACAAGTCTCTGTTTCGGTGTTTCCTAAAATGTATAAACCGGCATTGAGCAAACCGCGTCATTTTAAAAAACACGAAGTAAAATTTGTCTGAATTGAGCGAATCATATTTAAGGGAAAATTTTTTTAGTCTTATTCTACAGATTTTAGGACGGTTCTAAAAATTATCGAATGGAAATATTTAACGCAGAGAAAACGCAAAGTCCACAGAGAATATTGATATTTTTATGGCATAACCATGCCTATGGCAAAACTATTTTACTCACCTTACTCAAGGTGTCATTCCGAACGGAACAGTTTACCCCGCTTTGCGGGGAAGTGTGGTGAAGAATCTAATAATCCAGCAAAAAAGAAGTTTTTAGATTCTTCGCTCCTGCCTACCGGCAGGCAGGTCGCTCAGAATGACAATTATTAATATTTATGCGTAAGGTGACTTAATATTTAATAGAACGCTGAAAAACGCAGACCCGCCTGCCGAACTGAGTGTGTTGCACAACCATCAAATTGTCATTCCGAATCCTACTTCAGCCGGGTGAGGAATCCTTTTTGAAAAATTTAAGACTTCTCATCCCGCCTTGCGGGATTCGAAGTGACACAATTCGAGTTCTGCAACAAGCACGGACGGGCATGTTAAGCAGATTTCCGCTGATCATTTTTGTCGTTTTTAGAAGTCCCCTTCAATAAAAGAGAGAGAGGATTTACTCCTCTCTCAATATTAACGATGAAGCCTTTTTTCATTTGATGATAGAGCAAGGTGGCTTCTGCCTCCATTGGAATTATGAGGTTGATGGGATAATTCTCTCGAGCTGTAATCAATTTTGAATTTTGAGATGAGATCTTGCAAATTAATTGTCAATCTGCTTAAATCCTCGGAAGCTCTTGCTATTTCTTGAACACCCGCCGTACTTTCATTTGTTACATTACTTATTCCCTCAATGTTCTTGCTTATCTGTTCTGCCGCGCTCGATTGCTCTTCACTTGCCGCTGCTACTTGTGTTACTAGATCCACTACTTCTTCAGAACCTCGAATAATTTCAGTTAATGATTGTCCTGCTTTATCTGCCAATGCTTTACCCTTCTCAACTTCTTCGGTTCCAAGTTTCATTGATACTACTGCGCCTTCTGTATCTTTTTGAATTTGCTTTATCATTGTGGCTATCTCTTTTGTTGCTTTCGTTGTTCGTTCGGCAAGTTTCCTTACTTCATCTGCCACTACTGCAAACCCTCTTCCCTGTTCTCCGGCTCGTGCTGCTTCTATTGCTGCATTTAATGCAAGTAAGTTGGTCTGATCTGCTATATCATCTATAACTTGAATGATCTCACCGATCTGATCGCTGCTTTTACCAAGGGCTTGAACTGTATCGGCAGATTTTTTTACCACTAACGCTACACGGTTCATTCCTTCTATAGTTTCATTAACAACCTTTCCACCTTCTTTAGCTATTACCCCGGAATTCTTTGCTGCTTCCGCTGCCCTTGATGAATTCTTTGTTGTCTCCATTATTGTTTTTGTCATTTGCTCAACCGCGCTTGCAACTTCAGATGTTTGAGCGCTTTGCTCTTGCGCGCCGGCTGCCATCTCTTCACTGCTGGATGAAATTTCATTGCTGGCACTGGCTGTGGCTTGAACAGCTTCCGTAACTTCAGAAAGCGCTTTACTAAATGATTCTGCCATTCCGTTAACGCTATTTTTAATTATCTGGTGATCTCCTTTATATGTACTGGTAATTCTAACCGTAAGATCGCCGGTTGCCATTTTCTCAAGAGCGGTAACGCCTTCTTTCAATGGTACTATCACTGCATCTAATGTATCATTAATTCCGTCAACAATTTCTTTGAACCCGCCTCTGTATTTCGATGAATTCCCTCTTTCGGAAAGTTTTCCGTCAGCGGCCGATTTTGTTAATACACCTACTTCACTTAACAAACTGCGCAGCGTATCCATAACTTTGTTAAGATTATTTGAGAGAATATCCTTATCGGATTTTGCGTGAGCGTCATGAGTTAAATCCCCTTCCGTGATAAAATTAACAATCCGGCTTTGATCTTTTATGGAATCTACAATTGATATAAATGATTTTTCAAGTCTACCGATTTCATCATCAACTTTCGATTCAATTTTAACGTCCACATCTCCCAAAGCCAGCTTATCTGCTATCGATGTAAGATTTTTAATTGGATTGTATACAACTCTGTTAAAGAAAATTCTCAATCCACCTAAGCCAAGAACGAAAATAATTAAGCTAATTACAAATGCTGTTACTCTGCCAGATGAAACCACGGAATTTATTTCATCTTTACTCATTCCAATTATTACGAGTCCAATGTTTTCTTTATTAGAAATTATTGGAAAGAGTTCCACCAAGACGTCGTCATCAGAAAAAAGAACGGATTGGTTTTTAATTAATTCAGAAACTACTGACGAGTACTTGCCATACTTTTCTTCGTTATAAGCGGTAAATTTTTTACCGTCTTTTTTCAGAACCATTGCAAAGCCAATATCTTTCATTTGCCGAAAAACTTCCAGCTGAGTTGTAACCGAAGAAGGATCGTCGAATACCAATCCGGCGTCGGCAGTCTTGGCAACCATTTGTGCAATTACTTTAGCCTTTTCTTCCAGAGAAACGTTCATTTCTCCCTTCTGCTTGAGGGGGACATAGAAGAAAAGAAATATCGCTACAACCGAAAAACTGATTCCAATGATAATCTGAAATTTTTCCCTAATCCCCAGCTTATTAAAATATTTCATTCTCACACCTTAAGTTATTTGATTACATAAGCCATTTTTAATACATCTGCAGAGAGTTCTTGTCCTTCTGCTTTAAGTTGTCCCATATTGACTATGATTTTCGGTTTTCCACCTTCAAGACCAAGACCGATAGAAATTTTACCATCTTCTACATCAATACTAGACCCGCAAATAGAGAGTACTCCTTTTGATGCATATTGGTTTTTTTGTGCTGTCACTCCCGGCATCAGATACACAACCGAAAACCCGGAAGGGACCTGATCTCCGCTAACAGCTTTTGCATTTACTCCAGCCCCTTTGAAAGCGTCAACCATTGCTTCACCGGAGCCGCTTCCCGAAAGAACAGCAACTTCTATATTTCCTTTTGATGCTAATGTTTTATTGAATGAGAAAATTTTCTTAAATAAGTTAGCTTGTACATTTGCGGAGATTGCCATTTCTTGAGCGAAATTATTAACAGCCGTGAAACTGATTAAAAACGTTACCAGTAAAAGTAATTTCTTATTGATTGCCATTTTTTTGACCCTTTAGAATTAATTATTTGTTTACATATGGATTTCAATTCAATAATTGAACCTTTCTCCCTTTGACTATCGGAGAAAATGTTTTTTAGTTTAGTATTATTAAGCAATGAAAATGCCAATAGAAAGTGGATTTCAATGATGAATTGAGCCTCCCTCGATCCAATGATTGTTTTATCTTAGAAGTTTGGCCAATATTACGCAGCATTAAAGGAATATTTTACCAATCGTACTCTACTTATCAATTATCTTTCCATTCGATCTCACTTCTAAGTGACTTTTAATTTGCGCCGATTTTAATTGTCCTTGCTTGCCATTCGAGCGTGTTGCACAACCATCAGATTGTCATTCCGAATCCTACTTCAGTCGGGTGAGGAATCCTTTTTGAAAAATTTAAGACTTCTCATCCCGCCTTGCGCATAGGCGTCAACTTAACAACATCGATTTTTAATTCAATAACTGTTAATTATTTTGTTTTCCGGATAGCATTTTTTATATCATGCCTACGGCATTTTGTTCTATTTTTCTTTCTTTTCTACTACCAATATTTCATCCCTCTGGGATGTAGAAATATAAATCCCGTTAGGGATTTAATATTGCGTAGAAGAATGAATAAAAGCAGCAAAAGAAATCCCTTTAGGGATGACATATAAAAACTCATATCAATCTTAAATTTTGCAACAAGATTTTGAAGAGCGCCTGTCAATCTACTCAGGTGAGGGAGCAACGTTTTGTCGCTCCCTTTAAAATTCTCATTAGAGAATGAATTTATGCTACATTACTTAATTTTTCTTTGTCGCTGGTAGAAAGTATTTTATTCAGATCAATCAGAATAAGTAATCGGTCGTCCAACTTACCAACCGACTTAATAAACTCGGAATCTATTCCAGAAACAATTGTTGGTGGCGCTTCGAATGTGCTTAGAGGTATTCTTAATACTTCACTCACTGCGTCTACTATAAACCCTACCGTGCTTTGAGCAATCTCAACTACAATTATTCTTGTATCCTTGTCATGCTCTTTTTTGGCAAGATGTAAGCGCGCTCTTAGATCAATTACAGGAATAACTCTTCCGCGCAAATTGATAACCCCTTCAACAAATTCAGGTGCGTTGGGAACTTTGGTTATTGCCGTCATTTTGTTGATCTCCTGTACATTCAGAATATCTACGCCAAATTCTTCGTTCCCAATCTTAAAACTCACTAGTTGAAGAAGATCATTTGTTACACTGTTGTTTTGTTTTAATTCAGCCATTGTATTCTCCTACGTAAATTTTTAGTGATTTTACTTTTCAAAAGAGACCGTCTCAAAAGTAATGTTTTATCATAGAATAGCCCGCAGATTACATAGATTAAACGGATTTTCGCAGATTATTTTTTTGAACAATTACTTTTGAGACAACCTCCGTAATTCAATTATGAGTGAATTAATTTACCGTTTGAACGTACAGCAACACTACTTTTTGAATGATGTTTTCCGCTGCCGTTTGATTTATTTGAATCCGATTCGTCTATTTTGAATTTTGATACGAGATCCTGCAAATCGATTGTTAATCTATTAAGATCATCCGCAGCTCTTGCAATCTGTTGAATGCCTGCTGCGCTTTCGTTGGAAACGTTGCTGATTGATTCGATATTCTTACTTATCTGTTCTGCCGCGCTCGATTGTTCTTCACTTGCGGCGGCTACTTGTGTTGACATATCAACTACTTCTTGAGCGCCTGCAATAATCTCTTTAAGAGACTGTCCCGCTTTATCAGCTAACAATTTACCCTTTTCGACTTCTTCTGTTCCTTGTTTCATTGACACGACTGCATCTTCCGTGTCTTTCTGAATCTGACGTATCATTGTTGCTATTTCTTTTGTTGCTTTTGTTGTTCTCTCTGCTAACTTTCTTACTTCATCTGCTACAACGGCAAAGCCTCTTCCTTGTTCACCGGCTCGCGCAGCTTCTATAGCGGCATTCAAAGCTAACAGGTTTGTTTGATCTGCTATATCATCAATTACCTGTACTATCTCTCCAATCTGATCGCTGCTCTTGCCTAATGCTTGTACTGTCTCTGCTGATTTTTTAACCACCTCGGCTACACGGTTCATGCCAATAATTGTTTCTTCTACTACTCTTCCCCCTTCTTTTGCAATCACGCCTGAATTCTTTGCTGCATCGGAGGCTTGACCTGAGTTTCTGGTTGTTTCAATTATCGTTTTAGTCATCTGTTCAATAGCGCCGGCAACTTCTGTTGTTTGACTGCTCTGTTCTTGTGCACCGGCTGCCATCTCTTCTGTGCTTGATGAAATTTCATTGCTTGCGCTTGCGGTTGCCGAAACTGCTTCTGCTACATCCGATAACGCACTGCTGAATGAATCCGCTAAACCGTTTATGCTCTCTTTGATTTTAGAATAGTCGCCTTGATACTCGCCAACCATTCTTACTGTCAAATCTCCTTGTGAAAGTTTCTCTAAAATTTTGCTGGATTCATTAATCGGTTCTACTACTGCATTCATTGTTGAATTTACACCGGCAATTATCTCTTTATAGCCGCCCTGGAATTTTTCTGAGTTTCCTCTGGTAGATAATTTCCCCTCTACTGCTGCTCTGCTGAGTGAAACGGTTTCGGATACTAAGCTGCGGAGTGTCTCCACTACTTTTATCATACTTTTTGAAAGAACATCCTGTTCAGATTTTGCTTTAATTTCGACTGAAGTTTCGCCTTGCGCAATTTTTTCTGCGGCAAGCGCCTGCTCTTTAACATTCTCTATCATAAGAACAAAGGAACGTTGAAGGTCTCCTAGTTCATCTTGTGTTTTTGCATCTACAGAGACGTTAATATCACCTACGGCAAGTTTATCCGCAACGACTGAAAGGTTTTTAATTGGTGTCCCAATTATTTTAGAAATAAAAATCCCTATGAAAAAAGCAAATGCGATACCAAACGCTAACACTAAGTATATCTCTGTGCTGGCAGAACTGTATTCTTTTCCGATCTCCTGACTCAAAGAATCTGCCAGATGTCCCTCTGAAGTCATAATGCTATCTAGTTCTTCGGTTATCCTTTTTGCTTCATGATCAAATTCACCGACTTCGAATTCATGCGCTGCTGCTTCATCTCCTCCAAGTGCCAATTGAACACCTTTCTCCACAGTTGGTTTGAATTCCTCCCATGATTTTTTATATTCTTCATATAACCTTTTCTGTTCGCGATCTAGATTTGTAGCTGCGAACTTTGCCATAAGTTCTTCCGACTTTTTCTCATGATCAGAAATTGCTTTCTTGAGCATGGCTCTTTCAGATACATCTTTTGATGCTACAAGATTGGCAAAGGCGAGACGAATATCGTAGAGTTCCTGCTGTGCGTTGCTCAATTCTACTAATGGTACGACACGATCATCGTACATTTGTTTTGCATTATCATTCATTAACGACGTTTTGCTGATACCTGTGTAACCGATAAATGCAGCAACTAAAGCTACAATAGAGAAGCTTCCGATTAACTTTTTGCTGATTTTCATATCATAGAACCATTTCATTTTGTTTCTCCTTTTGTTTTTAATAAAAAATATTAAATTAGTTAAAGTCCTATTCCGAATGTGATTCCGTAAACAGCAAAACTATTACCATCGCTAAAATCAAAATTTATAGTTGGAGTTACTGAAAGACTGCCAACGTGGAAATCGTAAGCCGTTCCTATACGGAACACGTAATGTGATTTATCTTCCACAAAAGCCGATCCGTTTCCAAAAACAATTTTTAATCCCTGGGTTGGATGGACAAACAAACCTCCAAAAACGAGTGCTTCTTTGTGTTCTGCAAACACCATCTCACCTAAAAGACCTACACCCAATAGATTTGATACACGGTACTCATAATCTGAGCCCAAAGTAAAACTAGTATGTGGTGCACTAAAGTTTGAGGTTGACCCCACAAATAGACCTAGATGGTGCTTAGCACCGGAAGATGCGTTTGCATCATTAGTTACCAAAATTAGTGCGGCTAAGAAAAAACTCAATAAAAGTTTAGAGCTTGTTTTTACGTCCTTATTCCGGTTCATTTTGTTTCTCCTATTATTTTTAATTAAATGTTATTGTAAATGCTGTGAAGTAACCGTAACTCTTTTCTTCATTCTTGCCCAGCAGATCAAACTGCGTCCCTAATACAAAAAGTAATTGTTCCGATATTTTGTATGTAACGCCGGGTGTTAATGATAACTTGCCGGAATGAAGTTTACCGTTGTATGTTGAAAACCCGTTGAGTTCTGCTACAACTTGAAATTTTTCTGAGAACCATTGACCGAAACCGATTCCGTAACTCAATATTTTATCGAACGAATTCTCTCCGTGTATCCGCGTAAAAGAGAATATCATATCAATACTCGAACTCCCGGACAGTTTTATCGATCCCAGAGCACCATAGGAAGAAGTTAAATAATTGTCCGCATCACGGAGTGTATCTGCAATAAATTTATTTCCCGCCGGCAGCGAGACTCCCGCAATTAAACCGAGACTACAATTTTCTGATTCTGAAAAAATGTATTTAGAGCCGACAGATACCTGTTCAATTGTAGAAGAGAATGCAGTACCTATCTCTAAGCCGTCCGCAATACCTGCAGTTACTCTAAATAAAACGCTCGATGAGACAGATTCACCGGCTAACGATTCAATTGCACCATTATCACAAAATCTATTTGTAGAGTTGAAAACCGAGAATGAGGGTTCGAATTCAAAACTGCCGACAGATAAAGCCACCGCATCGGGAACACAAAGCTTTGCGCCGGAAATTCCGTTGACTTGAGCTACTGTCAGAATCGACGGTATAATTAAAAACACTATTAATAAAGCTCTTTTTTTCATTTCACCTTCAAATCAATTAGTAACTCTATTTCGCCTTTTAAGAAATTATTTCTTTTATCACGGTTTATCTTCGGATGGATTTAGGTTTGATTAATGTAAATGTTGCGAGTGGATGAATTGCGGAGTGAGCGGTGATTATACATTGTAATAGGAATAATTTTGTGGAATTATTTTATACTGAAATGAAACTCCGTACCGTAACCTGTCCGCAGCTTTTCTTTCAGTAAGCGGGGCAATGTAGTCGGGTTAGCGAGTAATTAAAATATTTTGTAAAGAAATAGCATGCAGATATCGCTGATGAAACGGATTTACACAGATTAAATTCGCGATAATCCGCTGAATCCGTGTCATCTGTGTTCTATTGCATCTTAACCGGACAGCATTAGGACGGCGGGGTATCAGAAACAAATCATAACTAGTTTCGATTTTTAGAGACTAAGTAATTTCTTACATTAGATTGCATACCTTGCATGCTTGTTGCAGAACTCGAATTGTATCACTTCGAATCCCGCAAGGCGGGGTGAGAAGTCTTAATTTTTTCAAAAAAGATTCCTCACCCGACTGAAGTCGGATTCAGAATGACAATCTGATGGTTGTACAACAGACTCGGACGGGCAGGTTAAGCAGATTTCCGCTGATTATTTTTGTTGTTTTTAGAAGTCCCCTTAATTAATTCGTCTATCCCAGACTTTGTTCATTACGGGAATAAAAGCTCTAACCGTTGTTCCTAAATCCTTCCTGCCATCAATGCTCATGCGACCTTTAAAGACATTGAGAATCTTTTTAACTATTGCCAAGCCAAGCCCTACTCCCTCCCGTGTATAGCCTTCTTTGTCGAATTGCCTGAAGGCTTCAATCATTTCAATCTCGCCTTTTGTAATACCGCAGCCTTTATCACTAACAATAATTTTGTAGTAATCTCCTTCGCAAAATCCGATCAGTTTAATCTGCGTTGATGGTCTTGAAAATTTTACGGCATTATCCAGAAGCTCTTTTATAATTATCATTAGGTAGTTTTTTGCAATCCCAATTTTATAATCCTCAATAGAAATTAATAGGTTATTATCTCTACCCAGTTTTTTTGCCATCTCCAAGAAATTCCATTCAATCTCTTCCTGATTTATCAAATAAGACTCATTCTTTATTCTTTCTGAGTATTCAGCACCTTTATGAAGCATTTCTACTTCGGTATAGATCAAAAATTTTTCGGCTCACCGGATTATTTGGTGGCAAAAGTTGATTAGGCAAAATATTGGATAATTCTAAAGAAGAAATAGTTTTTATCAACCACACCTCTGATTCTCTGTCTAAACAACTTAAGTTTAGCATGAAAACTT
>CAMTXU010000009.1:0-23528 GCA_947085815.1 uncultured Ignavibacteriota bacterium | reverse complement strand
TACAATAAAGCGCAGAGAATTAAATTCAACTGGCTGAATAATCTGCATTTCATCGAAAACAACCTCATAACATTTGGAGTTGAGTCTGAAACTGAGACCGCGAGAACCAGCTACTACTCAACCGGCGAGTGGGGTCCGTTCGATAGCGTCTTTCCGGAACAGTCAATCAGAACAACAGGATTTTATTTGCAAGATCAGATTAATATTGCTAATTCGTTTTTCACCTCGGTTGGAGTTCGTTACGACAATAACCAAAAATTTGGAGGAGTTACAACCTTCAGAATAGCACAGGCTTATTTTTTCAGCACAACCGGAACAAAACTAAAAATGTCATACGGTTCCGGTTTCAAAGCGCCCTCTTTGTTTTATCTCTTTGATCCGATGTTCGGCAATCCGGATCTTCAACCTGAAAAAAGTAATGGATGGGACATTGGAGCTGAGCAAACTTTTTATGATGGAAGATATAATTTTGGCGTCACGTACTTCAATTTGAAATTAGAGAATATGTTTGGATTCGATCAAAATTACCGGACTATCAACATAGCCGAAGCTTCTTCGCACGGTTTTGAACTCTCATCATCTGTTATTTTTAATAACCGCTTATCATTGAACGCAAGTTACACTTACACTGAAACAAAAGATGAGTACCGGTTAAGCCCTGATTTTGATAAATCGTTATTACGCAGACCAAAAAATCAAGCAAGCATTGTTGCTAATTACCGGATGAATGAAAAAGTAAACTTCAATCTGCGATTGCGTTACGTCGGTGAGCGTGACGACAAAGATTTTTCGATATATCCATCAGTGCGTGTAGCCATTCCCGATTATACACTGGTTAATCTTGCCGCCGGTTATAAAATATTTAATTATCTCGAACTCACGGCTCGAGTCGAAAATTTATTTGATAAGCAGTATGAAGAAGTGCTCTATTACGGAACGTTAGGAAGAAGTTTTTATGCGGGGATTAAAATCGATTTCTGAAAATAATATTTGAGTAATAATTCCGGATGCTGGTTTTAACTTTATAATATTTCCAACATCCGGAATTATACTTTAAAAAATTATTGACCGCGACCCATTCCCGGTGCTCTCTGAGCACGTTCCTCTTGAATTATTTTCCACTCAACTTTTTGTTTATCAGTTAATAGAGATTCAATTTTTTTGTTTGTTTTATCTCTCAACTCCATGAAAGTACTCATCAGCGTTTGTCTATCATCGCCTGCACTTTCTCTCAATTTCATCTGCTCATTCATCTGTTCGGTTAGGATTGTATCAATTTTCCCAAATTGGTCATCGGTTAATTCTAATCTTGTTTTATAATCTTCGAGAGTTTTTTTCAGGCGGTCTTGAGGATTTCCTCCCATTTGAGCGTAGGAGTTAACTGTCATAGCTAAAACAAACATTACCGCAATTGTGAAAATTACTTTTGCTTTCATTTGAGTTCCTTCTATCTGATGAGAATCATTTTTTTAGTTTCGGCATAATTACCGGCTTTGAGTGTATAAAAATAGGTACCGCTGGACAATTTACTACCGTTAAAATTTGCTAAATATTTTCCGGCGGATTGATATGAATCAATGAGTATTTCAATCTCTCTTCCCAGAAGATCATAGACTTTCAACGATACATAACATGAGGAAGAAAGTTGATATTGAATATTGGTTTCTGGATTAAAAGGATTTGGATAGTTTTGATACAACAAAAAATTTTCCGGCAAAGAATTTTGTTTTTCTACCGATGTTAAAAGAAATCTATCATCTGCCCAGTGGTTAAAATCTTTCAATTCATTATCGAATGTGTGATTTTTATATTCCCATTCCCACGGTTCGATGTAGCGTAACCCAATTTCCTTGGCTTGCGAAAAAATAGTTTTGTAATCATTATTTTGAAATCTACTTGTTTCATCCGATCTTCCGATTACTTGCGCATATTTGTCGCCCGGGAAATCTTTTAATACCTGGATAAGTGCGGGCTGATAAGATGTTTTTCCCGATAACCACCACATTGCTGCACCTACCCGGTGCTGCAATGAAGCATCATCCCATAAATCGTTTGTAATATTTTTTGGAATTTCGGCGGAGTTATCTATTTCATGAACTTCAACAGCGAGAGCTTTGTTGGGAAAAGCGTTTGCATATGCTTTTGCAATATACTTAACAGAGGCAATCCACTTTTCAGATGTAAAACCTGCCAAGCGCATAGAATCCATGTTGATGCCGTTCAAATGTCCTTCATTTCCGTTAGCTGTTATTTGAGTTACATACACAAGCGCGAGCGATGTCTCGTCTGCAAATTCTTTTCCCAGCGCTTCCGCAAGAATTGTTAAACGATGTTGAACGGTACTATCCCAAAACAATGGTAATTTATATCCCGCGACTCCTCGGAATGAATAGTTTACGTACGGAACGTGAAGAGAATCAAACAACCATGTCGGACTGCCCGTACCGCCGCTTGCAACTGCCAGCGACCATTTTTTCCCATATGTTTTAATCACTTTAACAGCGTTCTTAATAATTGTAAAATCAAATTTACCTTGTGAAGGTTCTATGCTTTTCCAATGAGTAACTACCAACGCACCTCTGCATTCAGGATGATTAATTACATCCATTTGATTTCCTCCCGAACTGCTAAAGCAGCCCGATGGCTTAAAAACATTTATAGTTTGTCCACTCACAAAATTGCTAATACCAAACACTACAAAAATTATTATTAATTTATTCATCGCTCGTCCTTATTTCAACACCAACATCTTCTTTGTTTGGATAAAAGAACCGGATTTAATCTGATAAAAGTATAATCCGCTTGCAACCTCTACACTCCTCACTCCAAATTCTATACTATAAGTTCCGGCATTCATGTATTCATCTACTAGCGTTGCAACTTCTCTTCCTAGAAGATTATACACTTTTAGGGTAACATGACTAGCTACTGGAATTTGATAGCTAATTTTTGTTGTTGGGTTAAACGGGTTGGGGTAATTCTGTTCCAATTTAAACCGCAATGGCGCTTCTGTTTTCTCTCGACCAGCATCAACCCCTACAATTAAAGGCTGGGTGTTTATTTTAAGAAGCAAAACAGATTCCCTGTATAAATTTTGAGACGAGAAAGTTACAGTTACCGAATCCGTCGAGAAACTCAGTGAAGCGGGAATGTTACTATTTCCAAGTGTATCGTATCGAGTAATAGTAACGCTACTGATATTTCCCCATCCGACTCTTGCAAATTTAATTTGCGAAATATTCTGTTGTGGAGTTGCCGGATTTGTTTTTGCCAGAAGTGTAACAAGTATTCCCTTGTTCAACGTGTTGTTCAAAAATCCATACCATTCGAGATTGGATGGATTAGCGTAAGAAGTTTGAAATGAATCAACATATTGAAGTTTTGCTTTTCCTAAAAAACTAAATAGTTCTGAATTAAGATCATTGACTTTCGTATTTGGAGGTCCTGTATTCCAGCCAAAGTAATTCGTTCTTGCAGTTCGTGCAGCGTAATTATTATCAATACTCCATTTCAAATAGCGGCATGTGGTTGTTGCACCAGCCGAAGCCCCTGCACCCAGAGTAGCAGCTTTTATTCCAACTTCTTCTGTTGACCAGACACCGCGGACCCTTCCTCTTCCAAACCAACTTGCAAACGAATTGATCGTAGTTAGCCACTGGTGAGTTGTTGCTGTGCCCATCATGTAATGAATGGTGATAATGTGAATCAGTTCGTACACTTTTTTACCTGCCAGCGATGGCGCGTAAGTTCCGGTGATGGTGTAATTCAATACTGAATCGAGAAATACTTTAGCGTTAGGATTATGTGCGTTAGTTATTGAACCCATAGCAATGTTTATCATTCCTCTTTGCCCGAAATATGCCAGGCTTGCTGAATCAATGGCTTCAATAGTTGGAGCAATAAAATATTCAACGAAGTATGGAATGATAAATTGGTCGTAATTAAATCCGTTTATGTACGGTTGTCCCCGCCAGTATCGAATGGTCCCGCTGTACGCGGGGCTGCTGATTTCATTGCCCAATTGATAGTATAACCTGTCCTTGCTATTTGGTAACCGAGCAAGTCTGTAGCACTGTTTGTAAACAAGGTCTTTCCAAAACCTTCCGCTATCGCTTTCAATCATTCTCATAAAAAACTTGACTCTGCCGGTATCTCTTGCCGAACCAAGACCGCCATCTAATTCCATCACATCAACTGTTGTGTCAAGCAATGCAAGCCGGTTGTAAAGATTATTCAGTAAAACAGTGTCTAACCGCATTGTTGTCGTATCCAACAGGTTTAATCCTGTCTGGTCTTTTGCAAATTCTCTTGCCCATCCTCCCCATGCAGGCAAAGAGCTTCCACCATAATGCCAACCAGTGTAGTTCGTCCAGTTGTCCGGGGAAAGAGTTTGCGCAGAAACGTTGACTGAAATAATAAGCACGGCAATGAAAAGGGTGATTTGTTTTTTACGATGCGTTGCCATAGAAATATCCTTTGCTGAAATGGTTTTTATTTAACGAGTATCATTCGTTTTACTTGTGTGAATTCTCCTGCGTTCAATCTATAGAAATAAATTCCACTGGAAAGATGGTCTGCTTGATAGGCAACTGAATACTCACCGTGGTTTAACTCTCCATCAACCAGCGTTGCCACTTCTCTGCCGAGCATATCATATATTTTTAATGTTACATTACCAGTAACCGGCAACCGATAACTGATAACAGTTGTTGGATTAAATGGATTGGGATAGTTCTGGAATAATTTAAAATTTTCCGGTATCAAATTTTCTTTAGAATTGATATTCGTTAATTCGCTTTTTAAAAACCAATTCCGTGCAGTTTGATCGGTCTTTACAAAATTCAAAAGTAAATCGGCAACTTTTTTCCTCCCGCTTGTTATGGATGGATGTGTTCTATCACTCTCAACAAAATCATCAATCGTCCATGTCAACCCGTCACTCCTTGGGTTTAATCCGTCTGCCCATAGATAGGGTCCCCACGCTAGCCACGGAGCTTTTGCATTCTCACCGGTACAACTCAAATTGGGATCACCGTTAATCTGTTTTTCAATTAACCATTTAACTGAAAAGCCGGATTCATACGCATAAGGCTCCGGATTTAAAGTTGAAGTTGCATATCCGCCGTACGTTCTGCTTGAGAAATAAGCAATTTTACAATTTGGATATTTCTGTTTCAGTATGCCGGCTATTGTAACTAATTCGTTTGTAAGAGTGTTTGCGTGAACAGGGAATGCCTGTGTTGGACCCGCGTTTGCTTCTTTTACCCAGCATACTTGAACTTGTTTTGAACTTACTCCCGCGAATTGAAGTCTTTGCTCAACCGTAGTCCAAAACGCAGCATTAGGATTTGAAATAATAGATGCGGTCTGCCCTCCCTGTGCGCCGTCTACAATAACTAATTTCGGATTTTTGGAAATTTCAGCATCTGCCATCGGTTTGAATGTGGAAAACTCTTGTGTAGTGTTCGACATTCCGATTGAGAGAAAAACATATTTGCCGCTCTGAGAATTTGAATTTCCTTGGTAATCAAGCGGTAGAATTTGTTTGGATATAGCGATACCTATTGAATCATGTGAGTGCGGTCTTTGATTAATTCCATTTGGATAAAGTCCACCCTGATAATTTTTATAATATCCGGTTTTCAAATCGCAAAGGGGAATTAATCCCGTCGAAGTACTTTGACCAAATGAATTTTGAATTGACAGAAGAGCAAATAAAAATATCAAAAACTGTTTCATAATCGTTTTCCTCATTTTACGAGTGTCATCTTTTTAACAATTTTCTGGCTCCCGGTTTCAAGACTATACAAGTACGTTCCGCTAGCAAGTCTGCCTCCATCAAAATTTACAGAGTAACTTCCGGCGGATTGATACAAGCCAACTATTTAGACGTTTCCATAGTTAACACTTTTTGTGTGTTGCTTTTTTGACACATGAGGATAAAAGAAAGTTTAATTATACACAAGCACATAGAGGCATGAAGATCATAAGTGTGATTCAGATTCGTACCTTAAGAGGTGGCATATTTCTATTAGTAACTCACCTTACGCAAAGCATTGTAATTGTCATATTGAGCACATTCGCTTTGCTCAGTATAAACTCCGCAAAATATCTCAAAACAGTTTGAAATCGGGGTGTCGAGAATGACACAAATCCTCTTGAAGTAGATTTCCTTACAATCCCGGCTAATTAAGTCGGGATTTTTATATAATATAACTTTGGGCATTACTGAACAATCAGCGACCGCAATTAAAGGATTTAATTCTTTTTCTGGTTTGTAACTGCGTAGTGCAATGATTATTTTACTACTAAATATTAAAGAGAAAGCGATGGATAAGACAAAAGGGAAAAAGGTTCTTGTTAAAAAAACCAATAAAAAGAAGACCGGGATAAAAAAATACGCACTTCAAAAAATAGAAATGCTTAGCTGGCTAATGGGGAAAAAACTATATTCTTCGCGAGAAGAATTGTATGATAGATAAAATATTCATAGACACAAACATTCTCGTTTACTTATTTGATAAATCCGAACGACCAAAACAAACCCAGGCAAAGAAAATTATTTCTGAACGCCTTTCATCATCGAAATTCTTTTTAAGTGTTCAAGTAATAAATGAATTCATCAATATAATTTCAAAGAAAATTTCGTTTCCAATTCCATTAAACAAGCAGAAAAAAATAATAAATTTATTGAATGATATATTTATAATCGCTTCGCTTAGTTTAGAAACAACTCTTTCCGCTATTGAAATTAAAAACAAATACAAATATTCTTTCTGGGATTCCTTGATAATATCTTCCGTAATAGAAAATAAATGCAATATTTTATTTTCAGAAGATATGCAGCATGGTTCTATAGTCGAGAGTACACTCACTATAGTTAATCCATTTGAGAAATAAAAAGAATTTTACAAATCGCATTAATCGGGATTATTTTGTGGCTTTTTGGTATAATGGAAATAGAAACAATAATTTACTTTGCGAACTCTGCGATTGCTTTTCCCGAAGGGATGGCTTCGCCAGCGGTTTCTGCGTGAAATTCTTTTTCACGCAAAGCACGCTAAGGTAACGCCAAGACGCCAAGAGTAAGGATTTATGTTCGAAAGAGAAATAAAATTCATTTACGATTTCAATCTGAATAAGCTAAACCGTCTTGGTCCTTACTTCACGTTTGAACAATTGCTGGCTTCGGATATTCATCCGGCAATATTGCAATACATCTCTGCGGAGATTGATTATTTGATTTATGAAGACCGGCAGAAGCTTCTTAAAAATTCACTATTCGATTACTCAGGCGAAAAAATATCATTTCATTTCAATCAAATCTCGGAAGAAGCCAAGAAATCAAAAAGGTTTGCACAAGAGTATATAGCTAAACTGATTCTGCACGCTTCATCATTTACAATTAATTATCTCGTAAGACCTAAATGGACTTTAACCAAATTTGTTTTTGATGAGGATAATCATAAATCCACCAACGATATAAAGCAGATACTCAATTACGTCTATTACTACAAATACGTTAATAAAATTCTTGTCTCCTACATAAATTCTAAAAAAATTCTTTCTATGAACTCGCAGGAGTTTGAAGAATTGCTGAACAAAGCAGATAGATTAGGAGTAGAAACTTATCTGCCGGCGATTCTAACCAGCGCGCTTAAATCTATGGCGGAGTTTTTTAACATAGGAGAAATTCAAAAAACAAAAATTCCACTCTCTGCTGTTGAAATGTTCCTTGAAGAGAAAGAACTGTTCAAACATCTTCAAAAGGTTGATGAAATATTTGTTAATGAAGAAGGAGTTAAGTTTAATCTGATTGATTATCACAAAGTGTTCAATAGTATTGTTACTGAAAAAGAAGAGCAGATAGTTGAGCCTGAGGTTCCGCAAAAATTTGAAACGAAAGAAGATGAAGAGGAAAAAGAGTTAACCGAAGAGCTTGATTCCAGATCTGATGAAGAAGCTGAAGAGATTGCCGAACTCCAAGAAAATGGCAGTGAGACCCTTGAAGGTGAACCGGAAGGAATAACGGAAGTTGAACAAGAATTAGAAGAAAAAAATGAGAACAAAATAGATCATGAACAAGAAGATGAAGAAAAAATTTCAGAAGATGAGATTAATGAAATATCCGGTGAAGAGATAACAATAACTCCACCGGTAAAATACCGCATCAAAATAAATGAGGACAGCCGTATTGAGCCTCTTATTGAATTGCCGGAGGAAATGAGTGAACAGCCTGCGGAAATCAATATAGATGACGAAGAGAGCAATGATTTGGAAGACATTGAAAGTGAAGAAGAGATAGGCGAAAGTTTCGAAGAAAATGAATCTGAAAGCGAGCCGAATGAGCAGATACATTTTAAGGATGAACTGGAATTAGCCGAAAAAGGATTAGTAATAGATGATGAGGAAGATGAAAGCTTTCTTCAATCCCTCCGCGATAAGAAAAATCTTAAGGAAGAGGGGAGCAATGGGAACTCCACAGACTCTATTATTTCTGCAGAACAATCCTTGATGAATGAATTAGAAGAACAAATTGAAGATTACGATGAAAATTATACGGCTGAGGAATTAATTGAAGAAGATGAATCCGAAAGAGTTATCTTTGACAACCCAAAATTCGATGATTCAGCACCGGATCAAAATAAGGCTCAAGCGTTTGATGAACAGCCTAAAATGGATCTTGCCGAAATTCTTGAGCATAAAGATATGACGAAAATTATAGAAGTTATTTTTGATTATGACATTGAGGATTTTGCCGGCACACTTGATGAAATTGCCACATGTAGAAACGAGGACGATGCTCATCTTGTAATTAACAACACTCTTAATGCCCGGCGTATTAATCGTTCTTCAAAAGAAGCGCAAGCATTCAGATCAATTATTTCAGAATACTTTAGCGATAAGTAAAATCATGTTTATAGACTTTGCAAAAATTTATATTAAAGCCGGAGACGGCGGTAACGGCGCCGTAGCTTTCCGCCGCGAGAAATATGTTCCAAAAGGGGGACCGGCAGGCGGAAACGGCGGAAACGGCGGAAGCGTAATTTTTCGGACTGACACTAATCTTACAACACTTTTAGATTTTCAATACAAACGAAAATATCTTGCCGAAGATGGAGATCCTGGCGGATCATCTCTTAAAGATGGAAGAGGAGGAAAAGATATTGTTATAAAAGTTCCGGTTGGAACAATTATTAAAGATGAAAAAACAGATGAAATTATTTACGATCTCGATTTGCCGGATAAAGAATTCATTGCAGTTAAAGGCGGTAGGGGAGGAAAGGGAAACAGTAACTTTGCAACACCAACTCATCAAACACCTCGCTTTGCTGAGGACGGAAAACCCGGTCCGGAAAAATTTATTACACTTGAATTAAAATTAATAGCCGATGTAGGATTGGTTGGATTTCCTAATGCCGGTAAATCAACCTTGATTTCAGTAATCTCCGACGCTAAACCTAAAATTGCCGATTATCCTTTCACCACGCTCGAGCCGAATCTTGGAATTGTCCGCTATAAAAATTTTAAAAGTATTACTGTTGCGGATATTCCGGGGATCATTGAGGGCGCCCATCTCGGTAAAGGATTGGGTCTAAAATTTCTGCGTCACATTGAACGTACTAAAATATTATTGCTCATGATTGATATTTCCACCGAAGATTACGCTAAAGATTACAAAACACTCATTGCGGAATTGAATCAATATTCAAAAGTGCTGAGCAAGAAGAAAAAAATTGTTGCTTTCACAAAAACAGATTTAATTGAACCGGCAGAACTAAAGAAAATTAAGAAAAGAAAAATCCGAGGCTATGATGGACCAATCCTGCTCTTTTCATCAGCAACTAAATACGGCATTCCTGAATTATTAGATGAATTATGGCAGCAGTTAAACGGTTGAGCATTGCTGGGTATCTTACCCGGCTCTTCATATTCTTTTTGATTATGTGTATAGCGGTCGTCATCGGGTTGAGTGCCGGTCCGGTGAGAATTGGATTCAACGATTTAATCGCTTCATTATTTTCGTACAACCCCGATCAAATTTTCACTCAAATTATTTTTGATATCCGCCTCCCCCGCGTTTTATACGCAATTGCCGTGGGAGGAGGGCTTTCAATTGCCGGTGCGGTTTTTCAGGCTATCTTATTGAATCCTCTTGCCGAGCCCTATATACTTGGTATTTCAAGCGGAGGAACATTTGGCGCGGTACTTTCTTTTTTAATTGGAGCCTCTTTTCTTGGAACGCAATTGTTCTCTTTCGCAGGGGCATTGTTAGTAATGCTGCTGGTGTTTGTTCTGGGTAAAAGATTTGGCGAGCTTGAACCGAATGTTTTATTATTAACGGGGGTGATGGTTGGAGCGTTTTTCTCTGCAGCTATTCTGTTAATGATGACGCTATTGAACGATTCTCTTAGAACCGCTGTCTTCTGGCTGATGGGTAATTTATCGATTGCGGATAAAGACAATTTGAAGTTTGTTCTTCCGGTAACATTCGTTGTTTCGTTTCTGCTTATGGTTAATTCTAATAAATACAATCTGCTCAGTCTCGGCGCAGATTCGGCAAAGCAGCTGGGCGTCAATACCTCCTTGTTCAGAAATTATACTTATCTGTTATCAAGTATTATGATTGGCACTCTCGTTTCGGTTAGTGGAATTATTGGATTTGTAGGATTACTTGTTCCACATGTTTGCCGGATGATATTTGGGGTTGACAATAGAATAGTTTTACCCGCGTCATTTTTCTTTGGTGCATCATATTTAATTTTATGCGATTCACTCGCAAGAACTTTGATCTCTCCATCTGAATTACCGGTTGGTGCCGTTACCGCAATTATTGGCGCACCCGTTTTTGTTTATCTGTTGCGGAAAAGATTTAACTCATACTAGTTAGAAGGAATTATTAGTAAGAATATTCAGAATGTATCTTTAAGGAAGAATACAAGAAAAACATTAGGGCTAAACTGAAATAATTTGCTGAAATCAATAAATCACAACGCTTGAAGTTTGGAAGTTGATCCTTTATATTTACAACCCGTTTTTCTGCCTACGCTCAAAAGAGAGTTTCGGCTGATGATTGGATATTTTTGGCGAGGTAGCTCAGCAGGTTAGAGCAATGGAATCATAATCCATGTGTCGGGGGTTCGAATCCCTCCCTCGCTACATCTAATTTGGAGTAATATATGTACGCACTTTTAATTTCTATATCTGTATTTACAGGAATTTTATTAATAATTGTTGTCCTGCTTCAGTCGAGCAAAGGAGGCGGATTAGCCGGCTCATTCGGCGGTTCAGGGCAGTTCGGAACTGTGTTCGGAACAAGAAGAACTGCAGATTTTCTGAGCAAAATAACATGGTGGTTCGGCGGTGCATTATTAATTCTTGCAGTCGTAATTAATCTTTTCTTTTTACCCGGTCAAACTACGAGTGCTCAAAGAGAGAGCATTATTCAAGGCAGCAAACAGCAGGGAGTTCCAACTGCACCTGCATTACCACAGCAGCGTTCTGCCACACCGCCTGCACAAAAATAATTATCAGGAAAATATGAGGTTGTCTCAAAAGTAATGTTTTATAATAGAATAGCCCACGAATGACGCGGATAAAACTGATTTTCGCTGATTATTTAATTGAATTATTACTTTTGAGACAACCTCTTTTCCCCTCTATGAACAATATGGATAGTTCTCTAAGATCCTTCCCTAATTTTATTAAACGGTGAAATATGAAAAAAGAACACAAACCGCCCGTTAAGGCGTACAACAATTTGGATTTTTTAAATTCAGCCGACGCTCGAACTGTAAGAATACTTTCGGAATTGTATGAACCGCAATCGAGATTTGAAAAAAATAAGATACGTGACACGGTTGTGTTCTTCGGTTCCGCACGGATTCCTTCAAGAAAAGATGCACTTAAATTTTTGAGTGACGCAAAAAAAGATAAGTCCCCTTCTTCAAAAAAGAAAATCGATCATGCACAAAAAATGCTGGATATGTCCCGGTATTATGAAGACGCCGTAGAACTATCAAAGAAATTAACTTTGTGGTCAATGTCGCTGCCACTAGATGAAAAAAGATTTATCGTTTGTAGCGGCGGCGGTCCCGGAATTATGGAAGCTGCAAATAAGGGTGCACATCAAGCAAAAGGACATTCCATTGGTTTGAATATCAGCATTCCATTTGAACAGTTTGTGAATAGGTATGTTGATCCGGAATTGGCTTTCGAGTTTCATTACTTCTTCATGAGAAAATATTGGTTCGCTTTTCTTGCTAAAGCTCTAGTTGTATTTCCGGGTGGATTCGGTACTCTTGATGAAATGATGGAAGTTATTACTCTAATTCAGACGGGTAAACTTTCTAAGCCGTTGAAAGTTATTGTTTACGGCGAAAGTTACTGGCGTGAGATTATGAATTTTGATGCTTTGATTGAACATGGAATGATTAGTAAAGATGATCTAAAGATTTTTGATTTCTGCAGTACGGTTGATGAAGCGTTCGAGAAGATTACAAATCACTTTAAAAAACATTATTTTAATAACCACAAGAAAAAATAATTAATAAAAGAGGCTGTCTCAAAAGTAATGTTTTATAATAGAATAGCCCGCGGATGACGCAGATAAAACTGATTTTCGCTGATTATTTAATTGAATAATACTTTTAAGAAAGCCTCTATTATTTGAATTTAACCTCTTCTGTCTCGAAGTGATTGCTCACGCGAAGCTCTTCGTTTGGCTTTAATGCCTTCCAATCTTTTTTCTACAGATGGTTTAACGAAGAATGTTCTCTTTTTGAATTCTTTTAGAACACCCGAACGCTCATATTTCTTCTTAAAACGTTTTAGCGCTTTATCAATATTTTCGTTCTCTGCTACTGTAATTCCTACCAACTTAATTCACCTGCCTTGTTGTTATAAAATTTTTGCGGCGTAAACTTAGAGAATTCAGTTTTAAGAATCAAATTAGGTTACAATTCCTCTTCCTGAGGCGAAATTACCAATACCGGGCATTTTGAGTAGCGAATGACCTTTTCCGCCACACTCCCTAATATTTTGTGGAAAACACCTGTTCTCCCATGTGTCGCAATCACAATCATATCCCCGTTTACTTCTTGAGCGTAATTGATAATCTCCTCGTAATCAACCCCGTGCCTCATTATTTCAACAATTTTGACTGTCGAATCCTCCTTGATTTCATCTACAAGTTCCTTCAACTGCTGCCGTTTTTTTTCTTCAAATGATTTAATCAACTCTGCACTCGTTATCTCGCTTTCACGATTAGCTAAAAAGAGGGGCTCTTTTTCCAAAACATGAAGCAGATGAATTGTGGCATCCATCATTTCTGCAAGATCTCTCGCATACTCAAAAGCGGAAAAGGACACTTTGCTGAAATCTGTAGGGACGATAATGTTTTTTAATTTGAACATAGTACCTGAATGATTTATAGAAAGTCAGTAAGTATTATATATTAAATTAAGTTGTGCCGAAAAAATCATGATAAAAATTATTTTTTCAAACCATCTGTTTTGATAAATCCTCTCCCTTTGGCATAATCAAACAATTGAACATAAAGCATCTTTCTGGCTCTGTGCAGTCTCGATCTGACGGTTCCAACGGGAATATCAACAAAATCGGCTATCTCCTCGTAGGTAAATCCCTCTATGTCGTTTAGGATTATTACTGTTCTGAAATCTTCCGGCAATTTCGCTATGGCTTTAGATACGTCGTCGTCAAGAAGATTGCTAAACGCGTCAAGCTCGTAATGCCGGGAATCGACTTCGTCCGATTTAATATTCTCGTAAAAATTTTGCACATCCTCGTAATCAACTTTGTTCGGTTCTTTAGTTTGCTTCCGGTAATCATTAATGAAAGAATTTTTTAATATTCTAAAGAGCCAGGCTTTGCAATTAGTACCGCTTTCAAATTTATCGAAGAACCGGAATGCCTTCATGTAAGTTTCTTGAACAAGATCGTCCGCATCGTCTTCATTGCCCGTCAAGCGCAGCGCGAAATTGTAAACCGAGTCCATGTGCGGCACGGCTTCCTTTTCAAACTCAGCGTAACGCTTTTGCAGTTCTTTATCGGTCAATGTTTTCTTGATAGCGCGCATCATTAACTTTCATTAAAAGTAAATTCTTCTCTATAAAATTAACCAATTGACAGTCCATTTAATACCGATTTTATGCCTTCGGAATCTAAAAAGAATCCATTCTCAACCTTTAACTGAAAATTTCCGGTTAATATTAAATCTGCAGGCTCATCCACCGCCAGTTTTTGAGTCGATGAGACGATATAACCGCTCATGTTATATTCTTCTATACCGTTATAGATAGAAAGATCTCCTAGTTCCGCAATAGTTCCTTTGTAGAAAAACTTTTGAGATTTGGAATCCCAGCATCTTTTCCTATTGATGCCAATGTCAATTTTGAATTTTTTCTCACGATGAGTTAGAGTGATATTTCTCAAAAGAAGATCAAACATGAGTTGTTCATTTTCCGGAATAGAAAAATATTTTGTGTAATTCTCCTTTTCAAAATTTTTATCAGCAATCGTTTTGAAAGCAGAAAGTAACGCAATAAAATTCAATTTGCGCACGAACTCCTTATCGGGATCTCCCTTCTGATAACCGGACTCAATCAGAATGGAACTGATTCCGTTTTTTGTAAAATTGTCGCCGAATGCTCTCGGTTCAAAATCGTCATTGTAACGGGCTACCTGTCCGGGAATGAAATTACTAAGAGTCTCATAAATTTTGATTATAACCTGCATACTCTTTTCGCGTGTATAGTTAATACTTTTAACATGATCGGTTGGAGGGGCAAGCAGAGATATTGTTGAATGATTATTTCTTCTTCCCGCTGTGTAATAACTGTTTTGATCGTGAAGATTAAAACCGTAATCCGGATTTATCTTGCCGGCATAATCCCACAGGATTTTTGATTCGTAAGATTCCAAACGCAGCGCGTCCCGGTTGATGTCTACATTAATCGCATTCTCACGCTGACTTAATTCCGCACCGTCCGGATTCATTAACGGTATAAAATGAAATGTGATATTACTTAATAATTCAGTTCTCAGTTTATTGTAGGAATCGTCCGAGGAAAAGAAGTTTATCAAATCAAACATTGCCGCAGTGGCTGTGGGCTCATCTCCATGCATTTGTGTCCAAGCCATAACGGTTGTCTTTCCAGTTCCAAACGAGATTGAATATATAGGACGGTCTTCAATAGATTTTCCAAGTTCTGCTACATGAAATATTTTGTCTTGTCTAATTCGTTCAATTAGAGCTGTAATATCTTTATGAGTTATCCTGTTGCATGTCAAAATATTCTCGTGGAAATTTTGGTAGTCCATAAATAATTGATTGAATTCCAAATTGTACTCCGTATTTTAAGTTCGTCTATTATTGGAATGAATTTTATTCAACTCAGTTGACCTGGGTTTGGAAAATAAGTAGAACAAACTTCTGAAAAATAATAATAGAACGCAGATTTTTTATGTCCGAAGGACTCATATGGAGATATTTATGATCTTAAAAAAATCATGGTAATCTGCCTTCGATAACAGATTAATTAACGGAGGAAATATGGCAACAGATATCTTAAAAATTGGTTCACCTGCTCCAAAATTTTTTTTACCCGCTACAGACGGCAATACCTATTCTCTGGAATCATTCTCAGATAAGGAAGGGCTCGTAGTAATATTTAGCTGCAATCACTGCCCTTACGTTCAGGCGTACGAAGATAGAATCATCGAAATACAAAACGATTTTGCGGATAAAGTACAGATAGTCGCTATCAGTTCAAATGAAGATACAAATTATCCGGAAGACTCATTCGCAAATATGAAAGAACGTGCCCAATTAAAGAAATTCAACTTTCCGTATTTGCATGACGGGACACAGTTAATTGCAAAAGCTTACGGTGCAACGCACACACCGGAAATCTTTCTCTTTGATGCGAATAGGGAATTGGTTTTTCACGGAAAGATTGACGATAACTGGCAGGAACCGCAAAGTGTGAAGAGTAAATACTTACGCAATGCTATTGATGAACTCTTGAGTGGAAAACAAATCTCTGTTCCAGAGACATTCACAATTGGCTGCACGATTAAATGGAAGAAATGATTCTGCAATATCATTATATAACTTTCTTTTTGCCGGGCAATCTGCCACCCAAATTTTTCAAAAACTTTAATTACATCTTTTGGACGGAGAAGAGGAACTGGCGGCATTAGACCAATACCTCCACTTGACGAATGGATATGGTTAACGGCATCCCTTTTTCTGAACGAACTTCAAGAGATTCTTTTATTGCATCTTGAATATTATGTTGAGCTTCTTCTTCTGTTTTGCCCTGACTAAAACAACCTGGAATTGAGGGACATTCCGCAATATAGATTCCGTCCTCATCCTGTGTAATAGTGATTATGAACTTCATATTTAATTTCCATTTTTGTACAAATATCGCTTTAAGAGATCAAAAGAAGCAAACCTATAATTAATTCTATAGATGATTATACTGTCAAGTAGTAATTCTTTACGAAAAAGAATATACCATGAAATATTTTTGACCAGAGAACAAATTTCTATGCCGGAGACATTTACTATAGGGGGTCCCTTATCTATAACTGGTTTCAGATTTTCATCCTTTTTTTATTATAAAACTATGAGTTCACTCTAAAGAATCTATTGATTTCATAACAAAAATTAAGATTCTTCGCTTCGCTCAAAATAATAAACGATCTTTTGAGACAACCTCACAATGTGAGAGGTCTTTATTGGTGGTCAGTTCATTTCTGCGGAGGAATATCTTCAAACCGTACATTCTGAATCGAATAAGTTTCCCAATCTTTATAATCGAAATGCCACCATTCATATTTAAAAACAGTGAATCCTTGCTCTTCCATTGCGGAGCGTAAAAGATCACGCAGCTTCATTTCTTCCACGGTTCCGCCGGTATAATTTGGATAAGAGCGCTCAGACATTTCATCGTACTGGCTCGGCATTTTAACAGGTTTTCCGGTTTTAAGATTGTAGAGTGTAAGATCAACAGCACTGCCACGGTTGTGTCTTGATCCTTTGGATGGATCGGCTACGAAATCGCGAAGTTCTACCGGAGTAGCATCCCAGAAAACTTTTGTAATGTACCAGGGGCGGTAAGCATCGTGAATGAGAAGTCCGTAGCCCAATGTTTTTAATTTATGATTAACACGAACAACAGCTTCGGCGGCGGGGCGTTGTAAAAATGCCTTTGCTTGACTGTATAACGCTGTACTAAGAAAATTATTTTCTGTTGCGTAACGTATATCCGTGTGAATTGTGGAATCCAGTTTGATTACTTCTATTAGATCTGTTTCTTTAAATGGTCCCTTCTCAATCGGAGGAGTATTCTGCAATGCTTCTTTTATAAGTTCATTAACAGGTTGAACGGGAGTGATCTGGAAGGACTCCGAACTTGCGCATCCAAAAAGAAAAAGCAAAAGAATAAAATATCTACGCATGAAAATGATCCGCTATAATTTGAAGGTAAAGTAGCTACTTGTCAAATGGGTGTCAAATAAAAAAATGCTGTCAAGGAGTGGTTGTAATATTACCTCCAATTGAAGGCTTGCCGCTGTTACAAAGGAAAAATAAATTTATGTCAAATCGTTTTCTCGGTTAAAAGTTCTCCTCAAAGAATCGAAGTTCTTTTAACGGTTGAGGTGAAATAGAAAAGCAATACAGCGGGTAGAGTGATAAAACCATTTCAATCATGTCAATTACAACTTTGCCCGAGCTGAGCGTTTTTGAAGAGGGTGTTTTCGCTCTCTGCAGAAGAATCATATCATGTTTTTCAAATAATTCGAAGTGCTTCTCCGCGTCAAATTTAGAGACGGCTTTTATTGTCTCCATCTTCTTAAAATAATGGAATGAAAATTTATTGTTGAGTTTATACTTCTCAAATATATTTTGGATTTCATTCCGATGCTTAGATAGGTTTTGGCGGAAGTATAAATTATCCCCCTTGGTTTGATTGATAAACAAACCCATCTGTGCTTCATTAGCTTCGAAGTAGAGAAAAAATTCGGTGTCCAGCTTAAATCTGCCGAAGTGAATCAAAAAATAATTTCTGTATGGTTCGCCTTTGGCAAAACGCATATCCTTATTCATCCGCATCAAGGTTTGGTTAAATTTTGGTTCTGTGCGGATTGCCGGATTGAGGCGGTTAAAAAAGGGTGCAAGTTCAGTTACAAATGCTTTTGAGGGTTCAACTAAAAATTTTTGATACCGCTCTTTGTTCTTGTGAAACCAATCAACGGAATTATTCTTCCTCAGATCATCTAAAAATTTGAAAAGCTCGCTGCTGAAACCGTTGAATAAACCGGATACTGATTTCAATACATTTTTCCTATTGTCAGCATTAAGGAAAATTGTCCAAAACTATTCTTGAAATTATTAGTCATCAATTCGACTTTGTCGCCCAGTAATTGAGTGTAATAGTAGCGGACATTCAGACCAATCAAGTTGGATTTACTACTACCTATGTTAGCGCCAAATCCAATATAGCCTCCAACCGCAAAATGCCCCTTTGCCTCGTTAAACGATTTAAAAAAATCCGGCTCATATGGCGTTGAAAGAAGAATAGCCGGTCCCGCACCAACCGTAATGTATGGGCGAAGGTTCTCTGTAAGCGATTCAGTAAAAAGCCTATACTGAATACCTAAGTTTACTGGAAAGAGAAATGCACGGTTAACTTTGCCTGGAGTGAATTGATTACCAAAATAATCAATATACGTCATTTCCCTATCATCTTTAGTTTCAGAAATTGAAAAATCTATAAAGCCGGTTATCTCTTTTGAAAGAGATCTTCTGTAAAAAGTGCCTAAGCCAAAACCGCCTTCGCCAAACATTATATCAACACCCCAGCTGTTACTAGGAAATACTTCCGGAGGTTTTTCAGGCGCAAGTTCGCCGATTTTTTGAGCGCTCGTTAGTTCGAATGGTATCAATAATAGAAAAAACAAAAATACTTTCATCTTACGTTTCCTTTTGCTATGCTTCTAACTAAAGATATGGATTCTTTTATAAAAATCAACCGTTAAAAATAGTTCTTATTTTAGGAATTATTTTTCTCTGATATTAACAACTGTAACTCAAAAAAGGTTTCATATGCCGCTTAATCTGGAATTAAAAATTAAAGTTGATTCGCACGCAAAGCTGCTAAAATTGCTTAATAAAATGAATGCTGAATTCGAAGGCTTGCTTATTCAAAAAGATATTTACTATAAAGTGAAAAAAGGATTGCTAAAACTTCGGGTCGAAGGGGGTACTTACACATTAATAAAATATCTGAGAGATGAAAAGGGAAAACGGTGGAGTAACTATGAGCTGCTAAAATTAGAAGGGAGAAATCCCGAGAAATATTTGTGTGATATTCTTGAAGTGGCAACGGTAGTTGAAAAGAAGAGAAAATTGTATTTACACAATAACACGCGTATTCATCTTGATGAGATTAAGAGATTAGGAAAATTTTTAGAACTGGAAACACTTCTCACAGGCAATAGGCATGACGCGCAAAAAAGATTTAATGAAACTGTCGAGTTGTTAGAACTGGATCTTTCTAATCAAATTCGGTCATCATATAAGACTCTACTTCTAGATAAATGATTCTCACTAAAGAAAATATTGCCAGAATAGATGTAAACTCGCTTGTTGAACGAAAAATTGAATCGAATAAAATCGGTGAACTTCTTCTTGTAGTTCCTACAAATAGAAGAGCACGCAATCTTAAGAAAGAGACAATCTCTAAAATTTCGCTCCGCGCTGCTTCCGGCTTAAATATAGAAACTTTAGGAACGATTTCTACAAAGATATTGCAGCAGCTAAAACCATTCAGAACACTTAGTGAAGCCGCCGCTACGGTTTTCGTTAAGCAGAGCGCTGAAGAGATAGATGTGCGCTATCTCTCTCTTTACAAGGAAGAGATTCCATTCGGTACACTTGATAGAATTAAAAACGTTATCTCTGAATACAAACGTCATGGCATTAATCCGGAGACACTGCGCAAAGAAGCGGAGAAGTTGGATGCGTCGGAAAAGTTAAAAGCATTAGACATTGCAGATATATATGAAAAATTTCGTGAAAAATGTTTTGCTCTAAATGCATACGAAATTGGCGATATATATTACCAGTTGAACATGTACTCTGTAAAAGAGTTTGTTGCCGGTTTCCGAAAGGTTTACGCCGATGTTAATATAATTTTGTTCGATGGCTTCAGCGAATTTTCAAATCCGGAGATAGAAATTCTGAATAATCTTTCTTCCGTTGGAAACAGTAAACTCTTTATACGCTTCGATTACTCTTCTAAGAACAAATTGATCTTCTCTCACCTTGATAGATGCTATGACTATCTTACTGCTCGCGGTTTTGTTAAGATTGACGAAACTAATAATGGTAAGGCGGAAAAGTTTAATACTATTCTAAGCGATAAACTTTTTAGAGCTAAGAGCAACTCTACTAAAATAGATGAGAGCAAACGGATTACAAGAATTTCCGCGCACAACCGCGAAAATGAGATTGAACTTATCTCAAGAGAGATTAAAAAACTGATCTTAGAAAAGAATGTTGAGCCGCATAAAATTTGTGTCGGTTTTAATCTTATTCAAGACTATTCCTCAATAGTTAAGAGTGTGTTCGATAAAAATGGGCTGCCGGTTAATCTAACGGATAGAACTCCGCTTGATAATTCGAATCCGGTTACAGCGCTTGTTAATTTTTTAGAGATCGAAGAGAATGATTTTTATTATAAAAATATTTTTCGCGCTTTGAGCGGCAAATTTATTGATACTGCCGGAATTGACTATTCAAATCTGTACCGTATATCATCCGAGTTAAAAATTGTAGCCGGAAAAGAAAATTGGATCAACACTTTAAGCGATCTCACGGAAAACATGAGCTATTTCGGCTATGAAGATGATGGAAAAATTGATAAGCGTTCTGCATATTCAAAAGCTCTTGATGATATAAAATTTATTTCAACATTGTTAAAGCCGTTCGAATCCAAACTCACAATCGAAGAATTTCAAAATCGACTGAATGATTTCATTATAAATTCCAAACTTCCATCAAAGCTTCTGGAAGCGGAAATTGATGGGGAAGTGAACATTCGCGCTTTCACCAGTTTTATTGATACGACTTCAGAAATTTTTAGCATGCTGAAAAAAGAATATGGAAGCGATCGAATATTTGAAATGAGATTCTTCATGGATCAGATACGAACTGCTTGCAACTGGGCGCGATTTAATGTAAAAGAAAAATCGAACTACGGCGTGCAGGTAACTACGCTTGACGAAATTCGCGGATTAAAATTTGATTACTTATTCATTGGAGGTTTATGCGACGGAGACTTTCCAACCAGATACAAACCGGAAATATTTAGCTCGGGTTCTTTTAAGAAACAATTACAAACACACCAGACGGAAGAGCGGTTCCGATTTTATCAATCACTTTGCGGATGGACTAAAAAATTGTATCTGACCTTTCCATCCACCGAAGAGGGACGAGAGAATGTCATATCAACTTTCTTGAAAGAATTTGAGGAACTTTTCTTGATCTCCTCAAAGAACGAGAGCGATTATGATGACGCCCTCTTTTCAAATGAAGACCTGCTAATATTTATTGGAAAAAATGGATTTGAATCTGCGAAATCGATTCAAGGCGATCTTGAGATTAATTTGGAAGGAATATCAAAATCGCTCCAAGTTGAGAATGTAAGAAAGAAAGATCCATTCGCCTCTTCACACTTTACCGGAGATCTTCTCACAAATGAATCAACCGAAAAAATATTAGCGGAATTAACAGAACAATTAAAAGCATTTTCAACCAAACAATATTCAATTTCTCAATTGGAAACTTATGCAAAGTGCCCGTTCAAATTTTTTATGGAGCGTGTGTTAAAAGTTAAGACGATTGATGAACCGACCGAAGATATCGAAGCAATCGAAATGGGCAGAATACTTCATACAATCTTTTATGAGTTCTACACTTCACTGCGGGAGAAAGGATTATCACTTGTCGGGTGTTCGGAGAAAGATTTTAAGACAGCCGAAAAATTGATTTTTCAAATATCAGAAAGACAATTGGAGACGACCGCTTTCAAATCTCCGTTAACATTTTACGAGAGGGAAAAAATTCTTGGTATTGATGGGAACAGAATGGAATCTGTGCTTTACCGCTTTTTAGAATCCGAAAGAGACGGCGATAAAGAATTTCTTCCAAAATATTTTGAAGTGAGCTTTGGAAGATTGCGTACTGACGATGCGGATAAAATTCTAAGCGATGCCGAGCCGATTCAAATTGACGGAATTAAACTACGCGGAATGATTGACCGTATCGAAGTGAATGAAAAACTAAAGTCGTTTAATATTGTGGATTATAAACTAAGCGGCGCAAAACCATCTTTCGATGATCTCGCAAACGGAATCTCGCTTCAGCTTCCTGTGTATCTTTATGCCGCGAGTGAATTGTTAGCGAAAAAGTTACAACAGAAATATTCACCTAATGAAATGTTTATCTACTCATTGAAATATGCGATTGATGATTTCGGGAAAAAAGTTGTAAAATCAAAAGGGGGAAAGGATCATGAGATTCAATCCGTCGAACAGCTTGTGCTAAAATCAATTGAACATGTGAAGAATTTTATAGCAGCTATTTCGGATGGAAAATTTCATCTTTCCAAGCTGGATGATAGAGAAGGTAAAGTCTGCCGTTTCTGCGAGTTCCGAACCGTCTGCAGAATTGATGAGGTGAATGTAGTATAACTCATGTTACATAAAAAATATGAACAGCCTTGTCCACCTTCGGCGGATTGCTTTTAATTCTAACCTGCCGTTGACCCTGAAAAATATCAAGATTATGAGTACAATTAGTTTGCTGACGGTTGATCAGAACGCTTGTATTAACAAAGACGGCGTAAGGTGACTTATTCATGCTGAAATTCTACGTTTATATCACGCTCGACGGCAGAAGGGGCAATCTCAGATTCTGCAAATTCCTTTGCAGTCTGTTTTATCATTAACTGTTTTTCGGTGAATGTGAAATTCATAATTCTCCCGGTTTTATTCAAATATCCTCCACATTGAAGAAGTTTCAATAAAACACAGAATATTTAAATCACTTCCTCATGATTTGATAGGTGGTTAATTGAACTTAATAATATGCTTATCTGTTCTTGATTTTAAGTTAAGGGCTCTAAAAAGGCAACTTTACTCGATCGTATTTTTAAAAATTTGTTTTTACAAAAGGAGATTTCATGAAAAGATACCTTTATGCACTAATTACTCTCATTCTGGCGAGTAATTATTCATTTTCTCAAACCTCTGTTATGTTCACTGCAAAACTGGATGGAAGTCAGGAAGTTCCAGCGGTGACAACGACGGCGTCCGGAACAGGGACGTTTGTCTTAAGTGCCAATGGTACTCAGTTGACATATAATGTTACAGTGAATGGATTAAGTGGACCGATCACAGGATCACACTTTCACAATGGTGCAGCGGGAACG
>CAMTXU010000008.1:0-143336 GCA_947085815.1 uncultured Ignavibacteriota bacterium | reverse complement strand
GCACACGTTCCGCCGGGACAAGTATTAAATATTCCGGTGATTAACGGAAATATTCCGATTATCCACCATCCGGCTTGAGAGATTAATCCCGCTATAATGATTCCGGCGCCGATACCAATTCTTATTTTTCTGCTCGTATCCATCAATCAACCTTTTCCTTGTTAATTTGCAAAGACGGTCAGCATCTCTTTTTTCAAATTGTTCACATATTCAGAAGCACTTAAAGCGGCAATAGTTCCGTCGGCAACAGCAGTTGTAACCTGCCTATATCTTTTCGCTATCGAATCACCGGCAGCGTAAACACCGGCAATGTTGGTTGCCATATTCTTATCAACAATTATTTCACCGTAATTATTAAGTGTAACTTTATCACCGATCTTTTCTGTATTCGGAACGTAACCGATAAAAATGAAAACGCCGTCAACCTTCATCTCCGTAATTTCTTGTGTGGCTTGATTCTGAATTCTGACACTTTGAAGACCATCATCGCCTATAAATTCAATTATCTTAGATTCCATTACAAAGTTGATCTTCGGATTATTCTTTGCTTCTTCAACGTAATATTCAAGCGCTTGAAAATTATCGAACTGATGAACGATGGTTACTTTAGACGCATACTTTGTAAGAGAGACTGCTTCTTCCAATGCGGAGTTTCCACCGCCAACAACAATTATCTCTTTATCCTGAAAAAAATCTCCGTCGCAAGTTGCGCAGTAAGAAATTCCTTTTCCTTTAAATTGATCTTCACCCGTAACGCCGAGAGTTCTGGATTTTCCGCCGGTAGCCAAAATTACAGAGTGTGCTGTGTAGATATCTTTATTGTTTACTTCAACCGATTTTACCTCGCCATCAAGTTCAATATTTGTGATTTTAATATTCGATTTGATAACACAGCCAAATTTTTGCGCTTGAGTTTTCATATTACGCGCAAGCTGATAACCGCTGATATTTTCAACGCCGGGATAGTTCGCAATCTCGTGGGTCAAAACCATCTGTCCGCCCACTGCGCCTTCATTAAGGATAAGAGTGCTAACTTTAGCACGCGATAAATAAATTCCTGCGGTTAAACCGGCAGCGCCCCCGCCAATTACAATTACATCAAAATGATTTTCCATTTATTCCTCAAATTTGAAAAAGCAGCCTCAAAAACGATCTCTCTGTCATTCCGCACCCGCCTGCGGCAGGCAGGCTTGATGCGGAATCTAAATTTTGTGGATGCCGGATCGAGTCCGGCATGACGGGCAGACGTATTGAGACAATCTCATAATTTTTACCTGCCAAAATTCTCGTCAAGAATTTCGGTTATTTGATCTCTGTTCTGAATGCTGCTTGTTGCTTTAACAACTTTTCCGTTCTTATAATAAATGACGAAAGGGATTCCTTGAAAACCACGGACTTCCGGCAGATTGCGTATTACTCTTGCATCGGCGGTGTCGAATTCCATGTCGGCGAATTTCACATTAGTGTACTCACCTTCAAGTTCTTCCATCACTTCATAGACGGGGATGCACATTGGTCCCATTCTTCCGCAGCAGATCATTACATTTTCGTTTTCTTGTAAAAGTTTTGCGTGTTCCTGTTCTGATAAAACGTGAGTTAAGTTTGTGTTTAACATGATTTATTCCTTTTATTATTTTGTAATAGTTAGATGAAACGAACGCTGGAAAGATTCAGAACCGATAAATTCCAAATCAAACACATTGAATCTCGCAGCATCTCATTTGATTAACGAGGCGTCGACTTAAAATTCGAGCAGAGGTTAATAGAATTTGGTTTTAGTGTTCACTCTTGATAATACCCCGAAGTCTGATTAAATTTATTTGTATTTGTTTCTTCGGTTCACACATCTATACGGAGGATTAAATGAAACACAGAAAAACGTTTTCCTCTCTGATCATTCTTACCATTATTGTTACGATGAATATGCAAGGGCAAACCGTTCTCGGCTCTCTGAAATATGATGACTTCAAGAAGCCGGAATACTGTGGAACTTCATGCCACACAGATTTTTACCAGCAATGGAAGCAATCTATGATGTCGCAAGCATATACTCATGAATGGGATGAGATTGAGTATTTTAAGTTGGCCATCCCTCATGCAGAGAAAGATCCGAAAGTTGCGGATGTAAAAGCAGGATGCAACAGTTGCCATGCCCCAATGTCATATGTTTCCGGCGATCTTCCGCCGCCGCTCCCAAGTAAAAATTCACGCGCAAATGAATCGGTCTCTTGCGAAGTATGTCATAGCATTACAGGTTTTACCGGAGACACTCCATTTAATGCTAATTACATAATGAAACCGGGAAAAACAAAATTTGCAACACGTAAAGGTGATATTCTTTCTCCAGCTCATGAAATTGAAGTGAATCCGTTAATGAAAACGGGAGATTTTTGCGGAATATGCCATAATGAAAAATCACCATACGATATCTGGGTAAAGTCCACTCATCTGGAGTGGAAGGAAGGACCTTATTACAAAGAAGGGGTTCAGTGTCAGGACTGTCATATGACCAAAGCTGAATTCAAAACGGCATCGATGGGAACAACATACAAAGATGCTAAACTTCATCTTTTTCACGGCGCACACGATCCCGGAAAAGTGAAAGGTGTTATTGAGTTGAGAATTCATCCGGACATTCGTGAAGTTGAACCCGGTGGCGTTGTTAAATTTACAGTTGCATTGTTCAATCAAAAAACGGGGCATAAATTTCCCAGTGGCTCAGTTGAAGATAGAATTGTATGGATGCACGTAGAAGCCATTGACGAAAAGGGAAATGTGTACCATCTGCCGGTTGATAAAAAAGGTTTTGAAGGAGAAGAATACTTAATTGGCGCGGATGTTCTTGCGTATCAGGATATGGGAATTGCCCTCAACGATCCGAACTTTAAAGGAGTCCAACGCGATGGAATTCCAATTGGCGATAGAATATTCAGAAAACCTTATTTCGATCCGCAAGGAAGAATGACAATTCAACAGTGGAATACTGCATCTCAAGGGGTTGATTACAGGATTGGTCCGCGTGAAACCAAAATTGAGACTCTTACTTTCAGAATTCCGGATAATGCGGCGCCCGGTAAATTAAAAGTTACCGCAGTTCTAAATTATCAATTGCTTGTAAAACCGGTTGCGGATTTTCTTGGCGTTCCCGCGAGCGAATCTCAAATTTTAAAAGTAAACGAACATTCAACCGAAATAACAATTCTACCATAACGAGATTGCTATGAAAAAATTATTTTTTTTCTTGATCATGCTCTTATTCGTGCTCTTGATCTTTCAAGAAAGCTCTAATGCGATTCCGGCTTTCGCTCGTAAATACAGCATGAGCTGTCAAACTTGTCACTCGCCATTTCCAAAATTAAAAGCTTACGGAGCGGATTTTGCCGGAAACGGTTTTGTTCTGGGAGATAAAGATGCACCGCGATATTTTATGGAAACAGGAGATGAACAATTATCGCTGCTAAGGGAAATCCCACTTGCTCTGCGCCTGGAAGGATATGTTACATACAATAATCTACAATCAGATCGTTTTGATTTTAGCGCCCCATACCTCTTGAAATTACTATCGGGAGGTGAATTAACAAAAGGCATTTCTTACTACTTTTACTTCTTCTTTGGCGAACGGGGCGAAGTTGCAGGTATGGAAGACGCTTTTGTTATGTTTAATAATTTGTTCGATGAAGATCTGGATTTGTACATTGGTCAATTTCAGGTCTCCGATCCGTTGTTCAAACGCGAGCTCAGACTTACGTTCGAGGATTATAAGATTTACCGAGCCAGGCCGAGATTGGCTCGCGCTGATCTTACTTATGATAGAGGAATAATGCTAACATACGGATTGCCAAGCGGTACGGATATAATTCTGGAAGTATTGAACGGAACAGGCATAGGCGCCGCAAATAGTTTTAAAATTTTCGATGACGACAAATACAAAAACTTTTTTGGTAGAATCTCTCAGGACATTACAGAAGGGGTTAGAATCGGTGCATTCGGTTATTATGGAAAGGAAAATCTTGAAGATAACTTTAGCCGTAAATTCACAAACAGCTTTTCTATGTGGGGACCCGATGTAACCTTGAATCTGAAAGACAAGCTTGAATTGAATTTTCAATACGCGCAAAGAAAAGATGATAAAGCGGATTTCTTCATGAAAGAGACCAACACGAAAGGCTTTTTCGGCGAGCTAATTTATACACCGCAGGGAGACGAAAGTAAGTGGTACGGTGTTGCTCTTTATAACTGGGTTGATTCCGATGTCAAAGATTTGAATTATAGCGCCGGAACAATGAGCCTCGGCTATCTATTAAGAAGAAATATCAGATTGGTTAGCGAGTACACATATAACTTTGATAAAGAATACGGACAGTTAGCTGTTGGAATTATAACGGCGTTTTAAAAACAAAGGCGCTAACTTAAAATTAGCGCCTAAGCGTTTTGTGAATTTTTGTTGTTCCTGATTAAAACAACAATGTGACTCGTTGCCGGTCGATTTTTTATTTCGGTAATAATTTTAAGTCCGGCTTTCTCTGCCAGATTATAAACCCCACCGTTTGCAACGTAGGTTTTATAATTCTTGTAATGATCAGATCCGGCAGCCAGCTCAACTATTTCATTAAGCAAACTCCAGAAGCCACCCGGTTTCGGAACAAGATAATCGCCTATAATAATTTTATCGGCTATCAATGAAAGTTCATTTAATAATTTTATTCTTTCATTCTCATCAACTTCGTGAATCACATAGGTCATAACCGCATAATCAAAATGCCCTTTCCCTTCAAAGATTAAATCGCTTACACTTTTATGCTGAAACGATATTTTTATGCCTGGATTTTTTGAATGAGTTTGAATTGCTCTGTCAATGTTCCTTTTCGATAAATCAATTCCTAAAATTGATTTACAGTTCTCGACAATAGAAAAAGAAAAGCGTCCGGTTCCGCAGCCGACATCAAGAATTGTAGAGTTCGGTTCAATAAGATTTTCTATTTGTCCGAATAACTTGTCTTGATTGGGCGCAATAAGTTTATCGTAGAAACATCCATCGTACCAATGATTTTTATTTTCAGCCATAAGCCTTTGATCCTTTCACGAGTAGAATTTACAATTATTAAACACGGCACTCTCTTGCTTCGGCTAATTACAGATGTTTTTCTATTTTATTAGATGTATTAAATGATCTAAAGATTCTGTTAGCTTTAAAACAAAATTCCATCCTGCTGGGGGATGGAATCTTGTTAAATGAAAACCAAAGATAAAAGGAATTCTATTTGGAAAGCTCCAATCCTTTAGCAACTCCGCCGCCATAATTTTTATCTGCTCTTGTAAAATGCTCAACCATTTTTTCCTGAATCTCCTTAGGTACCTTTTTAAGACTTCCAACAATATTTTGAATGAGTCTGTTTTGTTCATCTTGCGGCATGAGACGGAATAAATTTCCCGGCTGAATGTAATCCTCATCCACTCCTCTTTTTTGTTCATAATGATCAGCGTTACCTGAAATTTTCAGAGGCGGTTCATTGTAAGCTTTGTTCTCAACCGGACCGCCAAAACTATTTGGTTCATAATTTGGCGAGGAGCCGCCGTTATTGTCGGAACGCATATATCCATCCCGCTGATAATTATTAACTTCAACGTGCGGTCTGTTGACCGGAAGGGATTCGTAATTTACACCAAGTCTATAACGGTGAGCATCAGCATAGGCAAAAATTCTTGCTTGTAGCATTTTATCGGGGGAGAATGAAATTCCTGGTACAACATTGGCGGGAGAAAAAGCCGCCTGTTCAATATCAACAAAATAATTTTGAGGATTGCGGTTTAATTCCATTTCACCTACTTCGATGAGTGGATAATCTTTATGAGGCCAGACTTTTGTTAAGTCAAAAGGATTCCAGCGGTAATTTTCTGCTTCTAGCTCCGGCATCACTTGTATATAAAAAGTCCATTTAGGAAAATCGCCTTTTGCAATTCTGTCATATAATTCATGAGTGCTGTAGTCGGGATTTTTTCCGGCGAGGATGTCTGCTTCATCCTGCATAAAATTATTAATACCCTGTTTGGTTTTGAAATGAAATTTTACCCAGAACCTTTCATTGCTCTTGTTGATGAAACTGTATGTATGGCTTCCATATCCATTCATATTGGCAAGGCTTTTCGGAATTCCTCTATCGGAAAATAAGATTGTTACCTGATGAAGTGATTCGGGAACTTTAGACCAAAAATCCCATTGCATTGTATCGGATCTTAAATTTGTGTGAGGCTCCCGTTTTTGTGAGTGAATAAAATCCGGAAACTTGATTGCATCCCGTATAAAAAACACCGGCGTGTTGTTGCCTACTAAATCCCAGTTGCCCTCTTCAGTATAAAACTTGAGCGCAAACCCTCTTACATCCCGCACAGTATCGGCAGAACCTTTTTCTCCGGCAACAGTACTGAACCGTCCGACCATCTCGATCTTCTTGCCAATTTGGGAAAAAAGTTTTGCTTTTGTGTATTTGCTAATATCCTTAGTTATTGTAAGAGTACCAAAAGCACCCGCAGCTTTTGCGTGAACTACACGTTCGGGAATTCTTTCACGATTAAAAGCTGCTAACTTTTCAATCAGATAATGATCTTGAAGTAATGTTGGCCCTCTTTCCCCGGCTGTAAGAGAAGTCTGATTATCACCGACAGGAATTCCGGCGGCGGTTGTAAGTTGTTTTTCTTTGCTCATCTTTAGCTCCTTTATTATTTTATAATGGTTACCGATTATCATAGGGTGCAGATCATATTAAATCAATTGCACCCGATAGTTTGTTTACTTTTTCAGAATTGTGCTCAACACTTTTTCTTTGCTAATTTCCTTAGTGCAGAAGAACCAGTCGTAACATTTCATCTCTTCTTTACCTTCCATTCTGTCTTTAGCCGTTCCGCAAGAACCGGCTGTTGGAACTATAACGTCGTCGCCCGGGCGCCAATCTGCGGGTGTTGCAACCGAGAAAGCATCTGCTGTCTGAAGCGCTACTACCACACGGTATAATTCATCAAAGTTTCTGCCTAAGCTTAGAGGGTAATAGATTATTGTTCTGATAATTCCTTTCGGATCGATAATAAACACAGCACGTACAGCTTTTGTATTGCTTTCGCCCGGCTGAATCATTCCGTATTTTTTTGCTACTTCCATTGTAATATCTTCGATAAGCGGAAAATTCACTTCAACATTTTTCATTCCCTTGTATTCGATTTTATCTTTGATTGTTCTTAGCCATGCAATGTGACTGTAAAGTCCATCAACAGATAGACCAACAAGTTTGCAATTTGCTTTTGCAAATTGATCTTCCATGCTGGCGAAGGTCATGAATTCCGATGTACAAACAGGGGTAAAATCTGCCGGGTGGCTGAATAAAATAACCCAGCTTCCTTTGTAGTCAGCCGGGAAATTAATATCGCCTTGTGTTGTTACTGCTTTAAATTCCGGGGCGTTTTCTCCGATTCTTGGCATTGATACTTGAACGTTTTCCATTTAGAATCTCCTTTCTTTTGTTAAATTCGTAATTACTTAGTTTTTATTTGAATTGTGAAATTGGATTACTTTTCCAAAACTGCCTGCAGCATCCATATATGTTTCTGGTATTTTTCTACAAGTCCGTAAAACATTCCTGCCGAAACCTCATCATTTAATTCATCTTGAAATTTCTTTGCGGTTGAATTGAGCTTAATGCTCACGGACCTGTAGTCGTTGGCAATATTATCCACCATCTCTAAATAGTGAGTATTTTTGGCTTCATCTTCTGTTAGTGTTGTGAGTTTTAAATATTCTTTTAAGGATGCCGGTGCTTTGAAACCAAGTGTTCTGATTCTTTCCGCGACCGCATCAACATCAAGCGCCATTTCATCATAAAGCTGTTCAAATGTTGCGTGAAGGGGATAGAAGTATGGGCCCGTTACATTCCAGTGATAGTTTCTTAATTTTGTGTAAAGAATAAATTGATCCGCAAGGATTACATTCATCTCTTCAAGCAATTGTTCTGTTGTTTGATTCTTGTTTTGATCTTTCATTTCATATCTCCGTTTTTATTTTATGTAACGATAAATCAATCATCGTACCATAAAAAAAGTTTTAATACAATTCAAAATCTCAGTAAATGTAATTGAAATTGAATCGACAACGGTATATCGTTATATTAGAACCTAAATATCGGTGTCAACTAAATGTCGGTGTATGATGAATGTTCAAGAGATAGTTCAGAGCGAATCATTTTTCCTTTCTCCCTCCAAGACAATGGAAATAGTTCTTGATGCAATAAGTGAAATTATTCCGTATGAACTGGCAGTAATACTGAGCAAAGAATCGGATGAAAACCTGTATGTGAGATATGCTCGCGGTCCTCTTCTCAATGATGGGGTGAAGAATTACTTCATTCCGTTAAAGAGCAGACCGGATTTAGTTGAGATACTTGATAATGGAAAAGTAAAATTAGTTGAAGAAACAATCAACGAAAATCATCATGATACTTACGAAGGACTTCTAGACCTTCCAACCGGTCATTCATGCATGCTTGCGCCATTGAAAGTTGATGGCGAAATATTGGGATTAATGACGCTCGATCACCGGCAGTGCGATATGTTTACGCCACAACGGGTGAACATTGCAAATTCACTTACAAAAATAATTGCTCTTGCACTTGCTCAGGCAAAATCAACAAATTTTTTGTTAAATGAAAAAGAAACTTTGATCTATGAAAGAAACTCTTTAATAAGCGATGTAACTAATATTGTGGAAGGATTGATAGGCAAATCTCCAGTCTGGCTTCAGGTAATTGAAAAAATAAAACTAGTTGCGCCTACCGAATCTCATGTAATGATATTAGGTGAAACGGGAACGGGAAAAGAACAGGCAGCAAAAGCTATTCACGCACTTTCTAAAAGATCATCAAATGCATTTATCACTTTGAATTGTTCAGCGCTTAATTATAATCTTGCGGAAAGCGAACTCTTCGGTCATGAGAAAGGAGCATTCACAGGTGCAGTTTCAGCCCGTAAGGGAAGATTTGAACTTGCTGACGGAGGTACGTTATTTCTGGATGAGATTGGAGATCTTCCTTTAGAAATTCAACCTAAACTATTACGGGCTATTCAAGAGGGAACATTTGAAAGATTGGGGAGTGAAAAAACAATTCACGCAGATGTAAGAATTTTATGTGCCACAAATGTTGATCTTGAAGAAAAGGTTAAAGAGGAAAAATTTAGAGAAGATTTATTTTACCGCCTGAATGTTTTTCCCATCAATCTTCCGCCGTTGCGCCAAAGAAAGGATGATATTCTTCTACTTACAAATCATTTTCTGGAAAAATTATCGTCAAAATTTAAACATAAAAATTATTCAATTTCGGTTGAGGCTGCCGAACATTTGAAGAAAAACAGCTGGCACGGTAACGTAAGAGAGCTTCAAAACACTTTAGAGCGCGCACTGATTCTTAGTAAAAGTAACATTATCCAGACAGAGCATTTGATTTTCGAAAGAACTAAAAAGGAAATTTATGCGAAGGAGTTAAACAGCAAAAGCATCGGCTCATTTGATGAGGAGGTAAAAAAAATAATTGAAGAGGCATTGCAAAAAACCGGCGGTAAAATTTACGGAAAAGATGGTGCTGCGGCACTTCTTAAAATCAAACCTACAACGCTTCAAAGCAAAATGAAAAAAATGAACTTAGCATAATCGGAAAGGAAAAAACTTCTCTCCATTACGATTGTTTCTCTTATATTTAATTAAGGGCATTACTCAAAACTACAATTTTCTCTGCGCTCTTTGCGTTTTCTTTGCGTTCTTAGCGTGAAATTTTTTAAAACAACGGTTTTTAGAAATACTCTTAATACTAACAACCGCAGACAACATGTTTTGTTTGTTTCTTTCCCGTAGTACTTGTTTTAATTATGATGATTGCACTGATGACCCTCTTCATGATGGTTGTGTCCCTTATGAAGTTCGTGTTGACGGCATGATTCACCGGAATCAACCAATTCACCTTTTATAAATTCTTCCACAAGGTTCTTCACATTACCATCGCATCCTCTATAAACGGCAATACCATAACTATTTAAAACATTTACTGCACCGCCGCCCATGTTACCTGCCAGCATTACTTCCACACCTTTTTCCCGAAGGGTGGATGCAATATTTGATTTACAACCGCATCCTTGCGGAGATTCGACTATTTCAGAATTATGAATCTCACTGCCATCGACTGTGAAGATTGTAAAATATTCACAATGACCGAAGTGAGAATCTACATTATTTTCTTGTGTTGTTGGAACTGCAATTTTCATCTTATTTCTCCTTTATTATATTCGGGTAACTTTTTTTGTAAACGTCAATCTTTTTTGTTTCAGAATTACATCCAATACACTTCATCACGGCTTTTTCTTTTACTTGTTTCGGAAGTTCGCCTCCGATCTTTATCGCCTTTCCATTTAAGATAGCATCAACAACTTTCTTTCTGGCTTTTTCAACAATACGCCCAAACGTAGCTCTGGAAATTTTCATTTGAGATGCGGCTTGCTCATGTGATAGAGCGAGGTAATCGGCTAAACGTAGAGACTCCAATTCGTCTATCTCGAGAACAACTTCTTCTAGATTTGCCAAAAGTACTGCGCGCGGCTTAAAATAATAAGCCGCGGGACTGCATTTTATCTTTCTATGTTTTCTTGGTCTAGGCATAAACATTAATTATGAGCATATGCTCATAACAAATCTATGCTTTATTATTGACTATGGCAAGTGTAAAAGATGCTATTTGAACCGACCTCGAATTGATGAGCTATTTATTCGATTCGTTTTTGCTAATGCTCTAATAAAAAATGATAACAGTTTTCGACAAATAAGTCGCCCGACTCGACAGAAAAAATGAATTATTCCTCATTCCAAATATAAATCATCGACAAATCGTATAAAACGAAAGAAGTAATGTTGGCACGGTTATTACAATACTGATAACGAAGCACAAAAAACAATCACATAAAAAAGGAGTACAAAATGAAACGCACAGCATTATTCTTCGCAGTAGCACTATTTACAATAGTTCTTTTCAACAGCAACACAAATGCTCAAACAACCGGAAACGGTAAGGGAGCTAAAGTAAACTGGGTTGATGCAAATGGAGACGGCATTTGTGATAACGCCGGAACATCACTACAAGGTTCCGGTCGCACCGGCAAGGGTTACGGTAAAAAAGATGGAACCGGTACACCCCTAAGACCACAAGACGGAACTGGATTCGGTGCAAAAAGCGGAAATTTAACCGGTACAGGAACATGTGACGGCACAGGTCCAAAAGGCGGACGTAGAGGTAGCAAGTAATAATTCTCTATAAAATAAAGTTAGGCGCACTTAGTGCGCCTTTTTTATACAGTTATGCAATTTTATAAAATATTTAAAACCGAATGGCTTCTTTTAGTTTCATATAAATAACGAATTCAATACCATTGTTAGAATCCGTTGGTAAAAGAAGACATCATTATTAACCTTCAAAGAACTATAAAAAATATGGTAATAAAAATTTGGTTTTACGTTTTAGCTATTATGGGAGTATTGTTCTTAACATACAGTTGTAAGAATGAAGATGATGGAAATATTACCAACCCTATTGCACGTACTATCGGTGAAAGATACGGCGGGGGAACTATTTTCTATATTGATAATAGTGGGCAACATGGCTTAATAGCTGCATCCAAAGATCAAAGCGAAAATATTCAATGGTTCAATGGGAGTTATGCAGTAACAGGTGCGACAGCTACTGCGGTAGGTGCGGGACAGTTAAACACAACCATTATTATAAATATAGAAAAAGCCGGTAGTTATGCTGCAAGTATATGCGATCAATTAGTACTTGACGGTTATAGCGACAGGTTTTTGCCTTCAAAAGATGAACTCAATTTATTGTATCTGCAAAAAGAAATTGTTGGCGGTTTTACTAATAATTTCTATTGGAGCTCTACTGAATACGGTGATGGCTGCGCATGGGAACAGAATTTTATTAACGGTACTCAGTACTATGCAAATAAAAACTTCCCAATTTCTGTGAGAGCAATTCGGGCTTTTTAATTCTATCTAATTGATAGTACTGTGGGTTACAACTTTTTAAATACAGCTATAGGTAACGATGATTTAGTCACCACGTCAATAATTTCATTAAAAGCCTTAATTGCACTGAAAGAGCGGATATTTGCACTTCAGAAATATTATTCCATTTTACTTCTGCGCCAACTCTAAATAGCGAGCTAATCGGTCGGACATATCCAAGTGAAATAACATACCCAAAATCCCATTCATCACTTATTATGGTAGAATTAAAAACCGTTGCCGTGGAGATAACTTTGTAAAATCCCAATCCCGTGTATAGTTGGAAATTAGAATATTGTGTAGTAACTATAAAAATAACCGGAATAGCATTTAGGGTGGCGTTTACATTTGTTGAGCCAAGAGGCGTTAAAAGATTTTCTGATTTAAGAGAAGAAATTGCCATCCACCCGGTCTCGAATCCGGCACCAAAGACATTTCCCGAACCCCATTTTAATCGAACGGTATAGTAAATTCCCGATCTCGAATAATCACCAGCAATATCATTATTTGAACGAAGCTTAAATCCATAACCGCTTCCCAACTCAAGCCCAATTCTGAAAGGGTAATTTGTTTTTTCTATATCTGCTATTTGTGCATCTACAAATGCAACGGATAGCAAAAACAGAATAAGAGTCTTTAATATGGGTTTATTTAATGTAATATTCATAAGCTACTATTGATGGATAGTTTGAAAGAATACCGTCTGCTACTCCCGCATTCAAAAATTCTTTGATAAACTCAGGTCCGTCCAAAGTCCAAAAGAAAACTCTTTTACCATAATTTCTCATTCTGCTAACCTCATCGGTCATAGGTCCGCGAGTCCATGCAGGCGCCCAAACCAGAGAATTCGTTTTAATTGTAGTGTCAAAATCTAATTCGCACAGCGATGATGGCTGCAAAGCACTCGAATGTTTTAAATACTCCTCAACTGTTTGATCATCCGGTAAACCGATTAATAATTCTAACTTTCTTCCGGTTGTGTTTACAAATTTTGAGTATTCTGCTTGTAGCTTAATAACTGATGAAATAGCCTGCGGATCTTTAACATCCATCCAGACAAGAGAGAGGTTTGTCTTGGAAATAACAACTTCAAGTGCTTCTTTTAATGTTGGAATAGGTTCTCCATTTTTCAACTTGCACAAAGTTATAAGATGAGCATATGTGTAATTCTTAATTGGTCCTACGGCATATTCTCCAATAACTAATCGTGGGCTCAAATTCTCATCGTGAAAAATAATTGGAATTCCATCCTTTGTTAATCTTACATCAATTTCAATTCCGTTAGCCCCAAAACTTTCAGCAATTTGCATCATTCCCAAGCTATTCTCAGCTTCTGGAAGCTGGTCTAAATTTCTGCCGCCGCCTCTATGAGCAATTATCTTAAAGCTATCGGTAGTTTTAAGTAAAGGACGTACATACTTTAATACTAATTCATTATCAGTTGAATTGGGACCTTCACCAAAACTTCCTCTTATAACAATTGTAGAAGATGGTGTTTTACCCTCGAGCAGTTCTCTGCCTCCTTCAACTGCCGATATTCTGAGCGCTGCTAATCCGGTCTTGTTGTCTTGAGCATATCGCCAATATCCTTCAAAGTTTATAGACGAATCTTGAATTCCAGCCTTTAAAACAAAGTAAGCAAAATTCTTTCCTGTAAATATGTTAAATGTATTTCCAGAAAATTTTAAAACAACATTTCTCCCAAAACTATCCGAACCATTTTCTACTAAGTAAACTCCTTCAATTAAGTTTGATGCTGCAACAGAAATTGAGGAAAGGTTTTTTATTGAACCGCCGTTTTCAAAAACCGGAACCGTAACCGATTCATCTCCTGTGCATGAAAGTATAAAAAAGGAAATATAAAGAATGATTATTACTCGTAAGTCAATTCTCATAATTCATAACCAATAAAAAATTCCGGGAATAACGCCCATCTATATGATGTGGAAAATGCCAGCCATGTTTGATACATTGGCAGTGAGTATTGAAATCGTGCGCCAAATATGAAGTAGTTATTCTTCCATAATTCTTCTTCAACAGTTAGAGTAACAGCGAAACCAACATATTCCGGAGTAAATCTACCAACCGAGGCTGAACCAAAATAGGTGTGTTGAGACAAAGTGATTAATGCTTCACCACTCAAACTTACATTCAAATTGTTAAAGGCAATTCCTAAAGTTATTGATGGATAATTTACCAATCCCATTGCAGTGGCATCAAAACCTTGAAAACCGGCAAAGCCGAACCAATACCCAAAGTGATCTGCAATTGATAATGAAAAGTCTTTATAAGAATAAGACCACCCGGCGCCTAAAGATATTTGATTAGTTAGATATACAATATTGGCTTTTCCGGATAAATAGAACTCATCTGAGATTCCTAAACGAGCCCGTGCATCTAGCATAGGCAGTTGAAGAACTCCTTCTTCAACTACCAAGCGAGGAATTATAGTAATTGACATTCCAAGTGAAGAATAAAACTGCCCGGCTTTGATGGGTTTGGGAAAAATTACATATGCTCTTGAAGAATCTTTTTGTGCGTAATTAATTTGCGCAATAAATAGTAAAACTAAAAATAGAGCTGATCGTTTCGTATTTGCATGAGGATATATTAATAACTTTGTAATGAATCTATTCATTTACTCGTCTCAATAACAATTTCATAGGCAAACATAAATGTTCTGAAATCGGAATTGAGCATCATTACTCTAACATTTAACTTCGAATCTTTCATCTCGAACACTAAATAATGAAACATCCTTTTCGAAGTGGGAATTGGAGATAAATCTTTCCAGCGTTGAGAACCTCCCATTAACAATGGGTGTTGAAGTCCGCCGCCGCCAATGACTAAGAAATCTTTTCCGTTCCTTTTGAAATGCTCAAATGCATGTGCATGCCCGCTAATAAATAATTTGCTCTTATCGCTTTTCAAAAAAGGAGGTACAAAATCTTTCCGGACAACTTCCGAAGGATCAACCACTCTGCTGTTTGTAAATGGAGAATGATGAACGCCTACAATAATTGCGCTGATGCTGTCATCTTTCTCAAGCTCTTCAATTTTATTAACGTACCAACTTTTTTGTTTTTGAATTTCAGTATCAGAAAGGCGAAAGTAATTTGAATTCAGTATCAGCACAGCTACATTTTCAATTCTAACCGAATACCAAGTTTCCTTTATTGCCGGGAATCTTTTCTTAAACTGTGGTAGTGCATTTTTCTTGAATAAAAAATAATCGTGATTACCCAGTGCCGGATAAATTGGAATATTTGCCTTTTTCAGTTTCTCTAGATTTTTATCTATTTCCTCCCATTCACTAGGACACATACCAAATGCAGTTATATCTCCCAAATGAAAGAGGGCTGAGATGCTTTCTTTTTCTATAATTGAAGAAAAAATTGCATTGGTTGCGACGCTATTATTATTCGCGGCTAAAAAAATCTTTTCAATCCACATTGGCTGCTGTGTGTCGCTGATAAATCCAATCTTTGTTTCATGAACACTCTGTGAAAGAGTGGTTGTTATCAACGAACAACTGAGAAAAAAAAACAACAAAAAGAATTTAGGAATATTCTTCTCTTTTACCGGTAACAATTGGAATTCCAGATAAAGTATTGCATCATTTTATTATTGAGTTTTAACATAGAACTTTGTGGTATCACTTGCAAAAGCGCTGAATACACCTAATCCGTTTTTTATATTTGATATTGGTTCGTTCAGATTTCTAGAGTCTTGAGTTCTGGATTCATAAAGATCTGCATATTCCTGATTCACCTTGTAAACAATTGCTCTATGATTTCCTAAATATGTTAGATTCCTTCTACCGATTAGAAATTGGTTTGTAGCCATCGGTGGGAATATCATTGTTCTGCCGCTTCCTTTTTGTGAAGTTGAGGTATTAATCGCAGTCAGATTTGCTTCAAGGTTTTCTATAACAACGTAATACAAAGAAGAATCCGGGTTACTCCACTTTAGGTATATAGAAGAAGTATCCTGAACTGTGCCCATACCATATCCGGTTGCAGTAAGTATAAGAGTGGTTTTGGAAATAGTAACATCACGTGGTTTGTTTGGAACTAAAGTAGAACCGGTAATTTTCTTGTTCCTGTAATTTATTAGAAGTGAAAATAAATCTCCGGATTCAATAGATAAATCATTCCCCTGGTAAGAGTAGGTTCCATTCATAGAAGTGCTTGGGTTTAATAAATAATTCTTTCCCGCCTTAACCAAGAATACTTCTGCATCGTTAACAGGAGTCGGAATTGTATCGGTAGAACCCAGCGCTAAAGTATTTGATAATTTCACATCTGCCGTTCTTTCACCGGCACGTAGAAACCCGCTTACAACTACCAATTCACTATCAGGTGTGGTAATTGAATCATCTGAACATCCAAAAGCAACCGTCATTATCATAGCGACAATTAAGATTCTATTTAGCATATCTTCTCCATCAGTTTTTAGTCTGAATTTAGAAATTAAGTTTTAGAAATATCGTTGGAGTTATCCCCAACATAGAAACATTTGTTACCTCTACCGGGCTTACACTAAGATCATATTTTTTGTACCAAATATTTTGTTGATCATACAGATTGAATATTGAGAGTCCAAACTCGCCGTTAAAGCGTTTACCCTTCCACATATATGAAGCGCTAACATCGAGACGATGATAATCCGGCAGACGGTAAACATTCTTTTTGCTAACGTGAATGTAGCTTTGTCTGGTGCCATCAAGTAGATCAATAAAGTATTGACTTTCCGGAGCGGTGTAAGGTAGCCCTGTTGCATAAACCCAGGATGCTGAGAAATTCCAGTTACCGGTTTCGTAAGAAGCCACTAATTTTAACTCGTGGGTTCTATCTTGATTTGCCGGAAATGGATCTCCGGAATCAAACTCTGGGAATGTATATTCGACTTTGCCAAGAGTATAACTTACCCATCCGCTCAACGCGCCAAATTTCTTTTGAATTAAAAATTCAACTCCTTCGGCAAATCCGCTCCCTTTAAAAAAATTAGTTTCATAATTTGTCAAACTTGTAAGTCTGCTCTGAGAACTTCTTACAATTCTTTGAGTGAATTCTAACAAGTTATCTATGTTTTTGTAATATCCTTCCACGCTAAAGAGAAAATCGGTTGTCTCATACTCTGCGCCAAGAATATAGTGTTGAGCGGAACCCGGCTCTAATTCCGAATTTGAAATCAACCAAAAATCACGGCTTCCTTCAAGCACATTTTCGCTGGTAACTTGATTTATAAATTGGTAATAATTTCCCCAAGCTCCTTTTAATTTAACAAATGGGTTGAGTTTGTACTGAAAAGATGCCCGCGGTTCAATGTAGATTTTTTTTGTGGGTTCAAAGAAAGTTCCTCGTAGACCAACTGTAACATTAAGATCATTGTTCACTTTCCATTTGTCTTGAATATATGACGCCAAGTGAAATCCGCTCTGATTTTTGTCCAATATTGATAATGAATCATTCACTATGTATTTGTAATCTGTAGAAATGTTTGAATACCATACTCCGAAGCCAATTTTATGTTTGGAGGAAAGCAAATAATCATTGTCAAATTTCATTGTAAAATCATAAACATTATTGTCTTGCAAAGAATTGTTGTTTTGAGATGTAAAAACAGCACTGCTATCCTGTACGTTAAAATCGAATTGAGTGCCAAGATTTTTTTTGCTGAAGTAATGAGAAGAAGAGATTGTTACGTCAGAATACAGTCTATCCGACCACTGCTTGAAGTATTTAATGCTTGCGCCAAAATTACCCCAATCAGATAGATCGGTAATGGTTCTTTTAGCATTTGCAGATTGTGCACTCCGCATCGTTACGTCTTGCGGCGACTGCGATTGATCTAAGTAATCTTGACCATTATAAAAACTAATTGAGACAAAATCTTTCGGAGAAAGATTATATGATAGTTTTGCATTCAGATCATAAAAATAAAACGAAGGTAAAAGAGTTGTACTTTTTTGATTTAGTCCGCTTCCTTTGCCCGTTGGAGTGTTTGTTGTTGTTTCGCCACCTTTTAGAAAGCCGAATATTTTATCGTAGATACCGCTGTTAATAATGTCCGCGTAAGATCTTCTTGCGGAAATTAGAATACTGCCTTTACTAGATAGCGGGATTTCAGCAACCGCGTTTGCGCTCAACAAATTTGCGCCGGCACTCATTCTAAATTTATCCATATCACCCGTCTTGCCGCTAAGCTCAACAACACTGGATAATCTTCCTCCAAACTTTGCATCAAATCCTCCCTTGTAAATTTGAATGTCCTTAATTGCATCGGCATTGAACGCACTAAAAAATCCGAAGAAGTGATCAACATGATAAACCGTAATACCATCTAATAAAATTAGATTTTGATCCGGCGTTCCGCCTCTAACATACAAACCTGCAGATCCATCATTCAAAGAACTTATGCCGGGTAGTAATTGCAGCGATCTAAAAATATCTTTCTCACCAAGACTGGGAAGTTTTGAAAGAGTAAGTGGAGAAATTGTTATTTGGCTTACCGCCTCAGAATTTTTCCAATACTTATACTGATCTCCAACTATTACTACTTCGCCCGTTTGATAATCTTTTTGTTCCAACTCAATTTGTATTGTACTAATAGGTCCATTCCCTTTTAGAGCCACTTCTTTTTTTACATATCCTATATAAGAAACTAAGAGTGTATTAGCATCTGCTTCAATATCCGGAAGAATAAAATAACCGCGTTGATTAGTTGATGTACCAATTGAAGTATTCTTTATCATTACAGTTGCATAAACAAGAGGCTCCTTGGTTTTGGAATCAACTACATATCCTTTAACATCTATAGATTTTTGAGGTGAAGATGTTGTTGTTTGTGCCGTTAAGTTGCTCAAATTGAAAAGGAGAATTGTTAATGTAAGAAAGAAGTAAAATCTCAACATTGAACCGGGATTAGAAAAAGTAAATCTTTTCATCTTTTGGATTGCCTCATTATTTGCTGAAAATATTCATTGGTTAATCTCTCTATGTTTAATTTCTCCGCCGCGCCTACTAAAGCAAAGCGGCGGGCAGGTTGCGGCATACAATCGTCATTGCGAGCGTAGCGAAGCAATCGAATGCAAAAGATTACTTCGTCCCGCTAAAGCGGGATTTGTAATGACTTGTTTCTGATACCTCGCAGCTTGAGGGCGGGAGTTTCATTAAACATATCAAAAGCCTGCTATGTTAGATACAAAAAAGGGAAGCATGGTTCGCAGGCTTCCTCTTTTTAATTTAATTTCTTCGATCAATTAATTAGTTTCTACCGCGACGGCTAGCCGCAGCACCCTTTGGACCTGTTCCATCATGCATACCTGCAGCTGTCATGCTGCCGCCTTTATTGCCAAATCCGGTTCCGTCTTGTGGTTGTACCCGTATGCCGGTGCCATCTTTCTTACCGTAACCTTTGCCGGTTCGGTTTACGCCCTGAAGTGATGTTCCGACATTATCACAAATGCCGTCTCCGTTTGCGTCAACCCAATTTACTTTAACTCCGTTTCCGGTTGTTTGAGCATTTGAGTTGCTGTTGAAAAAAACGATTGTAAATAGTGCTACTGCGAAGAATAATGCTGTGCGTTTCATTTTGTACTCCTTTGTTATGTTATTGAATTATGTTGTTGTAGAGTACTTAATAAAGATTGTGCCAGAAACATTAGTTCGCTTTTTGACAAAAAGGCAAATGTTCTTTAGTTAATAGAATTAGAGATCGGTTTTTTTGTCGAGGCAGTCGACCGGCTTGACGAAGAAACAATATTATAATGGACCAAATTTCAAAATTTCAATAATTCTTTAGAAGCAATGTTACAGTCTTTCCAGTCTGGATCTTAAATGCCTTTCGCTGATGCCAAGTATTCTTGCCGCCGCACTTTTATTTCCGTTTGTTCTGCTTAACGCTTCTTGAATCATCGCTGTCTCAAATGCTTTTACTTTTATTTCATATCCATCATCAAAATTAAATGGATCTAAATTCTTATCAACTTCTTTCTGTGAGGAGAGCATAGGTAAATCATTCTTTGAGATAAATTCATTCCGCGTCAGCACAACAGCGCGTTCAATAATATTTTCCAGTTCACGAACATTACCCGGGAAATTATATTTCATAAGTTGATCTAAAGCTTCTCTCGTAATTCCATTCACATTCTTTTTGTTTTCAGTTGAATACTTTTTAATAAAGTGCTCAGCTATTATGGGAATGTCTTCCTTCCTTTGTCTTAAAGTAGGAAGCACAATAGGAACCACGTTCAATCTGTAAAAAAGATCTTCCCGGAATTCACCTTTTGCAATCATCTCTTCAAGGTTTCTATGAGTTGCGGTTATTATTCTTACATCGGTATGAATCGAACTGCCGCTGCCGATTTTTTGTACCTCACCGAATTGAATTACCCTAAGGAGTTTCACCTGTACAGATAGCGGAACGTCTCCGACTTCATCAATAAAGATTGTGCCTCCGTCAGCTTCTTCAAATCTTCCTATTCTCTGATTTACCGCGCCGGTGAATGATCCTTTTTCATGCCCAAACAATTCGCTTTCAAGAAGGTTCTCCGAAAGGGAGGCAACATTTACAGTAATAAATGGTTTATCTTTTCTATCGCTAGCAAAGTGAATGGCTTTTGCAATTAGTTCTTTCCCCGTTCCGCTTTCACCTCTAATTAAAACTGTTGCTTTGGAACTTGCGACTCTTCCGGCAGTATTTAAAACATTTTCCATCAAACTGCTTTGAGAAATTATTTGTTCGAAGCGGAATTTATCTTGAAGTTGTTCTTTCAGCAGCTTATTCTCACCAATCAACAATTTTCTTTCTTTTATCTTTTCAAGAATATTTTCCAATTCATCCAGATCTATCGGCTTTGTCAAATAATCAAACGCACCCGCCTTCATAAGATTGACAGCGCGCTCTATTGTTCCGTATGCGGTCATTACGACAAGGTCAATCTCCGGATTCAACCCTTTTACTTTAAGAAGAACTTGCATTCCATCCCATCCCGGCATGTTAAAATCGGTAAGCACTATATCGATCAAATTTGACTCGGCTATTTTATAGCCAGTCTCACCGCTGTTCGCGGTATGAACTGTATAGCCGCGTTTAGTTAAAAAGCTTTTTAGAGATTGAAGCTGAGATTCTTCGTCATCAATCACCAAAACCGAAAAGATGTTCATGTTATCCTCTTACGAAAAGTATTTAGGCAATATCATTGTGAATATTGTTCCATTATTTGGCTCGCTTTGGACTGAGATCAATCCATTGTGCTCGGAGATTATTTTTTGAACAATGCTAAGCCCAATTCCACTCCCTTTTGATTTTGTAGTGAAGTAGAGATTGAAGATCCTTTTCAGATTGTCGGAAGGAATACCTTTGCCGTTATCTGCAAATTTAATCTCCACTTGTTTTTCCTCCCGTTCTAAAACATCAATACTTATTTCGCCGTTATCATCAACGGCATTAATAGCATTTTCAAATAAATTTATGAACGCTTGTGTCATCTGGGTTTTATCCCAAACAACCTCACCGATATCAGCAATATTCATTTTCAAATTGATTTTATTTTTTACGAGAAGAGAATAATACTGCTTCTCTAGCTGATCGAATAATTCTCGTGCAACAAATCTTTCGGCATTAATCTGCTGCGGTTTAGAAAATTTTAGAAAGCTTTCGATTGTTTCGTTTATACGCCTCACCTCTTTATAGACAATCTGAGTAAGATTCTTGAATTCCTTCTCATTCTCCTTGGGATGAAAATCCTTGCCGAGCTGCTGAGCAATTGTGCCGATAGAATTTAACGGATTTCTAATTTCGTGGGCAACTGAAGAGGCCAATTCACCCATAGCTATAAGGCGCTCGCTTCTTTCGATTTGATTCTTTAATAATTTCTGCTCGGTTAAATCTCTCAATACCAAAATTATATTATTTTCTTTATTCTCATTGTGAAATTCACTTTTGGAAACTAAGAACACTTTATTTTTTCCGGCAAGGTTGCATTCAATTTCTTCTATAATGGAAGATGTGTGTAAAATATTTTCGCATTTGCTTCCTTCAAAAAGAGAAATGAACTCGATCCCCCTCGCTTTACCTTCTGCAATACCCAGCAGAGCTTCTCCGGCCTTATTAATTGTCTGAATCTTTTTATTTGAATCCAAGACTATAATACCGTCACTTACATTATCAATTATTCTACTCGAGTACGATTCGATTGCGGTAAATTTCTTTGTGAGCAGATCGAAATTTTGTCTTACGAAGATCAGTGTAATTGTTATAAATCCAAAAACAAATAGAACGATTCCGAAGAAGATAATCCTGCGTGTTAATCTTTCGTTTACATTATTCAATGGTTCTAAAGATATTCCCAACCGGAAGATTCCGATTGTCTCGCTGTTATGTACGAATGGATGCAATACCTCAAAGACTTCCAGATTACCAATCTGTGCGATCCTCCACTTAAATGAATTCTCGTCGAGGGTTTTTCTTAATACATTTGATGAATCGATTTCTTCTAAATTTTCAATTTTGCCGGAACCGGCCATGATTCCATCTTCATCTTGAAGTGCTGCATAAATAATTTGTGAATTTTCGGTTACTTTTTTCAACAGAATCCCAAATCCGACTTTCTTCCGAAAACTCAATAACTCTTCCGCATCAACGTTTAGTACAATAGCACCGCCATCTTTTGTTGAAACTGCAACTGCAAATCTTTGCCCATCAATAAACCTCGCCGGTTTAATGCCTATAATCAGAGTATCGGCTTCTCCGTTTAATATTGGCTCGATATATTTCTTAGGGTTCTCTTTTTCGGGTAGATTTGAATGAATTTCTTTATGGCTGGCGAATCTTTTGGCTCCGTTACTATCAAAAATATTTATCCGGTAAAGCCGATTATTCTTTGCTATCTCCTCTAAAAGTGAATTAGTAATTAATCCTTTTTCGAGCATTAATTTTATCATCGAAGCATTACTTAATAACCGTTGTTTAAGTTCATCTTCAATTTTTTCATAGGATAGGAGGGCATTGTTCGAAGAGGAAAGAAGTGTTTCCAACAAAGTATGCCCCTGTTTTTCCATCAGTCCCAACATTTCGTTTTTGCTTTGAGTCAATTCAATTAGAAGAGAAGCAATAACAATAGAAGCGGTTACTAGGAAGATAAGTATAAGGCTTTTTGGCTGGATAAATAGATTTCTAAAGAGCTTCATTTTTTTGTCATTTAGTTGTCGTCTAATTTACTAAAATCTTTTTTGGAATATGATGAGAAGCTCTTCTATAGGATTCATGGACTGCTCTAATTAGAACCCCCGGTCATAGTATTTGCTATATCAATTGGAGTCATTTGATTTCTGGCAGCAACGTCTTTTAATTTTTCTTCTTTATCTGCATTTATTCCCTTTGCTCTAAGTCTATTCAAACCATAGTCGGTGTTAATCTTCAGCTCTGTACAAATTTGCTCAATCGTTTTTCTTCCGTAGCCCCTTCCGTCTGTGGGAATCTCAACCGGTTTTCCTGAAGTTTCCCTTACTATATTATAAATATCACTCGGAGCTATATTATTTTGTGCCGAAATCTCTTTTATGCTTGAGGATTCATTTTCTACTTTAATTCCCTTTTCTGATAATTGACTAATTAATTGAGCGGATGGGATTTTTATTGTTTCAGCAAATTTTACAATTGATTGTTCTTCGGCGTGAGGAATAGGAGGTTCGGTGCTTGATGATGACCAGGAGTCTTTCAACGATTCACCGAAAGTCATAACGGAACTGAAGGGAGCAACACCATAAAGAGTTAATACGAAAATCAACACTGCTAAAATTGACGCACCTAAAATTTCTTTTCTGGGTAGTACGGCAGCACCTATTTTCATCTTCAAATAAGCAATAAGTGGTCTCCAGTTAAAAAACAGATGAAATATAATCGCAACAACAAAAATGAATGTAAAAATTGTATGCACAGCTTGCCACTGAGATTTTAATAAACCGAAAAGACGCCAGTTGGACCAGTTTGCAACTCTACCGGCGGGAGATAAGAATAATATTACGCCGGAAACAGTCATCACTATAAAAGAGAGTGCTATATATAAACTTATAAATCCTCTGAAATTAAATTTCTTTTTCATCATTTTTCCTAGAATTCGAAAGCAAGATTTAGATTTATGGAATTACTTTTATAGTTGAATAGAAAACTGTTCGATTGGTTGTCGATTAATTGATAGTTCAATCCTATAGATAGAGCACTCCCTCCCAAGAATTCAAAAGGTATACTTTTCGTTGCCGAGAAATTAAAAATGTTTTGGGTGTCACTGCGCATAATGCCGGTATCATAATTATAAAGCTTATCATAGATCCCTTGTGAGAGATAATGTTTTCTATTCTGAAAGAATCCTGCCTTGAATTCCAGATCATCAAAAAATATTTGAGTGAGTTCAAGTGAGAGATTGTTCCCTTCATAGTTTACCGGATCATCAAACATTTCTGACTCATCTCCATATATCATATTCAAATCTTTAACGAAAGCACCAAAACCGTTGAAGATGCTTCTGTTTGTAAACTGCACCGCCAAACCTGTTGTCTCTGTAATTGATTGCGCTACTCGCCCAAATGAAACTAATTGTGTAATTGAAGATACATTTTTGTCTATATATGACTCGGTTACTGGTTTGTTATTTTCGTCAAGGTAAGTATAAGTTCCGGATTGTATCGGGTTGAGATATTTTTTATAATTAAAAGCGCCGCCAATAATGAATGTAGTTCCGCTTTCAAAACCACGGTTGATGTTCAAGCCCAAACTTCCTTTGAAGTTATCCATTATACTGATATTCTTATACTTAGTAAGACTCAGATTCGGGGAAAGTGTGAAAAAGAAATTTTCCAAATTAAATTGCTCGTTGTAATAAGCCGTAATATTGGTGTAGTTATAATAGGTAAACTCATCTTTGTTTAATCGCTGTTCTGCATAAATACCTAAAGAAGAATTTTCAAAACTTTTCCACATTGCAAATTGATGCCAATAAAAATTTCTTTCCGGTACCACATCAAAATTCAGATAACTTCCATAATAACCAATGGAGAGATTTTCTGAATCATTTTCCAATCCGAAATCTACAGACGAGAGAAATGTTTTTGTCGAAAGCTGGGTGCGGAAAGGATTGTCATTATATTCTTGATCAGTTGATAATTTAAAACTCCACTGTGCTGAACTAAGTGAACTAATAAAGAAAAAAATTGTGGACAACACTTTTATTGATCGAATGGAAACTTTATTCATTTTCTCCTCAAAAAAATGGGACTCCGGGGAGTCCCGATAATAATAACATCAATATTTCTTGTTTACTATTTACCGCCTTTGAACCCGCGCCCCATCATCTTTTGTGAACCCATGCCTGTTTGCGTACCGTTTCCGGTTCCGTTCATTTGACCAACACCGTGGTTACCTGTGCCGTTACCGGGACCGAAACCACCTTTGGTTCCTTTTTCGCCATGTTTACCCTTGCCTGCGTTGTCATTGATGCCATCACCATTCAAATCAACAAATTTATTTCTCTGAAGTTTTGGGCCGGTGTAATCAGGATCAAGACCGTTTGGAATTCCATCGCCGTCATGATCGGGCGCGTTGTCGTTATAGCCATCTCCGTTTTTATCTACAAAACCCTTACCATGCTGAGTAGGCGGTTTAGGGTCTTTTGCCTGTGCCGAGATATTCGAGTATGCAATTAGAAATACGAAAAGTGCCATCAAGTAGACCAACTTTTTCATTTTAACCTCGTTGTTATTTTAAAAGACTTACTATTTCTAGTAGTATTGCTAAAAAAACGTGCCAAGTGGACTTTGTTAGTTTTTAGAGAAATTGTGTAGGTATTTTTATTTTTTGAATACCTTGGTCAACCAGATTGTCGTCCGGCTCGTCCATTCGGTCGAATCGGCTCGTTTTAGATAAACTATAATTAGGCTTTATAAGAACAATGAATTTATTATTTTGATGCCGGATTGAAAAAATGGATTCATGCCGGTTAAAAATTTAGAGGAGATCATCGCTGAATTATTCAATAAATCGGTCGCTGAATGAATACAACACCGCAAAGGAGAAAAAAATGAATTTAGCACTAAAACCAATCGCATCAATCTATAAAGTCAACTCGACACTTTTCATAAACAGTTTTAAAGATGTTGAAGAAAAAGTTGCGCTTAAGCGCCCTAACAAAAAAACAAACTCGATGATTTTTATAGCGCTTCATTTAGTTGATGCCAGAAACTTTATACTCGTTCAACTTGGAGTAAAAATAAAAAGTCCTTTTGCTAAATACGTTGATTGGGCAGACAGCATTGATGAAATAGAAATTTATCCAAAGCTGTCACGTGTCTTGAATGAGTGGAAAAAAACAGATCAAATTTTCATAAAAAAATTAAACAGTCTTTCTGCCAAACAGTTGGAAGTTAAATTGAATATGGATTTCCCCGGAGGTAAATCTGTTCTGAACATGATTTCGTTCCTCTCAGAACATGAAGCATATCATGTTGGACAGCTCTGTCTGCTGAGAAAATTTTTTGGTTTTCCAGCCACACAATATTGATCTAAATTTATGAATGAGGCGTATCTAAAAAGGTTATTTATGCAATTTTACTATATGAATACAAACCCAATTCGAAACATTTTTACTTTAAATATACCTTTTTAGAGTAGACTTATGGAGATAAAAAAATATCTGTCGCGGATTGGCATTAATGAGATCAAACCGCCGTCTCTTGATTTTTTGGCAGAGCTGCAAAATGCTCACATGCTCTCAATTCCTTTTGAAGATCTTGATATACCGGATCTGGATAGAGTTGTTCTAGATCTTGAGCGGATCTATCAAAAAATTATTCCTACGAAACGAGGAGGATTTTGTTATGAGTTGAACGGATTATTCCATTGGCTTTTAACTGCACTTAGTTTTAATGTTGATATGCTCTCTGCTCAAGTCTTCAATCATGAAAGAAAAGATTTGGGTAAAGAGTTCGATCACATGACACTTCTTGTTCATCTCGAAAAAGATTATTTGGTTGATGTTGGTTTTGGCGACTCGTTCCGGATGCCTCTGGAATTTCCAAACGGTGAGCTGAGAGATGTAAGCGGACATTATAAAATTTCCCGCATCAACAAAGATGAATTCGATCTTAGACGGAAAGAAAGTTACGACTGGAAGCTTCAATATAAATTTTCTTTAACTCCGCATCTGTTTGCAGATTTCGAAGAGATGTGCGAATATCAGCAGACATTCCCCGAATCCATTTTCCGGAACAGAATGGTTTGCACTATTGCTACACAAACCGGAAGGATTACTCTAAGCGATTCATCTTTAACAGTTACAGATAGCGGCACTAAGACAAAAACAGAACTTAGAGATAGCGAAGAGTTCTATCTCCTGCTTAGAAAACATTTTCAGATAACATTACACGGATGATTAGTACGAGAAGAACGGCTTCTTATCCGGCGGCAATCAAAAAAGATTAGGCAAAAATTAAAGAGAAGTATTTTTTCTATTCCTATCTTTACATAAGAAAAACTTTCATTCATCGATATTGAGATTGAATATGAAACGCGCGCTATTAATTTTGATCTTATTTTCAGTCAATTCGATTTTCGCACAAGAAAAAGTAATAATCACTCTCGAAGTAATCTCCCCCACATTAGAGGATTCTGCTAAAATTTATGTCGCCGGAAATATTGAAGAACTCGGCGCTTGGAATCCCGGCAAAGTGATGCTCGATAGCAATGGTAATAAAAGCTGGAAGAAAACTATTGAAGTATTGAAAGGAACCAGACTTGAATACAAATTTACAAAAGGAAGCTGGGGCACAGAAGCTCTTGGAAGTGATTCATCGGTTCCTCAAAACGCTGTTCTCCTTGCAATCAAGGACACAACAGTTTTGAAAACGATTTTTAATTGGAGAGATAAATTTAATTTCAAAGTCAACGGACAAATTACAGGCACAGTGCTATATCATAAAAATTTTGTCTTAGAGGGATTGAAACCGAGAGATATTTTTGTGTGGCTACCACCCGATTACAAAACGAATCAAGAAAAACTGTATCCCGTTTTTTATATGCACGATGGGCAAAATCTTGTAGATCCGCGGACTTCAAACACATTTATCGATTGGCGGGTGGATGAAGTTGCGGATAGTTTAATCCGCGAGGGAGTTATTGAATCTTTTATATTGGTTGGAATAAATAATACGGACGACCGCGGCACCGAATACAGTAACACTCCCTTAGGGAAACTCTATGGAAAGTTGATTGTTGAAAAGATAAAACCATTCATCGATAAAAATTACAGAACTAAGCCGGACGCAAAACATACTGCTGTCGGCGGTTCTTCCATGGGTGGATTAATTTCTATGATTTGTGCTTGGGATTATCCAAATATATTTTCGAAAGCCGCCTGTTTTTCCCCCGCATTTTTATTCAGGAATTTTGATTATACTAAAGATGTCCGGGACGATAAATCATCAAAAAAGAATTTGATAATTTATATAGATAACGGAGGTCTCGGTTTAGAAGCTATGCTGCAGACCGGTGTTGATAAGATGGTAGACGCGCTAATTGAGAAAGGATTTAAGGATGGAGAAAATTTATTTGTTTATATAGATAAATCCGCCGAACATAATGAGGCTGCCTGGGCAAAACGCGTCTGGCGGCCTCTAAAAATATTTTTTAGTGAATAATCTGTTAGAATAGCTGTTTTGTAAAATTGTGGCAAGATTTTTCAGATTAGGATGTTCGCTCTATGAACCATTTTATTATTTACTTTGTAGATTATCGGTTAACAAAAAGAATTTGATCCGATTAGCTTAAACTCGGATTTGAAATTACCCCGGAATTTAGAAATAATAATTTTGTATAGCTCAAGAGATTCATCTAAATTCGCATCGTCATTAATCATTTCTTTCAGATGGTCTGAAGTATTCTTCATGGAAACAAATCAATTCGATTTTGTGATAGTCGGCGCCGGACTCGCCGGATTATACGCGGCTCTTCATGCCTCGCAATTCGGAACAGTGGCACTCTTAACAAAAACTACTATGACCTTAAGCAATTCGTATTGGGCTCAGGGAGGGATTGCAGCCGCGGTTGGTTCAAACGATTCTCCCCAACTTCATTTTGAAGATACGATTAAAGCCGGCAAGAATTTATGCAAGAGAGATGCAGTTGAGATCTTGGTAACGGAAGGTAAGTCGAGAGTTGAAGAATTTATCTCGATGGGAATGAACTTTGATGAAGAAGAGGGTAAAATTGCTCTCGGACTTGAAGGAGGGCATTCGGTCCGCCGCGTTCTTCATTCCGGCGGCGATTCAACCGGCAAAGAAATTGTAAAATTTGTTCATCTCCAGGTGAAGAAGAAAAAAAATATTCTGATACTTGAAAACCATTATGTGTTCCGGTTGGTCATTACTCAAGAAGAATGTTTCGGTGTTCACGCTTACGATCTGCAAAGACAAGAACCGCGTGTGATTTACGGGGGTTCAACCATCATTGCTTCTGGAGGCGGTTCGGCTCTCTATTCGCGTTCCACCAATCCGCATACATCGATAGGTGAAGGAATCTCATTAGGTTACGACGCCGGGGCTCAAATTGAAAGCATGGAATTCTTACAGTTTCATCCCACTTCATTTTATTCCGCCTCCGGAGATACGTTTTTGATCAGCGAGGCGGTTAGAGGTGAAGGTGCATTTCTAATTGATCAAGAGGGAAAAAGATTTCTGGAAGAATATGACACGACAGAACTTTCTCCGCGCGACGTTGTGTCAGAAGCTATTATTAATGAAATTATTAAATCCGGCGCGAAGAATGTTTTTTTGGATCTTAGGCATCTGAATTCGGTAAAAATAAAAAAAAGGTTCTCGAACATTTATCGCGAAGTTTTGAAATTTGGAATCGACATGACAAAAACCCCGGTTCCTGTTGCGCCAGCAGCGCATTTTATGATAGGCGGCATTAGAACCGGATTGAGCGGCGAAACCAATATTAATCGTTTATATGCAGTGGGCGAAACCGCATCTACCGGAGTTCACGGCGCTAACCGCCTTGCAAGCAATTCGCTTCTTGAATGTCTCGTCTTCGGAAACCGATTGGTCGGGCATGCTCTAAATTATAATAAGCAAAATCCTTTTCGTCATTATCCGGAAGAGAAAATAGATTTCTTCATTGATGAAGAAAAGAAAAATGATTTTTTGTTAGTTAACCGGGCAGTCGGTAATCTACTATGGCATGATGCAGGCGTAATCCGGAATGGTATAGCTCTCCAGTCAGCGCTTAATAGGCTCGATTCATATCTTTCCGGCACGTCTTCTGACAATGAAGAATATTACGGTTTCAGAAAAAGATGTTTGATTATTCTCGCGAGGTTAATTGTTGAATCGGCTTTAAAACGAGAAGAAAGCAGGGGCTGTCATCTGCGCAATGATTTTATTTCAGAAGAAAAAAAATTTCAGAAGACCATTGTACTGCAAAAGGGCAAAGAACTCGAATTTGTTGATTTGTGATATGGATTATAAATGAAACTCAATAAAAAAGAATTGGATAAAATAATTTCAGAAGCATTGCGGGAAGATATAGGCAACGGAGATGTAACTACCAATTTGATCGTCCCGCGCAAATCAGTTTCCGAAGCTTTCATGATTGCTAAAGCGGAGGGGATTATTGCCGGACTGCCGGTTGCAAAAGCGATTTTTCAAAAACTCGATAAAAATTTTTTTTGGAAAAATTTGGTCAAGGAAGGGGATTATGTTCCCGCCGGAACAAAAATTGTCCAATTAAAAGGAACTTACAGGGCACTGCTCACCGGTGAAAGAACCGCTTTAAATTTTTTGCAAAGAATTTCAGGCATTGCTACAGCTGCATCAAAATATGTTGAGAGACTTGAGGGATTGGAAACCGTAATTCTTGACACAAGAAAAACGGCGCCTGGCTTGCGCATGTTGGATAAATACGGCGTGATGATGGGCGGAGGAACAAACCATAGGCAAGGACTTTATGATATGGTGCTGATAAAAGATAATCACATTAAAGCTGCCGGAGGAATTATAGAAGCGGTGAGGCAGATAAAGAATAATCTGAAGAAGCAGATTAAAATTGAAGTGGAAGTAACAAATCTTGATGAGGTAAAGAGTGCTTTGGATGCCGGGGTTGATATAATAATGCTTGATAATATGTCGCTGAAACAGATGAGGAAAGCCGTAAATCTTATTGATGGAAGAGTAAAAATAGAAGCCTCCGGCGGTGTGTCTCTAAGCTCCGTTAGAGCCATTGCCCGGACCGGAGTTAATTTTATATCTGTTGGCGCGCTCACTCACTCGGTTAAAGCGCTTGACATCAGCATGAATTTCAAAAATTAATTTTAAGAATGGAATTGATGGATGATTGAAATTATAAATGAAATATTAAAACTAAAAAAGGAGCGGAACGCAGTAATTCTTGCGCATAATTACCAGATTGGCGAAGTGCAGGATATTGCCGATTTCGTTGGTGATTCTCTCGGACTTTCTCAGCAAGCCGCAAAGACAGATGCAGATGTAATTCTATTCTGCGGAGTTCATTTTATGGCAGAGACTGCTTCGATTATTTCACCCGATAAAAAAATTTTAATTCCGGATACTGAAGCTGGCTGCTCGCTGGCATCAACAATTACCGCAGAACAGCTACAAGAATGGAAATTTGAACATCCCGGCGCTGTGGTTGTTTCTTATGTGAATACAACAGCGGAAGTAAAAGCGGAAAGCGATTACTGTTGTACATCGTCCAATGCCGTTAAAGTTGTTCAAGCTATTCCAAAAGAGAAAAAAATTCTTTTCTTGCCCGATAAGTTTCTTGGGCAATATGTAAGTGCAATGACCGGCAGGGAAATGGAAATTTGGAACGGCGCATGCCATGTTCACGAAAAAATTGGCGATGTAAATTTTGATGAAGCACGAGCTCTACATCCAGCTGCCGAGTTTCTGATCCATCCGGAGTGCGGATGTTCATCGGCATGCATGCTCAAATCGCAAATTTATTTCGATTGCAAAAACACACACATCTTTTCTACCGAGGGAATGATTGATTATGTCGCAAAGTCGGATTCAAATGAATTTGTTGTCGCCACGGAAATAGGAATTCTTCATCGGCTAAAAAAAATTAAACCCGGCGCGGCATTTTATCCCCTTAACGAAAAATCGATTTGTGAATACATGAAGATGACCACACTGGAAAAAGTTTATGAGTCGCTGCGTGATAATAAATATGAGATTAAAGTGCCAAAAGAATTAGCGCTGAAAGCCGCACTGCCGATCCAAAGAATGTTAAAAATTATTTAAAATATTTTTGTTAAACAATATGAATGAAAAATGAAAATACTCGTCGGCTCTAAAAATCCGGTTAAAATAGATTCAGTTAAAGAAGCATTTGCCAATTATTTTGAAGACATAGAAGTAGTAGGCATTGATGTTGACCCTGATGTTTCTGTTCAGCCCATCAACGATGAAACATTCGTCGGTGCTAAGAACCGTGCGATGAAATTGATGGAACTAAACAGATCACAAAATCTCGGTGCTGAATATTTTGTAGGTATAGAAGGGGGCATAGCGAATCAATTTAATAAATGGTTTGCGTTTGGCTGTATGTGTGTTGTTGATAAAGAGGGAAAAATTGGCTTTGGAACATCACCGCATTTTGAATTACCGCTGAAAGTAGTTGAAAAACTTTTACAAGGAATAGAACTTGGCGATGTTATGGATGAAATTATGAATCAGCAGAATACCAAACAGAGACACGGCGCCATCGGCTTCTTCACAAACGGAGTGATGAACAGAAAAGGACTTTATATTGAAGGATTGAAAGTAGCAATAATTCCGTTTTTACATAAGGAAATGTATTTCAAATAATCTTGCTCATGCTCTCCCGAAGGGATGCCTTCGGCATTGATCTTAATCTTGATCTGAAGAGCAAGAGCAGAGTCAAGATCAAGAAAAAATAGGAGAATAACATGACTCTACCATTCTATCAAGTTGATGCATTTACCTCAAAATTATTTGGAGGAAATCCGGCGGCGGTTATTCCGCTTGAAAAATGGCTCGACGATGTAACCCTTCAAAACATTGCGGCAGAAAATAATTTATCGGAAACAGCCTTCTTTGTGAAAGAGGAAGAACACTACCACATTCGATGGATGACACCGGTTAACGAGGTTCCTTTGTGCGGGCACGCCACACTTGCTTCAGCTTATGTGATATTTAATTTCATTGAAAAAAAATCTAACGAAATAAAATTTATGTCAAAGAGCGGTGAATTGATTGTTACAAAAGAGGGAAATTTACTAACTCTCGATTTTCCGACTCATAGACCGACTCCTATAGAGATGAACGACACAATCAAAAAATGTTTCGATAAGGAACCGCTGGAAGTATTGAAGAATGGATTTTATCTGCTTGTTATTTTTGATTCAGAAGAGTACGTTCGAAACATGCAACCTAACTTCGAATTGATAAAACAATTACATCCGCACGCGGTAATAGTTTCCGCTAAAGGAGACCAGGCCGATTTTGTCTCTCGCATGTTCGCGCCGAATGAAGGAATAAATGAAGATCCTGTAACCGGTTCTGCGCATACAGTTCTTGTTCCCTATTGGTCAGATAAATTTGATAAGAAAAATTTTCGTGCGCTTCAAGTTTCAAAGAGAAGTGGAGAGCTATATTGCGAACACTGCGGAGACAGAGTGAAGATATCCGGAAGAGCTGTGCTCTATGCCACCGGAAACGTATTTTTGGGTTTATAATTAAGATATTTTCCTGCATATTAGCCTCAAGACTTTTGACTTTTAGTTATCTTTATTAATAGAGAAATCGTACCTTTTTCTATGGGATTAAGCCTGATATGAAATATTTTCGTGGTCTCATAATATCGATCCTATCCATCTTTGTGTTCTCATGCGAGGCGCCCAGGCTGAATCCGCTCGATCCGCAAAATCCCAATTATAATATCGGGCAGATAGATGGCTATCTTTTTTCACGCCCTCAAGATGCTTTGCCTGGTGCTAAGGTTACTCTGAAATGGCAGAATATTTCTGTACAAACCGACGCGCAAGGATATTACAAATTCGAAAATGTTGAAATTGTTGACGGTATAGTTCTTTTTGAAAAAGAAGGAATGAAAAAAGATTCTTTACCTGTTTTCTGGAACAAACAAAAAAATATCCGGCTCGAAAAAAAAACGCTGGACTATGCAATGGGTCAAATAAACGGCACGGTGAAAGCCGCCTTGCCTTCCGGCAAATCTTTAAGCGGAGTAAAAGTTTATTGGAAAAATCAAAATGTACAAATAGTTACCGATTCACAAGGGAATTTTAGCTTCAGCAATATCTCTTATAATAATGGATGGATGTTTTTCGATTTTGACGGATACAGCATGGATTCGCTTTTTGTTGATTTGAACGGCTATGTTGAAAAAATAAAGCAGCTAAACATTATCTATCTGAACTCAATACCCAAGCTCAATGATCTTAAAATATTTACAAGCGTTCTTAATAGATATCCAGATGTACAGAATGATTCCCTGTTTATTAAAGCGGGCATATCCGACGCGGAGAACGATGTTGATTCTGTTTTTGTGCAATGCGCCGAATTAAACATTAACAAGAAGCTTCCGCTTAATTCAACTTCGGGTTATTACGAAAATAAATTTTCCCCGGGAGACTTGAATCTGAGTTTTCTTGACGAAGGTATTGGAAAAGATTTCAAAATAATAGTTAAAGACAAATCAAAAAAAAATTTTAACGTCGGCTTCTCAGCAATTAAAAGAGTTATAAGAAAGGAGATTGTTTTTCGGTCCCCAGCAAATTTAGACGTCGTGGAAAAACCTACAAAATTTATTTGGAACAGATTTCTGCCTGGATTCAATTTCAAATATATGTTCGAGATTTATAAAAACACTCTTCCAGCCGTGCTTGTTAAACAATGGGTGGATATCTCAAAAGATGTGGTCGAATTTACTCCAACAATAGAATTATCTCCGGGTGAGTACTTTTGGGTTATATGGTGCGTAGATGATTTTCAAAATCGAGTACGTTCGTTGCCCGCATCTTTTGTCGTTCAGTAAAAAACAGAGTTACTCTAACAATGAATAAATTTTTTACAGAAAATATTAATCACATTAAAAATCTATCGAAGGATGAATTTGAATCGCTATTTGAATTTAGTCAAATTCTTAATTCGACAACACGTCAAGAGTTATTAATCGAAGACGCGATTGATATTGTTATCAAGATAATTAACGCCGAGCGCGGTTTGTTCGTTAAGTATGATGATGAAAACGATAATTTTTCAATTATCACGGCGCGCAAAATTTCGAACGAAACAATTACGGATCTTCACGAATTTTCATCTGGAATACTTCAGAAAGTTATTAAAGAAAAAAAACCTCTTCTTTATCATGACGTGATGAACGATCCACATCTTTCTCAATTTGAAAGTGTTCAGATTCATCGAATTAAATCTGTTATTGGCGTTCCAATTTTTCGTGATGGAAAAGTATGGGGCGTTATTGTTGCCGATAGTCAACTTGACAGGCGCGAATTTACGGATGAAAATCTTCTCTTCTTAAGTTTCTTTTCCAATCTTGTTTCGCTTGCGCTCGACCGGATTATTAAATTAGAAGAACTCGAAAAAGAAAATCAAATTCTTATAAACCGTCTTCAGTTGACGGAAGAGATTCCGGAAATGGTTGGAAATAGTTCAGCGATGAGAACTTTAGCGCATTTAATTCACAAAGTTGCAATGACCGATGCGACCGTTCTGATTGTTGGTGAAAGTGGAACCGGAAAGGAGGTGGCGGCTAAAGCCATTCATCAACTTAGCAAAAGAAAAGAGAAACCATTTCTTGCTCAGTTTTGCGGTTCTATTCCAGACACTCTTCTAGAAAGTGAATTATTCGGATACAAAAAAGGCGCATTTACAGGCGCCAATACAGATAAACAGGGCTTACTGGAAGCCGCCGATAACGGTACATTTTTTTTAGATGAAATTGCAGATATTTCCACTGCACTTCAAGCAAAACTTTTGCGCGTATTGGAAAATCGAGAAATAATTCGTCTTGGCGATGTAAAAGTAAAAAAAGTTGATGCGCGCATTATTGCTGCAACAAATAAAGATTTACAATCGCTCGTAAAGGATGGAATATTCCGCGAAGATTTATTTTACAGATTAAATGTATTTCCAATTCGCATTCCGCCCCTTCGCGAAAGAAGAAGCGATATTCCGCTGCTTGTTGATTTTTTCATTAAGAAAATTGGCAAGAAAGATATGTCCATCGATCCATCGGCAATTAAGAAATTGGAAAGTTATTATTGGCCCGGAAATATCCGTCAATTGATAAATGTAATTCACCGCGCATTAATACTTTGCGATGGAAGCAAGCTGCATTCGGAACATATCATTCTGGAAGACTCAACTGTAACTGAAAATTTCAAAGGAACAATGCACGAATTTGAAATGCTGCTTCTTAAAAAGCGGTTGGAAGAATTTAATCATAACAGAACTCTCACTGCAAAATCTTTGGATGTCTCGGTAAGATGGATTCAACTGAAACTGAAAGAAATGGGCGAACAATAGAATGTCCTCTCTAACCTCGGAAATATTATTCGAAAAGTTTCAGATAATTGAAGTACTCAAGAAAGATGAGCATGCCGCGGTGTTTCTTGCCAACCATATTTATCTCAGCAAAAAAATTATACTCAAAGTTCTCAACACGCAGAAGCTGCCGGATCCATCAATGGTTGAGCGGTTTAAGCGTGAAGGAAAAACACTTGCGAAGTTAGATCATCCTAATATTATTAAAGTCCTCGATTTCGGAATGGATAAAGAGTTCTTCTATATTTCTTTTGAGTATATCGAAGGAGAATCTCTCCGCAATATTTTCAAGACCAAAACTTTGTCGTTTGAACAGAAAGAGCATGTGATGATCCAACTCTTAAAAGGATTGGATTACGCACATAAGAATCTAATTGTTCACCGCGACATTAAGCCTGAGAATATTTTTGTTGATAAGAATCTTAATGTAAGACTTGGTGATTTTGGTTTAGCGCTTTCTGCCGAAGATAATTTTGTAACAAACCCTTATTCAATTGTTGGGACTCCGAGCTATATGAGTCCGGAACAAGTGCGCGGCGCCAAGCTAACTCTTCACAGCGACATTTTTTCTGCCGGGGTTGTCTTGTTCGAATTATTCACCGGGAAGAATCCGTTTCTTAGGGATAATGTAAGTCTTACGTTAAACGAGATAATGGCTTATGATGAAGATGAAATTGCGAAGGGCGCAGAAGACCAGCCGCAATTAATTAAAGATATTCTTCATCGCATGTTGAAGAAAAACCTGAACCAGCGTTATAATTCAGCAGAAGAAATTTTAGAAGAACTTAATGTTCAGGTCGATCAGCCAACGATAGTCATTCCCAATGTTGATAGAGAAGGGAAAAAATCGAAACTCGCATGGTTGCTTCTTTTTGTAATTTTTCTTGGGATTACCGCTATATTTGTTGTACCTATGTTGAATCAGCAGAATCAAATCGGTTCTAATCCAAACAATGATCTTCAAAATGTTTTACCGAATAATGATTCGACAGAACTGAAAGCAACGGAACAGCAATCTCAATTTCAAAAAGATCCGGTGGATCTAAATAAATTGAAAGAACCACTTGTTGATAATAAAAATCAAGCATCTCCACAAGAGCAAGCTGAAAATAAAAATATATCGCTTGGATACGGTGGGTTATTCGTCAGTAGTCAACCTTGGGCAGACATCTATATAAATGGTGATAAATATGATACAACCCCGTTAAGGGGACCCATTAGATTGCCAGCAGGCGTTTACACATTAAAATTAGTGAATCCGAATTATCCACCCTACACACCACAAATGATTTCTATAAGAACTGATTCTGTAACTAGACTTGACATAAATTTAAATTCAACCGTTGGTTTTATTAATTGTGTTACAATTCCGTGGGGAGAAATTTATATTAATGGAGAGAAAATAGGCCCTACGCCACTCCGCTTGAAACAAGTTAACCCGGGATTAATTAGGGTATTGATTAAAAAGCCTAATTATAGAGACATTGATACTTTTTATAATGTTCGCGCTGGGGATACTCTAAGACTTAATTTTGTTTTCAAGGAAAAATAGTTTTCAATAAATCGCTCGGGCAAGAAGAGTTTTTAAAATGAAAAAGATATTGATTTTAGTGATCATAATACTGAGTTCCGCATTGTATGAGGCACAAGTAACACAGTTAAGATGGCGCGTTGTAGGAACTATGCCTTACCCGGTATCTGGTGGTCAAGTTGTTTATGATATTGCCGCACAAAGCAACAAGATATATATCTTTGGCGGATATTCAGATTCATTACAGAGCGCAGTTGACTGGATTCAAGAATATGATGTTGAAAAAAACAGCTGGAAAATGGTTGGAAGAATGCTTCAACCGAGGGACCAATTTGTTGCTGATATTTGGAAAAATAGTATAATGTACTTTGGCGGAGCAGTTAATGAATTCACAGATAAAAACGCCATTGAATCTTGGGACTATAAAATTGTTACTAACCTTGCGTCAACTTACGATCGGAATAAAAATTTCGGAAGATTATATTCCACCGGTCAAATAGTTGGTGACAATCTTTACGTTATAGGAGGCGATCCGGCAAATCCCAGTGACCAACTTGCCTACATTACAGCGTATAACTTGAGTACGAAACAGATTGGATTTTCCTTCATATCTCCATCGCTAGATCCACCGCGCCAGCGTATGACATTCATAGTTGGAGAAAATATTTATATTTTTGGCGGCGTTACAAACGGTGTGATGAAAGCAATCCAAAAATTTAATATTAGTGCAAAGAAGTTAGACGATCTGCCTGAGAAATTAATTGAATCCCGTGCTGCGGGTTCTGCAGTCTATAATCCTCTTAGCCAAAAAGGATTCATCATCGGCGGGTATAATGAAACTTTAAATGCAATGAATACTGTTGAGCAGGTCGAGATTCTACCGGACGGTTCATTAAAAATTACCAAATCGGTACCGCTTACATATGCTCGCTCCGGATTAATGGCGGTTGCCTATAAAAATGGTTTTGTAGCGGTATTTGGAGGACGAACTGATCGCGGGCACTTAGGCAAAGTTGTGCCATACATAGAAATTCTTGATGGAACATCCTCTGCTCAAAGCGAAGAGGATTTACCTTATGAGTTTACACTCAACCAAAATTATCCCAATCCTTTTAATCCAGCTACTACTATAAGTTATCATTTGTCTGCCGGTAGTTTTGTCTCTCTCAAGGTATATGATACTATCGGTAAAGAGATAACAACTTTGGTGAACGAATTTCAAGAAGCCGGAAGACACTCTATTCAGTTAACTGCTAATCAACTTAATATGACTTCCGGAGTTTATTTTTATAGATTAACGGCGGGCACTTATTCTTCAACAAAAAAAATGATTTTGCTGAAATGATAAAAAATTATTTCCTGATAATATTTTTGTTTGTAGGAATTTCCTTCTCTTCTGCTCAAGAGATTACGTTCGATAAAATTAAACAGCAGTATGAGAAATTTAAGTATGATGAGGTAATTAAATTATCCGATCAATTCATAGAACATGGAAATCTTAGCGACTCGCTTTCTATTGAATTGCAGTTAATACGCGCTAATATTTTTTATTCAAACGGGGCTGATTCTTCCACAAGAAAAAGTTTTGAAAATATTTTAAAAATCAAAAAGAATTATATCCCCAATCCGGATATCATTTCTCCCAAGTTGATCTCGATTTTTAATGAAGTTAAATATGACTACTTAAGAAAGAATCCGGATATCGCTCAACCGGTAGATTCAACAAATCAAAGACGGTCAACTAAATTTGTAGATCTAAATCCGCAAAGAGGAGCTGTAATTAAAAATATTTTATTGCCCGGACTCGGACAACTTCATAACGGCAATTCTACAAAAGGATGGCTTACTGCCTCAGCATCTATAATTAATCTTGGGGTGCTGATTTATTTTAGCATCGATGCGAACAAAAAACAAAATGATTATTTAATCGAGACCGATAAAAACTTGATTCAACCCAAATATGAAAGCTATAATAAATCATATAAAATTCGAAATGCGTTAATATTTTCTTATGCAGCTCTTTGGCTCTACAGCCAAATCGACTTTCTTCTCTTTTCGGAAAACGAACAACAAATTAGCGAATCGCGGTTGAGCAGTTATTTTGAACTAAATCCTTCACTAAGTGATATCAAATTTAATTTTAAGCTCCCCTTTTAATTTTTTTATCCCTCAAGGGAAGATGAAATTATTTTGTCGGTTTTCTATTTACCTGATAATTCATATATTGACGTATCTAATTGAAATAGAAGATAAATAACTGAATATGGATTTCAAATCAGAAAAAATTGCCGACGTCGCCATCGTTCATGTTTTCTTGAACCGGGCAACACTTGCTAAAGCAATATTGTTTAAGGATTTTGTGACGGAAATTATTAAAGAGGGGACATATAATATTGTAGTGGATCTAAGCATTTGCGAGTATGTTGATTCTACATTTCTTGGCGCAATGGTCGCAACGTTGAAAAAGGCTAATTCGATGAATGGGGATCTAAGGCTGGTTTATAACAAAGAGATGCCCTCTTTAGTTTTTGTTTTAACACGCATGGATAAAGTATTCAAAGTTTTTCCGGGACTCGAAGAAGCAGTAGAAAGTTTTACCGGCAGTAAACCAAAACTTGCCTGGAAATAATTTCATCCCCCTAGATTAACAATTTTGTAAACCTTATCGTACTGCCTTACCAGCTCTTGGCAGACAATTGTTATATCGTTTCCTTTCGAGGCTTTCGTCAGTTCATTTTCATCTTGCATCATCTTTTCAATATTGAGTTCAACCACCCCAGTTGTACTTCCAATAATATAAATTGAATCTCCCGTTTTAAGTTCATCTGCTTCTAATCTGATAAACGCAACTTGACTTTTCTTGTAATAGTTAAGAACCTTGCCAACGTACACTTTTTTAGTAGTTGCTAAGCTGCCGTAAATTTTGGCATAGCTTTCCGATCCGGGCTGTCCAAGATAGAACCCTGAAGAAAATCCACGGTTATAAACAGTTTTTAGTTTATTAGTGAGTTCAACCTTTTTCTCGTCAGTTAATTTGTCCTCGTAATAAAGATCCAACGCCTGGCGGTAAGATGAGACCACAACAGAAATGTATTCCGGGCTTCTTTTTCTCCCTTCGATTTTGAAAGAATCAATTCCGGCTTCTATCAATTTGTCTAAAAACTCTATTGAGCATAAATCCTTAGGTGATAGAACATAATCTTCACCTAATTGAAGATCGAATTTTTCATCGCTGTCTGTAATCCGATACTCTCTTCTGCATGGCTGTAAACACTCGCCTCGGTTAGCGCTTTTCCCAAAAATCTCATGACTCATAAAACACCTTCCGCTAACCGCAATACACATAGCGCCATGAACGAAAGTCTCAATTTCTATTTCGGATTTACTTTTTATCTCTTTTATTTTATCAAGCGTACATTCGCGGGCAAGCACAATTCTTTTAGCTCCGAGACGTTCGTAAAATGAGACCGTTGCAGAATTTGAAACCGACGCCTGAGTGCTGATGCAGAAGGGTATTTTATACTCGAGACACTTTTGAATTACTGACATGTCCCAGCAGATGATTATATCTATGCCGGAATTTTTCGCAGCACAAACAATTTTGTCGAGTTCATCCAATTCTTCTTCGAAAACAATCGTATTAAGTGTTAAATGAGTTTTAACATTATTTTCTCTGCAGTGTTCAACAATTTTAGAAAGATCAGGTAGATCAAAATTATTTGCTGCGGCTCGCATGTTCAGAGTTTTAACGCCAAAATAAACTGCGTCTGCTCCTGCCGCAATAGCTGCATTTAACATTGTCCAGTTTCCTGCAGGGGCTAAAAGTTCCGGTTTTTTAATATCATTTTTTTTCATATGCTATAATAAGAAAAGTTGTTTAATTATTTTTTGTCAGGCTATCTTGCCTTACATCTTTTGATTAATTATGCGAAAAAATTTTATACTGGCTCTTGTTGGAATCGGAATTGGAGGCATCGGTTTTGGTCTTGTTACTCCGGTTACGGTATTACTGCTGGAATTAAAGCACGCCCCGAATTTTATAATTGGCTCTACAGCCATGGCAGGCTATCTGAGTATCTTTATCTTTTCACATTATACAGGCAGATTAATAGACCGGTTCAAGGTGAAGAGGATCTTATCTATCGGACTTTTTTTATGGATGATAAGCGCACTGGGACATGTTTTCTGGTATATCTATCCACTCTTATATTTTGTAAAAATTATTATGGGCATTGGCGGTACTTTCATTTTTGTCTCTACCGAAGTAATGATCAATTATTACAGCAACGAAACCAACCGCGGAAAAAATATTGGACTATACGTTGTCATTCTATCAATTGGTGTTGCGATTGGCTCCTTGCTGATATGGACTATCAAGCTCGGCAGCTGGGTTCCGTTTGTTATCGGAGCCGCCATTGTACTTTTTGTTTTTTTTATCCAATCAATTTTTATGGACGAAGTGCAAATTAAAGAAGGGAACTATAAATCAGAAAGAATGCCTATTGCTAAAATGCCGTTAATGAGCTTGATTGCAGCCTCTGTTTACGGATTATTTGAATCTTCTGTAATAGTTGTTCTTCCACTGTATGGTTTACGCAACAATTTCACCACCGACCAAGTTGCATATTTTCTTGCCTGCTTTGTTTTTGGCGGAATAGTTATTCTTTATATTATCGGTCACTTCGCTGATAAATTATCCAAGTATAAATTACTGCTGATAATTTCTACCTTGCTTGGAATTCTCTTTCTCTTTCCGGTAGTAGCCATGAATTTTAGTTTTTTACTTGTAACTTTTTTCTTGATAGGCGGAATCGTTCCGGCATTCTATACTGTAGGATTGAATTACACGGTTGAGCGGGTTGAAAAAAAATTTATGACACAAGCAAACGGCTACTTTGTAATGATGTACGGGGCGGGGACAATAATAGGACCATTAATAGGCGCAATCCTTGTTGATTTAAACAAGCAAAACGGTTATTGGATGTTCTCCTCGGCGCTTTGCCTTGCTTTCTTCTTATTGTTCAAATTCTATAAAAACGGAAATTCTTCATAAATCATTATCTATTATTCTATTCCTCACACTAATTTATTATCTTACACTAAAATTATTTATCATTGCTGATGAATGGGTAGCGGAGAAGAAAATATTCTTAATAAAATTTGCTCTATAACTAAAAGTGACGCCGGTTTTATTCTAAAGCATTTCGGGACAGAGAACACCATCATTCTCTCTTGCGGCGAACCGCATCAAAATGAAAATCATCTTCAAGCAATCAATAGAATGATCACGGCGAAAGTGGAAGCAACTCTTGCCGAGATTAAGAGGTCGAAACCGTTCAAGTTGTTTTGTGCTGAGTATAGATACAAGTCGTTTTATAAAGAACTTCTTTTTGAAGAAGATAATGCGAAATTCTTTCTTGTACTATTTTCAAAAAACAATTTGCCCGCCTTAAAAACTATTCGCGCCGGTTTAAAACCAATCTTAGAAAATTTGAAAGACAAAATAAATAGTTACAAGGAGAAAGAATTAGCCAATACTCCCAAGAAACTGCTCACGGAAAAAGAGGTTGAACAGACTATAAGAGAGACAATAAACAGCGTTAACATAGTATTATTTTCTACAAACGCAGAGGGATCGGAGTTTAATTTTATCACAGACGCTGTCCGGTCACTTTTTGGTTATTCGCCCGAAGAAGTTTACCAGAACAAATTTCATCTTCTAAAATCGATCAACAAGCACGATTTCCCGAAATTCAAAAGCTTTATAAGCAAATTAAGGGGCAAGGAAGAAGCGGTTGTTGAATACAGAATGAAAGACCGTTTTGGAAAAGAACATTGGGTTCGTCATTCGGGAATCCCGATAGTTAGAAACAATGAAATTGCCCGCATCGTAGGAGTAATTCAAGAAATTACCGAAGCAAAAAATATCCAGCTACGGCTGGAAAATTCTGAAGAACGTTTTAGAATGCTAATTGATACGGCAGACGATTTAATTTTTATTTTGAACGGATTCGGTTATTTCAGCATGGTGAATATGAATGGTGCAAGCGCGCTTGGTTATCTACCGGAAGAAATGATTGGAAAACATTTTCTTGAGTTTATTGATAAACAGGACGAGGCTAAGATTGCAGAAGCGTTTACAAAAATTCTTAACTCTACAGGAATCACAACTTTTGAAACCGTGTTTCTCGATCGATTTGATAAAGGAGTTACTTTCGAAATAAGTGCTAAACCTATGATCTCCGACGGCGAAGTCTCCGGCATGTTAAGCATCGGACGAAATATTACAAATAGAAAACTTGATGAACAAAAGATACGCGACTTGAATTCGAAGTTGATTGAGGCAAGCAGGATCATTTCAATTGAGCGTGAAAGAGCCAGACATAAAATTACTGTGCTTGAAGAGGTAAATAATCTTAAGAGTGAATTTATTTCAAATGTCTCACATGAATTGCGCACTCCGTTAGCCTCGATTGTTGGTTTTGCAGAAACAATTCTATCCGATTCCGATCTTCCGAAAGAAACTCTTAATGAGTTTAGCAATATTATTTTGATGGAAGGCAAGCGGCTGGCAAAACTAATAAATGATATTCTCGATTTTTCTCAGTTGGAATCGGGTGAAGAAGAGCTGCAGAAAAACAGCATGAGCGTAGTTGATCTTCTTGATGAGACCTTAAAGAGCTTTGAAGATCAGATTAACGAAAAAAATCTTGTTGTATCCAAAGAATATCCCAAAGAGAAATTTGTTATTAATGCGGATAAAGAACGTCTTGCAAAAGTTTTTTGGAATTTAATTTCAAATGCCGTTAAGTATACAAACAAAGGGGGCAGAATTTCCCTCATCCTTCAAGATTACGGAAAGGAAATTGAGATTGTTGTAAGTGATACGGGTGTAGGTATTCACGAAAAAGATTTGCCCAATCTATTTCAAAAATTTAACAAAGTTCTAAAACCGGGAATGCAAATCAGCGGCACGGGCTTTGGTCTTGTTAGCGTTAAGCAGATTATTGATCTTCACAAAGGTTTTATTAAAGCAAGAAGCCAGGTTAATAAAGGTACTACCTTCATTATTCGTCTTCCAAAATAGAATTCAACCGAGGAAATATTGGAAAAATTAATTTTTATCATTGATGATGAAGACTCTATTCTTAAAATGCTTTCACATTGGGTCAAGAATCAGTGGAGCTACAATTGTAAAACTTTTGTAAATGGGACAGATGCAATCAATTCGCTCTCTGATAACCCCGATTTAATTCTGCTGGATATTATGCTTCCGGACATTAACGGTAACGAGGTTTTAAATCGCATCAAATTAAAAAACCCTAGGATACCGGTGATTATGCTCTCCGCTCAAGGCAGTGTGGAAGTTGCTTTGGAATCAATTCGTCTCGGTGCGTTTGATTACTTTCCGAAACCGATTGACAAAAACCGTCTTGAGCCCGCAATCAGAAATGCGATCAAACATTATGACCTGGAAAGAGAAGTTGAAAAATTAAAAGAGAATCTTACAAAAGAGTATAGCTTTGATAACATTATCTCCGCGGATAAAAAAATGCAGGATGCATTTAAAATGGTGTCGAAAGTGCTCGATAATGACATCACTGTCTTAATAGAAGGCGAAAGCGGAACAGGAAAAGAATTGATAGCTCGCGCTATTCACTTTAACGGAAAAAGAAAGACCGCTCCTTTTGTGGTTGTTAATTGTGCGTCAATTCCACGTGAATTGCTTGAAAGTGAATTGTTCGGGCACGAAAAAGGCGCTTTTACAGGAGCTCACATAAGAAAGATTGGAAAATTTGAATTGGCAAAGGGAGGTTCAATTTTTCTGGATGAAATCGGCGAGATGGAAATGGCTCTGCAAGCAAAAATTCTAAGAGTGATTCAACAAAAAGAATTTGAGCGCGTTGGAGGAAATGAAGTTATTAAAACCGATGTGAGAATAATTTCGGCGACAAATAGAGATCTTAAAGCGGCTGTTGAAAACAAACATTTCAGAGAGGATCTTTATTACAGATTAAGTTCGTTTCCTATTGAGATTCTTCCGCTGCGCGAAAGAAAGGGTGATATTGTAATTTTAATCAACCACTTTATTAATCACTTCAACGCCAAACTTGGTAAAAAAGTTAAGGGAGTTTCCAAACAGGCTCTCAAAATAATGTATGATTACAATTGGCCAGGTAATGTGCGTGAACTTGAAAATACTCTTGAACGCTGTATGATATTGAGCGACAGCGATCAAGTTGAAGTAGATTCTTTGCCGCTTAGTATTGTTGCGCAATTTAAAAATGCTAATTTTGGAAACCATGCAGTTATGTTTGGTGAAGATTCACCTGTTATTCCGTTTGAAAAATTGAAAGAAGAGGCTATTCGTCATGCGTTAAAAGTTACAGAGGGAAATATTGTTGAGGCGGCGCGAAAACTTAAAATTGGACGCGCAACTTTATACCGGTTGATGGAAAAATATAAAATTGATTCGCCGAAAAATTAAAAAGCGTGAGGTGAAATATGGAAATTATTGAGGAGGTTATTGATGACATTGTTGTTGAGATCGTTAATTTAGACCGCGCCACTCTTAAAGAAGCCGAGGAACTGAAATTTAACGTGTCGGAAAAAATATCTGCCGGCTATTATAAAATTATTATTGATCTAACGGCGGTTGACTTCCTCGATTCAACCTTTCTCGGCGTAATAGTAAACACTCTTAAGAAAGTTGCCAAGATGGGCGGTGATTTAAAACTGGTTGGCTTTAAACCCCCGGTCAGATCTATGTTTGAATTAACCCGCCTGTTCAGGGTGTTCGAGTCCTACAGCGAATTGCAAGACGCAATAAAGAGTTTTCAAAAGTAAAGAAATAATCTATCAAACTATTAAAAATGCTGGGGGAAAGAACAGCATACAAAAAATATTTTAGGAATCAAGCGGTGCAAGAAAATACAAGACCCTTAAGCACAATATTGCTTGTCGAAGATGAGATTAATATTGCAAAACTATTCAACTATAATCTTACCAAAGCAGGATTCAGATGTGAGGTTGCAGGCAACGGTCGAGAAGGATTGGAACTTGCCGAAAAGATCAGACCTGATTTAATAATAAGTGATGTGATGATGCCAGAAGTTGATGGATATGAATTTCGCAGGCGTCTGCTTGAGAATTCCGAACTGAAGCAGATACCTTTTGTATTTCTTACCGCAAAGGGAGAAGAAGAGGATGTACTTCACGGCTATGATCTTGAAATTGAAGACTACATCATTAAAACATCCAGCCCCAAAGTTGTAATTGCCAAAGTTTCCGCAATTCTAAAAAGCCTTGAAAAAGAACGGGTCAAAGTGGTTGATGAAGTTCAGAAGGCAGCAGATTCAATGGGAACGAAAGTAGTCCCAGAAGAATTTCCGCAATTCGATGGATTTTTAATTAAACACTGGCACATGCCGTTTAAAAATATTCCCGGTGGTGACTTTATAGATTATTTTAAATTAGACGATGATAACATCGCTATAATTTTTGGTGACGTGATGGGAAAGCGTTGGGGAGCCTGGTATTTTGCAATCGCATACGCAGGCTACGTTCGGAGTGCCGCACGGTTTGTTCTGGAATCATCCAACGACTATCAACCGAGCCACATTTTACACAAAGTGAACGAGTCTGTCTTCAAAGACGAAAGAATTGCGGAAGTATTCATAACACTTTCTATCATCATTCTGGATAAAAAAAATAAAACAGCGCGTTATTCTGGCGCAGGTGATCTCCCGTTAATATTTAAGTCGAAGGAAGTAGAAAAAATTATTTCGAAGGGCGTTCTTCTTGGATTCAGTAAATCCGGCGAATATGAGGATGTTGAAATTAAACTTAATAGCGGCGATGAGTTGTTTTTAGTTACAGACGGAATCACCGAAGCCCGCAATAAAGAGGGCGTGCTTTATGGTGAGGATAAGCTTATGAAATTTATAGGCGCATTAAATTCAAGCGAAGACTCCCTTGAACAACTGCAAAAGGAGATCTTTGCTTACACCGGCGGCGAAATGGATGATGACCTTAGTGTTATTGCCGTAAAGGTTTTATGATAAGCCGGAACCGGCTTTCGCAAAAGTTTGCCAATTGTCAGTCGGATGAACAGAGCAATGCTAAGACCGCTTGAATAATTTTTATATAAAAATCTCTCCAATTTTCTTACGTAAGAATTCAAAATACTCTTTCGTTAATGAGACTTCTTTGAAAATTTCTATTACATCATCCTTGGTTATTTTTTCAAAATCATTTTCACGCGGAGCAATAAATAGTCCTCCCATATCAACTGCCGCGGGACTTATCAGCAGTTGATTCTCATCCTCGAAGGAAAATCGAGCGGGTCTGTGTTTTTGACGCGGAAAAATTAAAAGCCTCCAAATGCCTTCTTGATAACTTGAAATTAAATTCATTAACGGCTCATTCTGCGGAAGCGAAATCTTCTTAAAGGCGTTAATAAAAGTCTTAAAAGCGTAGAGCAATTCGCCCTTGTCTCTTGATTCGAAAGAGATAAAATAACGAAGATGATTTTCGAAAAACCGGACTTCAATTTTACCGTTGCTGATAACCGCGCGAGATAGTTTGCCGACAATCTTATCAAATTCATACTCGATTGGCATAACTAATTTTGTTCCCGCTTGAAAGTGCATATGATCGGGTGCGGAAGAACCGCATTTTGGACCATTATAAAAAAGAGTATAGTGTTTGCCGAGAGCGCGTGAGATTTCAAGAAATTCAGCAAAATTCCCGATGATGGTTTGAGGTGTGTGATTTGTTTTCGAAATCGTGAAATGTTCCTGAAAGATTGGGAATGGGTTGGAAAGAACAACAAAATGTTTATTATAAGCCAAACCATTCTGATCTGCCGGAAGATTCTCTACGCATAAAGTGCATTTTTTGGTTTTAATTTTATTGCCCGTCACATCGGCAGAAGTAGAAAATATTCTTTGGGGGTTGTGCTGAACCTTTACAATAAAATCGTCAAATGAAAACTCGCGGGTTTTTACTTTTTCAAGATTCTCGTAATTCGATTTTAAAAAGTGCCATGATTTTTTTTGTTCGGCAAGCATTCTTTTGCAGCGGTCAGCCCACCATTCCATGTTGTTATTTTTCTCAGGCTTCTCTTCGAAGATCATTTTTTCCCACTCTTTTAATTATGCTAAAATTTCACTTCCGCAAACGGTCTCTATATGAGTCGTTAATGATCTGCTTTTGAAAACCACGCTTCAAATCTGCGCTCTCCTATCGCCATCACAAAAATATATTGGTTAGTACATTATTCCAATTTTATGATTGTGTCAAAAGACAGCTTAAGAAAGATCAACCTTTGCAGTTGATATGAAGCGATAAAATTTTTCGAGGGGCAAGATATAGTATATGCCTAACGCAAAAGTCTCTCTACCCGCGCATCATTATTTGGTCCCTGGATTGCCGTTCACTCTGAATGGTCGGTCAGCTCCGCCATTGGTTAATTAAATAATCTTTGCTTGATGATGGAGTAATTTGAGGAAAGGCTGGATGTAAGACATTCACTCTGATTCATTTTTTTATGTCTGACTTCATGGAGATTTTGACGAATTGCGAGGTTCTAAAAACTGTCTTTTTTTATAGATTGTTCGAAAATCGAACTAAAACGACATTATTATTTTTCAGATTGTGACCGGAGACGCCTTGCCCATTTGGCTGGTATCCTCACAAATGGTTAAATTAGCGCATCAAATTTTAGAGATTATTTTAAAAGAGTAGTTAGTGAATCAAAAAGGTCTAAAATATATATTACCTCTAATCTTGCTCATCAGCGCAGGGACTGTCTGCTCTGCCCCCGCTCTCGACTTCCGATCTGACAGTAAAGCAGGAAATATAGTACAGAAAGGTGAAGGATATATATTGCCTGATTTTTTGATTTGCGAACAACCCGTTACACTGAACAAAGTTAAATTTATAACCGAAAATGAATTCACCATTATAGAAAAAAAATCAGACTGTTCCCCCAAACACTATATACTCTCTAAAAGACTCTATGCAGAGAGAGAATGTGGCAGACGAACCGACTTTTGGTTCACTTCTCAACTTAGGAATTAACACCACCTGTATTTCTACTGAAGTTTTCCCTTTACTCAAACTTAAACGGTATGTTCAATTAAAACGAGGTAATATTTGCGTAAGTTAAAAATAGGTTTCATCATTCTTCTCACAACCATCAGCGTTGGCTTTATTGGCTTTGGGGATACCTCTGCCAGCGAGAATAGTGGTGCATCTAAAATAATTGTAAGCAGAGATGCTGAACCAAGCATGACAACTGTTAGCTTTAACCAAATGGGAGTGATGACGGCATCCTGGTATGGACCGCGCTTCCATGGTAAAACAACGGCTAACGGAGAACAATATAACCAGATGGCATTCACGGCAGCACATAAATCTTTATCCTTTGGCACAATCCTTCAAGTTACAAATCTCAGAAATGGCAAATCTGTAATTGTCAGAATTAATGATAGAGGACCATACATAGAAGGACGCGAATTGGATTTATCCAAAGGTACAGCTCTTGCACTTGGAATGATGAGAAGAGGCGTAGTAAAAGTGAAAGTCGAAGAAGTTCTTCTTAACTCAGACAAATCTCTAATAAACACACTTAATTAGTTCTAAATGACCCCGGGCCCACCGGGGTACTTATTATACGTCAATAAATTTTTTGATCCTTTGTAAGAAATAAAGCAAGATAAACGTTCTCGAAACGGCGCTATAAAGGTAACGCCGTTTTTGATCTTCCCCGCCGTGTTTTTTGAGTAATGTAATTTGTCGGAAATGAGATCAAATTAAATGATAAATAGAAGTAGAATCTTTATCTTTATATAAACAACATTCAGCGGGAGATCATGACAGTATTTTTTTCAAAAGCTTGTGAACTTGGAATACAGGCAGTCCTGTTTTTATCTGCTAAAGAGAAGAAAATCTATAACGCGGAAGAGGTTTCGAAAGAATTAAAAGTACCAAAGGAATTTGTCTCTAAGGTTCTTCAGATTCTAACAAGCAGCGGCATTGTAGGATCAAAAAAGGGAAAAAGAGGAGGATTCTTTTTAGCTAAAGCATCGGATCAGATAAAATTAATTGATATTGTGGAAGCTATTGACGGATTGGATGTATTCAAATCATGTGTTCTGGGTTTTCCCGGCTGCTCTCACGAAACACCATGCCCAGTACATCATCAATGGGGGAAACTAAGGGAGGAAGCATTTCGAATGTTAAGCGAAGAGACTCTGGAAAACTTAAAAGAAAAGACCGTCAGCAAAATAGCCTCACTCTAAATTTCAAATGAAGGTATAAATGAGAACTCAGCTAAGGAAAGAAGAAAAAATTTTTTATGAAACACATAAGCATTGGTTCGTTCTGATTTTTCCTCTGATAGTTACGCTTATACTTATTGCATCGTCTATTTACATCTATACAAAACTGGAAATAATACAGTGGTGGCATTTTACAGTACCGGTCTTCGCAGTGCTCTATTTTACTTTCAAATACTATTCATGGAAATTTGATCTATGGGTGGTTACGAGCCATAGAGTGATTGACGAATCAGGTGTTTTCTCAATCAGCTCTAAAGAAAGCCCCATTGATAAAATAAATAATGTCTCGTATCAGCAGTCGCTCTTAGGAAGAATGCTCGGTTTTGGCAATGTGCAAATTCAAACTGCGGCAGAGATGGGGGAGACAAGCTATACGAATATTTCATACCCTCAAAAATTGAAAGAAGCTCTTTCAGCCGCTCAAGAAAATTACAAAGAGTATCAAATGAATCGTCAGGCATTTAAGCTTGCAGATGCGGTTGATGGTGAAATAGGGGAAGAAACTAAAGAATGCCCCTTCTGCGCCGAAAAAATAAAAGCTAAAGCCAAAGTCTGCCGTTATTGCAAAAGAGAATTATAACCTCCTGGATGCTTCAATAAAGAGATCCTTGGAATCACTAATGTTAAATTTATCACCGGAAAAATTTTTCATTAATTTTATTTTAATAAATCCAGCTTCTTTGAGAAACGATTTTATTTCTCTTGCGGAGTGAGGATAATGCTTTGTTGTTGCTAACTGAAATTCCTTTGGTGAATTTTGTGGAAAGGAGAGAATGTTGAAGTCGAGATCATTCTTCCGGAAATCGTAAAAACGAATAATAATTTTCCCGTCTCGGTTAGCAATATTATTTATTCTTTTATTCTCTTTTTTGATCATCTGATAATTAAGAATATGAAGAAATATTTTACCTCCCGGGAGAAGTAATTGATACATCCGCTTAATTGCGCTATTCAACTGCCTCGAATTAATGTGGGCTATTGTATTACCAACCGAAATAACAGAATTAAATCTTTGATTGAAACTCTTAGGTATTGTTTGAAATGAGTGAACGTGAGGAGTAATATCGACATTATATTTAATTGCATTACGTTTTGTCTCCTCAATCATTTTTGGAGAAATATCGAATGCGGTTACCTTGTGTTGATTAATTGCCAGAGCGAGGGAATCGAGACCGACGCCGCAACCCAGATCGGCGGTTTTCCCTTCAGCCGGAAAAATCTTTTTATACGCATTCACTCTTAATTCCAAATTCTTTTCAAAGTCTATCATCTTTTCGTAAAACTCTGAAATTTCATTATAGAAAGAATCAGCTTTAAGAAGTGCACCAGATTTATTTTTCATCTGCGACTATTCAAATTTTTGAATACAATTTAATAAGATCTTCTTCAAATTCTATTGCCCGTGGAAAAAGTATATTATTTTCTAAATGAACATGTTTATGCAAATCTTTTTCAAATTCGTTTAATTCTTTATACGTCACCTGAAAAGTAGTGCAGGCATCCTCCGGTAAAGAATAATTGTTTGTTAAAGTTCTAATTTTTCCCATTGCACCGCCCGCCGATACGTGTTCCGCTTCCATTTGCCTAATCGGGTTTTTAATTGTTCCGTATCCACCGGTTTTGGGTTTCTCTTTGAATTTTTGAGATACTATCAAATACTTTACTATCGGAAACAATATCTTTTCTTCTTTTATCATATGGCTTTTCATCTCATTAGCGACGAGTGCAAATGTGTTCTGAACTTCCGCGAGGTATGAATATTTTGGTCCGTGTGCGTTTAATACTTTTTGAAGATGTGCCGTTATCTCCGGAATAGCGCTCTTTACATATGTGTGATGATTATTCACAATATATTCGGTGAGAAAATTCAAATCCCATTCCGAATAACGTTGGTTATCCGATACCACTGAAATATTCACCTTGTGAAGCTCTTCAAAAAATTTATCGTATGAGATTTTTTTCTCTTCAAGAGCTTCTCTTAAAGGGCGGTTTCCGTTGCAGCAGAAATCAATTCCATATTTCTCGAACAATTCTGCAGTATGAAAATTTTCCGTAACAATATCTTTTATATTTTTTTCTATTATGTTTTTCATAACCGGCTTCTTTATTGTCTAATAATATTTAATTAACTGGTATTGTCTGAAGAACTTCTCCCTGAATACTAATTATAACAACACTAACCTGAATATTCTTTCCCGCAGTCTCTACAGCCTGTTGAGCAAGTTGAGCTAATCCACTGCAGCACGGCACTTGCATAATCAAAATGGTAATTGATTTTAGATTTGATTCGGTAATCATTGTAATAAGTTTATCAAGATAAACCTGCTTGTTGGTATCAAGTTTTGGACAAGCGATGGCGAGAGATTTCCCTTTTAAAAAATCTTTATGAAAATCAGGATAAGCAAAACCGCAGCAATCGGCAGCCAGCAATAAATCTGAATTTCTAAAATAGGCGGCATTTGGAGATACAAGATGTAATTGAACCGGCCATTGTCTTAAATGAGAAGTTCGCGCACCTTCGTCAACGGCATCGCTAGTATTTTCAATAACCATCTCTTGAGATCCCGGACATCCGCAATGAATCTTTTTTTCTTGAAGATCATTTTGTGAAAGTGGATTTTCAATTCCGTGATCGCGTAAATACTCGAGACCCTCTCTTAAATATTCAAATTCTTCATGATCGCGCAGGTGTTTAAGATGAGCAATTATTACGTTTGTTCCTCCCTTAACAATGTAATCCATTACTTTCTTCTCGTCATATGGCACGGCTTCGCGCTCTACAATTGTTAGTGCCCCAGTTGGGCAGTGTCCTAAACAAGCACCAAGTCCATCACAAAAAAGATCGCTAATTAAACGTGCTTTACCGTCAATGATTTGTAACGCACCTTCGTGGCATTCTGGAACACATTGTCCGCAGCCATCACATTTATCTTCTTTAATTTCTATAATTTTTCTTAACATGTACTTATCCTTTGTTTTTAGTTAGAAGTCTTTTTTTGAAAATTTTCTTATTCCAATATAAAATGGAAGTATCGCCCATATAGTAAGTGACAAAATTGATAATATAGTTCCAAATGAACCACCAAAGAATTTTTGGAACACTGCGCCTGTATATCCCATCAATGCCGAGATATCTAATTTTAATACTACTAACAGCCGGGCAAGGTCTATTGGATTTAGCATACTTAACGCTATAGATAATTTCTCGATAGGATAATCTTGTAATATCTGTAATAAGAAAAGTATTAGACCGTCGTAGAATGCACCGAAAGCAAGCCAACTAAACGTAGCGAATCCTAAACCAAGCATTTTATTCTCGTTAAGTGTCGCTATTAAAAAAGCGATACTGCAAAAAATAATTGTTTGAAAAAATCCGGCAAGAAATAAAAATATAAGCACATCAAAACCGCCTTTGATATTTCCTAAATTAAAGAGGATTGGTATAGAAACGCCTACAACAAAGCTAAGAGCCAACGGAATAGCCAGACCAATATAAAGACCAAGAAATAAAATACTTCTCTTAATTGGCTGCGAGAGCACAAAGATTATATATTCTTTGCTGTTGTAGTAATGAATGGTCCCAAAAATTGTTGAAACAAGGGGGATTATAATTAGTACTACGTTCATTAAACTGATTAACACTCTGGAAAAATCTTTATTGAATGTAAAAAGACTATAACTTAGCAGGAAAAAGAAAGATGTATAGATAATTATCCATTTACTTCTGGAGAGGTCATGAAATTGGTATTTTATTATTTTAAAAAGAATTTTCATTTTTCGGCGCCATTCATAATTGAAGCTATTGCTCTTTCTAGATTTTGTTGGTTTGTGGAGTTAATCAAATCTTCGATAGTCCCGTTAAAAAACACTCTGCCTTCTAAAAGAAAAACTATATTTTGTGCAAGTTCTTCCATCTCACTTAAGATGTGTGAAGTGAAGATAATAGTTTTTCCCTTTTTGCTTTCTTTCATAATCTTATCTTTCAATAAACTGCTGGCAACGGGGTCTAATCCCGCTGTGGGTTCATCCAATATTATTAAATTGGGATCGAATAAAAATGCAACCGCAACATTTACTTTTTGCCGCGTTCCTCCGGATAAAGTTTTCAATCGTTTATCGAATGCTAATTCTAAGTGAAAATCTGAAATCAATTCCTCATCATAATTATTTTGTTTGTCTCTTAAATCCTTTACCATTCTAAAAGTTTCTTCAACAGTTAGATTTTCCGGGAAGTTTGCAATTTGAGAAACATAACCGATCTCTTTTCTGTAATCATAATCTCCATTTAATGTTCTTCCGTTTACAATTATTTCTCCTGAGGTTGGTTTTACTAAGCCTAATAAAGATTTTATTAATGTGGTTTTACCGGAGGCATTAGGTCCAACTAAAAATGTTAATGAGCCGCGCAGAATGTTAAGATTAACTTTATTCAACGCCTTAAGAGTTCCATATTGTTTCGAGCAATTTTTAAATGTAATCATAAAATCTTTCGCATTGCCGGATTGTTGTCAATTAATGTTTCTGGTGTTAGAGTTGGAAAAATATTTTCAGCAATGTCTAACAACTCAACAAAAAAACTTCTCAGAAGGATCAAAGTTGGTCTGTTCCTTTCGGTTATAACAGAAAATAATTTAACAGGATGATACGGTACATCGCCAATACCATCCTTATTTAAATCATAGCCTTTATACTCCGACCAATAATTGTTATTAAACGTATTATAATTTTTAATGCTGTTGGTTGAAATATCAAAAGTGTTTCCGATAAAATTGTTACGCTTAAAAATATTTTCCATAGAGTTTGCCATAAGTCTAATAGCCCAACCATTCTCAATAAAACTGTTTCCAGAAGATTTTATCCTGGTGCAGCCTTCTAAATAGATTCCGCTGGAATTTTTGTAAAAGTAATTATTTTCAATCGTGCTATTAGATATCTCTTTCAGCAATAAACCATATGCCCCGCCGCCCCAATTCTGTTCAAATCTGTTATCTGTCATTGTGACATTGTGAGTGTACATTACAGCAACACCGGCACCATTTTTTATGAAAGTATTGTTTGAGTATTCGCAGCTGTCCGAAAACATAAAATGTAATCCATAACGAACATTGTTTTCACTGTAATTATTTTGGATTATACTCTTTCTTGCGAATTCCAGGTAAATTCCATCCCGGTGCCCGCTTATATGGTTGTTTTTAATTGTGATATCTCTACAATACCATAAATGAATCCCGTTTCCGGAATAAGTTTCTCTTATCGAAGATGCGGAAATTTCATTGTTAACAATTTGGCATAGATTCGATTTAGCTAAATAAATACCAAAGAAATTATTACTGAATTTATTTCCTTCCACTCTACAATTTTTTACACCGTCTAATTTAATGGCGGCATTATCATGTATAAAACTTAATCCTGCATTTAAAAATGAAAATCCTTTGATGATAACACCATCAGCTTTCACTAATAATATTTCATTCTTATTATCACCGGAAATAGTGGGAAAATCTTTTCCAAGAAGCGTTATTGATTTTGTTAATGTGATTGTCCCTTCAGAATAGAATCCGCTGCTCACCAAAATGGTATCACCTGCCGCTGCAACGGAAATTCCCAACTTAATGTTATGATATTTTTGTGCGGCTCCGACTAAAAGAATTTCTGCAGATAATTGATTGTAGAAGACGAAAACAAAAAAAACTAAAATAAGCTTTATGGAATCTATCTTATCACTTCCATTGATTCTGCACATATAACTGAACTTCTTTCCAGTTTAGAGGCTTTCCGCCGGATATCGCACGAACCTCATCCAAACTTTTGTGATTTGAAAATGCGCTTATATTTAAGCCCATCGGGCTTTTGATTTTATCACTTATTAAGAAAACAGCAGCATCAGCTTTAATAAATTCTCCAGGAATTACAAAATTTGAGACCCATTCAGAATTTATCTCTTCCGGTTTAATTTCTTTTCCAAATGAGGCTAAACATTCGGCTGAATCAAACCTATAAATTTTCCCTTTCGAATTAATTAATTCGGCACCAAATTTTGGATCTGAAATAGTCATTTTGCAATTATCACACTCATCGCTACCGTAAGCTATAGGTTCTGGTGATTTTTGACATGAGACGAGTAAGGCTACAAAAATTAAGAAACAAATACCCTTCATTATTTTTTTTATTAAAAAATTCATGATTAAATTCTCTTCTTTTTTCTATCAATATAAAAAGAAATTATCGCGAGAGTTATTGATGTGACCGCAATTAAACCACCGGTCCCCGGTAAAGATTCTGCATGTATATTCAACAATTGCTTCCCGCCAAGAAGCGGCGGCTGATAAGTCATACCAGGAACTTTTATTGGTGCATTTGGATTTAAATTATGACCGTAATCATAACCCCACATATAAAAATCATATAAACCAATTCCAAGTCCCACTATAAGAAGTATTATCCATATAGCTAAAATATTTCTATTCTTTAATAGAAAAGTAATAAATCCAAATAGTATAAAACCGGCAGCAATGTAAGGCATTATTTTTAATTCGGGAATAGATTCCGGTTCAATTTTTTTCATTCCGATGTAATGATTTAACCCGTTAATATTTTTAAGATCATGTTCCTTTTCACCGGTTATTTGATTTATCCAAATTCTTAAACCAATTCCTTCCGGGTATTGCGGAGCGGTTAAATCAATATTCCATATCGGGAAAAAATATAAACCAATTAGTAATAGCGTGGCTACCAAAACCATTATTCTTGATCTTTTTTTCACATCTAATTCCTTTAATGAACCGAATCTATTCCAGTAAATAATTACTTCTAGTTAAAAAGCAATTTGGTACTACTACCCGAAGCAGAAACTCTTACATAACCTTGCATTTCTTGATGCAGCGCAGAACAAAAATCCGTACAGTAGAAAGGATAAATTCCCTCTTTCAACGGATTCCAAGCCAATGTTTTTGTTTGACCCGGCATCACTAACAACTCAGAATTTGTAGCGCCTTTGATTGCAAATCCGTGTGGTATATCCCAATCTTGCTCTAGGTTGGTGACATGAAAGAAAACTTTATCGCCAATTTTTATTCCTTCTATATTATCCGGTTTAAAGTGACTTCTTGTTGTTGTAAGATAAACTCGAACCACATTCCCCTTTCTTTCAACACGTGCTTCGTTTTCGCTTTTTGCTGCGTAAGGGTTTTTATTCTTTTCTATTTCGTATATCCTTTTCGAATTCTTTTCTAAAATTTCTGCGGGAATAGCCTGTGCATAATGAGGCTCGCCAATTGTCGGGAAATCAAGAAGAAGTTTCATTTTATCTCCCGATATATCAAACAACTGAGCTGATTGAGTAAGTTCCGGACCCGTAGGTAAATAACGGTCTTTTGTAATTTTATTTAACGCAACAACATATTTACCCCAAGGTTTTCTGCTGTCTCCGCCGGGAATCATCAAATGTCCAATTGAGTAATAGGTGGGTACTCTATCAATAATTTCCCAACTTCCAACTTTCCACTTTACAATTTCCGAAGAAAGAAATGCCGATGTGTATGCATTCCCGTTATTATCAAATTCAGTATGTAGCGGCCCTAATCCAGGATCTTTTACTTCTCCTGCAATAACAGATTCATATTTCAAAATCGGTATTCCATCAACATCTCCGAGAAAATCTTTATTCTCTATTGCTTTTAACATTTTGGAAAATGAATGTACCGGAAGAACCGTTGATAATTTTCCCCCCGCAACAATATATTCACCGCTAGGGTCAATATTTACGCCATGCGGCGATTTTGGAGTTGGCAGATAATATATTAATCCGGGACAATCTTTTGGATCTAATACAGTTACTTGAGTATTTTTTTCCGATAACGCTAAATGTTTTTCTTCATCAAAATGGTTTCTATAGTATTCGGTGCTAACAGTTTTTCCTTTTCCCTGAGCCAAATATTTTTCAGCCGCTTTCCAATTTACTGCCGCTACAAAATCTTTATCGTTTTGAGAAGCATTAATTTCTAATAATGAATTTGCTTGCTCACTATTGTAGCAAGAAAAGAAAGCCCAGCCATGAGATACTCCTTTGCCGGCATGAGCTAAATCATAATCAAAACCGGGAACTATAATTTGAAATCCTAAATTCATTTTTCCTGAATTAGGATCTACTTTTATAAATGATATTGTTCCCTTAAAATTCTCTTTGTAAGAAGATATTGAAACATCTTTCTGAGGAACAGGAACACTAAATCTCGTTGAGGCGACTACATATTCACTATTTTCTGTAACGAAGGGAGAGCCATGATTTCCAGCGGAATTTGGTATCTCTATAATTTCAGTAGTTTCAAACGATTTCAGATCTATTCTTGCAATTCTCGGTGTATTATTTCCGTTAATAAACAACCATCTACCATCAGGCACACCATCAGTCTGTGAAAATTCTGGATGGTGCGCGTCATCCCATGGAATATTGCCATACGAAGTTGCTAACATAGGCTTGGACTCTTCGGAATATCCATAACCCGTTTCTGGATTTTGAGAGAAGACACTAATTACTCTAAATAACCTGCCCGATGGAAGTCCATAAACAGAGACTTGACCGCTGAATCCTCCAGACATGAATGCGTAAAACTCATCATGTGTTCCCGGGGCTACATATACTTTAGATGCGGCATCGCTAAAGTTTCCGGCGTTATCGGAATTAGAGCAATTATATAAAAGTGCACTTAACAATAAAGCAGGAATTATGAGCCATGCTAATTTTTTCTTTTTCATAGTTTCTCCTTTTGGTAATTTATTTTTTTGATTTATCAACTGAACGAAAATATTCAAGCATCTTTCTTGCATCTTCTTGTGTTACATTTTGAAAAGTCATCTGGGTTGGATATTGAGCAAACATTTTTTTTGCTTCGGGATGTTTGGCAACCATTTCAACAGGGTTTAAGATCATATTCATTATATATTCTGGAGATCTTCTTTCAACAAGATCTCTCTGAGCAGGTCCCGTGTAACGCTCATCAAGTTTATGGCATTGAGCACATTTCGTATCAAATAATTTTTTCCCCTCTTCAACCATTTTCGGATCGATTGGCAAAAGAGTTATCTTTTCTTTTATAGGTCCAATTCCATTGTCTAATTCGAAAACAGTTAAGCCAAAAATCTTTGCCATCTTTTCTTTTTTTGCCAATTCATCATTTGATGAATTAGACCTCTTTTCTCCACATGCAACGACTAAAAGAACTGAAATGGCTGTTAAAAAAAATAATTTCTTCATTGTATCTCCTTTGTGTGATTTAAAAAATTTATTTTCTACTTCAGTTGTAGCGTTCATTTTCTAATCTAAAAGATAGATTACCCAGAGCGTGATTCTTAATTATATGAGTCATTCTTTTGATTAACGTAGTCCATGCTTAACGGATTTTACATTTATCGTCTGAACATGTATCAGCATTGCCGCCAAAAAAAATTTCAAATTCTTTAGTTTGTTCAAGAAAATCGAAAATCTTTTTCAAATTTCTTCATATACAAAAAAGACCGCATGCCGTATTTTAACTTATTATTAAAGACCAGTTTTATCGGAAACATTACTCTGATTAAATCTATGGGTTTCTTGCTTAAAAAGTCAAGCGAAAAGAAAAGAGGGTCTTTTTTATCCGATTTAGAAAAAAATGCCCTTTTTTGTCAAAAATTTCTGCTATTTGAATTGATTTGGAAGTAAAAAATAGATATGTTTATATCAGAGCATATAGTCTGTTTAATAAAAAGTACTTCAATTTATGTCACATAGTTATAAAAAAAATAAATCAAGGTCTATACAGCAAATTAGATTTGCTGTTCAAATAAGCTTCTCCTTACTTTATATATGGATTGGTATAGAATTTTGGCAGTTTGTTTCTTTTCTGGAATCGAATGGAACAACTGCCTTTCACCAAAGACCTCCGGGTGTTGAAGGATTTCTTCCGATCAGCGCCTTAATGAGTATTGTATATTTTATTCAAACCGGAAAAGTGCACAATGTTCATCCAGCAGGTTTTTTCATTTTCCTGGCGATTGTTGGCGTGTCCTTGGCTTTTGGAAAGGCGTTCTGCAGTTGGATGTGTCCGGTTGGTTCCATTTCTGAAATGGTGGGAGACTTTGGAGAATGGATTTGGAAAAAATTATTAAAGCGACGGTTTAAACTGCCAAAGTTTTTGGATTATCCTCTGAGAGGGATTAAATATTTGCTGCTGGCTTTTTTTGCTTTTGCAATTTTTTCGATGACTGAAGCAGCTTTGGCATATTTCCTAAATGATACTTATAATATAGTCGCTGATGTCAAGATGTATTATTTTTTCGCTAACATTTCGCGATTTAGTCTTATTGTTATCGGAGTTCTTTTTTTACTTTCTATAATTGTTAGAAATTTTTGGTGCAGATATCTTTGTCCTTACGGCGCACTGTTGGGAATTGTTGGATTATTAAGTCCAAACAAAATTAAGCGAAATAACATCAGTTGTATTGATTGCGGTCTATGTTCAAAAGCTTGTCCGTCTTTCATCAAGGTTGATAAAGCAAAAACCGTTCTATCGGATGAATGCACATCCTGTTTGAGTTGTGTAGATGCGTGCCCGGTTGACGATACACTTGATGTAACAAATATTTTTGGAAAGAAAAAAATATCAAAAAAAATAATAGCAGCGGGAATAGTGTTGATTTTTATCTCAATAACCGGAATAGGAATGATTACAGGCAATTGGCACAATAAAGTTACTCCAAAAGAATACTTGATGATTCATAAACAATTAGATGCTATTGGCCATCCTACGAGTACTGCCGAAATAAAAGAATTGAATAGATCTACACAAAAAAGATAAGGGCTGAAGATGGAATCGGCTAAGAAAAATTGGCTCGAGAAAATATTTAACCGCATCGTTCCACCGAAGCAATGGAGATACCCGGTAATAGTACTAGCTGGAATTTTAGTTGGATTAGGGTTTTATGTTCTCTACATATCTAACGCAATTTCATATATCTCTGATAATCCGAAAACATGTGTAAATTGTCATGTAATGTATCCGCAGTATGCAACATGGGAAAGGGGCAGTCATGGCAGGGGAATTACCTGTAATGATTGTCATGTACCGCAGAATAATTTTATTTCGAAATATCTTTTTAAGGCAGGCGACGGACTTCGCCATGCCACTTATTTTACAATGAGGTGGGAACCGCAGGTTATTCAAATCAAAGATGCGGGAAAGAGAGCGGTACAGAATAATTGCATTCGATGCCACAGCAATTTAATTCATCCGATAGCATTGAGATCTATCAATAATAATAGCGTTGAAGATCAAACGGAAAGATATTGTTGGGATTGTCACCGCGAAACACCTCACGGACGAGTTCATAGTTTATCATCAACTCCTTACGCACGTGGACTTGCTAAGCCGGAATCTGTTGTTCCGAATTGGCTGGACAAAGAAATTACAGCAGAAAAAAATTATCCAAAGGACTCCTACGGAGAAAAGAAAAATTAATAAGAGGTATTACAATGAAATCAATTCAGGAATTAACAAAAAACAAACCATGGCTCGGCTGGTTATTGTTTGTGGTGACGGTTGTAATAGTATTTTTGATTGGCCTATTTGCATCCTCAATAATTGAAAGAAGAAATGAAGCTTACACTCTTCAACAAGTAAAACCGATAGCAGATTGGGAGCCTCGAAATGAAGTATGGGGAGAAAATTATCCGCGCGAATATGAAACTTATATGCAGATGCATGATACCACGTTTGCCAGTAAATATGCCGGATCAGTTACTAAAGACTATCTGCAAGAAACACCTGAACTTGTTGTAATGTGGGCTGGATACGCTTTCTCTAAAGACTTTAATGCGCCACGTGGGCACTCATTTGCTGTTAAAGATGTCAGAAATAGTTTACGAACCGGAGGAACTAAAATTAGTCCCATGCCCTCAACCTGTTGGAGTTGTAAAAGCCCCGACGTTCCGCGTATGATGCAGAAAATGGGAGTAGCGGAATTTTATAAATCAAAATGGAAAGATTTAGGTGCAGAGATTGTTAATCCCATTGGCTGCCAGGATTGCCACGATCCCAAGACGATGGATTTAAGAATTACACGTCCGGCGCTTGTAGAGGCTCTTCAAAGACAGGGTAGAGATATAAAAAGTTTTTCTCACAACGAAATGCGTTCACTTGTATGTGCTCAGTGCCATGTTGAGTACTATTTTAAAGGAGAAGGAAAGTATCTGACATTTCCGTGGGACAAAGGCTTTAGCGCCGACGCAATGGAAGAGTACTATGATAAAGCAGAATTCATAGATTGGACACATCAATTAAGCCGAGCGCCAATGTTGAAAGCACAGCATCCTGATTATGAATTATTCAAAACAGGAATACATGCTGACCGGGGAGTCTCTTGTGCGGATTGCCACATGCCCTATAAATCTGAAGGCGGAGTAAAGTTTACAGATCACCATATTCAGAGTCCATTGAACAATGTTGAAAATTCCTGCCAGGTTTGTCATAGAGAAAAAACACAAAAGTTAATTGAAAATGTTTATGAAAGACAGGATAAAATTCTTGAGTTAAGAATAATTGCAGAAAAAACTTTGGCGGCAACACATATTGAAGCAAAAATTGCTTGGGATAAGGGCGCAACAGAAGGTGAAATGAAACCGGCACTTCAATTTATTCGCCATGCTCAATGGAGATGGGATTGGGTTGCGGCATCAAACGGACTTGGATTTCATTCACCAGTTGAGGCAATGCGGGTGTTGGGAACATCTATACAAAAAGCTGAACTTGCAAGAAAAGAAATTGCACTTGTTCTTGTTAAACATGGTGTGAAATACCCGGTGGCGTTACCGGATTATTCTACAAAAGAGAAAGCACAAAAATTTATTGGTCTGGATATGCCGATGCTTCATGCCGACAAAGCAGAACTATTAAGGACAACCGTTCCCGAATGGGACAAGAAAGCAAAAGAGAGACAAGGCTCTCTCCAACAATATTAATCATTAAATCTAGAGAAGTTATTTAGCTTAAAAGCATTGAGGAAAAATAGTTTGAAGAAAATTTCTATTCTTGTAGCAATTATTTTACTAAGCGGTTTGATTGAAGCACAACAAACGATTAAATTTTCAGCGCAGATTCGTCCTCGCATAGAATTTGAGAACAAGAGCTTCAATTCGAAAATACCATTCAGCAATTACACTCTTCTCCGCTCACGTTTAGGAGTATCTTTTAATCCATCGGCAGAGATGAGCGGATTTATTCAGGTTCAAGATGCTAGAATTTTTGGCACTGAACCTAGTACAACCGCGGATCTAAAAAATGTTGATCTACATCAGGCATATTTTAAGATTGATAACTTTTTTAAGTTACCGATGGATATAAAAGTTGGAAGGATGGAACTTCATTATTCGAATGAAAGAATAGTTGGACTTTCCAATTGGGGTAATACGGGAAGAAGTTTTGACGGCGCAGTTCTTTCAATTAAGGGGGATAAATTTAAGGCAGATATTTTTAGTGTGAAGGAGAGCGAAAAACTAAATGCAGGTGATTCACTTGATCAGAATATGTATGGAATTTTTACAGAGTTAATGTTGATGCAGAATTATAAAATTCAACCCTTCATTATTTGGCAAAGAGCTGTTCCTTCAAATTTGTTAAACAGATTTACTCTTGGCACATACATCAAAGGTGATATTTCTTCGTTTACCCATGAGACAGAATTTATTTATCAGTTTGGAGATATTACTGCATCAAGCGGAAAACAAAATATAGCAGCATACATGTTTGCCTTCAATGCAAGTTACACTTTTGATGAGCCATCCAAGCCTTCGATTGGCGCGGGTGTAGATTACATAAGTGGCGATAAGAATTCTGCCGATAATGATTATAATGTATTTAACACTGTATTCGGCACCGGGCATAAATTTTTTGGCAGTATGGATTATTTTACTGATATGCCAGCACATACATATGGACTTGGAATTATGGACTTGATAGCTAAAATGGCGCTAACACCGATTGAAAATCTTAGAGCAACTTTAGTTGGGCATATTTTTACGGCAAATGCAGATTATAAATTGATAAACGGATCTACCTCTACAAACTTTGGAACCGAAATTGATTTGCAGTTGAATTATAAATACAGCGATAACATTACCATGGAATGTGGTGCATCTCTTTTCTCACCGGGAGATGTATTTAAGGAGAAAAAGGGAAACAATAATGCAACCTGGTTTTATTTGACGGCGGTTGTGAATTTTTAATTGTGTAGAAAATGAAAAGAGAGATTAGAGGGTCGAGTGCAACTCGACCTTTTTTTTATTATAAATAGTAAATTGCTCACAACTTTCAACAAATAAGGTAAATGATGCAAATTCAAGACGTACTATTTACAGTAACTGATTGGAAGAAGGTTGTTCCAAAAGAATATCCGGGAGAAACAGGAAAAGCATTATGGAGAATATTCGAACTCGGAAATATTAGAGTGAGAATTGTAGAATACACACCCGGTTATTTGGCAGATCACTGGTGCAGCCGCGGGCATGTACTTTATGTTTTGGAAGGTGAGTTGATAACTGAACTGAAAGACGGGAGTGCTCACGTTCTTAAGCCTGGTATGAGTTATCAAGTTTCCGACGGGGTTGCGCCGCACCGCTCAAGGACAGAAACAGGCGCCAAATTATTTGTAGTCGACTGACACAGTAAGTTTTTTTAAATCAACATCAGGCAAGTTAGATACTATAAAAATGATTTCATGTGTCGAGAGTGATTTAATTATTTTTGAAATATTATTTTGGCTTTGAGATTTGTTCTCATTGATAAATTTCTGCATCTCACTTTCCGATTCAAATTTTATTTGTGAGATGTACGCATATCCGTTATCTAACTCTACAGGCAGGAGATAAATTTCGTAATTAGAAAAATTGTCAAACATTTCTATCCAGGTCGGAAAACCGTTCTGCAGCCCCAGCTTTCCTTTCATGAATTTCATTTGATTCTTATAAAAGTCATAAATTATTTCGTGAAATAGTGTCGGCAGTTCGAAAACGGTTTCTTCCATCTTTACTAAAACATTTTTGAATAGGTCGGTTGTCAAATATTGAACTTCTTTATTCCCTTTATCATTTGTTATAGAGACGTAAAATTTACCAATTGCCGCCTGAACTTGATAAGGCGTTCTGCAGATATATTTTGTTAGAGTATCATTTAAGTTGCATTTGTATCGAGAGACAGAAAAAACACCAAACGCAGATTTTGCATCGTTCATTCTGTAAAGCTCAACTCTAAACTTGAATCCACTCCAGTCAATTTCTTGAAGCAATAATTTATCAAAACCATATTCAAGATAGATGTCCGCACCGCCATTAATTAATCCCCAGAGAGCATCTCCTCCAAAAGAACTCGTACGCGTAATCTTCCCGCCGGGAATATCTTTCGCGGTTATAGACGGAAAGTTGTTATCCTCTTGTGCGAAGAGAGAATAGCCAGTTAAAAGAAAAACAACTATGAGTAAAACTCGTTTCATTTTATCTCTTTTTTTATTGTAATTCAATTTTTTGTAGTTGGATTTTATCAATATCCGCAACACCAAGTTTCAAATTCTGGGCGAGTTCAAGAAATAATTTTCCTCTTGGTGAATCTTCCTTTTGTAATTTTTCTTCGATTCTCTTTTTCAAAATAATATCATAACCAATACGGTCAACAGCAACTGGATCAGTTCCTACCAAAACAGTTTTGAAATCGAAAAAGAACTGGGGATTAGCGCCAGGTCCGCCATTGAAACAGCCCTTAATTCCGTCAACAATATTGAGAACAACTTTATCGCGGAGCGGAGGAAATGCGCAAACTTCCGCGCTCGTTTCAGACCATAGTTGCTTATGCAATCTGCCGGTATTGGTAATGGAACCATAAGCAAGATTTTTTAGAGAAAGTGTAATTGAAGAGCCTGCATTTTTCAAAATAGGAACATTGATGATCTTATCAACTATCTGTGTTACGATTTTTGTGAAATAAGAATTTTTACCCTCGTTAACCATGTAGGGAATTGTAGCGGAATCATATTTATCTTCGCAGTCAGCCCAATAGTACCAGTCCTTGTCAATCATCCGTTCGCTATAGAGGTTGCCGTTTTCATCATACATTGTTCCATTCTCGCCACGCCTTTCGGTGCCGATTATTTTTATTCCTGGAAAAACCTCTTTAGTAAAACCTGCTTCAGCTAATTGATCTTCTCGTCTATCCCATATTAAAATATTTTTTCTGGAAATTCCGGCTTCTTCTAACTGCTTGACAATTGCAAGTATAACCTCCACACTCGTTGAAAGTGTTGGTCCGGCAACCGGATTTACTTTCAATCCGATTTTATCATTCTCATTAAAAAACATTTTCCAGGCATCTTTAAGAGATGAAGCGCCAGTAAGGGAAAGCATTCCTTTGGCAACCATATTGTATGCGGCGTTGTAAATAATTTTATTATCTACAACACTGTTGATGTGATTCACTTGCGAAACTTTGCCGGGAAATTTACCGGGCATTGAATTTTCATTATGGGGAAATTTAAGAGCATCATTGATATTTGTTGCGGGTTTGGTAGGCTGCGCGGTTTGCGGAATTAAATTTGTGACTGACAGTATTAACAGTATAAGCACATTCATCATAATATTTTTTTGAAATTTCATATGGCTTCCAACTTATTATTACACTTTTTGTGGAAGTAAACTTAGTAATAAGGGGGGAAAATACCGATGTATAAATTGATGCAGCCAATCACGAGCGATTAAGAAATCGATTGCTACTTCAAAACAATAAATGTAAGGAGGGGATATCTTTTTTATTTGCCCTCAAGTAAAATTCTCTCTAAGTTGTTTTAGAAACTTCTTAGCGCTTCAGAAAATGGTTGATAACAACTATCTAATTCAAGAAGTAATTCTAGCAGAAGAAATTTTACGTGATTTGAATTATTAGATTAGAAATATCTTTGAATATAGTTGTGGGAGAGCTAAATGAACGCAAACACAAAATTTGGATTTATTTCCGTTTCCAGCTCTATTACTCAAACGCCGATAGGAGAAATGATCGGAGATTTATTGCCGTCTCTCCACTCTCTTGGAGGAGAGCAATTTTCTGATGAAATGATAAATCTATCGATCCCGCTTTTTTATCTGATTATTACAGGCGGAACGGAAGAGAAAGTTTTAAAGTTGCAGTGCAATAGAAAAAATGTATATGAGAATTTTCCGGTAATTTTATTAGCCCATCCGGGGAACAATTCACTGCCCGCATCACTCGAGATACTTGCGCGATTACATCAAGACGGCGAGAAGGGAAAGATCATTTATCTTGATGATGACACAAATAAAAACTGGCAGGACGAATTAGAAAAAATTGTAAAACATCAGCGGGTATTTCATCAGTTGAAACAGACTAAGATTGGTTTAATCGGTGAACCATCCGATTGGCTTATTGCGAGCATGCCGGATTTCGCTACTGTAAAAAAAGTTTGGGGACCGGAGATAATTAAGATCGAGCTTGGAGAACTCAAATCTCTTATGGCGGATGTTAGTGATGAACAAATAAACGAAGAGCATCATTATTTTACCAGCAGGGCTGCAGAAGTAAAAGAACCGACAAAAAAAGAAATTAAAAGCGTTGTTAAAATTTACGCCGCCCTTAAACTATTGATAAAGAAATATGAACTCACAGCGGTATCTGTGCGCTGCTTCGATCTTGTAACGGATCTTAAGACAACCGGATGTTATGCACTATCTAAATTGAATGACGAAGGTATAGTAGCCGGCTGTGAAGGTGATCTTGTTTCAACACTTGGAATGATCTGGGCGAATTATTTGACCGATCAAATTATATGGATGGCTAACCCTGCTCAATTAGATGAATCGAATAATTCAATTTGGCTTGCTCATTGTACCGTTCCCACAAGTATGGTTGAGAACTATAAACTCCGTTCACATTTCGAATCGGGGCTGGGTGTTGGAATTCAAGGGGAGTTATCAAAAGGAAAAGTTACAATCTTTAGGATAGGGGGGAAGAGCCTTGATAAAATATGGGTTTCAAACGGAGAAATTCTTGAAGCGGGCTCTTCAGAAAATCTTTGTAGAACACAGGTAAAAATAAAACTCCACGGAGCGGCTAAAGCCTCCGATCTTTTAACATCACCTCTTGGAAATCATATTTTACTTATGCGAGGAAGTCACGCAAAGGAGCTGATGGAATGGTGGGGGATGTTTGTTGAGAAGAGACTGTAATGTTAATCTGTCATCTATCGATATTTGTTTCCCCAGTTGATAATAATCAAATTCATTCCTAAACTTTTTACCGGTTTTCTTCGATAATCTTAGTAACAAGGGAAATGATTAATGAGAAGACTATTTGTTTTAATGATAGCGATCATTGGCGCCGCTGCTTTAAGCGCATGCTCTACAGTATTAAATACTACAACTCAAGCTGTGGAAATTAATTCTAATCCTGCCAAAGCAAAAATTACAATTGATGGAAAGAAATTTGGTACTACACCCCAGTTGGTAAATCTCGACCGGGGCAATAATCATGTTGTTAAATTTGAATTGGAAGGATATCAGACTTACGAAACGCAGTTAACAAGGAAGATCTCTTTCTGGTTTTGGGGAAACGCCTTAAACGGATTTATCCCGGGAATGTTGATTGACATGTTCACCGGCTCAATGTATAATTTATTGCCGGAAAAAATTGAACCGGAACTTCAAGTGCAGCCCGAGCCGGAAAAAAAGGCAAAAAGATAATCGTTTAGATTTTATTATGTTTTTCAAGTAAAGCCGTTACATTTTACCAATAAACCGTATGTTAGAATGAAGCTCCCTTACGCTCGCGTTGGAGAGCTTTTTCACCCTTCTCTAAACTCTGTTATATATTTTTTGTAAATAGAGTCATCTTCCGGAATAGCGCCTTCTACGGTGCAGATATCGGCGGCGAAATTTGATGCAATACGATTAATCTTCCCAACATCCCATTGGTGAAGATATCCTAAACACAGTATTGCCGAATACGCATCTCCTGCACCTACAGTGTCAACTAAATTTTCAACGCGAGTTTTATATTTATCCGAATAGTTTTTAGAATAGAGGTGTGCTCCTTTGGCTCCCATGGTTATGCAAAGCAGATCTAAATTAAAATCATCGATAAGTTTTTTGGCGGAGTCTTTTGTACTGTAAGTCCTTCCGTAAATAATATTTGTTACTATGTCGAGTTCGGCGTCATTTATCTTGATCACATTAGATTTTTCGAGAGAGGTGGCAATAATACTTTCATTGTAAAAATGATGCCGGAGATTTAAGTCGCTAAAATATTTTATCTTTTCATTTAATAGATGTTCAATTGTATTTCTTGTAGTAAAACTTCTCTGAGATAGTGTGCTGAAATAGAGTAAGTCGGTTTTTTGTTTTACGAGCCTTTTAATCTTATCGGTCAGCTCAATATAGTCCCATGCGCTTTCCTGCGATATGGTGAATTGAGGCATCTTGTTTTCGAGAAGCCTTATATTAACTTTTCCAGTTGGATGAGTAGGATCTATATGGATATATCTACAATCAAAATTTATAGATTTTAAATGCTTCAGCATTTCTTTTCCATTTTTATCATCACCAACACGGGATATAAAATTTGCGCTTCCGCCTAATTTCCAAACGTGATGTATAAAATTAAAAGGCGCTCCACCTAATTTTTTATACTCAGGATATACATCATATAGAATCTCTCCTATTGAGGTAATTCCGAATTTATTCATTTTATCCTTCCTGTGATATTTAGACAAGCTTTTTCTTTACAGATCAAATTTCATTGAAGGCTACACAAATATGATGATTGTCGATAGTATTATATCTCGCAAACTTCATTTTTATTTATAATAACAAAAAATTAGATTAATTGTAAGTAATCTGTAAAAAAGAGCAGATATATGAAATAGCTGCGTTGAATCCGAACCTTATATAAAAATATTTTTTTTCATACTTGGAATAAAAAACCAATTTTAATAACTTTTGTACGGGCATAATAGTATTACTAAATAATTTTTTTAGGAATCATGCTTCCAATAACTCTTGAACCTCAGCCACAAATAAATCTTTTTCCAAAGCATTTTAACAATGCCTCTAATTTCGAATTAGAAATTGTTAACAACGGACCCTCTTCGGAAATTCGTCTTCACTTTTTAACACTTCAAAAAGATAAAGTAGTTAGACGGACAAAGAAAAAATCAAATCCCAGTCACGATACAATATTATTATTCTAGTCGTACTCTACATTTTTGTTTATACATTTGTTTTGTCTCCGGCAATATTTTTTATCTCTTCGGGTTAAATTCTCCACCGCTTACTTTGTTATTCCCGCATGTGCCGCCTTTCGGCATAACCTAAAGCGGGACTTCTTGCGGAAATCAATAGGTGGATGCCCGATAAAAACATTCTGGCACGACAAGATACTTTGTTTCTCGCGGAGGGCGAGTTTGTTACACCTTAACGGAACAAACTAGCTTTTTCTTTCATCTAATGGCATAGAGAAAAGAAAGTATGATGCAAAAGGAAGAAATAAATAACGGGGGCACATTTTTAACGGTTGAAAAATATATTAGTGAAGGAAAAATGAACCGGGTGATTATAAAAACAGATCGTAAAAATTATCTTATAGATCTTCCACTTAACTCATGCGCTTCAAGATCATTTCTTATTGCAGCAATTTCTCTTGTTAAATCATTCTCTTTTGTGCTTCATAATTTTGACGTATCGGTAGTAAAGGTTACCACGGAAAATTTTGTATAAATAATTTAGAATTCATCCAGAGAAAAAGTAATGTCCACGCAGTTCAAAATAAGCGGTAAAGAATTACTCGCAAAGATCGAAGAGTTAATTAAAGAGGGAAACGCTACGCGCATTATAGTAAAAGATGAGCACGGAAAAACATACATAGAAATTCCGGTTACGGTTGGTGTTATTGGCGCAATATTCGCGCCTATTGTTGCGGCGGTGGGTGCGCTTGCCGGAATAGCAGCCAACTATACTGTTGAAGTGATTAACAGAGAAGACGCTGAAAAAGAATCTGCCGAATAATCTACTATCGGCAGAATGAATTATGATCTTATAAAGTTTGGCATCTCAAATGGAATTTCGATAGACAATTCTACGAGACCTTTCATCTCACCATTTTCAAACCAGGGTGATTGATAAATCAATTTTTTCTTTCCATGCTTTTCTATTGTGTATACATTAGGCTTTTGTTCGTTCATAATTTGTTTGATCTTCTCATTCGATGCGTCGGAGTGACAACCAAATAAATTTTTCCCTATCAAACTAAAGCCGCCGCCATCTTTGAAAGTCTCTCCGGCTTTCTCATTCATATCTGTTATAACACCTTCGGTATCGCAAACAGTAACCGCCGCGGGAAATTCTTTTACCCATTTTGAATTCATCTATTCTCCATAAATTTATTTAATGCGGTTCGAAACTAAGAATTAATACCGACATTACTCAGTAATTAAATTTCGCAGTTTTTCAACTGATGAATAGTTGATCTCGCAAGTGTTCTTAAAATATTCTTCCACGGTTCCGTAAGTATTAAAGATCTTATCAAGAATCTCGTCCAGATATTCGCTCCTCACTTTCAGCATCGGTTTTAATCGGTCGGCAGAGAGACGGAACAAACTCATAAATCTTAGAAACCGTATCATTGCTTTTATGCGCTCTTCAATAAAGTGGTTTGATATGAGATAATCTTCCATCACCATCGAACGGGAGACTCAGGCGAGTAATTGAATCAGCGAGGAAATAAATCCTGTCCGGTCTTTACCCACGGAGCAATGAATAAGTGCGGGTAAATTATTCTCATCGGAAAGTAATGTTACTATCTGGTTTATCTTCTCCGTATGCTCAAACGCGAAACTCCGGTAATATTCCTTAATAAGATTCTTAAAATCATATCCGTCCGATTTACTATTTAGAAAATGAACGAATTTTAGCCGGCTGAGATCTTTGCGGTGAGGATAGATGGGAATATTAACAAGGCGCATCTCAAATTTTTTTGGAATCCGGTCGAGCGTTCTAACTCTTTCATTTGGAGTACGGAGATCGCAGATTAATTTTAGATTTAATCGCCTGAGAGTTTTTTGATCGCTGAAGGATAACCGCGAGAGTTCATCCGAACGGAATAGTACTCCCGTTTTCATCGCTCGCCCCTCTTCCGTTTTGAAACCCCCTATATCACGGAAATTGCTGACTCTCTGAAATTTTACTATACGGTTATAATTCATTTATTAACTTACCAGCAAATGCCCGGTGTTGAATGAATATATTTTTTATCCACAAGCTGATTTAGCATGAAGTGAGCAACATCAGCTCGTGAAATACGAACAGTATAAAATAAATTTCCAATATTGGGTCCGTGTTGGTAAGAACCCCGCGCCTGTCTGTTGTTTAGCACACCGGGACGTACAATAGTCCAATCGAGGGAGCTGGATTTAATTACCTTCTCTTGTTTTCCTTTATCCCAAAAATAAAATGGCAGAATAAATAATGGAATTACAAAGAATGTATAATAAAGACCCATTCTACCTATGCTATTGCCAACTCCAAGAGAAGTTTCGCAGATAAATCGTTTTACATTATTATTTTCCATTGCGGTAATAATATTTTTTGTCCCACGTGAAAGTATTTTTGTAGGATAAAAAAATTGTTTGTGCCCTAATGCGGATAATACAGCATCCTGATCGGACATTGCTCTGTTTAGAGAATCGAAATCCAGCACGTCACCCTCAAATACCTTTAGCCGCTCGTGTATGATTTTTATTTTTGAAGCTTTACGGGTAAATGCGGTAACGTTATGACCTAGCGCGAGAGCCTGTGATACTAATTGAACTCCCGTTCCGCCGGTTGATCCAATTATTAATAAATTCATTTATATCTCTTCGGTTGAATTCTAAAATAATTTGCACAACTCTTTAACTGGTTCAGGTGGATGCCCGATTTCTGCCGGCATAGCTTTTATTTTAAACTCCTGGTTGAACCAGATTAATGAGGTTGCCGCATGTATCCTCAAACATAACTGCTGTTATAGGTCCCAGATTCTTCGGCTCGCCGCGGAAGATTACTCCAAGTTCTTTAAGTTGATTGTACTCTGCGTGAATGTCTTTAGAGATAAATGCAGTAGCAGGAATTCCGGCATCATAAAGAGCTTTTTGATATACTTGCGCCGGCGGAAATTCCATTGGTTCCAGAACAAGTTCAACACCTTCCATTCCATCCGGCGAAGAGACCGTGAGCCAGCGGTACTGACCCATCGGTATGTCTGCCATTTTCTCAAATCCTAGGATCTTTGTATAGAATTGAAGCGCGGTGTCCTGATTCTCAACCGTTACACCGGAAAGTTTGATCTGCATTGATACCTCTTTAATTTGTTATTAACTAAAAAATTGACGATACAAATCTAAGCAGTTGTAGATTTGAAATCATACTAATCATTTATTGAAGGTAATTTACAAGTCTCTTTTGCTCGGTTTCTATATTTAGGAGGCTTCTAATCACATAGTGATGCCTATGGCAAAACTAATTTTTTATTTAATAGAACGCTGAAAAACGCAGACCCTCCTGCCATGCCTGCGGCAGATAAACCGGACGGGCAGGTTAAACAGATTTACGCTGATCATTTTGTTGTTTTTAGAAGTCCCCTTTATTTGATCTTTATTATTAACACTCAGAAAAACAATTCGAGACTCAGCGAGTAATTTCTGATTGTAGCAATATTTCCCATGAACTCAACATAATTATAGTTGAAAATGTTTTTCGCGTTCAAATAAATTTTTGCGGGAGAACCGCCGAATAAAAATTTGTAACCGGCGCTTAAATCCGTTACGTAAATCGGAACGCGTTTATCACCGTCAGCTACAACAAGTCTGCTGAAGAGATCGTCAATCTCTTCCACTCTACCCGCGTATCTAAAATCAATTCCGAAATCAAAGGGGTAAGGCGAAAAACTAACCTGTGCCGAAACTGAATTAAGAGGACGGTATTTCATAGCAATATTTTTATCCAGATCCCGCGCCCACATGTAATTGTATCCTAAAACAAATTTCAATTCACCGGGAATCGGTGACCAGCTGTTGTTCAACTCAATTCCTTGAATTCTCGCTTTTGGCAAATTAATAAATTGAATTGTTGTTCCGTCAACCAGATTGGCTTCAATAAAATCTTTGTATTCGGTTTGATAGAGAACGAGATCGAATGAAAGATTCTGCGAATAATTATAAAGCGCGCCGATTTCAAATGAAGCACTCGATTCCGCTTTCAAATTTGGATTTGATTTTACACTTACTCCGCTTCCAATAGAAGTAGTAGCGAATACTTCTGCCGGAGTTGGCGCGCGGAAACCCGTTCCTAAAGACGCACGCAGAATAAAATCGTTTCCAAATTTATAGTTGAATCCGATTTTGGGAGTAACAGCGTTCGCGCTGTTAAGCGAATCTAACTTCATGTAATCCCACCGCACACCCAAAGTTGTAATCAATTTTGAAATTCCTTTATACTCTATTTGAGAATAAGCGCCGACTCCGAAGAATTTAGAACTCCCGAATAAGTTGATAGAAGAAATTGACGAATTGGAAACTTCAACTCCGGATGTAAGAACTAATGCGTCGGATAAAATCATGTTAGCCATTAATTCATTGCGGAATAGATTTGCGATAGATTCCGTTAACTCTTTTCCGTAACCGTCAAATTTAGTGTAGTAGTAACTAGATTTAAGCTCGGTAAAAAAGGCGTTGTTAATCTGATGATGATAAATCAGTCCGGTAAAGAGTCGGTTTGATTTTATAATATTGTCCCTCTCATCGTCCTTTGGCACAAGAGCATTGCGCGAGTTTTTCCAATAAAGAAAATTTCCCCGGTTCATATTCAAAAAATCCGCGAAGAAGGTTAAATTATTTTGAGGAGTGAAGTCATAATTAAGTTTCATATAACCGAGATACCGTTTGGAAAATCCGTTTTGGCGGTAACCAAGATCATCAAATTTCTTTGTGGAAAATGTGTAGCTTAAATTTTCAAGAGAGTTGGAATGCGTCAGTTCAACTCCGTAAAACGTTCTTATCCCGTTGTTCCATTTCCAGATATCGTAAGATGGTTTATCGTATCCGCCCAAGTACGAACGAAAATGTGTAACGGGGTTTTTAGTTGAGGATTTTGTTATAATATTAATCACACCGCCTATAGCGGTTGAGCCGTATATTGAACTCGCGGGACCTTTAATTATTTCTACCCGCTCAATATCGGTAATAGGAATTAATTCCCAAACAATATCTCCTGTATCACCAGAATACATAGGAATTCCATTCACTGCCAAAAGGACTCTGGCTCCCGCGCCTTTGCTGTATCCGCTTGAACCGCGAATGCTTACCTGCTCAAGATTCAATTGCACGCCGGGCACAAAACGGAGAGCGTTATCTAACGTCAAATAATTTTTCCCGGAAATATTATCCGACTCAATAACCATGGTGCTTACCGGAAGGTCGTGAACTTTTTGTTCATACTTGCTTGCGCTTACAATTATCTGCTTTCCTTGAATTGTTTCTTCCGTCAATATTATTATAATGGGTTTTGAGTCGGAACCTACTGCAGTGGAAACATTTTTTTTAGCGTATCCGATCATTGAGACTTCTAAATTGTATTTACCAAACGGAACAGTTTTTATCTCAAAAGTTCCATCGCGCAATGTTGACGCGCCTAATTGAGTGCCTGCTACTAATATATTTACATTAGCAAGAGATTCATTTTTATCTGTTATGACTTTTCCTCTTATCAATCCGTTTTGGGCGAATGAACAGATTTCCGGAAGAAGAAGAAATAATATTGTTAGCTTTTTCATATTCACTCAAAAATTATTTTAATTTCGGCTTTCAATTCTGAATAGATACCGCACAATATTTTGAAAAATTACATCGGCGGCTGCGGCGGCGGATTATTATAATTCACTGTGATATCTACTCCAGTCGTCATTTTTCCTTCTTCAATTAAAAGCGGTTTCGGTTTAGATTGATCTCCGTCGACATTATATACACCAACTATAACCCAGTCCGCTCTTACGAAGGAAATTTCGGGATTTTTTGATTGCGCAACAATTACATAAGCATGTTCGCCGTGGGTAATTTTAAAATCCGGTAGAAATTCGTGTTCGATATAATTTTGCTCAACGGAATTGTACTTAAATTCTGTGCTGCCGTTCGGTATCGGATCAATTACCGCGCTCAAATTTAAAAAAGAAAAATCGCTGCCTGTCCGGATGGCGGATTTGAAAACAAATATGTGAGTTCTTGCAACACCAGTCGGCCAATTGCCTATAAAAGTTACTTTGCCGCTGAATCCTGTTTGTGAAGAAAGATTTGTTTCCGGCGCGGGTTCAATCCCTTTATCACAACTGATTAAAAAAACGAAAAGAACAATTGCAATAATTGATGAGATTACTTTTTTCATTTTCGTTCCATCCTCTCTTCTTCCACGTCTAATATAATAGAACTTAGAGAACAATTCACCTTTAAGTGGCAAGGATAATTAAGATGAATTTAGTCCTTTTATTGAGTAGATTTTTACGTAATCAATTTATATTGTGAAAAGTAAATTCAATAAAACAAGTGCAAGAGTGAAATTACAGCGGGCAAAATATTTTCTTTTTATTCTTTTTATCGGAGGCGTAATTTCTTTTACAGCAAGCGGACAATCGCTTAATTCCCAGGAGAACTTTCAATTCAGGCAAGTAAAAGTTGAGGATGGACTTTCTCAAAGTACGGTTAATTGTATGCTGCAAGACCGGAAAGGTTTTCTCTGGTTCGGATCTGCAAACGGGTTGAACCGTTATGATGGATACAATTTTTCTGTGTTTGTAAACAATTCTCTTGATACTACCACAATTTCCGATAATGGAATATTATCCCTCTTCGAAGATAAAAACGGCTTCATATGGATCGGCACAGTTGGAGGAGTTCTTAATAAATACGATAGAAAGAAGGGGACCTTTAAGCGGTATCATTTTACAGAAGAAACAAAAACAGATAGAGACCCGGACGAAAAGTATTTCGATTTTCCTTTGCCCTACTCACGCAACAGCAATAATTCCATAACGGCAATATCTCAAGATGCTAATGGTATTTTTTGGATTGGAACATGGGGAAAAGGATTGATAAAGTTTGATCCCATCAATAACAAATACGAATATTTTCATCATATGAAAAACCAGCCGTCAGGGTTTAATTCCAACAGGGTGAAAGCTATTATTCAAGATGTTAATGGAACTCTTTGGGTTGGAACTCTTGGGGGTGGACTTTACAGATTATTTACAGGCGGAAAGCAGATTAAGTTCGAGAGATATGAACACAAAAATAATCCCTTTAGTTTGAGCGACAATAAAATTATATCTCTTTTAAAAGATAGCGACGGAGATTTGTGGATTGGAACGTATGGCGGCGGATTGAACAGACTTTCAAAAAAAGCGCAGGCGGCGGAAGTGTCTCAAGCAAAATTTGAAAGATTTGTGAACTTGCCAAACAAAAATAGTTTGTCCAATAATATTGTTACTTCAATTATTCAAGACAAGAAGGGATTAATCTGGATTGGAACGTTCGGCGGGGGAGTGAACCGATTAAATAAACCCAACAAAACATTCACCGTGTTGAAAAATAATCCGCAAAGTCCAACTACAGTTTCGAAGAACGATATTCTCTCTTTATTGGAAGATAGTTCCGGTACTCTGTGGATTGGTACTCACCTTGGAAAAGGTCTTAGTATCCTCGAACACAACACGGTAAAATTTCGTCATGTAAGCAGAGATATTCATGGTGCTGACGGCTTAAATGATGATGTTGTCTGGGCATTAAACGAAGATGAAAATTCTGTTCTGTGGATCGGAACATACAACGGTGGATTAAATAAATTCGACCGTAAAACCGGAAAATTTACTTATTACAAATTCGACCCCAACAATCCGAATTCGATAAGCGATAATCATATTAGATCGATTGCCGATGATGGAAATGGATCTCTCTGGATTGGTACTTACAGCGGAGGTCTCAATAAATTTAACAAATCAACCGGAATGTTTACCAGATATTCTTTTCTATTAAACGATTCAACTATGCAGGGATCAAACCAAGTGCAGGCAATCTTGATTGACCGGTCGAAGAATATGTGGATTGGCACTTTTGGCGGCGGATTGTATAAAGTTGATTCCGTGGATTGGAAATCAAATAAAATCCGTTTTGAAAGATTTAGGCATAGCGACTCTGATCCATTCAGCATCAATGATAATAGAATTTATTCAATTACCGAAGACGGCGATGGAATTTTATGGATTGGTACTTTTGGAGGGGGAGTCAACAAGTTTGATCCCAAAACAAAAAGATTTATCTCTTACAAAAATATTCCGGGAGTAGAATCAAGTATTAGCGACAACCGCGTAATGACAATATACAAAGACAATTTTAGCAATCTATGGATAGGAACTTACGGGGGCGGGTTACAAAAATTTGATAAGCGCACAGAAAAATTTACACGCTTCAATAAAAAAAATCTCATGAGCAGTTCCGTTGTTTATGGAATTGTTGAAGACGAGAAAAAAAATCTTTGGATGAGTTCCGATAACGGGCTATTTAAATTCAGCTTGACTACGGAAATTTTCACTCAATATGATCTGCACGACGGTCTTCAAAGTTTGGAATTCAGCGGAGGTGCTTACTATAAATCACGTAAAGGAGAGATGTTTTTTGGCGGTATTAACGGGTTCAACTATTTTTACCCAGACAGCGTTAAAGATAATCTTTTTATTCCGCCGATAGTTATTAGCAACGTGAGAATTTTTAATGATCCAATTTTAGGCGAGACGGATTCACTTGAGCTTTCATACTCGCAAAATTTTTTTTCCTTTGAATTTGCTGCGCTTGATTTTACAAACCCTCTCGACAATCAGTACGCTTACATTTTGGAGGGATTTGATTCCGACTGGCACTACGTTGATTCACGGCGGAGAATAGCTAATTATGCCAATCTCTTGCCTGGAGAATATATTTTTAGAGTGCGCGGATCCAACAATGACGGCGCGTGGAATAATTATGGCGCTAAAATTTTTATAAGAATACTTCCTCCGATCTGGAGAAGATGGTGGTTCATAACTGCTTCTTTTATTCTGATTGCGGGTTTAATCTTCTATTTAAGTACCGTTCGCTTTAGAAGTCTTCTCGCGATAGAAAAATTAAAGGGAAAACTTGCCGCCGATCTACACGATAATGTGGGATCCGGTTTAACTGAAATCTCGATTCTTAGCGAACTCGCATCACAAGAAGTTAACGCCGTATCATCGGTTTTCTCGAATAATCTCAATATGATTAGCGAGAAATCCCGCCACCTAATTGACAGCATGAGCGATATAGTGTGGATAATCAACCCGCACAGAGATTCCTTTTATCATCTTGTCTTGCGGCTAAAGGACTCATACAGCGATTTGCTCTACTCTGCCGGAATTTCCTTTAAAACATCTAATCTGGAAAAATTAAGTTCGTTAAAACTTCCGATGGAGTTTAAACAAAACTTATATCTAATCTTCAAAGAAGGCATTAACAACGCCATAAAACACAGCAACTGTAAAAAAATATCTCTTGAGGCTTCGTTAAATAAAGATTTTCTTGAATTGACTTTGAAAGATGATGGTTCTGGCTTTGATAAACAAAATAGTGTGATTGGTAACGGAATGCTAAACATGAAGAATCGCGCTGATTCTATTGGGTGCGAACTTATCATTGATTCTTCTTATGAAGGCACAACAATAAAATTTGTTGGTAAGATTAGAGGTTTTAAAAGGGCTTTTCTATCATTAATAAAGCCATAGTTTGTCAATCATAATTATTATATAAAAACGTTATCTTGCATTCAAGACAAAATATTTCCAGGTTATGATAATTAAAGTAGCAATCATAGAAGACAACAATACAATCCGAGAAGGATTGGCGGCTCTTATTAACGGTACAGCCGGATATAGTTGCGTAGGCTCTTATGGCGATTGTGAATCTTTTTTGTCAAAACTCTCAATGTTGGATGTTGATGTTGTATTGATGGACATTGGACTTCCGGGAATGAGTGGAATTGATGGGATTGCAAAGGCAAAAAAAATCAAGCCGGAGCTGAACATTTTAATGCTTACTGTTTATGAAGATAGTCAATCTGTATTCAAAGCATTATGTGCGGGTGCGTGCGGATTTCTGGTAAAGAAAACTCCTCCCAGCAGACTTCTTGATGCAATAAAGGATGCTTCGGAAGGGGGCGCTCCAATGAGTTCACTAATTGCCCGTCAAGTAATCAATGTCTTCCGGCAGAATCAAGGAAGAGCACCGGAAGATGATGCGAATTTATCATCACGAGAAATTGAAGTATTAACCTCACTCTCCAACGGTAATAACTATCAGGAAATAGCCAATCGACTTTTTATTAGTGTTGATACGGTACGCCATCATATAAGAAATATCTATCGTAAATTACACGTCCATTCACAATCCGAAGCTGTTGCTAAAGCCATTCGAAAAGGAATTATCTAAATACTAGCTACTGGATACTCGATACTAAACGAGAAAAGATTGTATAAAATAATTATTGTTATCCAACATCTGGAATCTCGAATTCAGTGAAATCCAGTAACCCGATTCGAACAATTACTGCATAGATATGTAGGTCAATCCCATTTTTTATCTCTTTTTTTTTGAAATACAGCACAGGTGTGCAGTTTACAAACCCCACCCCTTTCCTTAAATAGAGACCAGAATTAATACACATGATCAATTAAATAATAAAAATCATCAACAGGAGGCATTATGCAAGAGGTAAATAGCTTTGAAAGTCGCAATCCTATAGCTGAATTAATTAATGATGATGTTTACGCTCTCCTTACCAGCAGAGGATTAATCGACGAGAAGTCGGTACGCGATTATTTGATCAGAAAAAAATTCAAAGACCTTAGAGCAAAGAAGATTACCGCAAGTAATGCTATTGAGGCTCTAAGGGAAGAATATCCCTATCTCCAATTCGACACTATCCGCAAAATAGTTTATCAACCACGAAATTAAATAGATCAACTCCTAATAGAAAAGCAGCCGGAGCGTTAATTATCACTCCGGTTTTTAATTTTTGAACAGGAACGCCGGTTCTTCACCAATTCCAGGAAAAATCATATTTTTGTAACGAGAACAAAAGTTCATTCTACTTTGTAAAAGAGACAACCCTAACAAATATATGAGGCTATTAAAATGAGAAAGAATTTTGTATTTGTTCTATTACTTACTTTTACCTTTCCTCTGTTTGCACAACAAGAGAAAGATCGCGAAGTAAATTCTGAAATTAAAGAACTCACCGAATTCCATGATGTTATTTATCAGATATGGCATACCGCTTGGCCTGAGAAAGATATTAAATTGTTGAAATCATTTGTTGCTCAAGTAGAAAGCGGATACAAGAAAATTAAAAAAGCCGAATTACCGGGAATATTGCGTGACAAAAAAGCTAAATGGGATAATGGGGTAAAGAAGCTTGGTGAATTTGTTGATTCGTATAAAAGCACTGCCGGAAAAAATGATTCTGAAGGATTGCTGAATGCCGCGGAAAAACTTCATTCACAGTATGAGGCTCTTGTAAGAATTGTAAAGCCGTTGTCAAAAGAGATAGATAATTTCCATCAAGAACTGTATATGATCTATCATCATTTTCTCCCGAATTATGATTATGAAAAATTAAAAAGAGCTGTTACGATGTTGAAAGCCAGAAACGAAAGCGTCTTCGTTTCTAAGCTTCCGGAAAAATTGAAAGCAAGACAAGAAGCATTTGATAAGGCAAAGGTTGAACTAGATAACGCGGTTCAGGATCTATTTGGTTTGGTTCTTAATGACGACGACAAAGAAAAGATTACAAAAGCCGTCGAGGTGGTGCACTCTAAATATCAAGAATTAGAAAAAGTCTTTGATTAAGCATAAACGGTAGCACAGACTCGCCTGCCGGACGGGCAGATTTGAAATCTGTGCTACCGTTTTAATGAATTATATCACATCCACAATTTTTACCTGTTCTAGCCTTCTCAAAAGCTTCTCTTCCTTCCTTGAAAGAAAAATAAGCAATTAATAAAGCGCCGAGAGTATCAAATCCACCAACGCCGGACAATTCATAACCAACACTTGAGATGAAGAGAATAATTGAAAGATATAAGCAAGTCTTGGTACAATTTGCGTCGGCTATTATCGCTTGTGAATCGAGAGAACGGCCAACTTTTAATTTGTAATGGATTAATAAACTCATAGACATAATTGAGACGAGAGAGATAACTATGCCGCCTAAAGTGGTTTCCGGCTCATGATATGTAAATGTATTATAGATGGCAGAAATAATTAATCCAGCCACTAAAATGTAAAAAGCAGCTCCGGTAATTTTCAAAGCTCGCTTCTCAAACTCATCTCTCGCTTCGCCGCTGACTTTTATTCTTGCAAGCATATGCCAAATACCAATACCTGAAATTACCTCTACGAAGGAATCGATTCCGAATCCAAAGAGCGAAAGAGTCTCATCTTTAACACCAAAGTAAACGGAGGCTAATCCTTCTATAATGTTATAGAAAACAGTGATGAGCGCAAGAGTCTTTGCCAATCTATACAAGTTTGTTTTTTCTTCACTCATTCTGTTTTTATGTATCATAGAAATCCATTTTATTATGACGCTGAATACTGCATTAAGGTGCTCATAAAGAATGAAATGAACATGACAAAAAAGATAATCATTAGAACAATAAATACAATCTGAACAATAATAAGGACTTTTAGGATGTGAAAGAATCTCCCTTGAAGTTCAAAACCGGCTCTCATTGAAGCGGCATTATTAGTAATTCTAAAAGTAGAAAATTGATCGGCGGCTTCCCTCATACGTAAACCTACAAAAATAATGGGAACGCCAATTAATGCGCCGATAATGGATAGGCATGTTAATGCGCCGTAAATAATTGCAAACATTCCCACAAATCGCATATCGTTTGTCATTTTTTCGAATTGGAATTGAAACATAGAAGGTGGATTAATGTCTGTTGTACTAGTATCAAGATTTAGATTATCAATATTATCCATACTTTTCTCCTATACAGTTGAAAGTGTTAGCTATAAAAAAGAAAATATGTGGAGCTAAGCGGGCTCGAACCGCCAGCCTCCTCGTTGCGAACGAGGCGCTCTCCCAGTTGAGCTATAGCCCCAATTAATAATTGGCTAATCCGAAACTAAGAGCAGAAGGTTAGAAAATCAAATGAAATTATTTAATATTTGGGCAATATTGATATTCTTTTTTATGATCAGTACATTTCATATGTATTCAAGGATAATTATAAAATTTATCGCCGTCGTTCTCATAATTTTGAAGGAGGTATGCTATGAAAAAGGGATTTATTTTTTTTATGATTACGTGCTTCTTCCTTGCAACATGTTACATCGCCAATCTCAACGCTCAATCATCAATGAATCAGACCAATGCAGGAAAGGAATTAAAAGAAGGGCTTGCTAAACTGACAGCGGATAAGAATCTTAAGAGTGGGCTTCACACAATATTTAAAAGTGATAACGGAACCATGTATTGCGTGAAATTGAAAGATGGCAAAGTTGATAAGTTAATTGTTACTTCAAGTGAAGGGAGCCAGATTAAGCCCAAAATTATCAAAAGCCCCGGTAAGAAAGATCAATGCATTGTGTGTGTTACCATATCTAAAAAACCTCTTGTTGAAGAATGCTGGGAATGGTTTTGTGCCAAATAGAAGTGAAGAGCACTAATAGTTACTTTGAATTATTTTGATGCTGATTTAGTCGAGTTGGATTTGTGTTTAAAGGGGGATGTAACCGGAATCTAAATTTTTACATCCTCTTTTTTCTACTTGAATATGTGTGATTTTATTTGAGCAGTTTAACCGTTGGCGAGCGCAGAAAGGCATCCCTGTTTTACAATTCATAATTTTCTTTTTTAAGTTACATCCAGGATTAAATTAAGGAGAGTGCTATGGAATATAAATTTTTGGGGAGAACCGGTCTTAAAGTTAGTGAACTCTGTTTGGGCACGATGAACTTTGGGCCATACGCGAACGAAGCGGATAGTTTTACTATAATGAACCGTGCTGTTGAACTGGGCGTTAATTTTTTTGATACCGCAAATGTATATGGCGCAATGTGGGATGCTGGTGGTGTAGGAAACACAGAAAAAATTTTAGGGAACTGGTTTAAGGAAGATAAGACCCGCCGCGATAAAATTGTTCTTGCTACAAAAGTTTACGGCAGTATGGGCAAAGCGCCTAATGAATCAAAACTTTCCGCGTACCATATTCGTAAAGCATGTGAAGAAAGTTTGAAAAGAATGCAAACCGATCACATTGATCTTTATCAAATGCATCACATAGACCGCAACACATCGTGGGAGGAGATCTATCAAGCAATGGAGCAACTGATTAAAGAGGGGAAAATTATTTATGTAGGCAGTAGTAATTTTGCTGCGTGGAACCTTGCTGAAGCTAATTACAAAGCTGAGCAAAGAAATATTCTCGGAATTGTTTCCGAACAGAGTATTTACAGTCTGCGAAATCGTCAAATCGAACTCGAGGTTATACCGGCGTGTAAAAATTTTGGAATCGGTTTAATTCCTTGGAGTCCGCTTGGTGGTGGAATTTTATGTGGCGTTCTTGAAAAAGCAAAGGAAGGAAGAAGAACACGAGAGCCGTTGCAAAAATCTGTTGAAAAACTTCTTCCACAAATTGAAGCTTATGAAAATTTATGTAAAGAGATAAATCAGAAACCGGCAGACGTAGCTCTCGCTTGGGTGCTCAACAATCCGGTTGTAACGTCACCAATTGTTGGACCGCGTACAGTTGAACAGCTTGAACAAAACGTTAAAGCTCTGGATGTTAAATTAAGCGATGAAACATTGATGAAACTTGATGAGATTTGGCCCGGACCGGGTAATCAAGCACCCGAAGCTTATGCGTGGTGAGTGATTGGTTGTTGAGATTAGTGAATCGGAAAAACATTTGATCATGAACAAGACTATTATCAAGTAACTAGAATCGAGCAACAGTAATGAATTACAATGAAAATCCAAAAGAGTATTACGCTCCTATGCACACAGCCGAGCATCTTCTTAACGGAACTATGGAAAAAATGTTTGGACGCGGGAGATCGTTCAGTGCGCATATAGAAAAGAAAAAATCTAAATGCGATTATCATTTCGACCGTGATATAACTCAGGTAGAAATAAAAATGATTGAAGAGAAAATCAATTCACTTATTGCGGAGGATTTGCCTGTTAAAGAAGAATTCATTGGACGCGAAGAAGCGGAAAAAATATTTAATCTTTCACGCCTTCCCAATGAAGCCGGAGAAACTTTACGTGTAATACGCATTGGTGATTACGATAAATGCTTATGCAGCGGACCCCATTTGAATTCAACAAAAGAGATTGGATCGTTCAAGATCATCTCAACCGGGTTCGAGAATAATGTTCTGAGAATTCGTTTCAAAATTTCAGAGGCAAAATGAAATATTTTATTCTACTAATTATTTTCTTTACGGCTACTGTAATTAGCGCACAGACAATTTCAGATAAAGACAAATCAGAAATTCTTAAAGTACTTGAAGATCAGCGCATTTGTTGGAACAATGGCGATCTAACCGGTTATATGGAAGGTTACTGGAAATCGGATTCAACCCGCTTTATAGGAAAGAGCGGAATCAAATATGGCTGGGCAGCGACATTTGAAGCGTACAAGAAAGGATATCCTACCAAAGAAACTATGGGCATATTAACATTTAAAGTCATTTCACTTGAATTGACGAATGAATACACTGCTTTCATGATTGGGAGGTGGGATCTTGATCGAAAAGATAAAACAGGCGGCCATTTTACTTTGCTTTGGAAAAAAATGAATAGTAAATGGGTGATCGTAGCTGACCACTCATCTTAATTTAGAATGCAGCCTCAATAAATTTTAGTTCTTCCCGCCATTTGAAAAATCCAAAATTCAGAACTATTTTTGCATGTCAAAAATTCAAGGAACTATTCATGCCGGAGGAAATTTTAGTAAACATCAAATTTAAGAACCGGAAAACCGGTGAATTTAAAGATGGTTATGTTCGTATCCCGAATATTGAAAAATATGCTAATGGTTTGAAGAAGTATTTTGACATTCATGAGTTTAGGATCTGCGAAAAACGAATTGTAAGCAGAGAAGAATTCGATAAAAAAGGAAAGCTCTGATTTAATATTTAGTGAGATTATTTAGCAAAATATTGCCAAATGTTTTGGTGCTCGGTTATGTAGCAATTTCTCTTCTCTCATTATCCAACTGCACAAGTAAGAATGATTACACCACGAACGACCGGCTTAATTCTGCAAAACAGAAAACCGCCACTCTCCTTTTGCAAAAATATAACACCGAATTATTCAATATAAATTCCGAACAGATTCTCAACCGCCCGGTTGTTCTTGATTCCACTCTTATTGGCATTACCGAAAAAGGAGGGCGGTATTTTCTAAGAGCGGAAGTGAACTTGAATAGTTCCAAAAGGTGTTTTGCGGAATTAAAATGCAGTCCGGAAATTGTTGATTCATATCGCCGTACAAAATCGAACTCCGTTTTTATCGCAGCAATAATTTCAAGAATAGATGATTGTTCAAGGTTCGCGGAAACTGATTCCCTCGATGGAAAAAATTCACAATTTAATCTGGGAAAATCGATTCTTCTCGGCGGAGAATGTTTAGCCATTTCTGAAATTCCTACGATGATAAATGCAGACTGACCTTTTCACACCCGAAGATTTCAATTCTTTCGTTTCATCCAATAAAGCCGCGGCAATTTATTTCAGCACACCGGATTGCAATGTATGTAAAGTGCTTAAACCCAAGTTAATTGAGATGTTGAATCAAGACTTTCCTCTCATAAATTTTGCTTATATAGATTGCAGCATAGCAAAAGAGCTTGCTGCTCAGAGGAGCATTTTTTCAGTACCGACAATTATATTTTTCTTTGACGGAAAAGAATATATAAGAAAAGCCCGTTTTGTGAATTTGGATGAATTGAAAGATGAACTGGAAAGAATTTATAGTATAATCTTTTAAAAAGGGCGGACATAATAGCCCACCCTTTCCATATACTTTATACTAATTACTCAATACTATTTCTTCAATTCCGGTATTCTTCCCGGTGTCCATGGTGCATTAATTTTATCTAACTCGGTTTCAATGCCTTTAATATCTTCGTTGAAAATCTTTTTAAGCTGTTCCAATACAGGTGGAAATTCTTCCATTAGGATATCGTAAGAACGAATTTCATTCCGTGTCAAGTTTGATGTTGACCTAAAATGTGTAGAAGCCATATTACTTACTCTATCATTTAACGTAACATGAGCAGGCGGATTTTCTTCTGCACTTGGTCTTGTTGAAGGACGATTGAATTTTAATTGCAGCTCTTCAAGTTTTGCCGAGGTTGCTTCAGCTTTCTTCATCAAACCCCAAGAAGAATTTGTACTGTTTGCTATTGCCTGTTTTAAGTGTTCAACACGTGTTATCAATTCATTCAAAAAGCGTTGAGATGCTTGAACAGTTTGGGCTAGTTTTGTGGCTTTCTTTTGGAACGCAACTAATTCACCTCTATCTTTTGCAGGTAATGTTGTGTTTCTTAATACTTCACACTCAAAGGCAGTGGGCGCAACCAATTCTTTTACTCCATCTTTTGTCGTCATTGCAATTGATACTTTATAAGTACCGGGCATGGCAAGTGTACCTCCCCGGTCGCCTCTTCCACCTCTTTCACCTGGATCACTTTGAACAGGAGTAAATTTATTTCCCTGCAAAGTCACCGGTGCGAATGCTTGATAGCGTAAATCCCATGTCAGTCTTTGAATTCCTTTGCTTGCGGATTTAGTCAGTTTGCGAACAACGTTTTCGCTTTCATCTGTAATTGTAAATACTAAGTAGGGAGAAACTTCGTTTTGTTCTAAACGGAGTTCTTCATCAGTCGGCTGTGGAATTGGTTTGCCATCTTTGAACAATGCTTTTTCTTTCTCTTTCCTAATACTCTTTAAAGATTTAGGAACATCCTTAATGTAATAGGTGAATGTTGCGCCAAAATCCGGATTAGCTGCCATGTATCTTGTAGATCCTGATTCGGCATCACGCCCGCTTGAAATGTACATCAATGCATTTTTAATCGGAAATATGGCTGCATCTTTTTCAAAAAGTTCTTTGCCTGATGTGCGCAAAGGACTGTAATCATCAATAATGTAAAATCCTCTTCCGAATGTTGCAATAACTAAATCGCTCTCTCTCTTCTGGATTGCGATATCGCGGACGGGAATTCTTGGCAAGCCGCTCTTCAGCGCAAACCATTTTTCTCCGCCGTCAATTGTAAAGTAAAAACTAAACTCGGTACCGACAAATAATAAATTCGGATTAACAAAATCCTGTTCAATTGAATGAACAGTTTCGTTGTTCGGCAAATTTCCCGCAATTGATTTCCATGTTTTACCTTTATCAATACTCTTTAAGAGATAAGGTTTGAAATCATCGCGAAGAATATTATCAAAACTTGCAAAGACAACATTCTCATCAAACTTTGATGCGCAGATATCGCTTACATATGTATTTGCGGGAACACCCGGAAACTCGGAAACTTTTCTCCAGGTTTTGGCATCTTCCGAAATTTGAATTAAGCCGTCGTCGGTTCCAACATATAAAAGATTTTCTTTTAGCGGCGATTCGGTCATAGAAACAATTTCACCGTAAAGTGAAGTCGATTTATCTTTCGCTACGGCATCGGTACTCCAGTATTTGCCCATAACTGGCCATTTATTTCTATCTAACTGCGCTGTTAGATCTTCGCTGATAACATCCCAACTATCGCCCCGGTCTTCGCTTCTAAAAACTTTATTTGCGGCAGTATAAATTCTTGTGTTTTTATGTGGACTGATGAACAAAGGCGCGTTCCAATTCCATTTGTAAGTAAGTTCTCCTTTGCGTGGTTCGGGGCGAATCGAAATTGCCTCTCCACTTGCTTTGTCATACCGTACCATTCCGCCATACTGAGATTCGGCGTAAACAATATTTGGGTCTTCCGGGTCTATAGCTGACCAGAATCCATCACCGCCATTAGTTACAAACCAATCGCTGTTATAAACACCAGCTCTTGTTGAGCGGGAAGGACCTCCTAAACTATTATTATCCTGCGTTCCGCCATAGACATTATAGAAAGGAAACGTGTTATCAACAGCAACGCGGTAAAATTGTGTTATCGGTAAATTTTCTTTAAAGTCGTATGTTTTGCCGCCATCGAAAGATTCGTATACTCCCCCATCTCCACCAATTAAAAAATGTTGTGTATCTGTTGGGTCAATCCATATTGCGTGATCATCAACATGTCGGGCGTTATTACCGAGTGGTGTCCATGTTTTTCCGGCATCAGTTGTAACATGAGAAATTGTTTCAACTGAATAAACTTTGTCTACATCTTTAGGATCGCAAAAAATTTCATTGTAATATTGACCCGATTCAGCGTGACTGCTCATTTTATCCCATGTTGCGCCACGGTTGATCGATCTGTAAAATCCGCTTTGTCCATCCGCCGCTTCGAGGATGATATATAATACGTCAGGATTAACGGGAGAAATATCAATTCCCATTCCTCCAATTTCTACTGTTGGCAGACCGCTCATAATTTTATCCCATGTTTCACCGCCATCGTAAGATTTGTATACGGCAGATTCCGGTCCGCCGCCAATTTTTGTGTGCACGTGTCTTCTGCGTTGTTCTGATGTTGCATACATTACATTAGGATCGCGAGGGTCATAAACAAGATTATTTACGCCGGTGTTTTCCGAAATGTTTAATGTTTTTTTCCATGTTTTTCCACCGTCAACAGATTTATAAAGTCCTCTCTCCCCGCCTGAACCCCAAACAGAACCTTCCGCTGCAACAAAAACTATATTAGAATTTCTAGGATCAACAACTATTTTTCCAATTTGCCGTGATTCCTTTAATCCCATGTTTTTAAAACTTTTCCCGCCGTCGATGGATTTATAAACGCCGTCGCCATAACCGAGTGCGCGCTGATGATTATTCTCTCCGGTTCCAACCCAAATTACATGAGAGTTATTAGGATCGAGAGTTAAGCATCCGATCGAATAGGAATAATTATCAAAAATAGGTTCGTATGTTGTTCCCGCATTAACGGTTTTCCAAACGTGACCGCTTGAAACAGCAACATAATATTCGCTGTGATTTTTTGGATTAACTGCAAAATCTGATATTCGACCGCTCATTACAGCAGGACCAATACTGCGCCATTTTAATCCGCTGAATGTTCCGGCATCGAATAATTCTTTTTTTACATCAGTAGTATCTGTATTCTTTTCTTTTTTCTGAGCTGTAATTGATGAGATCGCAATAGAAAAAATGAGTAAGAGACGTAAAAATTTCATAACGACTCCAAATTATTTTTTAGTGAAATTATTAAGTTAATTCTGCTTAATACAGAAAGCAGTTGATAGGTGCTCTTAAATTCATGCTTTGGTAAAGGCATATTCTTTTTGATTGAGCTGATGACAAACCTATAAAAAATATCGATCTATTTCTAATAGAATTTAATCCACTAAAAGAGCGATGAAAAATAATCGCTCTTTTTTAGGATGGCTTAATAAAAATAGAATGACGGTTAACTATCTCTTTTCGCGCTCTGGTACTTTTGGCGCATTGAACTTATTTGTTTCTAACTCTTTCAATACTTCTTGAATAGCTCTTTCGAGCTGAGGGTCAATTCCTTTTACAAGTTGAGTGTGGTCATCCAAAACTTCAATATCCGGATCAACGCCGTATCCTTCTTTAAACCATTTGCCGTTGGGATCAATCATACGAAAAGTTGGAATTGAAACGTTTCCGCCGTCAATTAATGCAGGTGCGCCGGTTATTCCGATCAATCCACCCCAGGTTCTTTCGCCAATCAATTTACCTAAACCTGCTTTTCTAAAATAATCTGGAAATGCATCGCCGCCCGAACCGCTCCATCCGTTTATCAGCATTGCCTTTGGACCAAAGTGAGCATGAGGAGGCCACTGCCACATTTGACCATCGCGTGTTGACCAGAATGCTAAAGGTTTGCGATCGAGCAGTTCAATAAATCTATCCGGAATTTGTCCGCCGTTATTAAAACGTTCATCAATTATCAATCCTTCTTTTGTTATTTGTGCGGCAAATTGACGAACGAGTTCTGTTTGCCCGTCTGTTCCTGTGCTTGGAACATAGATGTAACCAATTTTTCCGTTACTGGCTTCATCAACACGTTTACGGTTGCTCTCTATCCACGCTAAATTTCTTAAACGTGTTTCATCACCAATTGCTTGAACGTAAATGGTACGTGCGCCATCAAGTGTTGGTTTATCGTTAACAGTCAATTCAATTGTTTTGCCGGATAATCCCTGGAAGAAAATCCATGGAGCTTCATTAACATCCAAACTAACACCATTGACCTGCAAAATGTAATCGCCCTCTTTTACTTTTACACCTGGCAGAGCAAGAGGAGATACGACTTCAGTATCCCATGGAGCTCCTTTAATAATTTTTTTTTATTTTGTAAGCCCCGTTCTGAATTTCCCAATCCACACCAAGATAACCTACGTTTTTAACTTGAGCTTCGTCAGTATCTCCGCCACCTCTGTATGTATGAGAAGCATTCAGTTCAGAAATCAGCTCGCCGATGATGTAATTAAGATCCCAGCGCGTAACACAGTAGTCAACAAGTTTTCCATATCGTTCACCAAGTTTTTCCCAATCAACGCCGTGCATATTCTCATCATAAAAATAATCTCGGAAGAGACGCCAAGAATCTTTATAAATTTGTTTCCACTCGGCTTTAGGATCAATAACCATTTCAAGTTGTGATGTGGGCATCAGTTTATCCATTTTTTGATTTTCCGCAACATCAACAATTGCATACAGATCTTTTTTTGAAACCAGCATTTTTTTACCATCGGCGCTTATAGTAAAACCATTTGCATCATCTATAATTGTTTTTTCCTCGCGTTTGTCAAAATCGAAATAAACAATTGAATTCTTTTTATCGGCAGAACCGGAATTTGGAGAGCGGAGATAAATTACTTTTCCCGATACTGCTTGAACAGAACCAAGATTGCCTGCGGGAACTGGAAGCATTACAACTCTCTTCTCAAAGTTTTCTAATGTAATCTTTACATCTTTCGATTCTTCCTTCTTTCCTTCTTTAGATTTTTCCTTCACGCCTTCTTTGTCATCTTTCTTTTCATCTTTCGATTTTTCCTTGTCATCCTTTTTGGGTTCTTCTTTCTTTACAGATGAAGTATCAACTTTGGGTGAAAGGGGATTTGCAATTTCATCACTTAATGTTACAACAGCCAGATTCGTTGTGTTTGGATAAATCCATCCGTTACCAATATCGCTATACACCGGATTGAGAGTTCTGTTAGTAGCGAAGTAGAGATATTTTCCATCCGGATCAAAAGCTGGATTAGTATCAGAATAGTAACCCGATGAGACCTGATGCGTTTTTTGTTCTTTTGTATCAAATAGAAAAATGGCGTTGCTCCTATTTTCCAAATCGCGTGAATATGCAATCCACCTGCTATCAGGTGACCAGCTAACTGTAAACCCTTGAGCCGCACCGTGCATAAAATAAAATGCTTTATCAACCTTTGTCATTTTGTCTTTATCTAAATCATAAACATAAATCGTCATCGCCTTGTCGATGAATGCAAGCATTTTACTGTTCGGCGACCAATACAAATTATAACGAAATCCTTTGCCAAGCGAAGTAAGCTTTTTCTCACCGTTCGGTTTTTCTAAACTTTTAAGAGTTAATTCATACTCGCCCGATTTATCGCTCCAGTAGGCAACATTTTTCCCATCAGATGACCATGCGGGATAACGTTCCGCAATTCCGCTTGTGTTTGTAAGATTAATGCTTGGTCCATTTTGCGCGGGTACATTAAATAAATCTCCGCGCGCTTCAAAAATTGCGCGTTTACCATCCGGAGAAATTGACGCACTTAAAATTAATTTAGAAATATTTTCAACTTTCGGCATTAATGTAATTGCATCGGTAATTACATTTACTTTTATTTCAGTTGTTTTTTCGGTAGCTAAATTATACAGAAAAAGTTTTCCTCCTGCTTCAAACACAATCTCTTCCGGACCCAGAGCCGGAAAGTGAATATCAAAGTCGGAATATTTAGTGAGCTGTTTTGTTTGTTTATTCGATAAATCATAAGACCAAATATTGAAACGTTTCTCGGCGCCCCTGTCACTGATCCAATAAATCTTATCTTTGTGCCACATCGGAAATTCGTTGCCAAAATCTTTATTCAATATTTGTTCTGCGGTTTTCTTCTCTAAGTCATAAATCCACATGTCGGAGTTCATGCCGCCACGATATCTTTTCCAGGTTCTGAACGCTGTTGTGCGGGGAGTGAAAACAATTTTTTTACCATCGGCGGAAAAACTTCCCGATTCGGCATAAGCAAGCGGCAGTTGAATTGGCAAACCACCGTTGGCGGATACTTGAAACAATTGACTGAAACGTTGTTTGCCGCTGTGCTGGGAAGATGCGAACAAAAGATCTTTGCCGTTTGGATACCAATCAACTAAGCGGTCGGGCATTCCATGGTTTGTTACGCGTGATGGAATTCCTCCTTTAGAATCGATAACGTAAATATCGGTGTTGCCATCATAATTTGCGTTATAAGCGATGCGTGTACCATCGGGAGAAAAACGGGGGAATACTTCTTGTCCTGCCGGTGAACTAAGTTTGTGAGCAGTTCCGCCCTGCTTTTCTACAAGCCAAAGATCTCCGCCATAATTAAAAACGATGTGAGTTTTTGAAACATCAGGATATTGTATCATTCTCGCATCAACCTGAGCCAGTAAGTTGATCGAAGAGAATGCCAAAAGCAAAATTGAAAATAGTTTAACTCCCTTTTTCATAAGTCCTCTTTCTAAATTTATAGATTATGGTGTGTAGTTAGACGTAAGATATTTACAACTGCCCTTTCATTTCTTAAAAATTATTAAAGAAGTTGTGTTGCTGCTATTGTCAGGGCAGAGACGGCAGTGCCCAGCTAAGTTCACCGCCCCGGTTAATTAAACCTTATCTCCAAAAGTTAAATTAAGAAGATAAATAATCATTTTGAAGTCATTGAGAGCGTTAAAAATTGTTAATAAAGTGTTTTCGTGAGAATAATTCTTTAATTTCAAGCCGTTTTTAGTATTTATTTTCAAAAATTACAATTCAATCAATCATTCAAATGTCCAAATGAAAACAAAACTAACATCATCATTCTTGATAACCTTTCTTTTTATTACAACAAATTTATTTCCCCAGATAAAAGTAGATGACAAAATGCGTTCGAAATTAAGAAAAAACTTAAATACGAGATAAAACCGGTTTCAAAAGTTTTAAAAGCAAGAAATGTGATTGGATGGATAGAGGGAACAGACCCGCTGCTAAAAAATGAATATCTAGTTTTAAGCGCCCACTACGATCACGTCGGCATTAAGGGCGATGTTGTAAATAACGGAGCCGAGGATGATGGATCCGGAACAGTAGCGGTTCTTGAAGCAGCACATATATTGGCTGCGGCTGAAGCGAATAAAAGATCAATTACTGTTCTCTTTAATACAGGTGAAGAAAAGGGATTACTGGGTTCTCAGTACGCAACCGAGAATGGAAGTTTTATGAAGGAGGTTGTTGCAAATATTAATATGGACATGGTCGGTCGTGAAAGTGTTGATTCTCTTCATTGCATCGGTTCCGATAGACTCAGCACTGAATTCGCAAAAATTGTAAAGGAAGAGAACTCTAAAACTGTAAACGTTACTCTGGATTACAAATACGATGATCCGAATGACCTGAACCGATTTTATTACAGGAGCGATCATTACAACTTTGCAAAGAAGGAAATACCGGTGGTTTTTTTCTTTGATGATATGAAAGTTGATTATCACAAACCAACAGAGGATGTTGATAAAATAAATTTCGAGAAAATTTTGAAAACTGTGAAATTATCTTCGAATATTACTCTGCGTGTTGCCAATTTGGATCATAAATTAATAGTCGATAAAAAAGTTGAGGAAGAGCAGCCGCGGCAAAGACAACAATAAAAAAATTACAACCGCAATAAATTAAACCCTCGTTCCGAGGGTTTTTTATGAGTAAAAAGTTTTTGAAACTATTCTATTGACATCGCACCTTATTTATCGTATATCTACGATGAACGATAAAGGAGACAACTATGGTAAATACCAAACCACAAGAATTCAGCGCTGAAGAGATAAACCTAGCCGATATTGCCAAGGCTCTCTCTCATCCCGCACGGATTAAAATATTAAAAATCCTCTCGGCTAAAAACGTATGCATGTGTGGCGATATTGTAGAATTACTACCGCTCGCGCAGGCAACAGTCTCACAACACTTAAAAAAATTAAAACGTGTTGGACTTATAGTTGGGGAAATCGACGGTCCGAAAGTTTGCTATTGCGTAAACACTCAGACGATGGAAAAAGCGAAAGAATCATTAACGAAATTATTTAAAAAAGTATGTTGCTAAGGAGGAGTTATGAAAAACGAAAATGAATTAAAACAAATTGTGAAAGAGAAGTATGGACAGATTGCCAAAGATAATGGTAGTTGCGGTTACAGCTGTGGTTGCGCACCAACTGAAAATGCAGTCGATTTCTCGATAATGAAAGACGATTATTCAAATGTGCATGGTTATGTAAAAGAAGCCGATCTTAATCTTGGTTGTGGTTTGCCAACTGAATATGCTGGAATAAAAGTTGGAGATACCGTTGTAGATCTTGGCTCCGGCGCAGGCAACGATGTTTTTATTGCACGTGCAATTGTTGGTGATACCGGTAGGGTTATTGGAATTGATATGACCAAAGAGATGCTTGAAAAAGCAAACCGGAACAATCGGAAACTTGGTTACAAAAATGTAGAGTTCAAGCTTGGCGAAATTGAAGAGATGCCGATTGAAAATCAATCCGTTGATGTTGTTGTGAGTAATTGCGTTCTGAATTTGGTTCCAAGTAAAGAAAAAGCTTTTTCGGAGATTTACAGAATCTTAAAGCCTGGTGCGCATTTCTGCATTTCGGATATTATTATAAAAGGAAAAATGACGCCGGAATTACAAAAATCAGCCGAGCTATATGCGGGTTGTGTTTCCGGAGCGATTGAAGAGGAAGAGTATCTGCAAATAATTAAAAATACCGGATTCAAAAATGTTGAGATAAAAAAATCGAAAAAAATTGAACTGCCCGAAGAAGTATTGAAAACGTATTTATCTGAAGATGGATTGAAAGAATATTATGAAAATCTGAAAGTGATAGTTAGTATAACCGTTCTGGGATATAAATAAAAGTAAGAAGAAAAGAAGGAAAAAAGAAAAGATGTCAGACCGAGCGTAGTCGAGGTCAAGCAAAGTTTACCCGCGAGGCGGGAAGGAAAAAAGTAAAGAAGGAATAATTGTCGAATACTAAAAAGCCGGTCTCAAAAAACATTTGAAATCCGGCTTCTTTTTTTAAATCATAATTAATTCATGATCAGATGCTCAATAAAAAATTCCATCATTCGCTCACGGTTAAGTGCAGTATGTCCCATATCAGGACCAACTTGAACTTCAAAACTTTTTCCGGCTTTTTGTAAAGCGCTTATTAACTGAAGTGAATTTGATGGATGAACATTGTTATCTGAAGTTCCGTAGTAAATCATCAAATGACCTTTAAGATTTTTTGCATAAGTCATTGCACTGCCCCGGTCATAACCAGCCGCGTTATCTTCTAACAACCCCTGGTGACGTTCTGTGTAAATGTTATCGTAATTTCTAAAATCCATTACACCTGAATTAGCAACCGCCGCATGAAACAATTCCGGAAAACGCAAAAGACACATTGCAGAAGCCGTGCCTCCGTATGATGTTCCAAATATTCCGACTCTATCTTTGTTAACGTAGGAGCGGTTTCCAAGAAATTTAACACCCGCCGCTTGATCATCCATTTCAACTATACCAAGATTTCCGTAATAAGGATCCATAAAACTTTTACCCCTTCCGGCGGCACTGCGTGAATCGAATGAAGCAATTAAAAATCCGAATTCAGATAAAGCGCTTGGAAGAGAAAATGTTTCTCTCGCGCCATTAGTTTCCGGTCCGCCGTAAACTGATACCAGTAGCGGATATTTTTTAGATGGATCGAAGTTTGAGGGGAAGAAAAGCATTCCGTGTAAATCGGTTACACCATCGGCAGCTTTGAAAGTAAACAGCTCCGCTTTTTTTAATCCAAGTTCGTTAAACTTTGTGAGATCGCTTTCAAAAACAACAGAGAGCAGTTTTCCCTTAATATCCATTAATCTAACAACGGGCGGTGTATCGTGTGTTTGTGAAATATCCACAAAATATTTGAAATCAGGGGAGACGTAAGATGAATGGTTGAAAGCCGGATCAGTTAATCGCCGATCACCTTTTCCATTCAAACCTACTTTGTGTAATTGCAGTTTCATATGGTTATCGCCGCTGCGAGCCATGTAGTAAAGAACTTTATTCTCCTCATCGATATTAACAATTTGTGATACTTCGAATGGGTGATTTGTGAGAGTAGATAACAATTTTCCGCTAATATCATATAGATAGTAATTCTTAAATCCGGTTCTTTCGGAAGTCCATACAAAACGCTTTCCGTCTTTCAAGAATTTCATCTCGGGAGAATTTTTTGTATAGCTGGCGGTCCATTCTTCGCGAACAATTACTCTGGTTTTTCCGGTTTGCACATTGGCTGCAGAGTATTCCATAATGTCTTGTTTTCGGTTTGTTCTGTGAAATAAAAGCTCAGTTCCATCTTGTGACCATTCGATACCATACAAATAATGACCAACTACAGAATTAGTAAATGGATTTCCATTTCTTGCATCAACTTGAATTGTCTTTTTTGACTCGACATCATAAATAAAAATATCTACTATAGGATTGTTGCCGCCTACTTTAACATACGGTTCAACTTCAACGGAATCGTAGAGAGAAAGTTGTTTGTATTGCAGATAATAATCTTTAACCGCACCCTCATCAAAACGGTAGAATGCAATTTTCTTGTTATCAGGCGACCACCACATAGCAGTATTTTGATCTAATTCTTCACCATACACCCAGCTTGCGCTTCCATATTTTATCCGCTCTTTGTCATTTCCGCCTGTGGTTATTGCCAATTCATTTTTGCCATCAGCGTCGCTTAACCAAAGATTTCTATTCCGGTAAAAAGCTTTTAGTTTTTTATCCGGCGATTCAGCCGATGTAAATTGTCTTCCGCGTTCAGGTCCGCCGGACCTTCTCATAAAATTACCCATAGGTGAAACACCTGTTGTTTCAACACTTGCTTTTGTAATCATATTGTAAGCGTATGTTTTTCCCCCGGCAAAATATTTAAAGCCGGATGCATCTTTGTTCCATTCAAGAAAGAAAAAAGTTTTTACCGCTCCGCGTAATTCGGGATTAATTTTTTGATACTGAGCATACCCAGGCATATTTGGAAGGCGATCTTGAGCGTGTATATTTAACACAAGAAAAATGCTTAGTAAAAAGATGGTAACTAAAGATAAAAGTTGCTGCTTGCTTGTTTTAAGTGAAGGCATAATTCTTTTCTCCTCTGTTTATATATAAACCGGAATTGATCTGAATAAACTTAAAAAGAAAAAACTCTTTTAAAAAAGAAATTGTAACGGAGAAGTGTTAAAAAAATATAAATTTCTCCTGATGAGGAGATGAGTGAAATTAACTAATAAGCGTATATTGCGGACTCTTCAACTCAAAACAGATAAAGCGGATAAAAACAGATTTTCACAGATTAGTTTTTGAAGTTATTAGAGATACCCCTATCATTTCATTGCGATCTTCGCTTCTGTCTGCAGTAGTCATGTTATCTTGCGGTTTTTCCCCTAGGGTTGGCTATGCCAGCGTTAAATTTGTTTTTTTTCATGCCAAGCACGCTAATTCCAATGGAATGGCTAAGCCAGAAAAACGCCAAGAGCTTGCCTACGAGCAGGCGCCAAGTCTATAAACTGCGAATGAAAAACTAATTTTGAACTATGGTATTGTGAACAAAATTTTAAAATGTTTTTACACATCTTCCATCAACCATTAACCATCTTCCATCCCCCATACGGTTTACCGCGCTATGCAACATTATCCATTTCAAGAGTAAGATCATTATGTTCAATTGATAAAAGAAACTGTGCTTTCGGATTTTTTTCTTTAGCCCGCTCAAGCGAATATTTAGATTCAGCTATATATACTAAATTTTTGTTCTTATCGAAAAATAGATTGTTAGACCACAATGCAGACAAACTTTCGATATCATCTTTTTCCTCATACTTAACCCAGCAAGCTTTGTACGACGGATAATTAGTAAACTCGCAACTCGCTCCAAATTCGTGAAGAAGGCGGAACTTAATTACATCGAATTGAAGCGGTCCAACTACACCAATAACTTTTCTGTTGCCGTAGTTCTGAGTAAAAAGCTGGGCAAGTCCTTCATCTGTTAACTGACTGATTCCTTTTTCGAGCTGCTTGGATTTGAATGGATCGGTATTCCTAAGTTCTCTAAAAATTTCCGGTGAAAAACTTGGTATTCCTTTATACATAAAGGCATCCCCCTCGGTAAGTGTATCGCCAATTTTAAATGTTCCGGAATCATAAAGCCCAATTACATCTCCGGCATATGCGTCATCGATAATACTTTTTGATTGACCCATAAAAGCAGCCGGGTTAGAAAATTTGATATCTCTATTAAGTCGTACGTGATGAAAAAATTTGTTTCGTTCAAATTTACCGGAACATACTCTTAAGAAAGCAATTCTATCTCGATGCTTTGGATCAATATTTGCGTGAATCTTAAATACGAATCCGCTAAAACTTTTATTATCGGGTTTGATTAATCCGCTTGTAGTTTCTCTCGGCACAGGGGAGGGAGCTATTTCAACAAATGTATCCAGCAGCTCTTTAATGCCAAAATTGTTGAGTGCGCTTCCAAAGAATACCGGGGCTTGTTCACCTTTTCTGTACCGCTCAACATTAAAATCATCATAGATGCCGTCAACGAGTTCAATATCATGTTTAAGTTTAACAGCATTGTCGCCGAATAATTCGTAAAGTCCCGGGTCTTCAATGGAATTAAAAACTTGCACCTCATTTTCAACCTGCTGTTTGTTCGATTGGAAAAACGCGAATGTGTTTTTATATATATTATAAACTCCACGGAAGGATAAGCCCATCCCGAGGGGCCAGCTTAAAGGGCGTAAATTGATATCGAGTTTCTGTTCAAGTTCATCTAATAAAGCCACCGGGCTTTTACCCTCTCTATCAAGCTTGTTGATGAAAACAATTACGGGTGTGTTTCTCATTCTGCAGACTTGCATAAGCTTTTCAGTTTGTTCTTCTACACCTTTTACGCTATCGACAACAAGAATAACGCTATCAACGGCGGTAAGTGTGCGGTATGTATCTTCTGCAAAATCTTTATGCCCGGGTGTATCAAGCAGGTTAATGATTGAGTCTTTATAGTTGAAAGACAAAACGGAGGTTGCAACAGAAATACCTCGCTGCTTTTCAATCTCTAAGAAGTCGGAAGCAGCGGTTTTTTTAATCTTGTTCGATTTTACTGCACCTGCAATCTGAATGGCGCCGCTGTACAAAAGAAGTTTTTCGGTTAATGTGGTCTTGCCCGCATCCGGGTGACTTATAATTGCAAATGTTTTTCTTCTTTGAATATTTTTCAGAATACTCATGAAATTCCTAATAATATTTTCAATTGATTAATTTTTTCGGATAATCGATAGGCATGGCTTTAGGTAAGCCGTTTGCTCTCAAATCGGGTTGCTAATATGAAGTTGTTCGAAATTCATATATCAAATATAAGGTATTTGGTGAAAAGTATGAAATGCAGCCTAAAATGAATTTCATCGATTATTTGGACATACAAGAGTCTTAAAATAAAAAGAAAATATTAAGACAATAATCTGGCGATCAGTTTTTCAATTGATCAGTTTGGTTAATGTAGCCTTGTGGTTTCAAAAAAAGTATTTCAAGAATGTGGAAGAGGGAACCATCAAAGCACCGAATACTTGTCCCTAACTTTTGGTATTGAAGCGAATTAATGAATATGGACTAATGTGTTGAAGAAAATAAAATCAAAAAATCAAATCATGTTGTTGTTTTTATAACCTCTAGTGTATCTCAATTACAAGAAGATTAGCAACCTTAGTATTTAAAGTGGTGGTCTTAGCATCAAATGATCATTTGTAGAGCCAAAAAATATCGCCGATTATTTATTTCGCCTCGATAACAATCTGATGTTTTAATAATTCGTTTCCGGTTCCTGGAATATTCATAATCAATTTCCCATCTCTCAACTCAGCTCCGGAAATAGATTTTACCTGTTCGTAATTCATAATTCCCAATTCGTAATCTTTATTCGGTTTTCCTTCACAAAGAACAGATAATTTCTTTCCATCCGGAGTTTGTGATACAATTTTCAATCCTTCATTTGTATTGCCGAATGCTGTAATTTTATCTTGTATAAAAACCGAGACATCCTGTCTATAAGTAAAAACAACGGAAGATTCTGCTTCTAGATCCAGAGTGATTTTTAACTGCTCTGCCTGCTTATGACGAATCAGAACCGGTTTTACTTCGTGTCTGTTTACCAGCACCGAATTACTTTCGGTACCAAGAGGAAGATCATGAGAGAATTCAATTTGAATATTTCTTCCGGAGATTTTTTTTGCCGATAGTTCCATTCTTCCATTCTCGTTAATTAAATCTAGATTAATAATTGTACTGCCGACATTTACATTGTGAATTTTTAAAAATTTCCTATCCGCAGGAATTTTAGGAGAAAAAGTAATTTTGTTATTAAGTGCATCAGCCTCCAAACCAATCAAGCTGCGTACCATAGGAAAAACGTAACCGCTCGCAGAAAATCCTTGATTATGATACGCTTCGCAGAGTTTAGTGTTAATATCACCGGAAAAAACTTCCGGTACAATAACAAGTCATACACCTTTAAGGTCCATTAACCCGTCACCATTGCTGTCTTTACTCTTCGACCAATTATCGGCGAGCGCAATTGATTTCCAACTTTTCATTATGAATTTAATATCTCCGGAGTGAGGCAAATATTTTCTGCAGAATAAAGCAAAGCGGCGTTGCACCAGAAGCATCGTAATGAACAATTCCAGAGGATGTTAACTCATAAATATTTTCTCTCGTAATTCCAGGTGCTTTTTAATGTCTGTGATAAATTGCTAATCCTTAAAAGAAAGAAATTAGTCGCCCCGTATTTCCCCCTCCATATTCAGAAGGGGGAAATGTTTTAATTATTTTGCCCCTGCGGGGAGATTATCGTACAAATATTTTGTGAGGAGGTTATACAAATGCAGTGTCGTTCCTTCTCCTTCAAAAATTCCGTGCGAGCGGTTAGGATAAGCCATCATCGTAAAATGTTTATTGTATTTGATCAATTCGTTTATAACATATTCCGCATTCTGATAATGAACATTGTCATCGCCGGTTCCGTGCACAATCAAAAGATTTCCTTTTAGATTTTTTGCTTGAGTATAGAGAGAACATTTATCATAGGCACTATCGGGTTCGGTCACTAATCCCATATATCTTTCTTGATAAATCGTATCGTAAAATTTTTCGTTACTAACGGCGGCAACCGCCATGCCCGTTTTATAAATATCGGGATATCTAAACATCAATTGAAGAGTTTCGGAACCGCCTCCGCTCCAGCCCCATACACCAATTCTTTCAGGATCAAAGAAGCTCCACTTTTTAATAAGTGCAGTAGCTGCGGCAGCTTGATCGGCGGAATTCAAGATTCCTATTTTTTTATAAATCGATTTTCTAAATTCTCTGCCACGCGGCGCTGGAGTTCCTCTATTATCAACACTAACAATAATATATCCCTGCTGGGCGAGCATTTGATACCAGAGATATTGACTGCCGCTCCATCTGTCAACAACGGTTTGCGCTGCCGGTTCCGTGTAAACATAAAAGAGAACAGGATATTTTTTTGACGAATCAAAATCCGTCGGTTTAATAATCCACCCGTCAAGCGTTACCCTATCTCCAATATCTATTTTGAAAAACTCTGTTGGAGTCGTTTTTAATGTATTAATCTTTTCTGCAAGTGGTTTATTCTCAATTAATCTCTTAATGATTTTATGTTCCGGAAGTTTTATCAGATTGCTTATCGGTACTGAATTAGAAGAGGAGAAGGAATGAATCGCATAATTAGCGCCTTCGGAAATTTGGTAACTGTTACTTCCGCTGAATTCTTTCGGTGTGATCCGTTCTAGTTTTCCATTTCCATTTAATGAGACTTTGAATAGATAACGCTGTGCAGCGTTTTCGGGCGATGCTATAAAATAAACCCATCCGCCTTTTTCGTCAATGCTTTGCACATCAATTACATCGTAATTGCCAGGTGTAATTAGTTTTGTCTTTTGTCCGTCCCGCGAAATTATATAGATGTTGCGCCAACCATCTCGTTCGCTAACCCACGTAAATTCTTTTCCCTTTTTCAGCCAGTTGAGATCATCATTAATATCAATCCAAGCGTTATCGGTTTCCGTAAAAATGGTTTTCACTTCTCCCGTTTTTTTGTTGCAGAGCATTACTTCATTTTGATTTTGCTTTCTGTTCAGATGTTGAATTACTAATTCATTCGAATTCGCTGCCCATTCCATCCTTGCGATGTAATTGTTGCGCGCATCGCCCGGAATTTTCATCCAAATAGTTTCTCCGCCATCAGAATTAACAACACCAACTTTGCATAATGAATTTGTTGTGCCCACCTTGGGATATTGAATGGGAATTAATTTGGAGTAGAGTGAATCGGTATTGTTAATCATATAAAATATTCCAATGCCCGATGCATCAAGCTGCCAATAGGCAATTGATTTGCTGTCCGGACTCCATCTAAATCCATCGCGTAGATCTAATTCTTCTTCGTAAACCCAATCAAAAGTTCCATTGATAATTGTTGTTGAGCCATCGAATGTAAGTTGAGTAATTTTTCCACTCGAAAGATCTTCCACATACACATTGTGTTCTCTCACGTATCCTACTTTTTTCTCGTCCGGAGAGAATTTTGCAAACATTAGGGTTGATGACTTAGCTTCGCCGCCGAGTTTTTGTAGTTGATTCGTTTTTAGATTAAGCACATAGTAGTCACCTCTTGTGTTGCGACGCCACACTCGCGCAGTGTTCGTGAAAATCATCAGCATATTATTGTTAGGAGACCACGTATAATCACTGATTGATAGCGGTTTGGTACCCCCATTAGGAATCAAAAATTTAGCCGAGACCATAACTTCTCTTGCACCTGTCTCAGTTTCGTATTTCACAATATCTCTTCCATCAGGTACGTCCACAGATTTTTCAAGAGTTGTGTAATATTTTCCTTGATCAATAAACCGGGCGGGACCGAATCTTTCACCTGAAAATTCATTGCTGTTAAAAATCCGATCAAGTGTTAAAAGAGATTTGTCCCCTCTTTGTGCATAAAACGGTTGAATGTAAATTAGAAGAAGTAGGGGAAAGAAAAATTTTTGAAAATTTCGCATGGATGCCTCAATCATTTCGTTTTGAAAAATATTGTCTCTCGATTTGACGTTTACAACCGATTTTATGTTTAGGGGAAATTGATGTTAAGTTAGATTAATTACTAAACCAATTTAGCAATCTCGATTTTGCGTTCCGCCTCTCCCGATTCACGTCTTACGTTTTTAGTACCCCCGGCGGGAATCGAACCCACATCGCAAGCTTCGGAGGCTCGCGTTCTATCCATTGAACTACAGGGGCATTTTATTTTGAATATGCTGATTGTTAGATAAACTAATTTTAATTTAGTTCGAAAATACAATTAAAAGGGGAAATATTTTTTCCCTCGGCTCAAAATTATATAAAAGAAATATTCTATTGGAACAAAAATTTACACGATTCCAAGCAAAATTAATTTCTACATGTTGATTTTTCTTTTTATTTACTAATTTATACGTGTAATTATTTGAAAGGTAACACCGTGCCGACTTCTATGAAAAAAATCGTAACCGATGTGGTTGCTTCACTTAAGAAACTTCCCTCACCGGAAAAAAAAGGGCAAACCTTTTGGGATTACCTTAAGGAACAGCTTTATTCCGAGAGCACATGGGACAAAAAAGATATTAGCGTTATAGAAAAACAAATTCATTCGCATCTTAATAAACTCGAAAAGAAAGATTTGACTGCTATGTGGAAAAGCGCAGATAAAGGCTTGGATAAAATTGACGCGGAGAAAAAAGTTGACGCTATCGAGATGAAGGAAGACTTGACCGATGAAATGTTGGGGCAAGTGATGGATAGGATGGACGATAATTATTCATCTAAAGAGAGCTTCTTTGCACAACCTGAAACTTCTTATATCACCGAAGAAAAAAGTAAACGCTCGGAAAAGGATCTGGACGAGGATGCCGCGCCCGGAATAATAGACGGTGGCGACCTCGACCTCGAAGATAAAGACATTTTTGAAGACGAAGAATTTGATGATGAAGATGACAGCAATTTTTAAAAAGGTAATATTCTTTCTAACCTTATCGGCTACTCTCTTCGGTCAATCACAAATTGATAGTCTAAAATATTGAGAAGAACCGCTGAGCTTATCGAAGTTTTTCAATCCTCAATCCATTTTGAAGAAATGATGCTTTCAAATGAGCTTACTAATTTTAGAATTAATTCGAATTTTATGAAAGACTCATCGTCTATCTGGATCAGAACCCGAATGTTTTTAAGCTCTGGAATTTATCAAGAGAGTATCGGTAGTAATGTTCAATCGAATATTTTCAATCCACTATATGAGCAATACAGCGCAACTCAGAATATGAAATTATTCAGGTCAATACTTGGAGCGGTTTCCGTAGGCGCTGTTGGATATCTTGCTTCTCAGCATATAAAAAAGTACGGCTTCCTTAAGAAGCGCTGATAATTCATTCTCTTCTTTTTTGATTTCTTTTTTGTTCTGAATGTAACCAACCAATCTCTTAGAGAGTCTAAATGGCATCTGAAATTAATAATAAACATCAGGTTTTACTGCCATGAAAAAAATCTTTCTACTTTTAATTATTATTTCACTTAATTCATTTTCAGTCGCTCAAATTCGATTTTCAGATTACGATGATTCTACAAAGACAAGTTGCAGCCACAGTAGTCTGGATTTAGGAGCTCATAACAGCGGAATCAGTTTTGGCAATTCACAAAGATGGAATGGGTTGCGAATTAATTTTTCCGATTGCGATATAGAAGAAATAAACGGCATTAACATAACTCTTTGGAAACCCGGCAGTAATCCCAATTCAACTGTTAATGGTTTCTCTCTTGGGTTAGCACCGCAAGCATCAAGATTAAGGGGCATTTCTTTGGGCGTTGCGGCAGTTGTTGCAACTAAAGATTTGAGCGGAGTTAATGTTGGTGGGCTTGCAATAGTATCGAATGGATCAGCAAAAGGAATTAATTTCGGTGGCTTGGCAGTAGTTGCCAATGGAGACCTCAATGGTATTAACATTGGCGGACTGGCAGTAGTTTCTAACCGAGATATGTTTGGAATTAATTTCGGCGGTTTGGCAACAGTTGCAAATGGAGAATTAAGGGGAATCAATTTTGGAGGACTTGCTGTTATTGCTAATAAAGATATGTCGGGAATTAACTTTGGAGGCTTAGCTGCTGTTGCAAATGGATCAATGAGCGGAATAAATATTGGCGGAGCGGCGGTAGTTAGCACAGAGGATATTACAGGCTTATCAATCGCTATAGGGGCAATTGTCAGCAAGGGATTAATTAACGGAGTAAATATTGCCGGATACAAAACTGAAGCGTATGAATTTGCCGGGGTGAACTTAGCATGTGGCTGGAGTGAGATAGAAAATTTTACCGGACTTTCAATTTCCGGATATAACAGAATAAAGGGAGTTCAAACGGGGCTTGTAATTGGACTCTTCAACAGCTCGGATGAATTGCATGGCGTGCAGCTCGGATTAATAAATATCGCAAAGAACAATCGCGGCATTGCAAAAGTTCTTCCGTTTGTAAATTTTCACTTTGATTGAAAAAGAATTTCAGCAAGTAAGAACCGTGGGAAATAAATAGAAAACCCGAACCGTAAATCAAATCCGGGTTTTTTTAATGCTCAACTTCAACGCGATGATGAAGCTTGTCATTTCACTCTTGTATATTCAATCTCCATGTTTTTTACTTCTTTGCCGTCTTCGATCATATACATTACCATAAGTTGATGATCAGCATCTATGTTTTTAATTACATTTTTTACCATGCTGTCTTTTCCAGTCATCGGGTCAACCATCGTTCCCGTGTAAACAATCTCTTTCGATTTATCGTCTTTCTTTCCTTTCATGAGCATAATTCCTGTTCCAAAGGAATCAATCCAAACATTTATGTATTCTTTAGTTGCGTTGTCGAATGCATCTAAACTCATTCCTTCGAAGGGCATTCCCATCATATTTCCCTTGAAGGTGGATTTCAGATATCTTCCGCCGAGAATCATTTCGTGTATGGCGCTCCCTTCGGATTTCATTTCTTGACCACCCATATAGGAGGTTACCGATGCTTTCCAATTACCAACTGCTTGCGCAAATTCTTGATGAGCGGTTCCTGGAGTCATATACTCCTGCCACTTTTTCATCATCTCTGCTTGATCTCCCTGCTGAGCAAAGTTTGCAGATGTTGAAAAGAAGATTACAAATAACAAACTGAATAATGTTTTGAACTTCATTTTGGTGTTCCTTTCTGATATTGTTTATGATTTGTGTGTAAAATATAAATATTGAGAACAAATTAGGGAAGTAATTTTATTTTGATCAAAGACGTGTTTGATCCTTTATAAATATTTTTCTATAAATTAATCCGACCAAACATAAACACATATCAATTTTTTATTGCATCTAAAATTACATTTCTAAATTTTTCCGATTCTTCATAATGCGGCATATGAGCGGAATTATCGAAACGGATAAACTGTTTTCCTCCGGAAGCTATTATTTTCAGAAAAAGTTTCTCGGAAAGTTTTAACGGAGCCACCATATCGTGCGTTCCTTGAATAAAAATTACCGGAACATCTATTTGATGTTCATTCTCGAGCATATTGAGCGAGCTCAATTCTGATAGTATCTTTTTCTGTGAGAAATTCATTCCTCGTACTGTTCTCACAATATCAAGCAGAGAGTACTCGCGGGTGAAAAACATATTCTTCAAAGTTGTTCTCAGAATTGAATCATAAGTCTCGTTGATATAAACCCCGCCGAAATTTGTTACCCATTTTACCCGTACTTGAAATTTTTTATGTTCAGTATGGGGAGGCTTGCCGATTTTTTCAAGCTCTTTTATTGCCTTTACCTTTTTGCGCGCATTCGCTTCTTTCAAAGCAAAACTATAAGCCGACATTTCTGCTTCGTCCATTTTTACATCAATTCCAACGGCAACAAACAGACGATAGTTTTCCGGACGCAGTGTTACCGCTTTCATCGCAATCGTTGCGCCAATGGAAAACCCAACAATAAATATTTTTTGCACACCCAATCTTTCTTTTAGTTTATCTACAAGCTCATTTGTATCGAAAACAAGTTGATCAAGATTTATAGACGCAGGTGGAATATTTTTATTGAACGATTTCCCGCATCCTCGTTGATCCCAATAAATAACAACAAAATGGTTTTCCAATTTTAATTTATTTTCCATTGCGTTCGCTTCCGGTATTATTGGAAAGCCGGGACCTGCTTGGACAAAAAGTAAAACTGGCTTTGAATCATCGCTACCACGGATTAAAACCCACTGTTCTATCCCGCCGATCAATATTTTTTCCAACGAATTTATCTTATTCATTTATTCCTATTAAAAAAATTATAAATCCTTAAAATGTTAGCTGCTAATTCAAGTAATAGCCGTTTAATTTATTTTAATAATACTTCTTTCTTCCCTATTTCAATAATTTATTGCAAGAAATTATTGGTTACAGATAAGCACTATCTTTCCGCCGATAGACGATTTGTTTAATAACCGGTGTGCTTCAGCTGCTTTTTCCATGTGTATCTTTTCGGCAATTACCGGGTTGATCTTTTTTTCCTTGAGAAGATCAAAGAGCGTGAGAAGATCTTCCCGAAACCACTCAGGGTGCTGTTTTTTATATTTTGTTATCTGATACATCAGAACTTTCTTTCTATTTGGAATGATGTTTCTAAGAAATATGCTTAATCGTAAATATGTTCCTATTACTTTGAAAATATTTCTTCTTCCATTAATAAGCATAGATGATATACCGTAAATAATTAATCTACCTCCTTCACGTAGCGTTTTATAGGAGCTATTACCAAGTTCGCCTGTCCCTTCAAATACAGCATCTACCCCATCGCCAGTCAATTTTCTTATACTCTTAACAAAGTTTTCGTTTTTATAATCAATTGGAATTCCACCAAGTTTTTTTATCAACGCAAGTTTTCCTGTAGAAGCTGTTCCGAACATTTTTAGTTCATGTAATTTTCCAAGTTGAAGCAACGCTGTTCCGACTCCACCTGCAGCTCCGTGGATTAAAATTTTTTCTCCTTTTTTAATCTTTGCAGTTCGGTGCAGCATTTGGTATGCAGTTATATAATTTAGAACAACACTTACAGCTTCTTCGGGCGCGATATCATCCGGCACAATAATTAATTCATCTTCGTTAAGAAAGATGTATTGTGAATATCCCCCTGTAACAGTTAACGCGGCAACTATTTGTCCTCTTCTAACTTTTGAAACTTTGGAACCGACTTGATCAACAATTCCGACTATATCATAACCCGGCGAAAAAGGAAACTTCGGCATTCCGATATAAACTCCTTCTCGCATAAGAACATCCGCAAATGAAACGCCTGCTGTAAGAATTTTTATTCTCGCTTGATAATGCCTTGGCTCTGTCATTTTTTCTTCGATAAGTTGCAGAACTTCTGGTCCGCCACGGCGTGCGGCAATAATTCTTTTATATGTTTTCATCTTCTTCCTAAAAAATTCTTTTTGATAATGTGCAACACAATTTATATTGACGTTGCAAATTTACTGGTGTGAACAAACATAAGCTTGAATGTTCTGGCTATTTTTTAAAATTGAGGAGGGGACCAAACCAAACATTTTCGTAAATGTTCGGCTGAAATGTGCAGAATCTGAAAAACCGGAGTTATGCGCAGCTTGAGTAAAATTTTCGTTATTGATAATTTTTTGAGTAGCAAGATTCAACCTTGACCATAAAATATATTTTCTTATTGGGATTCCGACCTGTTCCTTAAACAGATGAGTCAATCGTCCTTCTGAGACAAAAATTTTTTCCGCAAGATTTTTAAGGGTGATTTTATTCTTCAACGAACTTTTTATAATTTGAATTACGAGTTGTATTCTTTCATCAATGACGCGTTGAATATGTTCCGAGTATATTAAGTTATTTATAAACTGATTGATAATTGCAAAAACACTTTTACAATCTGCCTCTAATGCAATTAGTTTTTGCAAATTTGTTGAAAAGGAAAGGACATCTTTTTTAGGAAGCGATTGAAAAGATGATTTGCTCAAAAAATTTTTTCTCAATGCGCGAGCTGTTGAAACTTCCGGATCAATACTTAAAAAGAATATTCTGCTGTTTAATGCCTTGCATTGATGGGGTTGATCGGAGTCAATAATCAAAGAAGAAAACCTTTTCCATGCTTTGTTTTCTACTTTCATCTGAAAAGGAGTTCCTGCACTAATAATAATTTGGATCGCGTGATGCTCATGTGTATGAGTTTCAAGGGCACTGCCAATAAACAAAAAGATACCTTCCCACAGGAAGAGAAAATTATTTTGTTCTGTCATAGAATTACCGCCTTCTATAGCAAATGCAGAGATTTCATACCCGCTTTTTTGAACGTAACTTTTAATTAATCACGTTAAATTTTTTCTGTGCGCTTTTTAAAAATAAGAACATAACTACGGAAATAAAACTCAATATAAACGCTCCGCCCCATAAATAAATTGACCCAAATTTATCCAGAACAACCACACCAATCCATGGTCCGATCATCATAGAAAAACTAAATGTCATCTGAAAATACCCCATATATTCGCCACGTCTTTTTTCAGGGGATAAAATTGCGGTGTATGATGTGCTCGATGGGAAGAAAATCATCTCGCCGAAAGTCCAAATAATTATTGTGGCTACAATTAGAATCAAACTCTGAGAGAATGCCATTGCACCAAAACCGATTGCACAAAGAAAAGCACCGAGTGCTAAAGATTTCCGGTCGTCCCAATGTGCCATTGCGTTATTTAGAGGAACTTCAACTATAATAATCAATACGGTATTAACAGCCATGAGTATACCAAACGTCGCAGTAGAATATTTTAATTTTTCTACAATATAGAGTGGAAGACCACCGAGCATTTGAAAAAAAACCAACTCGACTGGAATAAGAGCCAGCATAAAGAGTAAAAATTGTTTGTCATTGAAAATTGATTCTGAAATTCTTTTTGTGACCGGGGGTTCTTGAGTTTTATCGTAATTGGCTTTTTGCCTTGGTTGTATATTAGCAATCATTAAAAATATTCCTGCTAGTATGGAAGTAACGCCATTAACATAAAACAAAAGTGAAAAATTAATTGCGGAGAGAAATCCCCCGATGACCGGTCCAATGCTCATCCCAAGATTTACTGCAAGTCGATTAAGAGCGAATGCAGTTTTGCGCTGTACCGGTTCGGTTTCATTGGAAATAAGAGAAAGGTTTGCCGGGCGGAATGCCTCGCTGATGACCGACCATAAAAGTGTTATTCCTAGAATTGCATAAAAATTTTGAATGAACGAATACAATATTATTATCAGCCCGGTGAGGATTAATGAAGCCTTCATAACGAACAACGAACCGAGTTTGTCGCTCAATTTTCCTACGAAGGGCGCGGTTATAAAAGCTCCGGCGCCATAGAACGCAAGCACTAATCCCGCCGCACCGGTGCTCACATTTATTCTTGTTGTCATATATATTACCAGAAATGGAAGCACCATTGTTCCGCTTCGGTTGATAAGGGTTGTGAATGTTACAAGCCAAACATTCCGCGGAATATTTTGAAGTCCACGCCAGGGATTCATTGGTATATCATAACTCGTTCTGCCGTTCTGTATTGTGGAAACCTTCACAAAAATAGGCAACATCTATTACAAATGAGAATCAAAATAAGTAACTTTAATTGGTTAATTTTTACCTCGGAGAAATTTATGCGCTATTTGAAATATTTTTTTGTTTCCATACTTGTTTTGACCATAACGTCCTGTTCATCGCTTACACTAAAGCCGGCAGACTTTTCCTGGCCAATCGAAAATGCTCTTAAAGTTGACGGCAAGGGATTTATAGAAGAGCAGAGATATGCGTTCACCCTTAAGGTTAAACCCCTCTTCTTCGAAGAGTTTGCCGATTCAAATAATTTTGCCGGTAAAGAGATAAGAATCATCCGCGATAAGCTCGGTTATCTTTATCTCACTGCAAAAAATTTCAAGCACGTTTATGTTGTAATGGCAGTTGAGGGTGGAATGAAACTGGAAAATAAAATATTAGTTACTGAATCCGGTTTAGTCTCTCCGGCGTTCAACCAAAAATCACCCAACATTGAACTGCTTGATTCACCGAATAAATATTTGTTGAACCATAAAGGCATTCTGAGGTAAAAAATGAAAGCAAATAAATTTTTCTTTTTGGTTACTCTTCTTGCTTCTTTTGTCTTGAGCCGCACGGCAGTTGCTCAATCAGATTTTGAAAAAATAAACAATTTTGACACACGCTATAAGCAATATGAATCCGCAATCAAAAATGCCGCGTCTCTGGATGAGTGTGCAGTTATAAGCGAGAATATTCAAAAACTGAAAGCAGAGTATTTAGATTCAAAAGTCTTGATAGAAAAATCTTTGCAGATAAATTACGATGAAGCATTCTCTAAGCTAGAAAGAATGCTCGAGGTGCGTAAAGGAGACTTCATACAAATCGTTACTCTTACATCCGAGGTGGGTTCGCTCAAAGACAAAGTTTCTGAACTGAGCCAGCGGAATGAAGCATTGATTTTTCAGATTAAGGAATTAAATATCAGATCCGTTAAAGATGCCGCCACGATCGCTTCGCTATCAAAGCTGGTTGACCAGTTAAAATCCAACATAGCCCAGCGTGATGAACTTGTACGGGGTATTGTTGATAGTCTGCTGCAAGAGTTTGTTAAAACTCCGGGGACATTTAATGAAGCCGAGAAGCAGGCAATCTTCAAAAAAGTTGACAGCGGAAATCTATTCTACAATATAGAACGAACAATTAGCGATAATGTTCAGTTCATGAAAGTTACACAGACCAATTCCGAAGATCTTTCTAAAATGAAAGAACAGTATAGAGATTTTAATAAAGTTTGGCGGCAAATTGGTCCTAAACTTGGGGAAGTATATCTGAACCGTCGCGATAAAGCAGTACAGATTGCAAACATTGACAACATGTTCGCCGATTGGAATGCGATATTAAATGAAGAGATGTGGGTTCAAGTAAATAAACTTTTTCGAGATCAAAAGCTGGCGGTACTTCCGTTCCGTAGCGGAGATCAATTTGTGAACAGTGTAAATTCTTTTGTAGACGACGAGATTAAAAATTACGGCGTTAAGCAATCTTCCGAATCGGAAAATACTTTTTACTCTTTTACCGATAGCGTTTATTTTAAAACAGTTCAGCCGATTTGGATTCCGATTTTAATAGAGAACAACATGATGACCGAAGCCAATAAAGATTCTGTTGAGAAACGAATTGCGGTTTGGAAAGAAAATGTAGCACCGGGTTATAAAATGAATTGGGTCTATATCGGAGGCGCCGCTGTAATTGTTTTTCTGGTGATAGCATATTTTATGAAGGGAAAGAAGAAAGTTGTTAATAACGTTGAGATAAAGTAATAAGAAAATCGAAAGAAGTAATAATGGAAAGATTGAAGAAAGCCGGCTTATGCCGGCTTTTCTTTTTTAAAGTACGCTTTGATAAATCGTTTCCCGGTTGATAATTTTATTTCTGTTTCTTCTTCACAGATTAACTGCAACTTCTCTGCTTTCCTTTTTAATTCATCCGGTTCAACAAGTTTTATAAACGGTATAAGAACTTTAACACTTTGGTATTGTGTTTCAGAAACTGCAGCTGAGTTTTCGCATGGTAATTGCAATACTACCGACAATCTACCATCCGGTTTAAGCCATCGGTAAATTTTGGAGAGAAGTTTTTCAACATCAACGTATTCAAAAATTAATGCTGCGTGAATCAAATCAAAAATTGAATCTGTCAATTCAAGTTCATTTAGATCGGCGCATATTAGCTGGAGGTTTGGAACATCTTGTATGAACCAAGCTCTACATTCAGCCGTATATTTAAAATTAATATCTACTCCAACTACCCGGTCGAAAGTCCGTTGTATTAAATGTTGAAATCCGTTTCCTGCAGTAGATCCTAAAACACATAATGACTTCGGCGAGAACTCGTTAAGAATATCCTTAAATACTTCATCAAGCATTTGAAGCTGTTGAACATTGAATGCGGACATATGTCCTTCGTAATCTTCCAATGGAATTTGCAACCACGGGTTTCCCATTTTACCTTTCATTTTGTACTTCCTGTTTTTTACTTTCTAAATAAAATCCCTCTGTAAACCAGCCGCACCAGTGTTTGTATGAAAAGACCGCCGTTAATCCCATGCTTGTATTTTTAACCGGTAATACTTTTTCAGTGAATGTGTCGGAGTATTTAAAAAGATATCCATACAATCCGCTCATATCCAATTCGTTTAAGATTTTTGTAACCGTAAGAAGCCCAAACGTAATGGGGTATCTTCCACACCATATTGGAGTTGGATTTGTATTAGTCGAATCGAGCCAAATTTCTTTCGTAAGTTTTTTTATTCTTGCCTCATCTATTTTGCCTATAAGATTTTGCTTGATAATTCTTTTATCATTCTCTGTAGCAAGTTTATGTGCCATTGCGTCTAAACCGTAAGGAGAATTATTAAAATCTTCCCCGTAATGATTGGCATCGTTGGAAATCAGAAAGAAAATGTCTTTGCCCAATTTAAGTTTGTTGGCTCGTAAATATTCATCAATAATTTTTGTAAGTCTGCTGCTCAATGTCTCCATTCTTTCAAATGGCATTTGCGTTACCATGATTGGAGTTATCTTTATGCCGCGATTATAATATTGGAGAAAAGGAATCATCGCTTCAATTGAGTGCTCGATGCTATGAGCTTTGTTGCTAACTATGAAATCATCTTTTGGTAATTTCGATTTAATAATTTCCCTTAAAGGGGAAATATTTACATTGCTATATGGTCCACGCCATTGATCGAACTCGTCAAGAATCAAAACATTAGAAAGAGTGCCCATTTCTTTGCGGACAGAGCCATGTGTAATGCCGAAGATTACAACTTCCTTTGCTTTGATGTTTTTAAACAGAGGATAATAAACTTTACCGGCGTAGAGATAATCGTCGTGAACCGAAATTGCGGCAACAAGATCTTTTGATTCTTGATTTAATCTGCCGGCGTCTTCTTTCGACAGAAACGAAATGAAGTTATTCATTTCATCTGCGTTCCAGCAAAAACCAATGTCGTCTTTAATGGGGCGAACGGTTTGGGAATTGAGAACCTGCCCGCCGGCAGGCAAGGTGGACAGTTGGGAGATGAGAATTAGAAAAAAGAATAAATATAATTTCAGTTTCATCATTAATCTCTTTAAAAACTAATTCAATCTAAACACTATATTACATATCGTCAAATAGATTTATTGGAGAAACAATGGAATTGAATCTTTCAAGACTTGCTCTTGGTCTCTGGCGTGCAAAAGAGTGGAAGTATTCAACACAGCAGCTATACAATTTAGTAACTCAATCACTCGAACTAGGAATTACATCTTTCGATCATGCCGATATCTACGGCGGATACGAATGCGAAAATATTTTCGGGAATGTGCTGAAAGAAACTCCATCGCTTAGACAAAAAATGCAAATAGTAACCAAGTGCGGTATAAAATTGGCATCTCCCAAATTTCCCGATCATACGATGCACTGTTATGATACGACAAAATCACATATTATTAAATCGGTGGAACGCTCGCTGCAAAATTTGAACACCGATTATATTGATCTTCTTCTCATTCACCGCCCCGATCCACTAATGAATGCTGATAAAGCTGCCGAGGCTTTTTATGAATTGAAAAAATCGGGAAAAGTATTGCACTTCGGCGTTTCCAATTTTTTGCCTCATCAATTTTCTTTGCTTCAATCACGTTTGGATTTTCCTCTCTCGACAAATCAAATTGAAGTATCCGTACTTAGCACGGAACATTTTGATAATGGAAACGTAGATTATCTGTATGAGAGGCGTGTATCGCCAATGGTTTGGTCTCCGTTTGCCGGAGGTAAAGTATTTTGGGAAAACAGTGAGCAGGCAATACGTGTTAGAAATGTTTTAAATGAGATTGCACATAACCATCAAGTTGGAATTGATGCGGTGGCAGCAGCATGGCTGTTGGTTCACCCTGTAAATTTTATTGTTGTATTGGGAAGCGGAAAGATTGAAAGAGTTAAATCCGCAGTTAAAGGATTGGAAATAATTTTAACTCGCGAGGAATGGTTTAGAATTTGGGTGGCTTCAAAAGGTAATGACATACCCTAGGTCTTAGCGTTCTTTCTTGGTAAGAAAAAAAAAATAAATTCTACACATGATTTTTCCTAAGCTGATTCCAAATTAATGCGCCTGCACCGAGAACCGCCGCGCCGGCACCAGGCAAAGCCGATGGAAGAAGTTTTACTTTATTTCTGAAAATATTCAGCATGTATTCTTCCATATAACGTTTCGTAAGAGGAAATATTAAATCTCCAGCCAGAGCCAGCCCGCCAAAGAGAATTATCGCCTCCGGACTTAAATGAGCTATCGAATCCGCTAGTTTTAAGCCGAGAATATTCGCGGTGTAATCAAATGCTTTAAGCGCAAGTTTGTCACCGCGGTTTGCCGCATCAGCAATATCTTTAGCCGAGAGTTGTTCGAAACTAATACTTCGAAGCTCGCTTTGAAGATTTGTTGTGCCGATTAATTCATATACAGTACGCCGGATACCTGTGGCTGAGGCATAAGTCTCAAGACATCCTTTTCTGCCGCAGCCGCACTCGCGTCCGTTCGGATCAACTATTGTATGTCCGATCTCTCCGGCAAATCCGTCGGCGCCATAAACAAGTTCTCCATTTACAACAATACCACTGCCGAGTCCGGTGCCGAGAGTAATTAAAATAAAATTTTTCATTCCCTTTGCTGCTCCGAATAACATTTCGCCTAAGGCGGCGGCGTTAGCGTCATTTGTAACTGCGCAGGGAAGTGAAGAATATTTTTTTACGATGTCGAGAACATTTACATATTCCCAATTCAAATTCGGTGGAGATTCAATTGTGCCTTTATAATAATTTCCGTTTGGCGCGCCAATTCCAATTCCTACAATTTCAAAATCGGTTTCAAATTTTTTAAATGATCTGTCACACTCGGCGAATGATCTTTCAAATAATTTTTCAGCTCCCTGTTCAGCCAGCGTAGATATAGAAGATTCACAAATACATTTTCCTTCGGCATCAACAAATCCGATTGATGTGTTTGTCCCACCAAGATCAATTCCAATTACAATTTTCTTTTTCATTTATTAAGCCTTAGCAGTTAAATAAGATGGTTTGTGTCCCTTCATTCCATAATAGGCAACGTAAAGATAACAGAGTACGGGAACAAAAAACGCGTGATGAATCCCGATATTATCCGCGAAGAATCCTTGAACTACAAGAAGTATAACTCCGCCTATAGCCGTACACAAAATACCCGAGGCTTGCCCAATGTGTTTACCAAGTCTGTCTATCGCGAGCGTGAAGATTGCCGGAAGCATAATTGAGATAAATAATCCAGCAGCAAGAATTGCCCACATAGCAACATGTCCCGATGTAAGCCTTGAGACTACAACCAACAACGCGGCAAAAAATGAATTAAAGATTAAAACCTTTGCGGGATTTATTTTTCTTTGAACCGCCGAGCCGATAAATCTACCTACCATAGCTCCGCCCCAATAGAACGAAACATATTTTCCGGTTTTCCTAATATCTCTACATAAGGATTAGCTGCAGCTTGAAGAAGAGTTATACCGGATGCAAGAACAAACAACGCTCCTAAAAACATAATGTAAGATTGATAGCCAGCGGCAGGATAAAACAGCAAACACCCAATACCGGCAGTCACCAATCCTATTACTATTCCATTTTTATATCCAATCTTTTCAACAAGAATTCCAGTCGGTATTGAAACGATTGCGTACGCGGTGAAAAAACTAAATTGAATAAGCATTACTTGAGTGTAGTTCAGTGTAAAGATCGTTTTGAGATGCGGAATTAAAATATCATTCAAGTATGTAATAAATCCCCACATAAAAAAGAGTGACGTAAGAACTGTTAAAGCAAAAGTATAATTTTGTTGGTTATTGCCGGCTTGAATTGTCGAAGATGCCGGAGTGGAAGAAGTCATTAATTATTCCTCAAAAATTTTGGAGTGTGAAATTTGCAAATATACAGTAGCAAGTATATTGAAAGATTTAGATAGATAAAATGGTGGCGACAAACAAAAAACTCTCAACCACATTTGTGAATTGAGAGTTTTAGTGCACCCAGGGGGACTCGAACCCCCGACCTGATGATTAAGAGTCATATGCTCTACCAACTGAGCTATGGGTGCGGCGTAAAAATAAATAAAAATCGTCTGTTAGCAAAACACCCGCAAAATTAATGAAGAATTCTGTAATCTTTCGTGTTGGATCGCTAACTTTTATTATTCTATCTGGTAAAAATATTTTTTGAAGTGCGGATATTTGTTGTGAACCTATTTAAAAGAAAGGAAGGGTCTGTGCGACCCTTCCACATGTTTGATCTATTAACGATTCTCTTTCTTATTTTTTCGTATCAATCTCTTTTAACAATTCATCAACGGCGGCTTTAAGTTGTTCATCCACACCGCGCGCGATCCAATCGAGTGAATTATTAACTATAATATCCGGTACGGCTGGACCGAGCTCTTGATTTTTATCCGTTGCTTTTACGAACCAGCCTCTGCCCGGTAGTCTAACAAATGATCCATCAATTAATCCTTTACCCCCGGTTGAAATTACTGAACCGTTTGTAGGAAGACCAACCAACTTTCCTATTCCTAAAGTTTTATACGCATGGGAAAAGATTTCGGCATTGGAATAACTTCCTTCATTGCAAAGAGCGATAGATGGTTTTGTCCATGCGGCAAATACTAACCGCTCTCCGGTGGGATAATACTCACGGAATTTTAATTTATCTTTTTCAAGATTATCGCTGGTGCCGCGCGGAATAGTGTAAGCGTGTTGTTTATAGTTAAGAACAGTCATAAGATAATCGGTTGTCGATCCACCGCCGTTGTATCGGACGTCAACCAGCAAGCCCTCTTTACCGTAACCTGCCGCGGTCAATTCACGTTCAAAAACTTCGAAGCTGGGCATATCCATTCCTTGAATATGGATATAGCCCAATCTTCCTTTAGAATATTTATCAACAAGTTTTTTTCTATCAAGAACCCATTCTTGATACAGCAGCTGACGCTCACTGGCTACTGGTCTAATTGCAACTTCTCTCTCTTTTCCATCTTTGCCCTTAACTGTGAGAAGTGTTTTCTCATCAACTGTGGTATTGAGGAATGAATAGAAATTTTCTTCTTCATTAAATTTATTTCCGTCACACCCGGTTATAACATCATCAACATATAATTTGCTTGATGTTTTATCTGCCGGTGAGTTTGGAATAACTCTCACTACTTTCATTCCATCCTTTGTTGGAATTAATTCAACACCAAGCAGACCGGTAGCATCTTTCTGAGTTTCGGCTCGTTCAGGCGCGGTAAATCTTTGATGGCTTGAATTCAACTCTCCGAGCAAGAAATTGAACATTTCTGCAAAATCATTGGTTGTTGAGGCAATCACACACATCTCTTTATACTTATCGTGAAGAGCATTCCAGTCTTTGCCATGAAATTGCGGATCGTAAAATCCATCTCTAATTGTGCGCCAGGCTTCTTCAAAAATTTGTTCTCTCTCCGCAGTATAATCAATTTTCATTTTTGCGGAGTAGGGAAGCGCTTCGGTTTTATCCGCTTTTAAATCTTGCCGGCTGAGAGAGCCTCCGGTTTTAGTATAGTATAAATATTTTCCTTCACGGTCTATTGTAACTCCGCCGGGATTTGAACCGCCTTTGGTGATTTCTTTGAGATCTTTTCCATCCCATTTAATGCTGTAAAGATCACGTCCCTTTGCTGTGCTGCTGTTTCCGGTGTAATAAAATGTTTCTCCATCTTTTGAAATTACAAGATTATTTTCATCTCCCGGAAAATTTGTTACTTGAACAACACGTTCATGAATATTTTCAAAATCAATTTTGATCAACTTTACTTTCATACTGTCTTTCTTTTCACTTTTCACATTTGACTTTTCACCGGTCTTTTCTTCTTTAGCGGGCTCTTTTTCATCCCAATCCGATTTAGTTTTTTCCCAATCATCTTTTTTCAACCAGACGAACCAGATATCTGAATTTCGGTTGTTACGCGCAGAGATGAAACCAAGCTTAGATCCATCAGAGCTCCAGAATGGGTTTGAATCATCACGCGGGTGCATACTAATGTTTACAGGTTTAGAAAAATTATCGGCAGCATGAATAAAAACTTCAGTATTGAAATAAAGATCATCTATAGCATAAGCAAGCCACTTGTTATCGGGACTCCAGCTGAAGCTGTTTGGAGATGCCCATCCGTTCAGTAGTATTTTTTCGCCGCTCAGTTTTCCATCCGCTGAAATATCTGCGACCACAAATTCTTTTTTGTCCAATCCTTTTACATAAGCGATCTTTTTTCCGTCATTTGAAATTACGGGAGAAGATTCATCCTCATCTGTTTTTGTCAACCGGGTGATTTGATGTTTGAGTGACTTAAAAATATTCGGCTGAGATTTGTCGGCAGACATCACCATGTACATTTCAAAATTGTTGTCTTCGCGGTCTGATGTAAATACTAATGTGGTATCGTTTAACCAGGCAACATCCATATCTCTAAATGGACTGTCCGATAAATTAACGCTTCTGCTTTTGTCTTTATCAGCTTCTTTAACAAAAACTTCACCGCGTATTACGAACGCAATCAATTTTCCGTTTGGTGATACCGAATAATCGCTGGCGTTATTTGTAAATGTTTTGAACTCGATCGGGTCGAAGCGGTCATCTGCGCTAATCTGAATATCAACTTTTTGAGGAGAACCTCCTGAAGTTTTCATCGAGTAAATATTTTTATCCTTTTCGAATACGATTGTGGTGCCGTCACCTGATATTCCGAAAGACCTAATGGAATAGTCTTTTCCCGAAGGGATGGATTCCCAGAACTTGGTAATTTGTTCAGGTTTTGAAACCGCTTTGCCATCTTCGAAAATCTTGATTTTATATAAGTTATACTCGCCGCTTACAGAACTTAAAAAGTAGATTGTTCTGGAATCTCCCCATTGCGGATTAATATTGTTTGTTTCAAAGCCGGGTATTTGAATATATTTTTTATTAGAAATATCATAAAGCCATAAAGTTCTAGCTGATGGTCCGGTATAATCTTTCCTATGGATTGGATTGATATCGCCGCGTACAAATGCTATGAATCTTCCATCGGGAGAGATTATCGGTTCAAATCCAACTACGTCCATGATGCGTGATTCTGTTCCACCTTTAGAAGAGATGGAATAAATCTCTTGCGGTCTTTCTATCTGGTTAAATTCTCTTGATGTGCTGAACAAAATGTTGCCGTCCTTTGTCCAACTGGAAATATTATCCGAAGCTGAATGAAAAGTTAATCGTTTTGGAGTTCCTCCATCGGCAGGCATAACAAATATGTCATTGTTTCCATACCGTGCACCGGAAAAAGCAATCTGTTTTCCGTCGGGACTGAATTGCGGATTCCCCTCATAAGATTCATTAATTGTTAATCGCGTAGCTCTTCCGCCGGATGATGGAACTGTCCAGATATCACCTTGATAAGAGAAAGCGATTTTGGTGCCATCATTGTTTAGTGTTGGGAAGCGGAGAAGGAGAGAATTGTTTTGAGAGTTAATAATGGTCAAAGAAAGAAGGAAAAAAGAAATGAAGAAAGTAATTCGTTTCATCAAAACCTCTGGAATGTTGTTTGAGCAAAAATATAACTTAATTAAGAAAGGGAAAAGGGAGAATGCCAACTTATAATTTGGATGAGCTTATCATCATGGGATGAGCATAAAACGGTTGCATTGAAAGTAATGAGATATTAATAATCTGTTTTAAGAAATTGTTTGTGTAACTCTTTCTTTTTCTTCAACAGCGGGCAGCCAGATTGTAAATGCAGATCCTTTTGATAGTTCGCTGAGAATTGTTACTCTGCCATGCAAAAGTTCAATCATTTTTTTGGAAATAGTTAAGCCAAGTCCACAGCCTTCATAATTTCTTGTAAATCCTTCGCTCGCTTGCCTGAAAGCATCAAAGATAATTTTTTGATCGTACTCATTAATTCCAATCCCTGTGTCAATTACTTCTATAGTAACCCACTCTATTCCTGCAACTTCTTTTTTATCTGCAATAATTGTAATCGAACCGTCATCTGTGAATTTGATGGCATTATCAATAATGTAGGATAAACTTTTTTTCAAAAGGACAACATCAATTGAAACAAAAAGTTGATCATTTTTAATTTTCATGATGAATTCGAGTTTTTTCTCTTTTGCGGTTCTCAGATGTGATATAACTAAATCGCTCATATGGTTGGCTAAGTTAATTTTTTTGACTTTTAAGGAAGATTCTATTGCCTCCATTTCCGATAAACTAAGTACTCCATCGAGTGCAGTTAATAATCTTTTGCCGGATTGTTCAATAGCTCTCACCATTTCTACTTGATCAGGATTTTGTAATTCTTCAATCAAGAAATTGGAGAATCCCAAAATTCCTATCAGCGGGGTACGGAATTCATGACTCATATTGGAAAGAAGAGTAGATTTCATTCTATCTGATTCTTCCGCTTTCTCTTTTGCAATTACCAATTCATTCAAAATCTGTTTTTTGTCGGTAATATCCTCTTGAATTCCAAGGTAATGAGTAACATCTCCCTCTTTGTTTCTGATAGGACAAATAAAGGCGGAAACCCAATAGAGATCTCCGTTCTTCTTTTTGTTTTGATGCTCGCCTTTCCATTCACCCTCATTCTGCAACGTATCCCAGAGAGATTTGTAATACTGATCGGTCAAATAACCTGATTTTAATATTCTGGGATTTGAGCCGACGGCTTCTTCAAATTTGTATCCGGTCATTTCTATAAATTTATCATTAACATATTCAATTATGCCTGTCAGGTCGGTAATTAAAATTGCAACCGGACTTTGAGCGACAGCCCAATAGAGTTTTAAAATATCCGCTTCGGCTTTTTCTCTAGCTAATATTTCTGCTTCGAGAGTTTTGTTGGCTTTTGAAAGTTGAGAGGTTCTTTCCTCGACTCGTCTTTCAAGTTCGAAATGAGCTTTTTGAAGAGCATCCTCCATTTTTTTCCGTTCGGAAATATCGATAAAGCTTTCTATTATAAAGTCGGTCCCGCCAAGAGAAACCTCTGCCTGTGTCCTGATGATAGGAATCAGTGTTCCGTTATTTCTTCTCAGCAATCCTTCTTGCCGGTCGACTATTTTGTTAGAAAATTTCCCAGCATGGTGAAAGAAAAAATAATCTTCAATTTTTTTCCCGATGAACTGTTCTTTTGAAATGCCGACCGTATACACTGCCAAAAAATTTGCGTCTGTAATCATACCAGAGTACTTGTTAACAATAATTACTCCGGTATGAATTGAATCAAGTATTCTTTTCACTTCTCTTGTGTTCTTTACAAAATCATTTGTCCGCAACGCAATTGTCTGTTCCATATTCTCTTTTAACTGTTGCAATTCATAATTAAGAGAGCTGTTATTAATAATCAGAGCAAAATTGTTGGCATGCATCCGGCAGAAATCGATAAGAAGAGTATCCCGCATTATAGGAAGTGGTGCAGTTAGAATAATTAATCCTATTATTCCGGAGGGAACAATCAAAGGCACAATTAGGCAATAATTTTTTGTGCCGTCATCTTCGCATAATTCATATTCAATAATATTGCTGATTCTCAAAGCTCCGGCAATTGCACCTTGATCAACTAATTTGTCGAACAGTCGATTTAATGAATTTTCTAGATGAAGCGCGGTAGATGTTTTATAGTAGAATTCGAAAGAATTTGGGTCAATTGAAAAAAGAGTAGCGCTGTTACACCCTGTTAAAGTGAGATAAACATTTAATCCTTCAAGAATAACTTCATAGTTGGATTTATTTTGCAAGGCAATTGAGTTATAAGACGCAATTGTTTCAAAGTATGAAATGTGTGCGTTATTTTTTATTGGTTCTTCCATTACTCTACTAACATTATTCTTATTGTATGATCATACGTCTCAATTACTTGTTTATAGATTGATGCGAAATATCCGGGAGGGATTTTTAATATGTCCCATGCTCTCAAATTTGGCTCTGAAAAATGATTGTCCCCGGAATATCCCAGTCCTAACATTCTTGCTGCGATATTTGCAATATGAACCGAAGCAACTATTATATTATTCTCATTTTCGATTACACCATTGTGATGATGAAGAATGGTTTTTTGTATTGCGGAAGGCAGTTTCCATTTTTCGGCGAGCATTTGACCTACACGAGCGTGATCCATACCAAACACCTCTAACTCGGCTTCTACCATAGAACAATTTTTTGATTCTACCAATCTTAAAACCGAAGAATATTCTTCATTGGCAAATTCCAGTAGAATAATTTTTCCAATATCGTGGAGTATTCCCGCAAGAAAAAAATTTTCTACTTTTCTTTCGCCTATTCCTTTACCTATAAATCTTGTTATAATTCCAACTCCAATTGAATGAGCCCATAAATCTGTTGGACTGTAATTCGGCAGCCGCTTATCTCTGGAAAAAACATTCATAACTGAAAGCGCAAAAACAATGTTTCTCACTTCATTAAAGCCGATGTATAAAATTGCTTGCGAGATAGTATCTATTTTTCCCCGGAAACCATAAAATGATGAATTGGCTACTTTCAAAACTTTAAATGCAGAGGCTTGATCTGAAGAAATTATTTCCGCCAATTTTTCTATTGAGACTCTTGGATCTTCAATCGCTTCCGATAGAGTTGCAAAAACCGTTGGTAACGTTGGTAAATTATTAATGCCGGCTATTAATTTTTCTATAGACTTCATAAATTGCCGCTTCCTGAGCATTTATTTGATGCTAATACTTTCAATAAAACCATTTCAAACAGATCTTCTTCGTTGGGATTTCTGGGACTCCATTGAAACCGCTGGATTAACTGTTTCAATTCTTCAGTCTTTTGACTGTCGGATGATTGCAAATCTATTGAAGTGTCAATATCTTCTTTTATATAGACCGATGTGATCCCCCAGGTTCTTAAAACTTTTTTATGCTTTTCTTCTAACCGAGTCTGCGCTGATAGAAGTAGTTGGCCGTATCTGTTTTTTACGGCTTGTTCTAACTCCATACCCACAATAATTTGATCTACTAGTACAAGTCGGGACATACTTTTCCCCAGCCCTCACTATTTATAAAAAATAATTTATCCCGCCAAGTAATTATCGGAATGTTTTGTGTAAATATTAGTTGCAAGTAGCAATATTAAGCATAAGTGTCTTTTCTGCTGCTGGGTTTAACCATGGTTAGAAAATCCTATATGAGGTCTGCTGAATTTGTATGTAAAAAGAAAGATTACTATTGCTTCCATTCTGCACCACATGCCTAATATAAAGATTTATCTTCGGGAAGAATTTCTTAATTGTGTTCTACATCCTTGTCCAATAGCAATATAATTTCTAAGTTCGTTCAACAATAAAAGTCTTCACAAATAAAACGGAAAGAAAATGAAATTAGATCAAAAGCATCTTCCAATTTTCTACGCAGCCATTGTTTTTTCCCTTACCGCGCTGATCCAATCATGTGATATTAAAGAGCCGACAGCGCCTAATTGGGATGTTTCATTAAACATTCCGATTGCAAATAAAAGCTACACAATGCTCGATATTATTGATAATAAATCAAGTTCGATACAACATTACCCCAGCGGAACCAACCAAAATTTGCTATACTATTCTGATATGCAGCAGATGGATAAGATAATTCTTGGAGATAAACTGAAACCGGATCCAAATTCTGTAACTGTGCCGGGAACGATAAGTATTAGTGCCGATTCAATTCAAACAGATATTGATCTTTCATGGATAAGCCCACCAGTGAGCCCCGGAATGCAAATTGTAATGCCGGCTGTTTCCGAAACTGATGTGTCCGGAAATTTTAGTTTAGCCGATCAATTTCAAACCATAAAAATTGCATCAGGATTTATTGATATCGAGATTAAAAATTATTTCCCCTCACCCGTTAAAATTATACTAAAAAATTTGGTGCTGAAAAATTCAGGTACTGGAGAAATTGTTGCTCAGTTATCGACGCCGATCGAAATTCTTCCTTTGCAATCCGCAACTCGAAAATCAATTCCTATAACACAAGGAATAAATGTAAAAAATCAATTGATTTTGGAGTCGAAAATTTCATCAACAGGAAGCAACGGACAGCAAATTACTTTACCTGCAAAATCTTTAACAATCAAAACCAAGTTTCATGATCTCAAAGTTTCGGAATATACAGGACAGTTAAAACCAACAGTCTTTGAAAAAACCAGAAGTGCAGTGGGTCTTGATGTAAAAGACATTCAAAAAAAATTGCAGTTCCAGCAGATCAATCTGAAAAATCCGAAGATCGAACTGCATCTGAGATTAACTGCCAATGTAGAATTTAGTATTAACGGAACTGTTGAAGCCAAAAACGCGATGGGACAAAAAAGTATTATGACTTTAAGTTCACAAACGCTAAACAGAACTCTTATTACCCAAACCGATTCTGTCGTTATTCTCAATGCGGATAGTCTGAGCAATTTCTTCAAGAAATTTTCGCAATTCCCGGATTCACTTGTGGTTTATGTAGGGGGAATTGCAAATCCTAATAATAAATTAATCAGTGTGAAAGGCAATGACCAGTTAACTATCAGCAGTAAGATTGAATTTCCATTTGAGTTCGGTTTAAGCGGCGCGGAATTTTCCGATTCGGTTAAAGTTGATTTTAAAAGTGATGATCGCGATAAAATAAAAGATGTGAATTCTCTCGGTGCTTCTTTGACGGTTACAAATGGAATTCCCGCATCGCTGAGTTTTACTGCAAAGCTGTACGATCAGAACAATAACTTTTTAACTTATTTCCCGCCCAAGTATCAGGATCAAGATACCGTTATAAGTGTAAACGGCGCCGGAGTTGATGCAAATGGAAATGTTATATCAAACACAATTCAAAACGTAACTGTGAAATCATTAAAAGCCGAGATAGATAAAATCTCAAAAGCTTATTATATGCGTGTTAGGATAAGATTAAGTACATCCGGTGCCGGCAGCCAAGCAGTAAGATTCAAGACGGATAATATTATAAAGTTCCTCGCTTCCGGTTCAACTAATTATCACATTAATCCGAAGGGGAACTAAAAATGAAAGCATATAAAATATTTTTCGTTTTGATTATTATTTTTTCGGCAAAACTCTTCTCACAGGCAAGCGGTTCAGTTGGAATTTCTGATGCCCGCTCTGCAGCGATGGGCAAGACAAGTGTAACATCATCGTTCGGTTTACGCGCACCCGGGAATAATCCGGCGAATCTATTCAGTGATTCCTCTAAGCATGTTGAACTTATTATTCCGTTTCCGCTTCCAAATTTATCTGGAAGCATCGGAACAAATTTTTTAACGATTGACGAATACAATTACTTCTTCGGGTATAAAACAAAAGATGCCGATGGGAATACTATCGGAAGATATTTAACTGAAGCAGATAAGAACAGAATGAAAAGTCTTTTTGAAGGCGGTGGCGCTATTACCGCTGATATTCAGCTTCAGCTTTTTGCAATCTCAATAAAACCAAGTAATAAGTTTGGAACCATTGCGTTCTCAATCGGAGATATTTTTTCTTCAAACGTAACTTTTCCTCAAGGAATTGTTAGTATTGCATTAGATGGAAATCCTGTCAGCCAGGTTTACAATTTTAACGACACCAGATTGAAAGCATGGTGGCTGCGTAAATATTCTTTCTCATATGCGCGCAGCTTAAGTCAGAAAATTTCCCTTGGTGTTTCGTTCAATATCGTTCAGGGATTTGTTTATGTCGGGCTCGATCGTGTTAACACTCAATTAACGACCGGTTCGGGAAATGTTATAACAGGCAAAGGAGATTTTCTAGCTTATGCGGCATTCTCGCCGGATTTTAATGTTAAGTATGATTTCGACAAAACGACTACTGTAAAAAAAGATTTTCAATTTTCTCCTTTTCCAACTCCCGCAGGAAATGGTTTTGGTTTTGATTTTGGCGTGAACGCAAAATTAAATGATATTTGGTCTTTCGGCTTTGCAATTACTGATATAGGAAGTGTTAAATGGAATAAAAACGCCGCTCAATATTCTTCCAGCACGCCTATATATCTTGATGATCTTTCGAACGAAAGTCAGCGCGATTCTTTAGTAAAAGCTCTTGTCGGTAAAGACAGCGGAAAATACATCAGCGAATTTTCCACACAGCTTGCAACTGCACTGCATCTTGGTGCATCAATGCAGCTTAATAATTTGTTGTTGGCTTTTGATTACAATCAAGGATTTAATGACCAGCCGCGTAATTCTAAGAAACCGAGATTTTCTATCGGTGCCGATTGGATGTTAGGATTTTTTGCTTTAAGAACGGGATTATCGTTCGGCGGATTTGATAAATTCAACTGGGGAATGGGGTTCGGCTTTGATTTCGGATTTCTTGAAATGAATTTCGGTACACCGGATTTTCAATCGGTTGTAAGCCCAAACTCGGCAAAGAGAATTACTTTTGCATTTGATTCGAGATGGAAGTTTTGAACAGTTGGCAGTGAACAGTAAAAAGATATTGCTTTCGAATTCGGTTCCTGGTTAAGTCCGGAATTCAAACTTTATCTCATCAAAGAATTTCAGCGCTTAAAAGAGGAAGAATACCGCACTAAATCTTTGGAATGGAATCTTCAAAGAACTTTGGCAAAAGTTAATTATAGAATCCATACGGATTCAATAAAAGAAAATCTTATTCCTCCGCAGGTAACAAAAGCTCAGATCAATTTCATTTACGCCAACGAAGCCGATATCCTAAATGTTGCTTTGTTCGGTATAACTGCAAAAGAGTGGAGAGATAGCAACCTCAACAAAAAAGGAAACATTAGAGACTTTGCAGTATTAGAGCAGTTAATAGTTATGGTAAATTTAGAAAGTATGAATGCTGAGTTGATTCGTCTTGGTTTATCTCAATCAGAACGCTTAAAAAGATTGAATGAAATTGACACTAAATGACGAACAGTTATTCTTGGTGTACACAAAAGTATGGAGAGTTGGAAGGGAAGAGTATAAGTAAAGAAAAGAATAATCAATGCAGTAGTTGATGGTTTTTAGAAGTAATAATATTTCAGCGGCGGGGCTAATTGCCCTCTGTTTTATTATTAAATGATTTGATGTATTTATTTTTATGAAATCTCCTAATTCATTCTTAATTTAAACTAAAGATTAGTCTTTGTTTTCTTTTCGTCATTGCACAAGGGAGTTTAAATGGCTAAAAAAACTTCGGATTCAAAAACTAAAAAACGTCCAATTGAACAGTATGAACACAAAGACAAAGAAAGAACTAATAATCCACCGGTCGGATTAGTTACACCGGAAACCGATCAGAAAGAGGAAAAGAAAACTTACCAATACGATCCTCATTTAGATCCTCAGCTTGTTTGGGCGGGAAAAGCAGAACACACTTCATTCGAAGTTCCAACTGTTTCTTTACATGTTCACGAAAGAATTGACCCACGCAGTATTGTAGAAGCAGTTAGAAAAAAGAATGGAAGCAATTATGAACAGATGTCTCTGTTCAGCTCTAAAGATGAAAACCCGCCGCTAAGAGATGCCATTGAATTTTATAAACACAAACACAACTGGTCTAACAGATTAGTTGCCGGTGACAGTTTACTTGTAATGAATTCCTTAATTGAAAAAGAAGGACTTGCCGGACAGGTACAAATGATTTACTTCGATCCACCTTATGGAATTAAATACGGAAGTAACTTCCAGCCGTTTGTAAATAAGCGTGATGTGAAAGATGGAAAGGATGAAGACCTCTCACAAGAACCGGAAATGATTAAAGCTTTCCGTGATACTTGGGAACTTGGGATACATTCTTACCTAACTTATTTGCGGGATAGATTATTAATTGCAAGAGAATTATTACATGAGAGTGGCAGTGTGTTTGTGCAGATTAGTGATGAGAATGTGCACCATGTGAGAGAGATTTTAGATGAAGTGATGGGTGTTGAAAATTTTTATGCACAAATTAATTATAGAAGTATGAGCCCATTAGGTCAAAAGGGTATTGCGAGAATATATGACTATATCATATGGTATTGTAAAGACAGATCAAAAGTAAAATTTAGACCGCTCTTTACTGAAAGAGATATTTTAGACGAAAGTGAATTTTGTTTTATTGATAAGGGTAACGGGGAGTATTATAAAATAGGTCGTTCTGAAATCCAATCTCTTAACAAAGAAGAATTATCAAAGATATTTAAAAGATCGGTTTTAACTTCAAGCGGGTATACGCCATCATGTACTTATGAATTTGAGTATGAAGGGAAGAGTTATAAACCACTCAGCGGTAAAAGCTGGCGAACACATCTTGATGGGATGCATACACTGCTTAGTAAGCACAGAGTGTTCATACTTGGCAATAACCCATACTTTAAGCAGTACCATTCGGATTTTTCATTTATTCAATTTGAGAATAGTTGGCATGATACTGCAGCCGGTTTTTCAGATCAGAAAGTATATGTTGTACAAACTAATGAAAAAATAGTTCAACGATGTATGCTCATGACATCGGATCCAAGCGATTTAGTTTTCGATCCAACATGCGGAAGTGGAACAACTGCTTTTGTAGCAGAAAATTGGGGAAGAAGATGGATAACATGCGATACAAGCAGAGTTGCAATCACACTCGCAAAGCAAAGATTAATGACATCAGTATTTGATTATTTTCATTTAGCATATCCAGATCAAGGTGTTGGTAGCGGATTCTTGTATAAAACTGTTCCGCACATAACATTAAAATCTATTGCTAACAATGAACCGTCCGCACAAGAAACTTTGTACGACCAACCATTTATAGATAATTCAAGAACTCGCGTAACTGGTCCGTTTACAGTAGAAGCAGTTCCGGCGTCGGTAGTAAAACCGTTAGATGCAATCGTAGAGACGGGGCATGCCCCGTCTCTACTGAAAGACGATTTGGATAACAGCATAGCACGCAAAGGCGAAACGCTGAGGCAAACAGAATGGCGGGATGAACTTCTTAAAACCGGAATTAGAGGAAAGAGAGGACAATACATTTATTTCAGTAGAGTTGAACCGATTCCGGGCACGCGTTATTTACATGCTGATGCAGAAACAAAAGTAGAAGCGAAAAAGAAAAACTTATTTGAAAATGAAAACCAGATGAGTTTTGAGGACGTTGCTCAAAGAGCGGTAATTTCTTTTGGTCCCGAACACGCCCCATTAGAGCAAAGACAAGTTGCACTTGCAATAGAAGAAGCTCAAAAACTTATTCCCAAACCAAAGCTTGTTGTCTTCGCAGCATTCCAATTCGATCCCGAAGCTGCAAAGGATATTGATGAAACTGAATGGCCCGGTGTATCACTCCTCAAAGTTCAGATGAATACAGATCTATTAACAGACGATCTGAAGAAGAAACGTTCTTCAAATGAAAGCTATTGGTTAATAGGACAGCCGGATATAAAACTGAACAAGGTTAAAGGCAAGAAAGATGAACCGCAGAAATATACTGTTGAAGTGAAAGGATTCGATTACTTTAATACAAAAACTGGACAACTTGAATCCGGCGGTAATGATAGAATTGCTATTTGGATGCTTGATACAGATTACGATGGAAGAAGTTTATTTCCAAGACAGGTATTCTTCCCGATGGCAGGAGAAAAAGAAGGTTGGACAAAGCTTGCAAAGAACTTGAAAGCGGAAATTGATGAAGAATTAATTGAATCATTTAAAGGAACAATCTCACTTCCATTTGAAGCCGGAAAGTATAACCGAGTTGCAGTGAAGATAGTGGATGATAGAGGGATTGAGAGTTTGAAGGTCGTTATTCTTTAAGTAGGGAGTTTACTATGGACAAATTTAAAAATCTTTTTACCCAACCGTTCGACGAATATACCACTGAATTTGAGCAACTTCTTCAGGACAGGAACAAAGTGTTTCTACTTGGGGCAGGTTGTAGTAAATGTGCCGGACTTCCTTTAACTAGTGAGTTAGTTGATAAAGTTCAAGAAAAATTATCAAATGATGGAATTACAAAAAAAGTCTTTGACCAAATAATAATAGGATTTAATAATTGCGATGGTTTTTTATCAATTGAAGATTATATGAGTGAAATTATTGACCACATTGCTATCGCTCAACGAAAAGTTGATAAAGGGAAAAAAGAAGTAGCAATTATCATAGGCGAAGGTAAATATTCAATTAAAGATCTCACCAATGCTCTGAGTGAAATAAAATCAAAAATATATGATAGTATAAATGAATCTGAAATTGATATCTCGGTTCATAGACGGTTTATAAAAGCAGTTCATTCTACAATGAAAGCTGGGAAAACCAATTCAAAATTAAGAACGGACTATGTAATACTCAATTATGATACATTAATAGAAGATGCTCTAGCACTCGAAGGGATTAACTATTCTGATGGTTTTAAGGGAGGGGCGATAGGTTGGTGGGATCTCTCGGTTTTTAGTGATGATAATATTTTAACGAAGGTATTAAAACCACATGGATCATTGGATTGGTCTTTGCTAGAAAACAATTTTCTACCACATAGATTGCGTTATGATAATATTAAAAGTGGGATTGTAATATCTGAAAAATATCTTATATGGCCGGCATCAACAAAATATAGAGAGACACAAATTGATCCATATGCTCAAGTACTTGATTTGATTAGGAAAACATTAAGACCTAAATCAAATGCTCAGTCAATTCTGATTGCATGTGGCTATAGGTTTAGTGATTCCCACATTAATATAGAGATTGAGAATGCACTGAAAGAATCGGATAAAAATTTGACGTTGATTGCATTTTTCAATGAAGATAAACCCTCCGAAATACTTCAAAAATGGCTGAGTGATGATAAAATAAACCAACAAATTAGGATCCATTGTAACAAAGGATTTTATGATGCAAAAAAAAATTTAGTCTCTGAAGAAAATCTTCTTTGGTGGAAGTACGAGGTGTTAACAAGGATTTTAGAAGGAGAAAGAGCATGATACCGAAACCGTTTGAGCCAATAAAAAATCTTGAAATAGGACAAATAATAGAGGTGGATGGTACTCATGTTATCGCTGAATTGGATCCTAATATAGAAGAACTTTCTAGAGTATTCGGCGGAGAGATTTATCAAATTGGTCAGTTCGGATCAATAATAAAAATACATCAAGGGAGGAAAACGATTTACGCTTATGTGAGTAGATTGAGGATGAAATCAGAATATGAAAAGGAACAAGGTATAAAGAATGAAGGGAATAATGACGGAAGAATTTTAGAAGCTGATTTATTTGGTGAAGCTGAATGGTACTCAAAATCCAACGGTACCGACAATAACTGGGTATTAGCTTTTGAAAGGGGTGTTTCTCAATTTCCCTTACCACAACAAAAGATATATTTAACTCCATCAAATGAATTGAAATTTATTTATGGCGGAGAAAAAAAATCTTCGATTATCCTAGGGAAACATGTCGGCTCAGCTAATACACCATGTGTAGCTAATTTGAATGAATTGATTGGTAAGCATACTGCGATTTTGGGCTCCACAGGTTCAGGAAAATCTGGGACAGTGGCAGCAATTCTTCACAGTATATTGGATTATGGCAGGGATAGTCAATTAGATAATTGGAATCCTCAGATAATTATTTTAGATCCACATAACGAATACTCCAAGAGTTTTCCTTCGGGTTCTAAATTTTCCACAGATAAGGGTAATTTAATTTTACCATATTGGCTATTAAGTCTTGAGGAGTTGATTAATCTAATAATTGGTAGGACTGAATTTGTTGCCACAAGTCAAGCAAATATTGTTAAAAATGCTCTGTTAACAAGTCGAAAGGAAGCAGCGAAGTCAATACAGATCGATGGAGAAAAGATTAATGTTGATTCTCCAATCCCGTTCGCTTGGGCTAAATTCATTGAAGGAGTTGACAGCCAACGGCCATCAGGTAAGGATAAAAAGGAGCAGGAGCCATATAATAATATTTTAAATAAATTAGAGACGTTGAGGAGGGATGCAAGGTTATCTTTTTTAATGAATGAATGGAATTCTCAAGAAGATTCAATTTCTGAAATCATTACCCAATTCATTAATAAAAATTACAGTATAGCAATTATCGATCTACAAGGTATCCCGAATGAAGTAGCTGGAATTTGTAGTGCTGTAATATGTAGAACTCTTTTTAATTTTAAAGTTTGGGAAACAGCAGAAGAGCGCGAACACAATCCTATATTAATTGTCTGTGAAGAAGCACATCGGTATGTTCCTAATAGAGGTGATGCACAATATTTTGCAGCACAAAACGCTATAAGAAGAATTGCAAAAGAAGGAAGGAAGTATGGTATTGGTCTTGTTTTAGTGTCTCAAAGACCAAGTGAAGTGGAATCAACCGTTCTTTCCCAATGCAATTCATGGATAATCCTTAGACTTACAAATGATACGGATAGGGAATATGTTAAAGGAATTTTACCAGATTCATTATCAGGATTAAGTAAAGTACTTTCAGGACTAAGAAGGCGAGAGGCTGTTTTTGTTGGACAAGCAGCAATGTTACCCTCAAGAATTCAAATCAGATATTTATCTGATGATATGCTGCCCGAATCAAAGGATATTAAATTTGATGAAGGTTGGCAAAAGAAAACAATAGAAAAAAGTAAGATAGCAGAAGTTGTCCTTAGATGGAGATATCAAAACAAAATAACAGCAGATAAAAAGGATGCATAAACAACAAATAACCAAACTGATTATTAATTCTCCCTGTCAAGAACCCCAAAAGTATTGGAGTTATAAACGAGAAACGCGCGAGTTTATATTAAAAGAAATCTATAGAACGTTATTTATCAAAAAATCACCGAAGTAATTATATTAGGACAGCGTTAAGAAAATGCAATTTGGAGAAAGATATAATGAAGATTAGTATAAACGAAAAAAAAATAGAAGAATACTGCAAAGCAAACGGAATAAAAAAGCTTTCTTTGTTCGGTTCATATTTAAAGAACACATATAACGAAGAGAGTGATGTAGATTTACTTGTGGAGTTTGAAGATGATACCGAATACGGTTTGCTTGATGTAGCCAGGATGGAACGCGAACTCACCGTGATTATCGGAAAAAAAGTTGATCTTCGCACTCCTGATGAATTGAGTAGATATTTCAGAGATACAGTTGTTAAAGAAGCAGTAGTGAAATATGGAAAATGAAGACCGCATAAGAATACAGCACATGATTGATGCTGCAGAAGAAGCTTTATCTTTTGTTCGTGCTGCTAAGAAAGAAGATTTCTCGCAAAGCCGACTACTAATTCTGTCTGTAATAAAAGACGTAGAAATAATTGGTGAAGCGGCATCTAAGATTTCTGAAGAAACAAAATTGAAGTATTCTAAAATTGCATGGAAGGATATTGTAGGTATGCGGAATAGGTTAATACATGGTTACTTTGACGTCAACATAAATCTTGTCTGGAATACAACAAAAAATAATCTTCCGCCGCTTATCAAATCTCTTAAAGAAATTTTGATAGAAGATTAATGAAAAAAATTGACAAACTAATAATCAATTCTCCATACAAAGAGCCAGCAAAATACTGGAGCTATATACGCGAAACTCGTGAGTTTATTTTCAAAGAAGGACGAAGACCGGCTGGCTATGTAATTGCCTCTGAAAGTTCTAAAGCATTTGATGATCCAGGTGTATTTATTGAAATTCCTCTCGTAAATGAGATAAGAACCCGAATAAAAAATTGGCGTGAACAAAACTATCCAGGTGTTAGCGGTATTACAAAAAGATTATTAGATCACTGGAATGATAGTTCAGTTAGAGAAAACAGACGACTCTTCTTTTGCCAATTAGAAGCAATTGAAACTATTATATGGTTGACTGAAGCTCCAGAAAGTGAAAAGGTTGGAATTAATATTCCATCAGATGGAGGAGAGTTCCAACGTCTCTGTTCAAAGATGGCAACGGGAAGCGGTAAGACTATTAATATGGCTATGCTTATTGCATGGCAAGTGTTAAACAAAGTTACCTATCCTCAAGATACTCGTTTCTCAAAAAATATTTTTATTGTAGCACCGGGATTAACCGTTAAAAATAGATTGCAAGTTTTACAACCATTCGGAGAAAACAATTATTATGATCTATTCAATCTAATACCACCCGGATTGATGGATAAACTTCGACAAGGTAAAATCATAATTAAGAATTGGCACGCATTGCAATGGGATACAGAAGAAAAGCTAGGTAAGAAAAAAACAGTTGATAAGCGTGGTGCTAAAAGTGATGAAGCATATGTTCGTGAAGTGTTGGAAGAACTTGCTAACTCGAAAAATATAATTGTAATAAATGATGAAGCGCATCACGCATGGAGAATTCCGGCAGAGTCAAAAATTAAAGGTGTTGCGAAAGAAGATATTGAGGAAGCAACAAAATGGATTGGTGGATTAGACCGTATTAATAGAGCAAGGGGAATATTAAAGTGTTATGATTTTTCAGCTACACCTTTTGCCCCAAGCGGTAAGAAAGCTTCCGAAGAAGCATTGTTCGGATGGATAGTCAGTGACTTCGGATTAAATGATGCTATTGAATCCGGACTTGTCAAAACTCCAAGAGTAGTAATCAGAGATGATGGGATTCCGGATGCAAAAACATACAAGTCTCAGCTATATCATATTTATGAACATGTTAAAGAAGATCTAAACAGAAAAGCAGAAGAGCATGAACCATTGCATGATTTAATTACAAATGCTTATTACCTGTTAGGGAAAGATTGGTTGGAAACATATAAGGAATGGAATAAAGTTAAATTTCCAACTCCACCGGTAATGATAACAGTTGCAAACAGAACTGAAACTGCCGCACGTATTAAATTTTCTTTTGATCGTGCAAAAATAAAAATTGAAGAACTTTGCGATCCTGAAAAAACTTTGCATATAGATTCTAAGGTTCTAAATCTTGCCGAATCTAAAGAGGAAGCGGAAGAATTAGAAACAGAAAAAAGTGATGACGAAGAAATCCCAACTCTAAAATTGACCAAACTACAACTTGCAGAATTATTAAGACAAAAAGTTGATACCGTTGGACAAATAGATAAACCCGGAGAACAGATACGAAATGTAATTAGTGTAGGAATGTTATCGGAAGGTTGGGATGCAAAAACTGTTACACATATCATGGGCTTAAGAGCTTTTACAAGTCAATTACTTTGTGAGCAAGTAGTAGGTCGTGGATTAAGAAGAACTACTTATGAAGTTGATCCGACAACAGGATTATTTGAAGCTGAATACGTAAATATATTCGGTGTTCCGTTTACGTTTTTACCTCATGAAGCAGATGGCGGAACCCCGCCCCCGCCACCAAAACCAAAAACACAAATTGAACCGGTAAAAGAAAAACAGGTCTATGAGATTTCCTGGCCCAATATTATTAGGATAGATCATGTTTATAATCCAAAGTTGATAGTTGATATTAATAAAATGCCAAGCTTAGTTATAAATGCTTATGAAACGAAAACTATAGCCGAAATGGCTCCGGTTGTAGAAGGTAAGCCGGATGTTTCGAAAATATCTTCAATTGATCTGGAAGAACTTGCTAAAAAGTATCGGATGCAAAGGATCATATTTGAAACTGCAAGAGATGCTTTTGACAATATGCAAAATGACTGGAAGGGAAATAGGGAAAGTTTAATTGGCCAGTTAATAAAAATTGTTGAAGAGATAATGTATTCAGATGTTATTCAAATAAATCCACCGCTGTTCTATTCTGATGACTTCAAGAGGAGAATTCTGCTTACTCTGAATATGTCCAAGATTGTAAATCACATAATAAGATATATCCGGTCAGAGAATACTCTCTCCGTTACACCGGTATTCGATAGTGAAAAACCGATACGATCTACAGCGGATATGAGAACCTGGTATACAAGCAAACCTTGTGAAAGAACAAAAAAATCTCACATCAATTTTTGTGTGTTCGATAGTACATGGGAATCTACTGAAGCATTTCAACTAGATAACAAAAATCCACTGGTTGAAGCATGGGTAAAGAACGATCATCTTGGTTTTGAAATTCCGTATATGTATCAAGGAGTGGTTCATAAATACAGACCAGATTATATTGTCCGCACTATCAATAATGAATATTTCATTATCGAGGTAAAAGGTCAAATGACTGAACAGGACAAATCAAAGTTAGCTTATGTTGAAGAATGGACGAAAGCTGTAAATGAATATGGCGGGTTTGGAAAATGGAAGGTTTTAGTTATTGAAAATATCTCGCAAAATTTCTCTCTGATTGAAAATTGACCAAGAAAGACTTACTCGATTTCTACAGCAGCGAAGAAGTAAAAGAAAAATACAAACAGATTGAAAATGAATTGACCAATAATCTGTGATGAAGAAGGAAAAAGCAAAATGCCCGAACACCAAAACATAGAAATCTAACAAAACAGATTCGATCCGGTTTTGGTTTATCTCGATGAAACCGGTGATCATTCCCTTGTTAAAATTGATAAAGATTTCCCAATCTTTGTTTTAACAACTCTTCTAGTTCGCCAATCAGTTTACATCAATGAAATTATTCCTAAAGTATATCAGCTTAAGATTGATAACTTTGGTCATGAAGGCGTTATCTTGCGTTCAAGGGATATTCGTAAAGCTCAAACCCCTTTTGAATTCCTGATGAATGTAAATAAAAGGGAGCCGTTCCTAAATTCAATTTCGGAATTGATGGGTAATCTCAATTTCAAATTGATCGTTTCAGTTATCAAAAAAGAAAAACTTATTAAACTTTATACAAAGCCATTCAACCCTTATGAATTAGCTCTCAAATTTAATCTTGAAAGAATAATTGCTCTTCTCAATCAGTTAAATCAAACAAAAGTCCGTTTGGTAGCAGAATCCCGTGGTAAGAATGAAGATGACGCATTGAAGTTAAGTCTTTATGAAATGATACGAGAAGGAACTGAAAGAATCAGTAAAGATGAATTCAAAAAAATCGAGTTTATTCTAACTTTCTTACCAAAGTCTAATAATATCGTCGGAACGCAGATTGCTGATCTTTGCGGTTATCCTATTGGGCGTCACATTCTTAATCCGGTAAAAGAAAATAAACCCTTCGAAGTAATCAAATCGAAAATATTAGGTAAGATTAATGGATGGGAATGTTTCAAGGTATTTCCATAAAAAGCAAAAGGCTCCGAAATTCATCAGAGCCTCTAACCGACCGAGCATTCCCAGTCCCTTATAAAACCGTAAGAAATTTAGCTGTTACTTTACAAATTGTCAATTAAAATCATGAACCATATACAGTCTAGAAAATAATGGATTGATAGCTTTTACCCCAAAGCCCAATCAAAATATTTCGATTGGCTTGAGCTCTATTCTCACTATTTTAATACTGTAGAAGCCGATGCAAAACAAAAAACACACGAATGGTCAATTACCGAAAAGATGGCAGAAGAAATATTGGAAGAGTTTGGAGTGTAGGGTATAGCAGATAGAAAAAATATTTTTGTAAATTTAATCCATGGAAAAGATAGGTTACATAGAAATAAGCATTAAAGGGCAAAAGGGGAATCTTGAGCTTAAACCGGATAATTATGATATAAAGGAAGTGATCGCCGTTATCGAAAATGCAGAGAAACTTCTTTTCCCAGGTGAAAGAAAAGAACGCCCATTAGTCAGTTATAGAATAGAAGACGGTTCAGTAAAACATATCTTTAAAACCGTAATGCAAGCGGTAATCGGGTTTAATGCGGTTCTATCGGCAGTAAACACAAATCAAAGCATCGATTTTCTTGATATAAACACAGCTAAAGCAATTGAAGCATTTCAAGAAGAAGCGATAAAAAAGAATTACTCTTTTTCCATTTCCACTTCGCTTCCGGATTCCGGTAAAATTCAGATTGACACATCAACGCACTATTTCCGCAATTCAACTTACTGGGTAGATGCCGAATTATATTTTTACGGTAAGATAACCAATGCCGGGGGAAAAGATAAAGCTAATATCCATTTGGTAACCGAAGAACTCGGTACAATCATAATACAAACACCGCAGCAATTTTTGGCAGAAAGAGAAGAAAATTTACTTTATAAGATTTTCGGAATCAGAGCAGTTGGAAAACAAAATTCAGAAACCGGAGAAATAGATAAAAATAATTTTAAGTTCCTTGAGTTAATCGATTACAATACCAGGTATGACGAAAAATATTTGAAATCATTGCGACGAAAAGCAATGACCTGGTTAAATAATATTAATCCCGACGACTGGCTTAGAGAAATTAGGGGTTATGATGCCTGATAGTGCGCTGCTTGATACAAGTTTTTTTCTCCGCTTCTTAAATGAGAAAGATCCGTTGTTTAAAAACGCCGACGGATATTATCATTACTTTCTTGAAAAAGAAATTGCAATGGTTATTTCTACAATAACCGTTGCGGAATATTGTGTTCTAGGTACTATTGAACAACTTCCGTTGAAGAACCTTCAAATACTTCCTTTTAATCTTAGTCATTCAAAAAAGGCGGGTGAGTTTGCAAGAATAATCTTCGAAGCAAAAAAAGCGGGACAATTAGATTCAACAGAACGCATCTTAATCCCGAACGACACAAAATTGTTTGCGCAAGCTGATACGGAAATTAACATAAAGTATTTTGTAACATCCGATACAAGAAGTATAAAACCATTTGATTTACTTAAGGAAAAAATTACTACCAGATTTCAAATTATTGATATCAATCATAAACATACAGAAACTTTCGGGACACTGGATTTATAAACAAATCGAATCTAACAATCACCTTTAAGTTGCACATTCAAGCTCTAACAACCGTTGCTTGCGCCAAACTCCTCCACCGTATCCGCCGAGATTTCCATTCTTATTAACTACACGGTGACATGGAATAACAATTGCTATTCTGTTCAATCCGTTTGCATGTCCTACTGCGCGTTGGGCT
>CAMTXU010000007.1:0-179782 GCA_947085815.1 uncultured Ignavibacteriota bacterium | reverse complement strand
TCGCCAATATTAGCCGGGAAGAATTGATAAGGATCAAGATTGTTATCCTGGGCAAATATTTTCAAGGATATAAATACTAATGCAAACAAAAATGTCTTTTCCATTACTTTCATACTTAATGTTTTCAAAAATAGTTTAGCCTTTTCCCTCTTAATTACAAAGACGCAAAAAAATTAACTAAATCTGAATAATATTTTCGCTATGTCATATTCCCTCCATAGTTATTCATAATTGGTTTTATTTTCTATGCTGTCAAAAAAATCCTCCCGGCAGCCAAAAATTATTATTCATTCATCATTCTACACTCTTCGTTCTTCACTCGTTCAGTAAACTTTGAATACAGCTTCGCTCCTATGTCCGCTTTCTTTTGCAGATAAATGTAAATAGTATTTTCAAATAAAACATTAGTAGTTGTACTAAGGTTTAAACATTTTTTGGCGTTTTTGGCAAAAAATCCTAGTAGTTGTACTAAAGTTGTACGAGTTCGAAATAATTTTCCTTTATTCCGGCTACGGGGTAGATAGAATAAATACCTCGCCGCAGCAGTGTGGTATCTTGTCATGCCCGAATTATTCAATCGGGCATCCACTAATAGATCCCCGCCAAAAGCATGCGGGAATGACACCGATAGTGGCGAGGAATTCAATCCTAAGAGATTAAAAATCTTTCATAAACATTTCCATCCCTTCATACTTAGTGTTAAATTTCCAATTAGAAATCAAAGCTATTAACTAACTTATGTTACGCAAGATGTCATTCTGAACGGAACAGTTTACCCCGCTTTGCGGGGAAATGGGGAGAAGAATCTAATAATCGAGCAAAAAGAAGTTTTTGATTCTTCGTTTCGCTCAGAATGACAATTAATGATATTTCTGCGTAAGGTGAGTAACTAAATAATTCTCCGATGAAGAAAATATTATTTTTAATTTTCATATTGTTTGAAATAAATCTGCAGGCTCAAGAGCAGAACGATCTTGAGTTTTTTCTAAAGGGTGCACAGGTAACCGATATAACGAGCGACGGAACCAACCTCTGGTTTGCCACTAACGGAAACGGGATTTTCAAATTTATACCCGGCAGTAACGCGTGGATGTCCTATTCAACTTCCGTTGGCAATTTACAGCACGATTTCTTTTATTGCATTGCGGCAAACAAAGATTACGTTTGGGCGGGTTCAACAGACGGACTTTTTATACTTGATATTAAAAGCGGCTCATGGACAAAAAGAAAATTCGGTCTCGGAGGTCAGCTTGCAAATTGGATCCGCGCGCTCGCTTTCGATAAATTTGAAAATGTGCTATGGATCGGGCGTTTCAAATATTTGACTAAGTTCGATCTGAAAAATAAAAGATATTCCGATTACGATTTGACGGTGCGGAAAAATGAGAAAACGAATAACATAAAGACGATTCAGGTTGATGGTGATTCTCTTGTCTGGTTTGGAACCGAAGCCGGTCTTCACAAGTATGATAAATCCAAAGACTTGAATGATAATAACGCAATAACATTCTACGACACAAAATATAATTTCTTTGATGGTGAAGGCGAACAAGTATCAATAACATCGCTGCTATTGGAAAGAAAAAATATTTGGATCGGGCTGGATGAGTTTATCACTCCGGAGCGACCGGAATTTAATCTTGGCGGATTATTTCGCTTCAACCGGAGAAACGATTGGCAGCGTTTCGATAATAAAAACGGTTTACCGGCAAATGGAATTTATGATTTAGAACTTACAGGCAACTATATTTGGGTATCACTTTATCAGTTTGGAAAAAGTACAAAAGAAACTTTCGGCAGAGGACTTGTGTTGATTGACCGTTTGAGCAATCATATTATTCCAATCCGCGATGATAGAATTCCAAGTACGGTTTTTTCTATCTTCTTTGACGGAACAAATCTATGGCTGGGCACTGAAAAAGGATTGATAAAAGTAAATTTCTTCAACAAACTTGCTCAATGGAAAATTGGAGTTAAGAAATGATTAATGTCTCTCTTAAAAAACTGAACGCGTTAAAAAATAATTTCAAAGGAAAGCGAATCGCGGTCGTAGGCGATTTGATGCTGGATTGTTATTACTGGGGTGGTGTCAGCAGAATTTCTCCGGAAGCCCCCGTTCCAATTCTTCAAGTGGATAATGAGTTCTACCGTTTCGGCGGGGCAATGAATGTCGCTTACAATATTTCAACTCTTGGGGGCATCCCCTTCCCCATAGGAATTATAGGAAATGATAATGAAGGTAAAATTTTCAAAAAACTTTTGAAGGAAAAGAAAATTTCTGACCACGGAATCGTAATCGATTCAAAAAGACCAACAACAGCAAAGACAAGAGTAATTGCAGACCAGCAGCATGTTGTGCGAATAGATAAGGAAAAGACTAACTCTATTTCCCCTTCCTTCGAGAAGAAAATCTTAGCTCTGCTGACTAAAGAGATCAAAAATCTTGATGCGATTATTTTACAGGATTACAACAAAGGTGTGTTAACTGAAAATTTGATAAAACAAATTATTGCCTTAGCTCATAAGTCAAAAAAAATTATTACAGTCGATCCGAAGTTTTTAAATTTCTTTTCATACAAGGATGTTACCGTTTTCAAACCAAATAGAAAAGAGACTGAAGACGCTTTCGGAATTTGGATTAGAACCGGAGAAGATATTTCAAATGCGGGGCAGAAATTACTCGAACGGCTGAATTGTAAATATGTGCTTCTAACACTTGGAGAAAATGGAATAGCGCTTTTTGAAAAAGGCAAACCGGAAAGAAGGGTTCCAACAAAAGCAAGAACCATTGTGGATGTTTCAGGCGCGGGAGACACTGTTATCTCCACACTGACTATGGCTCTTTCCGCAGGTGCCGATATTTTTGACGCCACTTATCTCGCTAATTACGCGGGCGGACTTGTTTGCCATGAAGTAGGAATTATCCCCATTGAATTGGATAAATTATTTGACGCTGTAACCGGTGAACTAAAATGAATTATATAAAAAAACTTGATGAACTTGTTGAGATCCGAAATGGTCTTAGACAGCAGAAAAAAAAAGTTGTCTTCACCAATGGCGTTTTTGATATTCTTCATGCCGGGCATATCGACTATATTACAAAAGCCAAGGAGAAGGGTGATATTCTTATCGTAGCTGTGAACTCCGATTCTTCGGTACGAAGAATTAAAGGAGATCTCAGACCGATTGTTCCCGAACATGAAAGGGCATTTATCATTTCCTCTCTGAAGCCGGTTGACTACGTTGTAATTTTTGATGAAGACACTCCTCGCGATATAATTGCAAAGTTAATCCCCGACGTTCTTGTAAAAGGCGCCGATTGGTCAATCGAAAAAATTGTTGGGCGGGATATAGTTGAAGCAAACGGCGGTAAAGTAGATACTATCGAATTCATTAATGATCAATCCACAACTAACATAATAAAAATTGTTCTGGAAAGGTTTAAGAATTAATGGCTGATCTAGAGTCAAATAGTAAAGATCAAGAGCATGAAAATGATAGGTTGAGTAATCTAGCTGGCGGGAAACTGAAGCAATCGAAAGTTCAGCGAAGTCTATTCCGCAAAGTTGTAAATGTCTTCATCGGTATTTTCTTAGGACTTTCTCTTTTAACTATAATGGTTGTGGGATTTAGCCAAACTAAAACATTTAGAGAACTATTAAGAGAAAAAGTTATAAGCATTGCCAACAAAGAGCTAAACGGCAGACTTAATATTGAAAAAATTGACGGCACTGTGCTAACCTCTCTTTTTCTACGCAATGTTTCAATTGTAGTTGAGAACGACACTCTCCTCTACGCAAAAAAAATTGAATTGAAAACCAGTCCGCTCCAGCTTCTTTTAAAAAAGATTTTTATCAGACAACTGTTAATTGAAGATGCCGGTGTTGCAATGCTTCAGGACCAATCCGGTGAATGGAATTTTACTAAACTCATTAAACCAACTCCGGAAGATACAGCCAAATCGTCATTCTCATTTTTGATTCAGGCTAACGATATTCAATTTCATAACATCTCATTCACCAAGCAATCTTTTTCAAATCTGAAATCACGACGGGCTTATTCTACATTAAATGAGGATGATCTGCGCATAGAGAATTTGAATTTTTCAGCGCAGGCGTATGCCGACGTCAAAAACTCGAATTACTTACTTATTCTAAAAGAATTATCCTTCAAGCCTAATCTTACCCGCTTTAATCTAAAATATATTTCGGGGGAATTTGCAATTACCAAAAATTTTGCCAGCGTAACAAATTTTTATTTTCTCAGCGACAGCAGTGAAGTAAATATTAATGCCCGGCTGGACAGCCTGGATCTATTTGGCGGTGCCGAACTAAAAGACTTCAAAAATTATCCTATCAGTTTTGACGCGAGGGCAAAGTCGTTCAACTTCGATGATATATCATCATTCATAACCAGCACTGAATTATTGAAGGGAAGTCCCTCCTTAGAATTGAAAGCGCACGGCAAGTTCGGCAATTTTAAGATTGATAAATTTTCTGTCGATTTCAGAGATACCCATTTCGAAATTGAAGGGAATGTTCAAAATCTCAACAGACCGGAAAATCTTTACATCACTGCTAAAATCATTAACACAGATATAAACTATAAAGATATAAACTCGCTTCTTCCCTCATTAGAATTGCCCGAGTATGCAAAACTACTTCTTACTAAAGTGAATATGGAATTTGAAGGCGAGCCGACAAAATTCAAATCCCGTTTTTCCGGGAATATTAATGAGGGACAATTAACTTGCGACGTTACGATGAGTCTCGGTTCTAAACCAATAACCTATGACATTTCATTTACGACAAATAATTTAAATCTGTTCCCGATATTAAATACTAATACAAGTTTGATTTCGAAGGGATCATTTAAGGGAAAGGGATTTTCGCCAGCAGATATTATCGCGGATTTTTATTTCAACGCTACCGGTTCCACTATTGACGGTTATAACGTTGATAAACTTACCGTTAATTCACATGCAGCCGACCGTTCCATAAATCTAAAGATAGAAGGGGCAAGTGAAAAACTTTCGACAATTATAACCGGTGATGTTTCTTTCGACAAGGATACAATTCCAATTTTTAATCTCGTCGGTCAATTAAAGAACTTAAACCTCGCAAGATTTTTGAAAGATGAGAAATACGAAAGCGATTTCAATTTTTATTTTACTGCAGACGGAAGAAATTTTAATCCCGATGAGTTAACCGGATCGTTCCAGATCGGAATTGACTCTTCGCGTTACCAGGGTAATAGAATTAGCAATTCTAATATTCAATGTATCTTCAAAAAAGATTCTACTAGACGAGAAATAATATTAGCTTCGGATTTTGCCGATTTTCAAATCGATGGAGATTTTTCACTCAGCAAAGCAGTTGAATTAGTCGCTTACGAATCGAAAACTATCGCAGAAATTGTTTCAGCTAAGATTAACGACCTGAATCCTCTTTCAATCGTTCAGCCGCGTGGTGTGGAAGATTCTGTAAAAACAATTCTACCTGATATTGTTAATGAGGATTTGAAATTCAATTTCGGATCTACTTTTAAGGATCTAGAACTTCTATCCAAATTAATCGGTTACGAGCGACTCGATCTTTCGGGAGAGTTAAAAGGCAGCATCAAAAATGAATCTGGAAATTTTTCAGTCGCCACCGAACTTAATCTCGATTATTTTGTGTTGATGCAGAAGCAGCGAACAATTTATCTATCTGATTTTAATGTTTCTCTCAATTTTACTCGTGATAATCATTTTATTTCCTTCGATAAACTTTTCGGCACCGCATCTTTGACCGGAAAAAGATTTTATTCGGGAAGTAATGTAAAATCTATAGAAGCAGATATTGCATTTAATCAGAGCAAATTATTTTTTAGCACTTCGGCAAATATTGCCGATATGTTCACCACAGAAGCAGAGGGAATTGTTCTGATGACTCCAAGGGAACAACAGCTTCTGATCGATAAACTCTCTTTGAGTTATGAAGGAATCGAATGGACAAACAGCGACACTCTAAAAGTTCTCTTCAATCCCGATTATTTCCGAATAGCCCAATTACAGATGAAGAAGGATACTTCTTTAATTAGTATAACTGGCAGAATTGAAAGTTCCGGAAAGCAAGATTTGACTCTGACCGCCTCCAAAATATCCGGGAATATTTTAGAACGTTACTTCTTGGGGCTGGAAGATAATCAGTTAATAGCTAATGGTTCGGCGACAGCCAGATTTGAAGGTGAAATAGAAAATCCTATCCTAAATGTATCGGTTCATGTAAAAGAGGCAAAACTCCCTTCAATTCCGCGCACCAATTTGCACGGCTCCATCTATTACGGCGATAAAAAGCTTTCAACAAATTTTACTTTTCTCGATTCAACATCGAATGAAAAAAATCCCCTTTTCTTGCTCAACGGATCCATTCCGGTTGATTTGAGTTTTACCTCAGCTAAAGAGAGAATTTTACAAAATGAACCATTAAACATCCGGATTAAGTCATCGCAATTTAATTTGAGTATGCTTGGCAGAATAGTTCCCATAATCGCAGATCAGAGTGGAATTCTTTCGACAGATTTGAATATCAGCGGTACTTTTAACTCGCCGCAATATTCCGGATATATTACGTTAAAGGATGGTGCATTCAGACTGCCATATAATAATCTTGGTTACAATTGCCAAATGAAATTGAGTTTCGAAAACCAATCGATGAATGTAGATAACTTTGTACTGTCAAATGCTGGTGGAGCAAAATACTCCGGTACGATAAACGGACGAGGCGGAATTGAGTTTGATGGATTCAAAACAAAAGAAATTAAACTTCTATTTAACGGAGATCTTGCCGTACTAGGACAAAAATCTCAAATTGTCAGTCCATCTTTCTATGGAGATTTACTGATTGATACAAACGGTGATTGGCTGTTATCAAAAAACGGAGATCGTATTTTCTTCAAAGGGAATATTTTGATGAAAAATACCGATCTTATTTATACGACTGGACAAGAAAATACCGGAGCTTCAAATAAGAATTTCAATTTTATTTATATAGCAGATTCTTCAAAGATTGATCAGGAAGCAACACGCTTCCAGCGAGTTCTATTAAAGGAAAAAGATTTACAAAACGCAAAAGCTACAGTTGATAAGCCGTTGAACTTTGACTATGAAATTGGAATAAGCACAGAGAACACCGCTAAAGCAATTATAATATTGTCTCAGGCTATTAATCAAAAATTATTTGTTGAGATGCGCGGAGATATGAATTACTCAAACTTCAGCGGTGAAACCCGTGCTCAGGGCGCTTTCGAATTACTCCCCGGTTCGAAACTCGAATTTATAAAGACGTTTGAGGCAACCGGTTTCTTACGGTTCGAGAGTGATATCACCAATCCATATCTCGATATACTTGCAACGTACAACAGCGATTACATTAATCCGCGCGACGATAGCGGCACTTCAGAAGAAGTTGCCGTTAAAATAAAAATTAAGTCTCCTCTTTCGGAATTAGGAAAAAGTCTCGCCGGTAATACGGAAAGTATGGGCGTTTATGTCGGATCTAAAAACATACAGAATAATGTTAGAGAAACCCGTTATGACTATGCCGATGCATTTTCTTTCATCTTCATTGGTAAATTTAAGGACGATTTAACTGCTCAGGATAAGACGCAAGTTGCCGGACAGACAAATCTTATCGGAAACACCGCTACCTCATTTCTTGGTTCTGTTTTAACGAGTTTCGTAAATTCTGCCGTAGGCGATTTGGTGAACAACATTCAGATTAATCAGACGGCTTATTCGACAAAATTTTCACTTTCGGGACGGATTCAAAATTTGCGTTATACATTCGGTGGAACAACGGAAGTTTTTCAGAATATCGGCAAAGCGAATGTAAAATTTGAATACCTATTCAACCCGAAATTTTTAATGCGGCTTGAAAGAAAAGATCCCATTGCCGCTACCTTTATTTCCGAAGAAAAGATTAGTGAGTTCGCACTTAAATATAAATTCGAGTTCTAATGAAAAAAACATTGATCGCATTTTTTAAGAATCATCCTTCGTTAAAAATAAAAGCTAAGGAGATTGCCAATCAACTCCAGATAGTTGATGACCACGCCTATGCGGAACTTAAACACTTTTTGCACTCTTTAACTACGGAAGGTTTTATAAAAAAAGAGGGTAAGCGTTACCAATTTAATGCAGTTGCGCATGGAAAATTAATTGGCACATTACAGATAGTCGGCGAAGGCGACTTCGGTTTTGTAGTGTTGAAGGATAAAAATATCAAAGATGTTTTTGTCACCGGTAAAAATTTCAATACCGCATTCGACGGAGACATTGTAGAAATTTCCTTAATCGCATCACGGCGCGGTAAAAATTTGGAAGGTGAAGTTATTAAAATTGTTGAGCGAAAAAGAGAGGAGATTGTTGGCACTCTTCATAAAAGTAATTCCTTCTTCTTCATCAGACCGGATGATTCAAAAATTCACCGAGATATTTATGTCGCGGCGGGTAAATTGTCCGGCGCTAAAACCGGCGATAAAGTGGTCTGCAATGAAATCGAATGGAGATCACCCCACCAAAATCCGGAAGGACAGATAAAAGAAATTCTTGGCAAATCCGGAAGTTATGACGCTGAGATTTCTTCAATAGCAAGAGAATTCGGACTGACTTATAAATTTCCAAAGGAAGTCGAAAAAGAGGCGGCAGAAATCTCAGAAGTTATTCCACCTTCTGAAATAAAAAAACGGTTAGACCTCCGCAGTAAAGTTGTCTTTACAATCGATCCGGAAGACGCAAAAGATTTTGATGATGCCGTCTCAATCGAAATTCTTCCCAGTGGAAATTCTCTTATAGGAATACACATCGCCGATGTAAGCCATTATGTCCATGAAGGCACTAAAATTTATAAAGAGGCTGCGCAACGCGCCACAAGTGTTTATTTAGTTGGCAAAGTTATACCAATGCTGCCCGAAAAGTTATCCAACACAATCTGTTCTCTAGTTCCGTACAAGGACCGCCTTACCTATTCCGTTATTGTAGAGATGACCCCAAGAGCTAAATTAGTTTCTTATGAAATTCACAAAACGGTCATCAACAGCAAGAAAAGGTTCACATACGATGAAGTTCAGAAAATTATTGACGCCGGTGAAGGTGAACTTTCGGATGAGATTAATAAATTAAATAAAATTGCTCAAACCTTACGCGCAAAACGGATGTCTAAAGGTAGTATTAATTTCTTCTCGCCAGAGGTGAAATTTGAATTAGATAAGTATGGAGTTCCGGTTGAAATAAAAATAAAAGAAGTGCGGGACAGTCATAAGTTGATTGAAGAATTTATGCTGCTGGCTAATCAAATTGTGGCAGCGCACGTAAAACCAAAAGAGAACAAAAAATCAATTCCGTTTGTTTACAGAATACATGATTTACCCGATAAAGAAAAAATTATAGAATTCGCGCGGTTTGTTAAATCTCTGGGCTATCACTTCGATCCTAATTCCGCTAATAAATCCAAACAGTTTCAAATGCTGCTGGAGGAAATTGTTGGGAAGGAAGAAGAAGCCGTTGTGAACGTTGTGGCAATTCGTTCTATGGCTAAAGCAATTTATTCGACAAAAAATATTGGTCATTATGGATTGGGATTTAGACATTACACACATTTCACCTCCCCAATTCGTCGCTTCCCGGATCTTATTGTTCATAATTTAATCTATAAATTTAACGCGGGCAGCTCGGAGAAAAATTTATCGCTGCGGGAATCTTCCGTTAGGAGTCCTTCGGACATCCCTTCGGAAGAACAATTAGAAGAAATTTGTAATCATTCGTCCGCGCAAGAACGGAATGCTGTAAATGCGGAACGGCTTTCTGTAAAACTGAAACAAATTGAGTATTTGAAGAGTAGAGTGGGAGAAGAATTTCACGGTGTTGTCTCCGGTATCACTCATTTTGGAATTTTTATTGAACTGAGCCAAACTTTGTCGGAGGGTTTAATTCGTTTGAGAGATATGCAAGACGATTTTTATATTTATGATGAGAAGAATTACGCTATTAACGGTAAAAGGAGTGGAAGAAGAATTCGTTTAGGTGATAAAGTGAATGTTAAACTCATACGTGTTGACGTTGAGAAGCGGGAAATTGATTTCATTCTATTGGAAGAATAATTTTTTGAAAGGCGGTAATTGATGAAAAAAATTTTATTAGCGGCGGTATTAGGTTTTATTCTAACCCCGGTTTCGTTTGCGCAATTTGGGCAGAATAAAGTCAATTATAAAGATTTTGAATGGTTCTACATTCAAACCAGGCACTTCGATATCTACTTCTCACAAGGAGGTGAAAAGATAGCGGAGTTCACCGCGTCTGCTTCCGAAGACGCTCTCAATAATATTCAAAAGGATATTAACTATCAGGTGAATAGCAGAATTACAATCATAGTCTATAATTCTCATAATGATTTTCAGGAGACGAATGTTACTGATGAATATACGGGTAAAGGAACAGGCGGCTTTACAGAGCCGTTCAAAAACCGTGTTGTATTTCCTTTCGAAGGTTCATACAAAAAATTTCAGCATGTGATCGCTCATGAATTGGTTCACGCCGTTATGCGGGATATGTATTTTGGCGGGACGGTTCAAAATATAATTGCCAAGGGAATTACTTTGCAGCTTCCAAATTGGTTCATGGAAGGAAGTGCGGAATATCTTTCGCAAGGGTGGGAAACTAATACAGACATGTTCATTCGCAATTCAATTATTAGTGAGTCGCTACCAGAGATCAATCAGCTTGAGGGATATCTCGCTTATCGCGGTGGTCAATCTGTTTTCAAATACATTGCCGATAATTACGGCAGACAAAAAGTTGGCGAGCTTATAAATGCAGTGCAAAGCGCCGGTTCTCTTGAATCCGCAATGAAATCTACTATTGGAATCAGCATCGAGGATCTTAGCGTACGTTGGAAAAAAAGTTTGAAGAAAGAATATTGGCCAGATGTTGCGACCACTCAAGATCCGGATGAATTATCAAAGCGTTTAACCGATAATAAAAAAATTGGCGGTTTCTACAATACAAGTCCGGTTATCTCACCTCAAGGAGATAAGATAGCGTTCATATCTGACCGCGATATTTATCTTAACGTTTACATTATGAATGCGCATGATGGAAAAATTATTAAAAAAATTGTAGAGAGCGGGTGGACTACAAATTTCGAAGAATTGACTGTTCTTCATCCTTCGTTAACTTGGGCTCCGGATAATAAACAGCTTGCTCTCTCTTCAACAAATGGCGGATACGATGTTATCACAATTATAGATTCAGAAACAGAAAAAAGTTTTGAGCTTCCTTTCAAACTTAACGGCATCGAATCTGTTAATTGGTCGCGCGATGGTAAAAAGTTAGCATTCGTCGGGCAAAATTCTATTCAATCCGATATTTATATATATGACTTCGACACTAAGCAAATCCTAAATTTGACAGATGACATTTACAGCGAATCCGAACCGGTCTGGACGCCCGATGGCAAAAAGATAATTTTTTCATCCGATCGGGGCAGTAGCTTAACTCAGACAGTTCCAACTGTAGATTTTGATATGTACAAGCATAATTACAAACAGCTTGACCTCTTTTGTATCAATCTTGACGACAAAAAAATTGACCGGATTACCGACTGGGAATTAAGTGATGAAAAATACGCCGCTGTTTCCGCTGACGGAGAAGAAATTCTTTTTGTATCTGACCGGAACGGGATCAACAACATTTACAGAAAAAAAATAAAATCACCGGGTGCCGATTCTGTTAAAACTTCTCTTGAGTACACCGCTACCCCGTTAACAAATTCACAGAGCGATCTCGGTCAGCTATCACTTACATACGACGGCAAAAAACTGGTCTTTACTGCATTATATAATCTTGGCTACAATATTTTTATTCTCACAAATCCATTCGATTTGAGCGCGGACGTTGATTCTCTTAAGTTTACGAAATATATGACCGGTTTGATAAAGGCTAAAAACTTGAAAGAGAATGGCAATGTTGTTGTCTTCTCTGCAATAAAAGATTCCGTCCAGAAATTAAATTTAACATCTGTTGATTCGACCGGGCAAAATGCCAAACCGCGAATTTTCACCGGTCAATATGTCAGCAATAAAAGTGTAAGCGAAGATTCGGTTAATACCGCATACAGCAGATATGTCTTTACTAATGATAAAATTGAAAGTGACAGCTCTCGCATAGAAAGACGAAATAACCTCTTCAAGCCGGAACTCGACCAAAATGGAAATTTTCTTGTAAGCAAGTATAAAATAAATTTCTCGCCAGATTTAGTTTATGCCAATGCCGGTTACAGCACTTTTTACGGACTGCTTGGAACTACGATTCTTTCATTTAGTGATGTCCTTGGCAATCATAGATTGATTGGACAGACAAGTTTACAGATAGATATTAAAAATAGCGATTACGGTTTGGCTTACTACTATTTGAAAGAAAGGCTTGATATTGGAATACAGGCATTTCACACAGCCCGGTTTCTTTACAAAGACGGCTATTTCGGGTCAGAATTATACAGGTTCACAAATTTCGGTCTGGTGGGAATGGCGAGCTATCCCCTCGACCGCTTTCATCGTGTGGATTTTGGTTTAAGCGTTTTGAGTGTCTCTGCAGATAATCTTGACAATGCCGCCGTAGCTTCAGATCATAACACATACACATTACCGTCAGTTAGTTTTATTCAAGATAATGTATTATGGGGATACACTTCTCCAATCGAAGGAACACGATACTCGGTTACTCTTTTTGGTGATCCCGGATTTGTCAGAAAAAATCAAAGCTTTTATTCCGTTACTTTCGATTACCGAAATTATTTCCGATTCTTTTTCGATAATGGATTTGTGTTTAGACTTTCCGGAGGATTATCAGGTGGTGCAACTGCACAGAGATTTTTTATTGGGGGCACAGAAAACTGGATCAACCGCACTTTCTCCACCGGTGGTATTCCGATCTCTAATGCTAACGATTATGCGTTCCTCAGTCCCGCTCTACCACTTCGTGGATATGACTATGCTGAACGATTGGGCTCGAAGTACGGTTTGCTCAACATAGAATTACGTATCCCAATTATCAGATATCTCCTTACCGGCGGTTTACCCCTATTCTTCCAGAATATATTGGGAGTTGCTTTTATAGATGCCGGTTCTGCTTGGGATAATACAAGCAAACTTCAACTCATAGGTAAAAACGAGAACGGTTCAACTGTAACTAAAGATATGTTGATTGGAACTGGTGTCGGCTTTAGACTATACATGCTATTTTTATGGCGACTTGATATTGCATGGAAATATGACTTGAATAGATTCTCCGAACCAAGATATTTAATTTCAATCGGATTGGATTTTTAAAAGAGATGTTCTCTTAAATTGAATTATTTCTTTTCAGATGCCGGTAAAGGAGAAGATGAATCAGATTTCTTTTCTGCCGGTGCACTGGTCGCTTTTTTAGAATTGTTTTTATAATCTGTTTGATAAAACCCGCTTCCTTTAAAAATTGGCGTTGAACCGGCGCCAATTAATCTTTTCACATGCCCATTGCACTCGGGGCAATGTGTTAATTGCTCTTCTGTAATTCTCTGAAAATGTTCGAAAGCGTATCCGCAATCCAAACATTTGTAATCGTATGTTGGCATTTCTTTCCTTTATATCTAATAAATCTGGCGGCAAAAATAGCGAGTAGGTTTCAAAGATCAAACTTCTATTTTGTTATTTGTTTTTTTTGCATATTTGTTCAAATAAAAAACGGAATTATGAATGAGGCGTATCTAAAAAGGTCTTTTATGCAAATTTACTTTATGAAGACAAACCCAATTCAAAATATTTTTACTTTAGATATACCTTTTTAGAGTAGACTCATGAATCGTAAAATCTTATCGTTCTTTGTTATCTTACTTATACTGTCCATCAATGGCTGCCTTAACTATACACAAATCACCACAATAAAAAAAGACGGGTCCGGCAATATGTTTATCCATTACTGGATGAAATGGACCTCGCCAAAAGATTCAGCCATAGTTGAGCAGCTCGGCATCTTCAGTAAGGATTCTGTGTTGAAGGAATTTTCTTCTCAATACAGCTACATAAGAAAAGTAGAAGTGTACAAAGATTTTAACGACAGCACAATTCACTCTCAGGTATCGCTGGATTTCAACAGTCTCGACTCATTAAACCTAACCCCCGCCTTTAGGAAATCAGAGTTGTCAATTAAGGACGGCGCTAAAAACACAAAAATATTTTCTCAATTTGTTCCTCCAATTGCAACCGGTTTTGGTTTTGACAGTAAAAACTTCTCGATAAACTATATTTATTATCTGCCGGGAGAAACATTAAGTCATAACGCCACCGAAATTGAAAGAAATAAACTCACTTGGAAATATTCCCTTGACGATATCGGTACGGGAAAATATATCACGGCTACATATCGTCCGTTCAAACTAAAGGAGACTCCGGCATGGATATTCATCATCGCATTGGGCGTATTTTTAGTCGTTGTAGTCTTTCTGTTCAGTAAGAGGATGAAATGATTTGGAAAATTAGGGAATAAAACATAAATCCGATTAATTTGACACGCCTTGTTGATTTCTTTATATTTGCCCACCGTTTTTAGAACTAAAAAAGATATTTTAATAATTGGAGCAGCAACCGCTCATATTTTCCGGTACATCCAGCAAAGAATTAACCGAGAAAATCTGTACTTATTTGAATTTGATCCCTGGAACCCTCGATTTTAGAAAGTTCAGCGACGGTGAAATATGGGTTAAGTTCATGGAAAACGTCAGAGGCAGAGATGTGTTCATCGTGCAATCCACACATCCACCTGCGGAAAATCTGATGGAGTTGCTCATTACAATTGATGCTGCTAAACGAGCAAGTGCAACCAGAGTTACAGCCGTTATTCCTTACTTTGGATATGCAAGGCAGGATAGAAAAGATCAGCCAAGAGTTGCTATTACAGCCAAACTTGTAGCAAATTTAATTACAAAAGCAGGCGCTGATAGAGTTATTACTATGGATCTGCACGCGGCGCAGATTCAAGGTTTTTTTGATATTCCTTTTGATCACCTGTACGCCTCTCCGGCTTTTACCGGGTTGTTCAAGGATAAGATTGAAAATTTAGTTGTTGTTTCTCCCGATATGGGAGGCATAAAACTGGCGCGTTCTTATGCAAAGAGACTGAACGCCGGATTAGTGGTAATTGATAAGAGAAGACCGAAGCACAATCAAGTTGAAATGATGAACATCATTGGCGAAGTTGACGGGAAGAATGTACTTATTGTTGACGATTTAATTGATACCGGAGGAACATTTGTAAGTGCCGTAGAAGCATTGAAAGCCAAAGGGGCAAAAGAAATTTTTGGCGCTATTACTCATCCCCTTCTGTCTGGAGATGCGATTAAAAAGATAACAGATTCTGAGCTTTCGAAATTATATGTAACCGACAGCATCCCTCTTAAATTTGATGCCGGTGGTAAAATTGTTGTTAGATCTGCTTCCGAACTATTCGCGGAAGCTATTATTCGTTCCAGCAGGAACGAATCTATTAGTTCATTATTTGAAATAGATAAAAATTAGAGAAGAAATTATTCTGGGAGATAATTAAGAAATGTCAGAAATACTAGTAAACGGAAGCAAAAGAACTCTTTCTACAAAAGGTGTTGTTAATCAGCTTAGAAGAGAAGGAAACGTGCCGGGAATTTTTTATACTAAGGGTGTTGATCCAATTCCTCTCTTTGTTTCGGAAAAAGCATTAAAACCGATTGTTTTTACATCTGAAACCCACATTATCAATCTTAAAATAGATGGTGGCGAGGAGTTTAAATCAATTCTAAAAAATGTTCAGTTCGATCCGGTTACAGATCGAGTTGTTCATTTCGATCTGCTTGGAATCTCCGCTGATCAAGAAATTGAAATTGAAGTGCCGCTAATGTTTGAAGGTCAGGCTAAAGGTGTTAAAGAAGGCGGTATTGTTCAGCAAACTTTACACAAAGTTACAGTCTCATGCTTGCCTGCAGATATTCCTGAGCATATTACAATCGATGTTTCTAACTTGGCTCTGGGCGATTCAATTCACGTTCGTGATCTTGCCATCGATAAAGTTAAATTCATGCAAAATCCGGATGTCATTATTGTATCGGTTGTTGTTCCTCGTGCGGCAGTTGAAGCGACAAAGGCAGAGGCAGTAGAGGGCGACGAAAAGGCTGAGCCTGAGATTATTACCAAAGGTAAGCAGACCGAAGACGAGGATTAATCTAGTTGCACGCAGTTGTTGGACTTGGCAATCCGGGTACACAATACGAGTTGACACGCCATAACATTGGCTTTCAAATACTCGACCGCTTTGCCTTCAAGTATAAAATGAAATTCAAATCCTCAAAGAAGGATTACAATTATTCGGAAGGTGTGATGAACTCTTCCGATTTTTTTTTGATGAAACCAACATCGTTCATGAATTTGAGCGGTGTTGCTGTTTCAGATTTCTTGGAAGATCACCCGATAGATATAGAAAGTATACTGGTTCTTGTTGATGATGTGAATTTACAGGTCGGCGAAATTAGATTAAGAAAATCCGGCAGCGATGGCGGGCATAACGGAATAAAATCCATCCTCTATCATCTGCAAAACGATTCATTTCCGCGACTTAGATTTGGTATTGGAAGCGAGTTTGAAAAAGGAGAAATGGCAAATTTTGTTCTTGCCCAGTTTACAAAAGAGGAATTTGAAGTAGTAAATAGAAGCATAGAATTTTCGGTGGAGCTGATTGAAAGGTTCATTTCCGGCGGGTACAAAGAGATGTTAGACTTTTATAGCAAGTCTAAGAAGAAATCGCTGGATAGCATTGATGAATCCACCTCTGATACTGATGAAAAAAGTCTATTTCCACTGAATAATGGCAAGAATTAATGAGCCACTTTACGCATAGTTGGACTTTGAGTAACCACAACTTTTAAGTCGTGGATTAAATAAGAGACCAAACTACGGGCTTTAGCCCAAGAATAGGTTGTTCAGGTGGCTAAAGCCGATATTTGTGGTGTTTATTAAACCATGAGCTAAAGCTCGTGGTTATTCAATTGAATCTTTTGCGTAAGGTAAATTAATAATTTTTATTTATTCAATAAAATATTGCAAGGCTTATTAAATAATCCTATTTTTTGAGCCCAAATTATAAACCCTTCTCCCCGCTGAAGCGGGGGGACAAAGCCCATAGGGAGGTGAGTATCACAATGCGTAAAAGAACCTACGAGAGTGTCGCTATTATTAACGCAACACTCGAAGACGATCAAATCGAATCAACCATTTCCAGAATGCAAGAAACAATTACCACGCATGGCGGCGAAATGCTTGATCTTGACAAGTGGGGCAGAAAACGTCTCGCTTATCCAATCAACAAAGCAAAAAGCGGTTACTATGTTATTTTTAGATTCAATGCGTCAACGGATCTAATCGCAATATTGGAGCGTAATTACAGACTGGACGAAAATGTGATTCGCTATTTAACAATTCAGCTGGACAAATTTGCAGTTGAAGCAATCGCCAAACAAAAAGAAGCTGCAAAAAATGCAGAAGCTGCATCAGCAACTGCGGCCGCAGAGGCTCAATTAAAAACAACAGAAAGTCAAGCATAACTAATTCTAGTTAAGGAGCGGAGGAAACGATGGCTGAACTTAAGATGCCAGAACTGAATAGTGTTATTGTAGCGGGCAACCTCACAAAGGATCCTGTCTTTAGACAGACCTCTAACAATACACCGGTTGTGAATTTTCATGTTGCAGCAAACAGAAGATATAAAGACAGCAGCAATCAATGGCAAGAAGACGTATGCTATGTTGGCGTTGTTGCCTGGAACAAATTGGCAGACAGTTGTAAAGACCGTCTTAAAAAAGGAAGTGCTGTTTTAATTGATGGCGAACTCCAAAGCAGAACTTTCAAAACTGAAGATGGAAAAAACCGAACAATCGTTGAGATCAAAGCTAAGAGAATTCAATTCCTCAATAAATTTGCGAAAGCCACCGGAAATGGTGATGATGTTGTAGTTGAATCCGACGAAGCTGATTATGAAGATAACTCATTCGATAAATTTTTAACCGATGAAGAATCAGATTTAATGAAGAGTAACAAATCATGAGAAATGACAGAATGAAAAACCAGAAAAAAGTCAAAAGAGTCATTGATGGTTACATTGACTACAAAGACACTAAACAACTTGGAAGATTTCTTACCGATCAAGGTAAAATAATTCCGCGAAGAATTACCGGGCTAACTGCAAAGCAGCACAGAGAGTTAGTTCAGGCAATTAAAAGAGCACGTCAATTGGCAATTTTACCATTTGTTTCAGAAGCAGTTAAGTAGGAGCGGTAATGAAAGTAATATTAAGAAGAAATTTTGATCAACTTGGAAAAGTTGGAGACGTTGCTAACGTAAAAGATGGATATGCAAGAAACTATCTGATCCCGCGTCAAATTGCATATCAGGCAACTAAGGGAAATATTTTAGCTCTCGAAGAAGAAAAGAAACAAATCCTTAAGAAAGAAGCTAAAGAGTTAGACATCGCTCAAAAGCTGGCTAACGAAATTGAAAAAGTATCTATTACCATACCTGTTAAAGTGGGTGAAGAAGATAAAATTTTCGGAACGGTGACCAGCCAGATGATTGCTGATTCAATGAAAGAAAAAGGTTTTGATGTTGATAAGAGAAAAATTGAAATTACTGAACCGATTAAATCTCTTGGCATTTATAGCGTAGCTATAAAACTTCATCCGAGTGTCTCTGCAATTGTTAAAACTTGGGTTGTAAGAGAATAGATTCATTTAGTTTTTTGAGGCTGCTTCAATTACTTGGTGTTTCTTAGAGTCTTGGTGTCTTTGTGGTTATTAAGAAATTAGTTTTTCGCTTAAAACCAAATATTGCCACTCCCTAAGGGATGCCTGCGGCATAAGGCACAAAGCCACAAAGTTATCAGAAAGAACTTTTGAGCTTGCCTCATTATTTATTGTATTATAATTAGACTATTTCTATCACTAAAATTACATACCAGAATGAAAGAGCTAAGATTCAGAATCATTATGATCGCAGGTGCCATTCTTTTCTGTCTTTACCTACTATATCCAACTTATCAAGATTCCAGAAACAATAAAGAAGTCGAAACTAAGTTAACTTCTTTTGAGGCAAAGATTAAAAAGGACAATCCGACGATCAGTGCTGCAGACTTAAAAGATAAGCGTTCATCAATCAAGGATAGTATTCTTGTTAATACTCCTGAATACAAATCAGCAAGAGAAAAAAGAATAAAGCTCGGTCTGGATCTTCAGGGCGGAATGTATCTTGTTATGGAAGTTAACTCCGCTAAGCTTCTTGAAAAATTAGCTAAAGACCCCGATGCACAATTCACGCAAATTTTAAAAGAAGCAGAAGCAGATGCGAAAAACTCGGATGAGAACGTTGTAACAATTCTTGTTCGCAAGATGAAAGCTAAGGGAATCCGCATGAGCAGATACTTTGGTTCAATCCGCGAAGATGATAATGCTATTGCTTCTAAATTAGAACAGCAGGAAGCAGATGCCGTTACAAGAGCAATCGAAATTATCAGCAATAGAGTAAACCAGTATGGTGTATCCGAACCAGAAATTCAGAAACAAGGTTCTCGCAGAATCATTGTTCAGCTACCGGGCATCGCCAGAGAAGAAGAAGCTAAGAAATTGCTGCAAGGGCAAGCGTTACTAGAATTCAAAATGGTGAAAGAAGCCGATTTTGCTATCCCTGTAATGGAAAAAATTGATGCCGCTATTGCGGGTCTTAATAAAATCGACTCTTCTGCTGTAAAGAAAGCTGTAACTCAAACTGACACATCAAAGAAAGACCAAAAGCTTACAGAAGAACAATTCGCTAAAGAACATCCTTTCTTTACGCTCGCTCGTTTGATAGATCCTCAAGGAAGAATTGCTGATGCTTTTGTAAAAGAGAGCGATATCAATAGAATCAAGGCGTTACTCGAAAATCCAGAAGTAAAAAAAGTTATGCCCGACAATATTGAATTCCTATTTGATGCTAAGCCGGAAATAGGAAGTGACGGAATTAAATATTTCAGAATGTATATGGTTAATAAGGAAGCCGAATTAACCGGCGGTGTTGTTGTTGACGCTCAAGCGAATATTGATCCAACTACATCGGCTCCGGAAGTTACAATGCAGATGAACAACGAAGGCGCCCGCGAATGGGCAAGAATTACTGGCGCTAATATTCGCAAGAGATGTGCTGTTATTCTTGATAACCAAGTTTATACCGCTCCAACAATTGAAGGCAAAATACCAGGCGGCAGTTCTAGAATTACCGGCTCTGCCAATATGGAAGAAGCTAAACTTCTCGAGATCGTATTAAAAGCCGGTGCTCTCCCCGCTCCAATTGAAATTCTTGAGCAGAGAGTTGTTGGACCTTCACTCGGTCAGGACTCGATTAGTCGTGGATTTAATTCTGCCTGGATCGGTTACCTGCTTGTAGCAGTGTTTATGATTTTTTACTATAAGACAGCAGGTTCATTCGCAGATATTGGAGTTATAATGACAGTGCTCTTAACTATGGGAGTCCTTGCCGCTTTTCAGGCAACACTAACATTACCTGGTATTGCCGGTGTTGTTCTTTCTATGGGTATGGCAGTTGATGCAAACGTTCTTATTTATGAAAGAATCCGTGAGGAACTTAAAACCGGTAAAACGTATAAAGCCGCAGTTGACGCAGGTTTTAAGATTTCCCTTTCAGCTATCATCGATTCCAATATAGTTACATTACTTACCGGTATAATTCTCTATCAGTTCGGAAGCGGACCGGTTCAAGGTTTTGCATTAACTCTTATTATTGGTATCGTAACAAGTTTATTCAGTCAATTGGTTTTAGTGAGACTTATTTTCGATTTCATGATTACCAAAGGCTACAAAATTAATGTCGGTTAATATTAGGAGAAAAATTAGATGAGACTTTTTGCAAATATAAATATCGACTTCATGGGTAAGCGCTCGATATTCTTCCTCATCTCGGGAGTTATTATTCTTTTAGGAATGGTTAATATCCTTGTTAGAGGATTATCTTTTGGAATTGATTTTAAGGGTGGATCCGAGATTGCTCTCCAATTTCAGAAACCGATAGATATTTCTTTCGTAAGACAAGAGGTTGATAAAATTGGTTTAGGTGATGTTGAAGTGAAGACTTTTGGCGGTTCTACTGGAATTCTGTTAAGATCTGAATTACAGGAAATTCCGGCAAGCGTATTACCACGAGTTAAATCCAGAATTGAAACGATAATAAATGAAAACTTTCCCGGAATAGAGAAACAAGTGTTATCCTCTTCAAGTAAATCCATCACTTATGAGTTTGCGGATTCCGCTGCAGCTAACGCTGTTAGCAACAAACTCTTCACATACGGATTACAAGCATCAAAAGTAAGTGAAGAGCCAAGCAATAAGGGAATTGAAGTTCGATTAGGTATTTCGGATTGGATTAAAGATAATTTAACGGAAAAGTTTAAAGACAATCCGTTTGTGGTTGAGAAAGAAGATAAAGTTGGACCTAAAGTTGGAAATGAATTAAAGAGAGATGCAGTTATAGCAATTGCCCTGGCTTTGGTTGTGATCCTTATATACATCGGTTTCAGATTTAAATTCTCTTTCGCTATAGGTGCCGTTATTGCTCTTTTCCACGATGTACTTATCACTCTGAGTGTATTCTCAATCTTATATGGTATAATACCGGGCTTAAATCTCGAGGTAACCTTAACGGTTGTTGCTGCGTTCTTAACACTTATCGGTTATTCAATGAATGATACCGTAGTTGTGTTCGATAGAGTGAGGGAATATCTAAAACTTCACAAAACTATACCTCTTGAAGAAAATATGAATCGTGCAATCAACAATACTTTCAGCAGGACAATTATTACCGGTCTTTCCACCATGTTCATGATTATTGTACTCATCATCCTCGGCGGTGAAATATTACGCGGATTTGCCTTCGCTTTATTCATAGGAATGATTACCGGTACTTACTCTTCCATTTTCGTAGCCAGTGCTTTCGTTTTAGAATACGCAAACAGAACTAAGAGAAAAATTACTTTTTAAGAATCTGTATTCAGATATTTCTACTGAAAACCCCGGCGTCAGATTGAGCTTGTCGAAGTCACGCAGGGGTTTTTTATTTTAAATTCATCCTCATGGAAACATTGAGGTAACCGAGTTTGTCCCCTTCAAGTTTATCTCCAGATCTTCTACTTAACCGCAATAATTTGATTTTTATCTAGAGAGAAGATTACTATTTTTCGCAACACTTTAAATAGTCAGAGGGAGTAATGGTCCAATTCACAAATCGATTATTGACAATAGTTCTACTATTCACTTTAGCAATCTCTGCACAAAATATTCCAATAAAATTTTTCAATGGTGATTTTGAAATCACCGGAAGCAGCGGTTTACCTGGCAGTTGGAAAGTTGAATCGCAAGGGAAAGTTTTAATTGATAATACTAATGCTCACGGTGGATCTTCAAGTATTCAAGTAAATCATGACATATGGACAAGGACAAAAATATCATCAGAAGAGGTAAACTTAAAAGTTGGGCGCGTTTATAAACTTAGCGGCTGGGTAAAAACCGAAGGCGCAATTACAAATCCTATTGATCAATATCCTACATCTGTTGCGGCTTGCTTAACAATGGAATCATTTCCATTTACAAACAGCACAATTACTGCCGGCGGAACAAGCGGTTGGCAAAAAATTGAGGGAATGTTTGTAGCAATAAAATCAAAAGATAATATTCAGCTCCATCTAGGATACAACGGAAGTGCTTTGGGCAAAGCCTGGTTTGATGATATTGAGCTTGAAGAAGTGACCGACATTTCACAATTCATCCCCATGGAAACTGTAAAATGGCATGGACCAGCTTTTAGGTATGAAGATAAGGGATGGATCTTTGTTCACATCGAAGGAAAACCTTATCAGCGTGGTTACCAATACGGTTTTTTGTTGGCTGAGGAAATTAAACTTTTCATTGATAAGCTTGCCCTTAATGATAATACTTCCGACCCAGCCGCGGCGTGGTCTCAAAGACGATTTGGAACCGATGCGCTTTTATTAAGAAAATACGATGAAGAATATTTAACCGAAATGAAAGGGATTGCGGACGGCGCCGCAAAAGCCGGTGCAAAAGTTTTTGACCGCCCTGTTGATTTCCTGGATATTGTTTCAATTAACTCTGCCATTGATTTGGATTACATGGGAGGCGCTCTGAGAGTTACTCCTAATCCACTCACAGGTAAAAGTTTTCTTGCTAATGAAGATGATCTTAATGTACCGGATAGACTCCACAAGTGCTCTTCTTTTCTGGCGAACAATTCTGCCACAAAGGACGGTAAGATTGTTTTTGGACAACTTTTTATGTGGGGCGGATATACCGGATATCATTGGAATGTAATATGCGACGTTATTCCATCCGAAGGCAATCGCTTAGTTTATCAAACATACCCGGGCGGAATTCACTCCGGTGCGGATTTTTATATCAATGGCGCGGGAATTATGATAGGTGAAACAACCGTTCAGCAGTCACCTTTTAATCCCGAGGGTATTCCTCAATCCAACCGGATACGCAAAGCGGCTCAATATGCAAACAGCGTTGATGATGTTGTTAAGATCATGACAACAAAAAATAACGGCATGTACTCAAATGATTGGCTGATTGGCGACGTTAAGAAAAATGAAATTGCGATTCTTCTTCTTGGGACGAACAAATATAAACTTTGGCGCAGCAGCAAAAATGATTGGTACAACAACGCGAAAGATTTTTATTGGAGTAATAACAACAATAAAGATCTCGAAGTAAGAAAGGAATATGTATTGAATCCGGATAACGCGCCTAATGATATAGTTTGGCGACCGGTCAATAGAGATATAGCTTTTTGGAACTTCTATCAAAAGGATAAAGGTAATATTGATCACCATTGGGGAATAAATGTATTGGGGTCATCACCTCTTAACCGTCCACACGCATGCGACGGAAAGATTACAACATCGGAAATGGCAGAGCAATTAGTTTTCTTAGCGCATATAGGTAAGGTTACGCTGCGGGAACAGATAATCGGGGAAAACGGACGCATGCCGGATATTCCATTTGCATATTCCCGTTTAACACTTGGCTATGCAACTCCATCCCCCATTTATATTGTTGAGAAGATGAAAGAAATTAAGAATAAGTCTTCTGTTCCTGCTAAAACTTTTATACCATCTAATAATCTGTTGGATGTAAAAGATGTTTATTCATTTGATAAAGAAGCTCTCTGGAAAGGAACAGTTTATCCTTCTAGTGAAAAAGAGAATTGGTTTGTAAGCGGAACAGCGGCATACTACAATTTGCTTAAACAAGCACCGATTGCATCCGAAGGAGCATTCACTTATATGAGAGATGAATTAACGGAACTTAATTATAGACTTCTCTATGTGATGGCTAAAGAGGGTTCCGTAGCGCCTCTTGATGTTAAAACAGTTTATGACAGGTACAGCAACTATCAGATTCCCAGAATAAAAGCTACTTACTTGCTGCATCAGCTCCGGTTAATGCTGGGCAATAAAACGTTCTCTGCATTCATGAATAAAATTCATGATGAGTACAAAGAAAAAAATGTAACAACAGAAAATATTCTTACTTCGCTGGATCTTCTTTCCGGTAAGAAGTTGAAAGAATTTGCGATGCAATGGTTGAACAGAGACGATATACCAAATTTAACTTTCAGTACCGTAGCTGAGCAAGTTGATGGTCTTTGGAAACTGAAGCTTCAGGTTAAACAGAGCGGCAAACCTTATCACTTCTTTACAACAGTAGCGGTTGACTTATTAAAAGAAAGGATCGTAAAAATAATTGAAGTAAAGGGTGCGGACCAAACTGTAGAACTTTCATTCAAAGAAAAGCCGACTAATATAATCTTCAATTACGGAAATGATATTCCGGTACAGCGGGATAAGTATTTTACATATCAAAACTTTTTTGATGATTTTTCTACGGCTCTAATTGTCTACGGTACAACCCAGCAAATTGAAGCCAACCACACAATAGCTTTTAAGTATCAGAAAATGGTTGCGGATCGATTTACCGAAGTTTTTCAACCAATTAAGAAAGACAGCGAAGTTGACGAAAGTGATTTAACCAATAACGATCTGATTATACTGGGCGGTTCGTCCGATAACAGTTTAGCAAAAAAAATATTTGATAAGCTTGGCGTAGATAATGGAAAGTACTTTTTCAATTGGATGGGAACTCTTTATAACAATACCGATGATGGTTTGTACGCGACATTTCCAAATCCATACAATCCTCAGAAAGCTGTCTACATTTTTACAGCCAACAGCGCTCAACAGTTACTGCAGATGACGAAGAAGCATCAGACTGCTCCGGCCTGGGCAGTATTTGAAGGTGATAGGATAATCAAGAAAGGTTACTATTTGCCTGAAGGTTTTGAGCTACGTGTAGATTAACTGAAAAGAGATATAACGAGAGAGAAATTTTCTCAAAAGTAATTATTCAATTATGGGCGCTTCTGCCATAGGCATGGTTATACCAGAATAACTATCACAAAGTGATGGCTATGCCACAGTTTTCTCTGTCCCGCCTTTGGCGGGGTTAAATTTTTTAAAACAATTGTTCTTAGAAGTCCCTTTATATAATCTGCGAAAACTTGCCTGCTGCAAACATGTCTGTTTACCCTGCCCGTCCGGTTTATCTGGTAGGCAGGTCTCTGTCATCCGCGGGCTATTTTAGATTAATTGATTACTTTTGTGACAACCTCATGCTTCATTCAATTCAGATCATAATCTTTATGCCGGTGTAAATACGCTCTGCATTCTCTCTTTGAACTGCTCTTCGAATATTTTATTATAATTAACTGTCTCGATTGCCCTCGGAACAATTTTCACAAAATTGTTTTTTTCACAATCCCAATTTTCTAATATCGACTTTGCGATTGTTGATCCGGTATGAAATTCATGATTAACAAGATATTTGTAAATCAAATCCTCATCACACAATTTTAACTGATCGACTCTTACATATTCCTTATTCAAATTCTCCTCAATAGAGGCACGATCATGATAGATAAATGCCAAACCGCCCGTCATTCCAGCGCCGAAATTTTTACCCGTCTCGCCTAATACAATCACAAATCCTCTTGTCATATATTCACAGCAATGATTACCCACACCTTCCACAACGGCGGCGGCCCCGCTATTTCGTACTGCAAACCGCTCTCCGGCTTTTCCAGCTACAAAAATTTCTCCTCCGGTTGCGCCGTACAATGCTACATTTCCAATGATTGTGTTTCCTTCAAGCGATTTTCGTATTGTTCTCGGAAATCGAATTGTTATCAATCCTCCGCTCATCCCCTTACCTACATAATCATTTGCAACACCGCTCAGACGCAGTTCCATGTTATCTACTAAGAAAGCGCCCAAACTTTGTCCAGCCGCACCATCCAGACGGTATTGTATGTAGCCTTTAAATTCACTCGGCCCATATAAAAATGAAATAAGTCCGGATATTCTGCTGCCGACCGCTCTATCCGTATTTTTTAATTTTCTGTTTATAATAACTCTTCCATGGGTCATAATTGCTGGAAGAACTTCATCTTTAATACCTTCAGCGAAATGCTGTTCGAATTTGGCTGCAGGTAATTTTATTTTTTTACTGCAATCAAAAAAGAAATTTTGTTTTTCTTCTTCTGCAAATAGAATTGACAGATCGATATTTTTTTCTTCAAGCAGTTTTTTATACTGATTATTTCCCTTCAGTAAATCATTACGCCCAATAATTCCGGTAAGACTTTCGACTCCAATCTCAGAAAGAAGTAGTCTAGTCTCTTCGGCAATGTTTTTCATGAAGTTTACCAGATGTTCCGGTTTACCTTTATATTTTTTTCTGAGTTCAGGATCTTGAGTTGCGATTCCAACCGGACATGTGTTTAGATGGCATTGTCTTGCCATAACACATCCAACAGACACCAAGGCTGAGGTACCGAAATCATATTCTTCAGCACCAAGCAAAGATGCAATCACAACATCGTGTGCATTTTTCAATCCGCCGTCAACACGAAGAGTTACCATACCCCTTAAACCGTTCTGGGTTAAAGTTCTGTGTACCTCCGAAAGACCTAGTTCCCAAGGAAGTCCGGTATGTTTCAATGAACCGAGAGGACTGGCGCCGGTTCCTCCGTCATTACCGCTAATCAATATTACGTCGGCTCCGGCTTTAACAACCCCCGATGCAATTATTCCAATTCCAAATTGTGATACAAGTTTTACACAAATAATAGCTCTTGGATTCACCTGTTTGAGATCGTAGATCAATTGGGCGAGATCTTCGATGCTGTAAATATCATGATGCGGTGGTGGAGAAATTAACGGAACACCTGGTGTTGTATGCCGGTTGTTTGCAATCGAAAGGGTCACTTTTTCTCCTGGCAATTGCCCACCCTCGCCGGGTTTAGCCCCCTGCCCTATTTTAATTTGTATTTCCCTAGCCGCTGTTAAATATGAAGTTGTAACTCCAAATCTTCCGCTCGCAACTTGCTTCGTGTAACAGTTCTCACTTTTATCCGGATTGGAAGTACTGTAACGGTCTTTCTGCTCTCCTCCCTCGCCGGTATTGCTTCTCATACCAAGCATTGATGCCGCACGTGCTAATGTACGGTGTGTCTCTTCGGAAATGGCTCCGAACGAAACAGCTCCGAGTCCAAATTGTTTTAATATTTCTTCTGAGGAATAAACCTTCTCTACCGGAATTGGATTTCGTTTTATGATTTCAAAAAAATCCCGAATATAAACCGGCTGTTCATCATCAATGATAGTCTTGTTCAGGTTCTGAGAAACATTATGAATCTTTTTAAATGTTGATGGAGAAAATCCGTGCGCTTCTCCCCCTTTACGGAATTTGAATCTTCCTATTTCATCGAGTTCAATATTTTCTGAAAACGCTTTTTCACTATTTTCGACCAGCGATTTTTTAAGAAGAGTCAAATCGATTCCGCCCAACGCACTTTTAATGGAAGGAAAGTATTCATTAATAAGTGATTGAGAAATTCCAATCGCGTTAAAAAGCATGCTTCCGTGATAACTGCTGACTGTAGATATTCCCATCTTAGCCATTATCTTAAGAAGTCCCTTTTCCAAGGCGTTCCGGTAATTGCTAAGTTTCGCAATCCAATTTTCATCTTTAAAATTCTCACGAATCAGTTCGTATGCCATATATGGATATACAGCGCTTGCCCCAAAGGCTACCAGACATGCAACATGATGGTCTTCAATAACATCACCTGTAAAACTTAAAAGCGCGCAATTGTTTCTTAATTTTTTCTTTATCAAATATTGATGCACCGCAGATACTACCAACAGCATGGGGATCGGAACATGATTCGGTTGTAATCCTTCATCGGATAGAAAAATTATTTTTGCACCATTAAGCACGGCGTTTTCGCATTCTGTCCTTATCTCCTCAATTCTTTTTGATAGATCATCATTAATATTGAAATGACATTTTACAATTACATGCGGAAACCAGTGATGTCTATCGAGAAGCAGATTTACCTCGCGCGGAGATAGTACGGGGCTGTCAATCCGTATCGCCCCGCCGAAGGCATTGGCGTCACTGAGAAGATCGCTTTCACTACCAATGTATCTGTATAAACTCATCACATATCGTTCACGAATTGAATCGATTGAAGGATTGGTAACCTGAGCGAAGTGCTGTTTGAAGTAATCGTAAAATTTTCTCTTCTGCGTTGAAACAAATGCCGGGGGCGTATCATCTCCCATTGAGCCAACAGATTCTTTTCCGCTTTCCGCCATCGGAATTATGAAGCGGTCAAGATCCTCCTTATCAATTCCGAATGCAACACGCAGCCGTTTATCGAACCCTCCCTCCGGAAAAGCGAATTCGCCGAACTCCTCAAAATCGTCTCCTCTTTCGAGAGCGGATAGATGGCTCTTAACCTTCTCGGAATATTTATCATTTCGAGCGACATTTTCGGTAATCTCTTTATTTGTCATTATACCGCTACCGTCGAGCCTTATTGCAAAATTCTCTCCCGACTTCATGTGATGGTGCAGTAAAATGTTTTCTTCCTCAATATCAACAACGCCGGCTTCTGAAGCCATTATTACTAAACCGTCTTTAGTCATTGTATAGCGCAACGGCCGCAAACCGTTCCGGTCTAATTTTGCTCCAACTATATCGCCGTCTGTAAATACAAGAGCTGCCGGTCCATCCCATGGTTCAATATGATTTTCATGATAGATATAAAAATCTTTTAGCTCTTCCTCCATGCTGTTATCAAATATGTATGGTTCAGGAATCAGCATCATAGCACTATGGAATAAACTTCTTCCGCTATGAACGAGAAATTCAAGAATGTTATCTAAAGAATAAGAGTCGCTTCCAGTTTCAGAGACGATTGGCTTTAATAAATTAAGATGCTCTTCCCAGAAGTCCGACTTTATGGTTGCCTCGCGTGTCTGCATCCATAACCGATTTCCTTTGATAGTATTAATTTCTCCATTATGTCCTAGCATTCTGAATGGCTGGGCCATACTCCAGCTTGAGATAGTATTAGTAGAGAATCTTTCATGGAAAAGGGCAACCTTTACTTCATATTCGGGTTGGTTTAGATCGTGATAAAACCTTGAAAGCTGATTAGGCTTCATCATTCCTTTGTACACAATAGTCTTGCTGGAGAGAGAACAGATATAAGTTTCAAATCCGTTTTTGTGAATTAACTGTTCAACCGATTTCCGTAAAATATAAAGACGCGTTTCAAAACTATATTTTTTCTGATCAACGCCGGAAAAGAAGAATTGAACAATTGTCGGAAGAGTAGTTTTACCAAGTTCTCCCAGTACCGCGTTATTTGTGGGTACCCGCCGCGTTCCTAGATAGTTAATCTTCAGTTTAGTTGATAATTCCAAAAATTTATTTTCAATATGCGGCATTTCCTCTTCGGAAGTGAAAACCATTGCAATGCCCAGATTATCATTTCCAATTTTCTTTTCGAGTTCTGCTTCCAATACAATTTTGAAATACTTGTATGGAATATCTGTAAGAAGTCCGGTTCCATCGCTTGTTCGTTCATCTGATCCGGAAGCACCGCGGTGGGACATATTTTTTAACGCTTCAATTGAAAGATCAATCACTCGCCGGCTAGGTTTGCCGGAAATTTCAGTTATGAACCCGATACCGCACGCATCGTGAAATTCTTGTTTTACTATTTCGCTTTTTGAATACATGATGAACTCTTCGGAATATTTATTGAATACTTTTGCTAATGTTCGTTGTTTGTTTATCAACCGTTCTCGCCGGTAAGATGTGCAATCTGCAACAGGTAAAATCTTAATAGATCCTGTTGCTTCAAATTGAGTGCTTGCTCTTCAATTTTAATTATTCTTTCCACCTCTTTTATTGCCCGCACAATATTTATCGGCACCTCAACCATTCCCTCAGAGACAGTTGACAGATATTCAAAAGCGGCGGCAAGAAATTGATGCATGTTATCATCGCCGGACATCTGCATAAAGCTGGATATTTCGGGAGATAATTTTACCTTCTTCGGTGCGAAGGGTAATTCCTTAGTCGCGTTATTAGATGATAATGAGTGTAGAGCAATTGCCAATTCCGAAAAACTGGCCACCCTCTGAAGAACCGGCTGTTCGAGCAGAACCCAAATTTTTTCACGCCACAATTTTACTTTTTCCGGTATTGCAAGTAGACTATTCACTTCATCTACCCATCCCGGATCAATATTGCCGTTGATTGATGACAATAAAATTTCAAGGTCTGTATTGAACAGATTTGATTGAAGAAGAACAGCTAAATCCGGGCGCAGAGTTGGCAACAGATTGGAGATGAATTTGCCCGCCTCGAAGAAATCGGATACATCTAATCCGTGTCTTCTTAATAATTCACGCTGGAACAGATATATATATTTTTTCATCGAATCAATATCTTCGCGCAGAGCTAAGAATGCGGAATTAGCCGCGGGGAAACCCTTCTCCAGTCTATTCATATAAATCAGATCTACATCATGGTAAATTCTCAATGAGTGTAAAATTTCATAAACCGGCAAGTTTGGTAAAATACGATTTTCTATAAGTGAAAGAGCTTCTCCCTCTGCAAATTCTTTTTGAGAAAAAACATCTAGTGCTCTAAACAGTCCCGTGGTTAATTGATTAATTCCAAGTACGGCAGTTTGAGATTGATTATGTGAGATCGCCCTCAATAAACTTCCGTAACGGGAAAAAGGTATTGTCTCGGCAATTTTTTCAAGAATTTTCTGACCAGCATTTCCGGAAACTCCATGTCCGGGACGAATTGTAGGTCTGTCTCTTAATGGCGGTGTTGTTCTGGCAATGAAATAGGATATAATGTGAATGCCAAAGACGTCTTCCTCTCTGCCATACAATATTTGTCTGAAGTTCTCAGTTGAGATTGATAAAAACTGATCGAACAAATTATCCTTTCGTCCGATTGTGAGTCTTTCAAGTTCATGCAGACCGCGTGATCTAAATTGGAGCCGTGTTTCAACAAGCGGTTCGCCTGCTCTGACAATTTCGGTTTCGTAAAACTTTTGTGATTCACTTATATGAAACAGCAATTGAGATAATTCAGATGTAGGGATATATCTAAATTTTTCGGAAACTCCGCTTTGAAATGTGCGAAGATCGCCACCGCTAAAGACACCCATCAGAGGAGTCGTAGCATATTCGGTACTTTTTTTAGTTGATTCGTTTAAATAATTCAAAAATCGTCTCTGAGAATCCAATGAAGTTAAAAAAGCCGCCATTCCGGCAACAGTTGAATAATAACCGCCTTGACGCTGCATTGGTTCACCGCTTCCCAATTTCATTCTAATCTTGCCCGACAATCCTTTCTCGGCAAGCCACGAGGTTAATTCGTACTTAGCTTTTTTGTAGAGAATCATCCCAGAAGCCTGACCAACCTGCTGGCTCAGATCTGAACCGGCAACAAAAACCTCACAAATAATTTCAGCAAATCTTTCGTTTGTCTCCTGATTCAGTCTTCGGCTTTGAAGAGAATATTCCCACATCTTATTGAGATAATTATTCAAATTGTTCACGGCATCAATATCTTCAAACAGCGGAATCAGCCAGAGACCGGGCTTCTCGGTCTTTCGATTGTTAGGCTGATTTTGTTCACGACGTGAGCGAATCTTTCTATCCAGCGATATTAATGCTTCCGGTTTTGTAGACATACTCACCTGCAGAGCTAATATCATACCCGGATTGTCATACTTATCTGCAATCTCGTTTATCTCGTAAATGTTGTGAATCGTTGTATCCATCGCAAATTGATCTTGAGCAGTTACCATTTTCTGATGAATACGCGGAGTGATGATAAACCGTTTCAATAAATCTCTATACATACAGGCTTCCAACAACAGCTCACTATTGCCGATATTCTTTTCAATGGACGGCAGTAATGAATGGAGAGTTTTTCTGATCCGTTTGTTCAATGAAAAATAGTATTCAAGTGTATTCCTCCGCTGTATACGAAGTTCAATCATTTTCCTTTCAAGTCGATCATTATGATGCCATAGTGAGGTTAGCGGATCTTGAGCTAAACGGAGTTTCATTCCCAATTGTCTAACCTTTCCCGGTTTAACATTGAATGGAAGAATTCCGCGGTATCTTTTTTCAAGTTGATGAGTAAGAATTGTAATCTTGTTCAGTAGTTTTGAAAATTTGGCATTCGTTTCTGGAAATTTTTCAATTTCGCTCAATAGAGCCGAATCAATTTTAACCGAGCTTTCACTATTTAAAAGGAGTCGCAGTAAACTCGATTGGCGGGCAATATTTTCAATCACGACCGATGCAACTAAACTATGCCCTTGACCGGATGGGCGGTTACTCCCATCCCAATCTCCCCAGAAAGAATGGAATGCCTGAAATGAATGGCTGGAATAAAGTTTAGTGTAATTCTCCGCGGCAAGAAATGATTTCAAGTCGATCAAAAGTTCAACAGGCTCCTCACTCGATACAATTGCAACATTTAATCCAAGAAATTCATTTATCAACTCTTCGGAAGATTTATTAATGAGAACTTCCATGATGTTTTTTTTCTTGATCACACGCTCGATCAATTCTTCAAATAGGATCTCTACTTTTAGAGAATACATCTGTGTGGGGTGAACAGTACGGTCGTATAACCTTTCCTTAAACGCGCTCTTTCTTCTTTCAAGATTGTCTTTATAAAATTCTTTCTTAAGTGTTTCTATTAGATTTTTGCCCTTATCAGCCAATGCTTTTTCCATCAATTCGAAAGCTATGCTCAATCTTTCCCGGAATCTTTGCTTGAACAATGAAAGTCTCTCTGGTAGAAATTCCTCCTTAAATTGTTTTTCGTAACCTTGACCCCGCAGTTCCGGATGATGATTGTTGAGTACTATTCGAACTTTTTCTGTGGATATATTTAATATCCTTTGTTCAATGTTATTCCAGTTATCGTGATATTCTGTGACCGAGAGAGATTTTTTTTCACTCTGAGAATGTGTGATAAGTTTCTTTCGACTGTAATTTGAAGATTCTTCCGCAATCATTCTATTAAGATCTATCAGCACTCTGCGTGTTTTCTTTAATAGAATTTCAGCATTGTCTATACCGCCGAGTGTTAACCGGAAAGTTTTTCTCCCTGTTTCAAATCCTTTTTCTGTGCGGGCAAATGTTGATAGAGGCAGAAGACCAATTCCTTGCCGGGCTAATCCGGATGCGAGCCAGTCGAGTGATAATCCAACAGGAAGCTTCTCTATTATCATCTGCGGATACATACTGCCTTTGGGTGATTTAATATTAATATCAAACAGGTTTCTCTCAGCTGGCAATATGTTAACTGCTTCCTGTAGTGAATTCATTCTATCGGCAAATATTTTATTACGCAATCGCCAATATGAATTGACGGTTTCCTCTCTATTTCTATAGAATAGGTATGTTAAAAATAGAGCCGCCACATTAGGCTGAATTGTTGAATTAATCTCAATAAATTTTTTGTAAATCTCTGTGTGACGTATTTCCATTACAGATAAACGGGCGCCTGCCAGGGAGTCGGTCTTAGAAACCGAATGTACCGTGATAAGATAATCAGTCTCTTCAGCGCTCAAATAGCCTGACTCTTGCAGCTCATCGGCTAATTGACGGATTGTTTTGATCTCTCTTAACCTGTCAGCCGGTTCAACGTTTTGATATGACAAATCATCAACAATAAATATTTTTCTTTCGAGCAGCCATTTTATAAGACGTGTAATTGACTCACTGCTGAATTCCTGGCCGGTAGCATTATGCGGATTATTAAGAACTACCGCCCCATAAGTTTTCCACTTAGGGTCTTGCGCTAGTTTTTTCTTTACTAAATCAATTAGTGCATCAACATCGAGTTCATAATCATCCTTAAGTGGTACAACCAAAACCGAGGGAAAGCAATGTTCGTAAGTCCAGCTTAAATCCGGAATTATCACTTCTTTTATTCCGCAGTGAAAGCCTAATAGTCCAAGTCCGGTTCTTGAGGAACCGCTAACGGCGATGCAGTTTGAGATTTTATATTCAGGGTGGTGTTTCACAAACGATACCAGAAAACTGTTCAATAACTCATCAAGCCATTCTTGGGAATGGATATTCTCAACAAATTGATTTAACAACTCCTTTGAGTCATTCTTTGACAACAGATCATAAGAATAGAGAGATGATATTTTTTTTATTCTTTTTGATAAATAGCTATCATGAAATGCCATTCTATCAAGAATATTTTCAATCTGCTCAGATCTTTTTTCTACGATTCGCGCAATCTTTTCTTCCGTATCATTTATATAATTTTTTGCAATCCTAACACTGTCAATTTTTGTGTTAATATTTTCATATACAGGTTCATTATCTATTACTGTCTCTTTTATTGTTGAGTCACTATTAAAATTCTTCTCGTTCAAAATAAATGAAAGTAGTTCTACCTCAGAGGCAGAAGGAGTACCTTTAAGTTGAAACTGCACCGTTTCTATTATTCTGATAAAATCCGCATTTCCTGCTAAGAACACAGTGGATAAATTATTAAGTGACGGGGAAAATATTCCAGGTGTTAATATTCTTAAAACACGGTTAATCATCTTTGCCTCGCGAGCAATAGAAAGATGATTTGGTGCATTGTTGATCTCAACAAAAAACAGTGGAAACTCCAAACTCATAAGACGCAGTTTTCTTCTTGTCTCTTCTTTTAAGTTCTTACCTAATAAAAGGAATGCCGGAACTCGGGGCGACTGGTTAAAGTTCTCTTGAAGATTCAAGATCATTTTTTCCCCATGATAAGAATCGTTCTTGATATTCAGATTTGCAAAAGTCTTCAAATGTTCCGGGAGTGCAATGCCGTAAGGATAAATAGTTGCTGGCAAATGAATTAAAAAATTTGATAACGAATGGAATAAGAGCCGTATTACTTCATAAACTCCTCCCGAAGAAAGTATGATTTCCCTTTTACCTGAGGTTTCGCCCAAATCATAGGACAACGGTTCTTGCTGATTTTTGATTAACCATTCGTTGAAATATTTTATAAGGAAGTTTGGATTTTTTTTATCGAACCCGCCGCGCGGCATATAAGGAGCACTCTTTTTTATCAAGTCAAGAAAGAATTGAAGCTTGCTATTATCCTCTTCCTCCCACCCTAATTCCTCTCTGATTTTTTGAAGACTAGTTTCAGTCAAATTTTGATCTTCAACACTCAGCCCGAGAATAATTCTTAAAAACGCAGAAGATAGCGCATTATCCTGCACGGGGTTGCCGATATGGAAATTCACTCGCTCTTCAGCTGCGACGGGTGAAGAGGCGGTTGCTTCACTCACCTCCGAGACTCTTGCTGCTTTTATCGGTTTGAGTCTAAAATATTCTATGGAATTTATCTGTTCTGTCATTTAAGAAATATTAGCTTTTATTTTTTTTTGTCTTCGTTCTTTGGAGTAGAGTTGTTAACTGCATTCTGGAAAAATTTTTGAAACATTCCTATTAAATCCGAGCCTTGAGAAATATCGTTCGGAGAAAGGGAAACAATAGTCCTTGCGTTTTTCAATGATTGGCTTGCTTCTGCTAATCTTGCGGCCTGAGGAGTCAGCATTAATAGCTCTGGATTTTTCTTTAACAAATCCAATTCTTGATTGTCAAACTCGAGCTGCATTCTTTTTCTTTTCAACTCTTCTTCCAATCGATGCTGAGCTAGTTCGGATTCTTTCTCCATTTCTGTTTTTTTCAGTTCATATTTTTTTAGCTCCAGTTCATTTTCCATCACAGCTATTTCTTCATCAGCTTTAAGTTTGGTTTTGGCAGCTGATATTCTCGCTTTTTGATTTAATAATTCTGTCTGCTCAATAATTCTTGCTGATTCCTGCCGGCGCAATGCATCCGATATTTCAGGATCGAGTGCTTCAAAAGATTGCACCGTGAGTGAAATAATTTCCAAGCCATATTTATCTGACTGTCCATTAATCTTATCATTCAGATAGATAGAGATATTTTCGGAGGACAAATTTTCAATTCCATATTTCTCTGTGTATTCCTTCACCTGATTTTGAATTATAAGTTCTAATTCCTTTGCTGATTTTACTAAAGCGTTAGTATTCCATCCGCCAACACGGATCAGTGTAGAAATATTCTTAAGTGACGTAGCAACAGTTACAGAAAGTTTGATTTTAATATCCAGATTACCTTTTGCCGCTGCATCAACATTCATTTGAGTTGAATGAGTTGTATTCGATAATGCGAGACTAAAATGCCGTGGATAAAAACGACTTTTCCGAAAATCGATTTTCCCCATTGATTCAAACAGAATTATCTGATCGGGTTTGCGCAACCGGTATTCATAAAAAGCATAAATTACTGCCACCAACACTATAACGCCTATGCTAATCCACATAGTTCTTTCTCCTAATGATTTTCAAACTTTTTCAATTGATGTATGGAAATATGAATTGGAGTTATATAAAAATCTACTCCCTGATGATGCTTCAGCTTAAAACAAATATTCTTTTCTTCAAATGCTAAACTGGAAAAATTATAATTTCCCAGTTGCTAATTAACCGGCACAGACAGCTTTCTCTTTCTTAATTTTGAAAAGCTTATAATTTATACTGTCGCATAGAGCTTGCCAGCTGGCTTCAATTATATTTTCTGAAACTCCGACTGTTGACCAGGTATCAACTCCGTCGCTAGATTGAATCAGTACCCGAACCTTGGCACCTGTACCATCCTTTTCATCAAGTACACGCACTTTATAATCAACAAGTTTGATTAATGATACTTCCGGGAAAAACCTTACTAATGCTTTGCGAAGCGCGTTGTCTAATGCCTGCACGGGACCGTTGCCATCAGCTGCCGTATGTTCAATTTCTCCATTCACTTCAATTTTGAGAACCGCGTCGGCTTTGTGACGCTTCTCGCTGTCAAATGTAACATTGACTTTTGAATCAAGTGCTTTGAAGAAAGGAGTAAATTCATTTTGTTCTGAGTGAAGGATTAATTCGAAAGACGCTTCCGCTCCGTCAAATTGATAACCGTCAAATTCCAATTCTTTTATATGCGAAACAAGTTTTTTACTGAACTCGGTGTTGTCGGAAACATCAACGCCAAATTCTTTTGCTTTATATCTTATATTGCTCTGGCCGGATAAATCGGAAACAAGAACGCGTTGAGAATTACCTACAAGAGTAGGATCAAGATGCTCATACATTCTGCTATCCTTAAGCACTGCGCTTACATGAATTCCTCCCTTATGGGCAAAAGCGGATTTACCCACAAACGCAGCGCGAATATTTGGGACCAAATTCATCGTCTCAAACGCATAATTGGAAAGTGATGTAAGCTGCTCCAAACGAATCTCTTTTTTTGAAGTGCAATTCATCTTTAACAATAAGTTTGGAATAATGCTGACTAAGTTTGCATTACCGCATCGTTCTCCTACTCCGTTTATTGTTCCTTGTACATGAGAAGCGCCCGCATCAATTGCTGTTAAAGAATTTGCAACGGCAAGTTCACCATCATTATGGGTATGGATACCAATCGGTCTGTTAGTTCTTTTCTTGACCTCCTCCACAGCATGTTTAATTTGATGAGGAAGTGAGCCTCCGTTTGTGTCGCAGAGAGTTAGTACATCGGCTCCGGCGTCTTCGGCAGCTTTTAACATTTTAAGTGCGAATAATGGGCTTACTCTATACCCGTCAAAAAAATGTTCGGCATCGAATACAACTATTCTTCCATGTTCCTTTAAAAATTTTACGGAGTTGTAAATCAAAACTTCGTTTTCTTCCTCAGTTAAACCCAATCCGACTTCAGCATGGAATTTCCAAGTCTTACCGAATATTGAGACGTACTTAGTTTCAGCCTTGAGAAGAGCGTTTAGATTTGCATCACTTGCTACCTTATCCGGAAATCTCGCTGTAGAACCGAACGCGCAAATAGATGCATGACTCAATTTTGATTTTTGAATGACGTTAAAGAATTCTTCGTCCCGGGGATTACTGCCCGGCCATCCGCCTTCAATAATATCAATACCAAATTCATCTAATTTGTGTGCAATACTAATTTTGTCACGCACCGAAAGATTAACTGCTTCACCTTGTGTTCCATCCCTCAATGTGGTATCAAAAAGTTCTATAAGCTTCTTTTCCATTTTTTTCTCACTGATATAAGTTTGTGTAACTATTCTTGCTCTTCTTCAAATCATTTTATTTTCGCGTGCGTAATTAAATAGACCGCCGCTTTTTACAATTTCATAAACGCTGCCAAGGGAACGAAGCTGGTATGCTTCTCCACTTGTTCGATTTAAGATTTTATTAGTTCCCAAATCAACTTCAACTTCATCACCGGTTTTAATTACTGATTTTAGTTTCTCCTTGGATTCAAAAGGAACTAGAAATCCTCCATCAACCGAATTGCGGTAAAAGATTCTAGCATAAGATTCGGCTATGATTGCTTTTACACCGGCAACTTGGAGTGCAAGAGGCGCATGTTCGCGCGATGAGCCGCATCCAAAGTTTGAGCCGCCTATAATTACACTGTACTCGGATTGAAAGTTTTCGCCTTCGATGAAGGGCACTCTCCCATTCGGCAGTCCGGCTTTTTCAGCCGGAACACTTGATAATGCAAAATGCCCATACTTTTTTAATTCTTCAGGATCACTTGTACTGTAAACCAAATGTTCCGCCGGAATTATTTGATCTGTGTCGATATTATCGCCGAGAACGTATGCTTTGCCTATAATTGTATTTTCCATTTCTATTCCTTCTACAAAAATTTTCGTGGATCGGTAATTTCCCCTGTTATCGCAGAGGCGGCAACTGTGAGCGGAGATGCCAAGTAAACTTGTGAAGATTTGCTTCCCATCCTGCCCGGGAAATTTCTGTTGGTTGTTGAGATTACAACATCTCCGTCCGTACTCCTCCCGATTGTATCTGAAGGTCCACCTAAGCAAGCTGCGCAGGATGATTCCGCAATTATACACCCGGCATTAATAAAAATATCTTTAAGAGATACTCCGCTAATTGTCTCTTCCTCAAGCTGTTTGGCCACTTGAGTACTAGCCGGAACAACAAAAGTTGTTACCTTAACTTTTTGCCCAAGCAGCAGCTTTGCCGCATATTGAAAATCTGTTAGTTTACCACCCGTACAAGAACCGATATAACATTTAGTCAATGATGTGCCTTCAACGTTTTTTACTTTGTCTCTATTATCCGGACTGTGAGGTTTTGCAACCAGGGGTTCCATTAATTCGACATTGTATTTGTAGCTGGAATGATAAACTGCATCTCCATCACTTGCGAACTCAGCAAATTGTGTAACGCCAATTTCTTTCAGATAGTTTCTTGTAACATCATCAACTGCGATGATTCCATTCATTCCGCCGGCTTCAATTGCCATGTTTGTTAAAGTCATTCTTTCCGTCATGTTCATGGATGAAATTGCTTCCCCATCAAATTCCATTGCGCGGTACGTAGCGCCATCTGTTGTTATGTCTCCGAGAATTTGAAGAATCAAATCTTTGGCAGTAAGATATTCCGGCATCTTACCATTAAATGTAAACTTGATAGATTCCGGTACTTTCTCCCAAATTTTTCCTGTACCTAAAATAAATGCCGCATCTGTGTTCCCTACTCCGGTCGCGAACATTCCGAATGCACCGGATGTGCATGTATGTGAATCTGTGCCAAATAGAACTGTACCAGGAACGTTGTAACCCTCCTCGGCAAGAGCTAGGTGGCAAACACCTTTGTATCTCTCAGTGCCAACATCATAGTAATTTGGTAAATCATATTCTTTTGCGAACTCACGAAGTAAATCTACATTTCTATTCGCGTGTGTGTTTTTTGTAAAGATGTAATGGTCTGGAAAGATTACGAGCTTTTGCTTATCCCATATTTTTGCATTTTCTCCAAATTCCTTTTTCCAAATTGCAATTGTGGGCGGTCCGCAAACATCGTGAGTCATTAATACATCTACATCCAGCCAAACACTTTCACCCGGAGTTACGTTTGATTTCTTTGAGGCCTTCGCAAATACTTTTTCTGTTATTGTCATTCCCATTTTAAGATCCTTTCTCACTTAGGACTAACCGCTTTTTCCATTTAATTTTTAAGGGAGAAGTAGCGGTGATTTTATTTCAGTGAAATATTTTCTGTTGTTACTTCCAAAGTACTTTCTTCATAAACTTTCATCATGTTAATAGCTTGTAAATATGCTTTCGCACTCGCTTGAATAATATCCGTTGAAACACCTCTTCCCGTAAAAGAATTTTCATTACTTCTTATCCTTACAATAGCTTCTCCCATCGCTTGTCTGCCGCCTGTAACTGAACGAACGTTATAAGATTCAACTGATGGTTTTATTTTAAGAGCTTTTTCAATTGCGTTGAAACTTGCGTCAACAGGACCATCTCCAATCGATGACTCTTGATAGACTTTGTCATTCTCTTTTATAGAGACCGTCGCGGTTGGAATTGTATCAGTACCGGAATTGATGTGGAGATATTGAAGTTCGTATAACTCTTCCACTTTGTAGATTTCATCCCCCATTAAAACCCGCAAATCATCATCAAACACCTCTTTCTTTTTATCCGCGAGAACAAGAAAGCTTTCATAAACCTTCTGTAACTCATTTTCGTTCGGATGATAACCGAGTTCATTTAATCTTGCTTTCAAGCCATGGCGGCCGGAGTGTCTTCCCAAGACAATTTTTGTTTTATTTACGCCTACAGATTCGGGAGTCATAATTTCATAGGTTGATTTATCTTTAAGCATTCCGTCTTGATGAATCCCGCTTTCATGAGCGAAAGCATTCTCGCCGACAATAGCTTTATTCGGCTGAACAACTATTCCTGTAAATCCGCTAACCATTCTGCTTGTGTTAAAAATTTCGGAAATGTCTATATCGGAATAGTAATCAACAATATCCTGCCGGACACGCAGCGCCATTACAAGTTCTTCAAGAGAGGCATTACCCGCTCGTTCTCCAATTCCATTAATTGTGCATTCAACTTGACGAGAGCCATTTTGAATCGCGGAAATTGAATTAGCAACCGCAAGTCCAAGATCATTGTGGCAATGAACGCTTATGACTGCTTTATCAATATTTTTAACCCGGCGTTTTAATTCAGCAATTTTGAAACCGTACTCGGAGGGGAAAGTGTATCCGGTTGTATCAGGAATATTCACCGTCGTAGCCCCCGCTTCAATTGCAGTTTCAATTATATCTGCTAAATATCCAATATCAGTTCTACCGGCATCTTCCGCAGAGTATTCAACATCGCTTGTAAATGTTTTCGCGTAAGCGACCGAATCGTAAGTCATTTTGAGTACAGTCTTACGTTTCTCGTCTAATGTTACGCCGTATTTAGCATCACCAAACTTTCCAAGAATATGAATATCAGAGGTGCTGGTAAAAGTATGAATACGCGGGAACTTTGCATTCTTAAGCGCATCGAAGGCGGTTTTAATATCTATCTCTTTCGCCCGGCATAAACCGGCAATAATTTTTGGAGATTCATCGGCAATTCTTTTGACTGCTTCAAATTGTGCCGGAGAGGAAACAGGAAAACCTGCTTCAATTATATCAACATTTAGTTTCGCCAGCTGTCGTGCTATTTCAATTTTTTCGTAAACATTTAATGATGCACCGGGAGATTGTTCGCCATCTCTTAATGTTGTATCGAAAATGAGGATCTTTTCTTTCATTGTTTTCTCCTTAACCTTCACCTGTGTCACTCTCATTATTAAAGAGTAGAATTCAAAGGGTGGTTTTATTAAAATAAATTTTGAATGACACGATCTGTCATATCATCAGTTGACACTTGAGTCAATCCTGAAGAATAAATATCAACTGTGCGAAAACCTTGATCTAATGTTTTTGTAACAGCTGCCTCAATTATATTGGCCGCTTCCTTCATCTTAAATGTATAATCAAACATCATCGCCGTTGAAGATATCGCCGCTAAAGGATTAGCCTTATTCTGCCCTGCAATATCAGGAGCACTTCCATGCACAGGTTCATACATAGCATATTTTGTTCCTAAACTTGCGGATGGCAGCATTCCTAAACTTCCCGTTATCATTCCGGCTATATCGCTAAGAATATCACCAAAAAGATTGGATGTGAGTAGAACATCAAATTGTTTTGGATTGCGCACAATCTGCATTGCCGCATTATCAACGTACATATCAACAAGCTGAACATCTTCATATTCTTTATGAACTTGATGAACGACATTCCGCCAGAATTGAGATACTTCAAGAACGTTTGCCTTATCAACAGATGTAACTTTTTTATCCCTTCCTCTGGCAATTTTAAAAGCCATGTGAGCAATTCGTTCGACTTCTTCTTTGGTGTAAACCATTGTGTTGAATCCATGGTCATTATCAAAACCTCTTGGTTGACCGAAATAAATTCCGCCTGTTAACTCGCGAAGAACAACAAAATCAACATCCTCAAGAACTTCCTTTTTGAGCGAAGAAGAATCGATTAGAGGTTTATAAATTTTTGCCGGACGAATATTTGTAAACAAACCAAGTTCTTTGCGAAGTTTGAGTAACGCTGCTTCCGGTTTCAAATTATGAGGAAGAGTTTCCCATTTATAACCTCCGACCGCGCCAAGAAATATCGCATCGGAGTTTAGGCATGTTTTCAGAGTATCATCTATTAATGGCGAACCATGCTCATCATAAGAACAGCCGCCTATTAATTTTTCTTCAAACTGCAATTCAATTTTGAAATGTCCGGCAACAGCTTTCATCACTTGAACGGCAGAGTTTGTTACTTCCGTACCAATTCCATCACCGGGGAGTAAAGTTATTTTGTACATCTATTCTCCAAATTTGTATTCAACACTTTGTTCAGAGTTAATAGTTACTTCTTTAACCAGCTCATCATGCCGCGAAGTTTAGAGCCGATAACTTCAATAGGGTGTTCTTTATTATCTTTTCTAAGCTGGTTCATATTCGGCTGACCATTATTATATTCATCAAGCCATTCCTTAGCGAATCTTCCGTCTTGAACTTCTTCTAGAATTTTTTTCATTTCCTTCTTTGTTTCAGCAGTGATGATCCTGCTTCCTCGTGTCATTCCGCCATACTCTGCTGTATCGCTAACAGAGAAATTCATTCTTGATAATCCTCCTTCGTAATAAAGATCAACAATCAATTTCATTTCATGCATGCATTCGAAGTATGCAAGTTCTTCCGGATATCCTGCTTCAACAAGAGTTTCAAATCCTGCTTTAATTAACTGCGCAGAGCCGCCGCAAAGAACAGCTTGTTCTCCGAATAGATCTGTCTCCGTTTCATCCTTAAAATTTGTCTCGATAACTCCCGCGCGAGTGCCTCCGATTCCCTTTGCCCACGCAAGAGCTAAATCTTTTGTATTACCGCTGTAATCCTGATGTACGGCAATTAAGCATGGTGTTCCGCTGCCCTGTTCATATGTCCGTCTTACAAGATGTCCGGGACTCTTTGGTGCAATCATCATAACGTTAACATTTTGCGGAGGAACGATTTGTTTGTAGTGAATATTGAACCCATGTCCGAATGCGAGAGTATCCCCCTCTTTCAAATATGGAGCTATCTCTGCATCGTAAACCGACTTTTGATTTTGATCCGGAAGAAGAATCATTATTACGTTTCCCCATTTAACCGCCTCGGAAACTGTTTTAACTTCCAATCCGGCATCCTTGGCTTTTGCCCAATTCGCGGAGTCTGAACGAAGTCCTACGCAAACATTTACACCGCTTTCTTTTAAGTTGAGGGCGTGTGCATGTCCTTGACTTCCAAATCCAAGTACAACAACATTTTTATTTTTTAATAAATCGAGATTTGCTTCGCTATCATAATAAACTTTCATTCTAAATTTCTCCTATGAGTGATTAGGTAATTCGCTTGGTTTATAATCTCTAATCTGTTCGCCGCGCTTCAATGCTACCGTTCCTGTGCGCGCTATTTCTTTTATGCCATAATTGAGGAATACGTTTACCGCCGCATCAATCTTATCGGGCGGACCGGTTATTTCAACGGTCATCGATTTGTTGTTTATGTCAACAACCTTTCCTTTGAAGAGATCACACAAATTTGTAATCTCCGTGCGGTTTCCTTTTTTGTAGCTTATTGTAATAAGCGCAAGCTCTCTGGCAATAATGTGTTCTTTGGAAAGATCAACTACTTTAATTGTGTCAATCAAACGATTAAGTTGTTTGATAATTTGGTCCAGCACTTTATCATCGCCGGTAGTAACTAACGTCATTCGGGAAATATCCGGGACCTCAGTTTCTCCTATTGAGATGCTATGAATGTTAAATCCCTTTCCGCTGAATAGAGTCGCTACTCTATTGAATGCGCCGAATCTGTTTTCAAGTAAAACTGAAATTGTCCTTTTCATTTTCTCTCTATTAAATTATTATTGATCGTTGCTAAGTCTTTTAACCATCATGTCCGCGATTGATCCTCCTGCGGGAACCATCGGGAATACCATGTCTTCCTTTACAACTTTGAATTCAATAAATACCGGTCCGTCATTCATAGAAAACGCTTTGTTAAGTAATTCATCAACTTCTTTTGGTGAATCTGTAGAAAATGCTTTACATCCAAATGCTTCGGCAACTTTAACAAAATCGGGATTGCTTGGACCTAGATCTGTAAAGCTGAATTTTTCAGCATGAAATAGTTCCTGCCATTGACGAACCATTCCAAGAAAACTGTTATTGATGAGAATGAACTTAATCGGCAGTTTATGGTAAACTGCAGTTATCAACTCTTGCATATTCATTTGAAAACCGCCATCACCGCTTATAGAAATTATCGGTCTATCGGGGCAAGCGAAATAGGCGCCTATTGAAGCGGGGACAGAAAATCCCATTGTTCCTAATCCGCCGCTGGTTAAATTCGAGCGTGGATGAACATACTTATAATATTGCGCGGTCCACATCTGATGCTGACCAACATCTGTTACAATTATGGCTTCACCTTTCGTCTTTTGCGAAATCTTATCAATTATTAACTCTACTCTTAATCTTCCATCACCGTTTTCATAATCCATCGGACATTCTTCTTTCCAAGCATTGATTTGATGCCACCATTCTTCTGTATCTGGGGCATGATTTAATTCTACGGCAAGTTCAGCGAGCACATGTTTAACATCCCCAACAATAGGAAGATCAACAAAAATGTTTTTATCAATTGCAGCTGGATCAATATCAACATGAATCTTATAAGATTCCAGCGAGAATGTATCGGTCTTTCCGGTTACACGATCATCAAAGCGCGCGCCCAGCGAAATTAAAAGATCGCAGTTAGTAACCGCCTGATTAGCCCAATAAGTGCCATGCATTCCAAGCATTCCGAGAGATAACTCATCAGTTCCAGGGAAAGCACCCAGCCCTTGTAATGTCATCGTGACAGGTAGTTTATTTTCCTTTGCAAGCAGATAAAGTTCTCTAGATGCACCGCTCATAATAACGCCACCGCCAACATAGAGAACCGGCTTCTTCGCCTTACGCAGCATCTCAGCCGCTTTTTTAATTTGGTTTTGATGGCCAACATACTGGGGCTTATATCCCCGTATATCTACATTTTCTGGCCATTCAAATTCACATTTAGATGCGATCATATCTTTTGGCAGATCTACTAAAACAGGTCCGGGTTTACCTGTGGAAGCAATATGAAAAGCTTTTCTGATTGTCAGAGCAAGATCTTTCACATCACGCACAAGAAAGTTATGTTTAGTAATTGGTCGAGTGATTCCAACAATGTCAGCTTCTTGAAAAGCATCTTTACCTATAAGGTGTGATGGCACTTGGCCTGTGAACACTACGATTGGAACTGAATCCATGTAAGCATCCGCAATTCCAGTTACAGTATTCGTAGCGCCCGGACCGGAAGTGACTAATACAACACCAACTTTACCTGAAGCTTTAGCGTAACCCTCCGCCATGTGAACAGCACCCTGTTCGTGTCGCACAAGAATGTGTTCCAAAAAATCTACATCATAAAGATGTTCGTAAAGTTTTAGAACTGCGCCGCCCGGATAACCGAAAATGTGCTTAACGCCTTCACGCTTAAGACATTCAAAAAATATTTCCGCGCCGCTGAGAACTTGCTTTCCCTTTTTCATATTGCCTCTTTCTTAGAATTTAGTTTTTAAAACTGCGCCTTTATTGGCTGATGTTACCATTTGCGCGTAGCGCGCAAGGTAACCTTTTTTAATTTTTGGTTCGAACTCAGGAAGTAATTCAAGTCTTCTTTTTATTTCTTCATCTTTTAATTCGACAGATATTTTTCTATTTGGTAAATCGAGAGTGACCACGTCTCCGTTTTGTACTGCTGCTATGGGTCCGCCATCAGCTGCTTCTGGAGATACATGCCCGATGCAAGCGCCACGTGTACCACCTGAGAATCTTCCGTCGGTTATTAATGCAACCTTATCCCCAAGGCCCATTCCCATAATCGCGCTTGTAGGTGAAAGCATTTCAGGCATTCCCGGGCCTCCCTTTGGACCTTCGTAACGGATGATAACCACATCGCCTGCTTTCACATCTGCTTTTAGAATTTTTTCAACAGCCTCTTCCTGTGATTCATAAATTTTAGCCGGACCGGAAAAGTTTAACATCTTTTCATCAACAGCCCCGGTTTTAACAATGGCGCCATCCGGCGCTAAATTTCCAAATAGAACCGCTAATCCTCCCTTATGTGAATAAGGATCTTCCACTGTGCGAATTACTTTTTCATCTTTAATTTCCGCCGAGGCAATATTTTCTCCGAGCGTTTTTCCGGTAACGGTTAAACAGTCGGTGTGCAGTAAATTTTTCTTCGTCAGTTCTTTGAGTATTGCAGAGATTCCGCCGGCTTTTTCAACATCTTCAATGTGAACATTTTTTGTTGCGGGGCTAACTTTGCATATGTACGGAACCCGATCAGATAGTTCGTTAAGCATTTGAAGATCTAATTCTATTCCAGCCTCGAGTGCAATGGCAATAGTGTGAAGAATTGTATTAGTGCTTCCACCCATTGCCAAATCCAGAGTAAAAGCATTTTTGAAGGAATTGAGATTGAGAATATTGCTTGGTTTTATATCATCTTTAACCAACTGAAGAATTTGTTTGGCCGCTTTTTGAGCCAGTTCTTTTCTTCGCGGATCAACAGCCAGGATTGTTCCATTACCAGGCAGCGCTAGACCTAACGCTTCACACAAACAGTTCATGGAGTTGGCGGTAAACATGCCTGAACAGGATCCGCAGGTTGGGCATCCGAAATTTTCTAACTGTTTTAGTCTGTTTTCGTCGATCGCACCATTCGCAAATTTGCCAACACCTTCGAAAACAGAAATCAGATCAATTTTTTCACCATCGGGTAACCGCCCCGCTTTCATCGGTCCGCCGGAAATGAAAATAGTTGGTATATCAACACGCGCGGCGGCCATCATCATGCCTGGTACAATTTTATCACAATTTGGAATGCAGACCATTCCATCAAGACGGTGAGCTTCAACAACTGTTTCAACACAGTCTGCAATCAATTCCCGGCTTGCAAGAGAATAACGCATTCCCAAATGCCCCATTGCAATTCCATCATCAACGCCAATGGTATTAAACTCGAATGGAACGCCGCCTGCTTCTCTTACAGCTTCTTTTACAACTCTGCCGAACTCTTGTAAATGAACATGCCCGGGAATTAAATCTATGTATGAATTGCATATACCAATGAATGGTTTATTAAAATCATCATCACTTTTTATTACACCGGTTGCTTTTAGCAAACTGCGGTGCGGCGCTTTGTCGAAGCCTTTTTTTATTAAGTCCGATCGCAATGGAACTCCTAAATAAAAAAATCCTCAAAAAGCATCTCCAGGTTTCGTCAATCCTCGATCTTACTTTTTACTTTTTATGTTTTTAGTTTGATTTGAGATTGACTTTTTTTCTTAGCCTAGAATGGTAATAATAATACCAAGTAGAGCTAGAATAATAGTAATCCCTAGAATGATGTTAATTGAAGATAGGTTGTTGATTGAAGCAACAGGCACAACTCTTCCGTTGATGGTTCTGTCCATCAAAACTGTTTTTGCGTTATTTTTAGTTGTGCTGTTCATATTATTTTAATTTCGAAAAGAATATAAACCTAGAAATTCCAGATGTCAAGGGAAAAAACTTTCATCCACGATATTTTTTAATAATTTTAGAATAACATTGTGCTTCAACTCAGCACAAAAGCATAATTACAATACTGTACGGCAATTATTATTCTTCATTTCAAAATAACATATACTAAATTTTATCTAAAGACTTTTAGGTAATATTTTCACTGGAAGAATCGTAATATCATCATACTGAGAAACTTTATCGCGGAAATTATTTAGGTCATGAAGCAAAATGTTTTCAATCAGTGAACATTTTCTCATAGAATTATCAATTAACAATTTAATTAATCTATCCTCTCCATAAAATTCATTAAATTCATTCATCAATTCCGTTACGCCGTCGGAATAAAAGAAGAATAAGTCATTTTGTTGCAGAGGAATCGACTCTTCTTCCAGAGAAGAATTAAATAACTCTCCCCTATCTAAGCCAATGCCCATTCCGCCAGGTGAACAAATCTCCTCCTTACCATTACGAATTCTTATGATCGGCGGATGCCCGGCTCTACAGAAAGAAACCGTTTTCGATTCAAGATCGAACAAAGCAAGAGAAACTGTGATAAACCAGCCCTTCTCTATGTTTTCAAAAATATTTTTGTTCACTTCTATCAAAACTTCGCGTGGAGTTTTTCCATCTTTACAATAAAGACGGATCATAGTTTGAAGTTTAGACATATAGAAAGATGCACTTAATCCTTTGCCGGAGACATCTCCTACAACAACAAATATTTTTTTGTCAGACACTTTTATCAAATCGAAATAATCACCGCCGACATGCATAGCAGGTATCATCTTACCCGAAATATCAAGTCCTTCAACTTTCGGAAATATTTTAGGCAATAATGTTTCCTGAATTCTCCGGGCGTTCTCTAAATCGCGTTCAATCTTTAGTTTATCGGCTTCGGATTCGTACAGCCTTGCGTTCTCTATTGAAACCGCCACTTGATTAGCGGCTGAGACTAAAAGATCAATATCCTTCCCAGAGAATCTAGAGCCCGATTGTTTTAAGCCGAACAACAATAACCCAATTAATTTTTGTTTTATGAAGAGCGGGATGATTGTATAGATCTCTTCAACTATTAAACGGTCGGCGTCGTCTCCCCAAATCTCCCGGAAATCCTGCCTTTCGAGAATAGGTTTTAACCCAATAAGATTCCGCCTTAATAAAAATTGTTCAATCAAATTCCGTTTATCATCTATTCGGAACCATGAATTAGATATACCCTGGTGTCTTGAAAGTTTGTAAACATCATCATTGTCGCGTAAGAGCAAGCCAAATGTTTTGATGCGCAAAGATTTTACAAACAACTCACGAGTTGAATCAAGAATATTTTCTCGCCCCACAATGCTCGCTACTTCATTACTGAAAGTAAGTAACCTTGTTTGAAATGAATATTGTTCGGGATAAAATTTTTCTGTAAGATAATCCTGAAATCTATCCTTGGTTGATTGAAATACAACTGCAAAGAGGACAAAAACCACTCCGGCAATAGCGCTCTGGTACTCTGTTCCAATTGCGGCGCTGATATATTGCCCAATCAGATAAATGAGAAAGAAATAGATACCGGCAAGAGCAACCGTTGCCACTCCGTAAACAATTGTATTTTTTACAACTTCGCTTACGTCCATCAAAGAATAGCGAAAGATTGAATAACCGAATGCTATTGGAAGCAACGCAATTAAAAGAATCGGCATGAAGTAATATGGATCGTTAAATACATTTGTAGCGAATTGTGCCGCTAGTGTTGAGGTAAAAACTATTGCAACAACGGAGACAAGATATGATACGAGAATAACAAAAATGGTATTGCGCTCCTGTTTAGTCTGCAGCTTCACATAGTTTATAAATAATAATATCAATCCAATAATTAAAGAGACTCCGACAAGAAGCCCCATAAAATTGGTTACTAAAATATATATCTTATCATTGCCCCCTTTGTTATAAACGAGAGTTATTTTTAATCCGTAAAGAATTAAGAATAGTAGATATGGACCAAAATTTAAGATTCGATTAAACCATCTCTTGTTAATCAAAGGAATTTCTTTTGGGAAGAGACAGAAGAAGCGAATTAACATGAATGGAAAGAAGACTCCTCCTACAGTTAAGAGCAGGTCTATTGTTAAAAGAAGATAGATATTTTCAAAAATTGGATTTAGAACTTGCTGACCTCGGTATAACATATCTAACATTGCATAGAGAGTGGCAGCTATTCCTACTCTGTAAAAGGCAAGCTGCGACTTTCCCTCCGGCTTTGCCATTACAACAATGAAACCAACGAGAACCCAAATAAAAGAGAGCAACGCGAAGGCAAGTCCGGAAAAATTTATTAATTTCTTTACAAGAATATTAGCTTCAAGAATTTTTCCATCCTTCAAAATTTGATACGTCGCGTAATCACCGCTTTGGACTTTATCTAAAATACGGGATGCAACTAGTGTATTTTTGATACGGAATCCATCTATAGAAAGAAGTTGATCACCGTCTCTTATTCCGGCTTGCCATGTTACCCCGCCCTCCTTCACTTTGTCAAATATAACTTTAACCGAATCCGACTCAGCCGATTTTTTCATCACCCAGAGACATTCGTCATTAGACTGAGCCGTTACTTCAAAGATGAAAAAGAAATTAGTTATTCCGATCAAAATGAGAACAACGGTTGTAGCCAGTATAAATTTCTTATGATTCTTAATCCAAAATTTTTTGAAATTGTCTTTCATTTTATTTTACCTTTATCACAAGGCAAGTGATATCGTCGGATTGTTCGGCGCCATGAGTAAAATCTTCAACACTGCACTTAATATGAGAAAGAATATTTTGTGCACTCTCTTCATATTTTTGACGGGCAAGAAGTTCCAATCGTTCATCGGAGTATTCTTCCCACTTCTCATTCATTGCCTCGGTTATTCCATCGGTAAAAAGAATAAGTGCATCCCCGGCTTGCAATTGAATGGTTTCGGAAAGATAAGGCACAACTGTTTCCATCACGCCAAGTATCATTCCGCCTTTTTTCAATTTTGTAATTTCCCCATTTCGGAGAAGTAATGGAGGATTGTGCCCGGCGTTCACATAAATTATTTCTTTCTTGGAATCATCAATGATTCCCCAAAAAAATGTAATAAAGCTGCCCATTGTAGTATTTTCCGCAACGAGATCATTCAAAAGATTTGTAGCATCCGAAAGCTGAAGTTTCATTTTGCAAATTGATTTTAAAAACGCCTGAATATTTGCCATCAGCAATGCAGCCGGTACACCTTTACCGGAAACATCAGCAATAGCGAAGAGTATATTGTTCTCACCAAGTTTAACAATATCATAATAATCACCCCCTACCATGCGGGCAGATCTATTATAAGCGGCAATTTCAAAATTTGATAATGGTGGAATCGATTTGGGCAGAAGATTATTTTGAATATTACGTGCAGTCTCAAGATCTTTTTCGAGTCGCTGCTTATCCAAAGTTTCCTTAAACAAGCGGGCGTTTTCAATTGAGATAATAGCTAAGCTCCCCACCGAAGAAACAAATTCTATATCAGATTGAGTGTATTGTAGTTCGTTTTTGCGTTTACCAAGAAGGATCAACCCCTTAGTCTCCCCTTTGATCTGCATTGGCACTATCAGATCAACGCCAATATCGGCTAAAGGTTTAAGATCATCAACAAACTCAATTCTTGTTAATGGTTTATTAAACTGACTGGAGTTGCACTTTTTAAGAATGGAACGAAGATGTACTTCATCAAAACGATTCTCTAACATGGTCAGCAAACTTCCCGCGCACGAAATTACAGCGTACTTAGAGACAAGCATCTGCCCAATCAACGAGTAAACAAGCATCTTACTAACCATTTCGATTTGCAAGATTCCGCTGAATTCTTTGCTTAGATCAAAAAGAGAAGATAGTTGATTTACTTTAGCATCAAGATTCCGATTAACTTTTTTCAATCTGTCGACAATAATCGAATTTTCAATTGCCGTTGAACCAACATTTAAAATCGTTTTCAGAAAATTAACATCCTCTTCTTCATAAGGAGTGTTAGTAAGTCTTGGCCCGAGTATAATAATTCCTTTAAGACCATCGGAAGATTTTATTTCTTGAAGAATAGGGAAATTATTTTTTTGCGCAAACTCTTTTAATGATTCATCTTTCCGGTAATTTATAAAATCAATAGTTGGGAATCCTTCAATAATAGCTTTTTGAATTCCTTTAGAGTTTTTAAGTTCAAGAATATTTTCTTCATTGAAAAGAGCAATAAGACCTTTTGTTGTATGGAATTTTCCGAAGCATGTAAGAATTATATTGTTAAGTGTAAAATTTAGATCGAGCGTAGAATTAATCAGGTTGCTGAAATCAACTAAAGCTGAGAAATTTCTGAGTGCGGAATTGTTATCTAATTGCTGCATGACAATTAGGAAAGATATTTAACTAAAACAACTTGGTTTTTATTGCCTGTAAGAGTTGAATATTTAACTTCATCCATCAGTTTTTTCATCAGAAACATTCCTAAGCCGCCGGATCGTTTCTGCTCTTGAAATTGGATTAAATCTGGTTCCGGAATTTGAGCCGGATCAAAATGTTTACCCTCATCAGTTATTGAAATAATAATTTTACCGCTCTCAAACTTGAAAGAAATATTAATGTTCCCTTCGGGAGAATATTTATAAGCGTGTTTAATGATATTGGTGCATGCCTCATCTACGGCGAGAATTATCTTCCCGGCTGTCTCTTCGGAAAAGTTACATTCTTCTGCTGCAGATTTAGTGAACTCTCTTATCAGAGCGAGATTGTCGGTTGTGCTTTTGACAAGAATTTCTCTTTCAAATATTTTTTTAGAAATATTCAAGCTTAGCCTACAGAGTCAAATTTTTGAAGAGCTTCTTTCTCTTCTTTAAAAAATTCATACAAGATTGGAAAACCCAAGAGATCGAAAATGTTATATACATTTTCCTTCATATTTGAAAATTTGATATCACCTTTGTTTTCCCTCATCGTTTCCACATAAGCCATAAAAACACCGAGCCCTGCACTGCTGATGTACTTCAACTCATCAAAATTCACAACAACCCGGAATTGCTGGTTATCTAGCAATTTGTTGAAGACGTTTTCGAGCTCCGGTGCGGTATGGGCATCTAAATACCCTCTTACATCAATTACACTTACGGTACCGACTCCTCGTAAGTTGACATTGAAATCCGCCATTAAATCTCTCCTGATTTATTATTTATTTTCATTCCACTTAAAAATCACTAAAGTAATATCATCATGTTGAGAATGATTTTTTGAAAATACAGTTAACTCTTTCATGATGTTTTTCGATATCAGTTCCAAATCCAAATTGTAACTTGTCAGAATTGAATTATCAAATTTGTCATATCCAAAATCCTCTTCCATATTGTTTTTTGCTTCCGGAATACCATCCGAATAACAAATTACAATATCATTATTCTTTAGTTGAATTTCCATTGCTTTTAGGGATGCCGCAAACCCGGTTGTGTAATCAAGTCCTAGACCGATTCCCGCAGGCTGCAACCTTTCGATTTTTCCTCCGCTGCAGATGTGAATCGGTGTATGACCCGCCCTGGCAAAATTAAGAATTCCTCTCCTCTTGTTGATAATTCCGTAAACGGCGGTAACAAAATTTTTCTTATCCAAACTGCTTTTAAGAATATTATTCACATTTATTAGAAGTTCTCGCGGATCAAAAATTAATTTTGATAACGACTCAAAAATTCCTTTTACCTCAGCCATTATAAATGCTGCGCTAATTCCTTTACCCGAAACATCAGCCACGACAAATCCTAATCTTTCATTATCCAGTTCAAAAAAATCGTAATAATCGCCCCCGACTTCAAAAGCTGGAACAAAAAGAGCGGAGATATCCAGCTGACTGGAAGTTGGAATTATTGTTGGTAGAATTTTTCTCTGAATGTCGCGTGCTACATCGAACTCTTTTTCGAGTCGTTCCTTTTCGATCGACTTCTTAATTAGTCTTGCATTTTCCAAAGCAACAGAAGCAAAATCTGCGAACGCCCCAATAGATTTTATCTCATCTGTATTGAAAGTGGAATCATTCTGACGGGCGGTAAACAGGTATCCGTTAATATTATTATGAACTTTGAGAGGTGCCACGGCAATCGATTTGAAGTTGAAAGTTTGTACATCGTCCTTAATCGCTATTCTAATAGTCTCCGGATGTATGGTAGTAACACCCACAATTTCAGAATCCTCTTCTTCAAGAATCACTTTGGTAATCTTATCCGCTTCAACGTATCCAATATTATTGACCGAATTGAGTTCAATCTCGTTATCTACTTTTGTAACTAACCATGCTGAATCAGTGTTACATATTTTTGTAGTCGATGATGTAATTGTTTCGGCAAGTTCTTTGAAGTCGAAGACCTGTGTAATCAATTTTGTCAAATCCATTAAGGAAGAGACCTCTTCAACTTTATGGTCAAAAGCCTCAGCTGTAGGTAAATGGAATAGAGTTGTGAAAAATATTACACCAAAGTTTATGGTGCCGTAAATCATTAATAAATTTATAAACGTATGAAGTCCGGGCGAGAAGGCATAGAGTAATCGACTCACAATATTGTTTTCAATATCACTAACAATTGCGTAATTCATGCCAAAAAGAATCGAAAGGACAATTGAAATGATTAATAAATAATATTTCTGTTTCTTTGTTAAAAATGCAATCCATGCTACGCGTAGAGAGTTAAGAAAAATTAATACAGTTGTTACAACGGTAAATGCTTCTTTAGGATAGTCGAAAGTTGGATCAAATTTGAGTAGAATATTCGAGAAATAGCTCAAGGTAAAGAAGACCAGCATAGTATTGAAGTAAGTGCCTGGATCTTTTTTCTGACGCAAGTAGAACAATTCACGAAATGTTGAAAATATATATACGATCGCTCCTATGAAAACGAAAGTAAGCAGAACTGAGAATAATGAATTAAAAAATCCCACATCTTTGCCGCTTTCCGGTGCGCCTAATAAAGCCTTAACAACAGATACTATAAAAAATATCAGCGCTGCAAGAATTCCGGCATTCAGTACTAATGAAAAGGGGGAATCCAGTTTTGAATTTAAAAATCGATAGATATAATTATATGAGAAGTAAACGGTTAGAAATACAAGCAGCTCACTGCAAATAAAAAGTACTGTTGAATCGTGTTGTGGAAACAAAAGGTTGAACAAAAAAAGAATGATGGAAACGAGTATAGCATTTTCGAGTCCACGGGAATTTTGTAATATTTTCATTCTATCACGCATATTGTTCGTTTACAATTTTATTTGGCATATTATCTATAAATGATATCCTTTTCGAAAGGAAAAATGTTAATTATGATCACTCAATTTTTACCGAATCAACTTTAATTCTGTTTCTCTTTTTCTTAAAGTCCTTAGCCGCTTTGAGCATCTCATTTTCTATCTTTTTCTTAGACGAGTCATTCAAATTTGGATTGAATTTCCTTGATAATGAATCCATTTGTAAACCAATTTTTTCCAAATCTCGCAAACCGGATTTTGAGAGCATCTCCATAGTTTGGTTTACAATTTCATATGGATTAATAATCATTTCCTGTGATTCAGAATTAAATGCCATAGTTGATTTTTTCCCGGAGTTTCTGCCTTCCCTAAATTTGATGTGTATATTTCTCATTTTATCCGCCGCTTCGTTTAGTTTAATTCGGACTTTTTCCTGAATCGATTTTGGCAAATACATTGATTCAACTGGAATTACAATTTTGAAACTATTTGAATCGGTATTAAAAGTGATGTCGTTTGGCAATGGCATCTTTTTACCAATCTGTTTTACGTTCGTACCTTGAAACTGTATATTCAAATTGAGCACAGAAGGATCAATCTCAATTTCCTTCCTTTCAATATCATTAAGATGCTTATTAAATTTTTCTTGATCCCATTGAAAGTAAGATCGAGCAACAGTATCAGGCGTGATTAAGATATATTCATTTTGAGAAATTTTTTTAGCTGACAAAATAATATTTGCCAGATCATTTTTATCATTATAATCAAAATGCTCTGCAAATAACTCTCTCGATTTCGACTTATTAACTTTTTGTGCAAAGGTTACAATATCTGCCAAGACCGCCTGTTGAATTTCCCCCAAATTAGGATTAAGGGCGTATGTATTTTTTTCGTTAACAAAAATCGAAGAATATATTTCTTTTTTATATGCATTGAGTATCGAATCAACTTTTCCTTTTTCAGCTTCGGTCATCTGCATATATTTTATGAATGTATTGTAATTCTTTGTATTTGGGTTATAGCTGGTAGTTTTGATTACAAAGGTATTAGTGCCCGATTGATTACCGGATATTTCGAGTATTTTGTTTCTGCCTTTATCCAAGGGCAGAGTATTATACAACGCAAGGTTGAAAACATCCTCATCTGAAATTTCTGTTTGGTACAGCAGAGGTTTTAAATTCTCGGCGTAAAAAGAGAGAAGATTATTTTTTCCATCTTCAATAATTTTACCTATCCCCTTTTTATTATGCTTAAAGAAGAACATGAGAGAAATAGTGAGGAATACCAAAAGAATAAAGGGGAAATATTTTCTGACTTTTTCAAAACCAAAAAATTTTTTTTTCGATTGCTCCATCATGCTAATATGCTTTTAATTCTTTTTGATACGGTTCAAGAATTATTTTTAAGCTTTCACGTGCACGGAAAATTCTTGATTTAATCGTCCCAACTTCAGTTTCAAGCTGATCTGCTATCTCTTTATAACTTAATCCTTCAATATCTCTTAACACCAGGGGGAATCTCAATTTCTCTGGTAATTTAGCTATAGCATTTCTAACCAGCTGGGGAATATCTACATCTTCCGAAAAAGGTCCGGTCCCATATTCGCGGTCGGAATCCTTGATAGGAACAAATATACTCCTGACTCTTTTTTTTCTTAAATAATCCCTGCATTTATTAACAGTTATTCTATAGAGCCAGGTTGTAAACTTCGATTCAAAACGGAATTCATTTAATTTATGGTAGACACTGATAAAGACATCCTGCGATATATCATCCACAAACTCTGTATCACCGAGTGTAAGAAACACAAGATTTCTTACTTTATCCTTATGCTTATACACGAGTGTTCTAAAAGTAGATTCCTCTCCTTTTATGAAAGAACGAATTAGAATAAAATCTTCCTCTCTCTCTCCCTTCGACTCTTTAATATCAAACTGATCTTGGTCTTTTCCTAATTCCATGCTCTTAGACGAGAATAACTTTTTAATGTTCCTTAAAAAATAATGATTAATCTGAGACCAATAACAAAGCTAAGGCAGCTAAAAAAACTTTCTTTTTACTGGTCTATTCAATAATTTAGTCGCCAATATAAATATTTGTGAGTAATTATATCCATTCTTCAATTTTTATTTTCAAACAGCATTGAATTAGAAGAAATTGATAACTAACTTTAAATTAATTTTGAGGAGGAACTATGAAGGTTAAGCATGTCGAGAAATACGGAGCAGTAGTAATTGAACTTAAAGGAAATGTTATGGGTGGACCGGAAGCCCAGGAGTTTAGCGATTTACTTCATAAACTACTTGAAGAAAATAAGAAAAACGTCATTATTGATCTAGCCGAGACAAAATTTATGAATAGTTCCGGTCTTGGAATGTTAATAAGCGGATATACAACTGTAAAGAATGGCGGCGGCACAATGAAACTTACAAACGCAACCGAAAAAATTGAGAGTCTTCTTGTGATTACTAAACTGATCACAATTTTTGAGCATTTCACATCGGTGGAAGAAGCTGTAGAGAGTTTTAGATAGTACCTTTATTTACTCCGGCAGAATCTTGCCGGAGTTTTTACCCACCTGCATTTTATCCGAGGTCTAAATGAGTGTAACTATAATTGTCGGAAGCCAATGGGGTGACGAAGGCAAAGGAAAAATTGTTGATATCTTAAGTGAACGATTTGATATTGTTGTTCGATATCAAGGCGGGGCTAATGCCGGTCATACTGTTGAAATCGGCGATAAGAAATTCATTCTCCATCTTATCCCCTCGGGTATTTTAAGAGAAAATGTAATGTGTGTTATTGGCAACGGAGTTGTTATTGATCCGAAGGCGCTCCTTGAAGAAATTTCTTTATTAGAAGGAATGGGAATTACTATTAAAGGAAGACTGTTAATCAGTCATAACGCTCACCTTATTATGCCTTATCATAAATTTTTAGATTCTCTAAATGAAAGCGGTGCCTCAAAAATTGGAACCACCGGACGTGGAATTGGTCCCTGCTATATTGATAAATACGCTCGTAAGGGAATTAAGATTGTTGACTTGTTGGATAAAAAAAATCTTGAAGAAAAAATAAAACTCAACCTCGAAGAAAAAAATAATTTTATTAAGAAAATTTTCGATCAAAAGGAGCTTGATGTTGATGAAATCATAAAAGAATATCTTGAATTCGACGATGCGATAGATCAATATATTACCGACTCTGCTCTCTATCTAAATTCCGCTCTTGATGAGGGCAAATCAATATTATTGGAAGGTGCGCAGGGCGCATTATTAGATGTAGATTTCGGCACTTATCCTTTTGTTACTTCATCTAATCCTACTTCTGGTGGTGCATGCACCGGATCTGGTATCCCACCGACAAAAATTACCTCTGTTATTGGAATCGTTAAAGCATACACAACGCGAGTTGGTTTAGGTCCGTTTCCAACTGAACTCCTGGATAAGGATGGAGAAGATTTAAGAAGAGTAGGCGCTGAATTTGGAGCTACTACCGGCAGACCCAGAAGGTGCGGCTGGTACGACGCATTTCTATCAAATTATTCTCGAATGATTAATGGAATTCAAAGAGTAGCAATTACTAAGCTTGATGTCTTAAGTCATTTCGATCAAATAAAAGTTTGTGTCGCTTATGAAATTAACGGAAAGCGATTGAAATCCTTCCCGACAAATGAAAACCAGATGAAACAAGTTATTCCTATCTATGAAACACTACCCGGCTGGAAAACTGAAATTACCCACTGTACTGAATTTGATCAATTGCCTAATGAGGCAAAAGATTATCTTCAATTTATTTCTCAGCAAAGCGGATTTGAAATCGGTATGATTTCGGTTGGACCAAATCGCAGACAAACAATAGAATTATAGAATCCTTTTTACCCTTTCTTTTTTTAATTTAGGATAAACTGTTTCGTAAATTTCATTTGCTATTTTTTGATTTGGAGACAAACATGAAAATGTCCGGTGGACCAGCATCGCTCAATTTGAAATTGGGTTTATTAGTTATTGGTGCTGCAATAGCGTTCGGTACACTCTATTATACTCAAAACCTTGTGGGCAGACTTCAAGAAAGAGAAAAAGAAATTGTTAAACTCTATGCCAGCGGTCTTGAAGATGTGGCGAATACAGAATCTCCAACTTCAGATTTTACCTTCATATTTCAGAACATAATTCAAAGAATTGATTTTCCACTCATACTCACGGATTACAAAGGCAATATTACATCAACCAAAAACATCTCATATGAAAATAAATTAAAAGGCGAAGAGCTTAAAATATTTTTTGAACAGAAGAAAAAATTACTCTCAGAACAACATGCGCCAATCGAAATAAAATCTCCGAAAGGAAAAGTTATTCAAAAAATTTATTACGGCGATTCCGAATTAGTTCAGAGACTTAGATATTACCCATTCCTTCAAATTATTTTTGCGCTGTTATTTATTATCATTGCTTATTCAAGCTTCAGTTATATAAAAAAAAGTGAACAGAGTAATATCTGGGTTGGAATGTCGAAGGAAACGGCTCATCAGCTTGGCACGCCTATTTCAAGCTTGATGGGGTGGAACGAAATGTTGAAATTGAATTACAATAATCAAGATAAAGTCTTAGATATATCCGATGAGATTAACAGCGACTTAACCCGCCTCAATAAAATTACTAAACGATTTTCTAAAATCGGATCCAAGCCGGAATTAATAGGCGACTCTCCCTATGTAACCATAGAGCGTGTTTCAAATTATTTCCAGAGACGTCTTCCGCAACTTGGCAAAAATGTTTTGATTAATCTTGAGGGGAACAAAGATTTAAAAGCGAATATGAACAGTGAATTATTTGAATGGGTAATAGAAAATTTAATTAAGAATGCTCTAGACGCTATAGAAACAGAAACTATGAATGGAAAGATTAATTTTAACATTAATGAGAATGGAGATAATATCGAAATTGAAATTTCGGATAACGGCAAGGGGATTGAGATCAATAGGAAAAAGGATATTTTTCGCCCGGGATATAGCACTAAAAGGCGCGGCTGGGGCTTAGGGCTAAGCCTCTCGAAACGAATAATTGAAGATTATCATAAGGGCAAAATTTTTGTTAAGCACTCTGCATTAAATGAGGGGACTACGTTCAAGATAGTACTGAAAAAATCAGAAAAAATTACCTGAAGTTTCAGCCCGATATTTACCGCTCTTCGAAAAGACTAAACATTTCATAATATGAGAATATATTTTTTTTTGTTAAAAGTTTATTTATAGCTCAAAATATTACTTTCTTGTGCCACCCCAATCAATCAGTTCCACTCTTTTGTAATCAACTTAATAACATTCTGTGGTATAATTGTTGATAAACTATGATCGATACTCAATAAGCACCCTCCTTATTTGATGTCGCGCTGCTATGGTTTGCCCTCAACCATAGCAGTTTTTTTACTTTAGGGTACTTCTGTCATAGGCAGGGCTAAGCCATAATAACTACAATTTTCTTGGCGCTCTTTGCGTTTTCTATTCTTGGTGTGAAATTTTTAAGAACTATAGTTTTTAGAAGTCCCCTTATTTTTTTTACTATTCATTTGACAGTTGAACATTCCCGACAACTGAAATGTGCATTCGGACGAATGAGCAGAGAATCTTGTAAAAAATTTTCTTCCTTCGCTTAAGAGACTTCCATAGAAAATATTTCGTAATTTGGTTTTAGAAGTTAAAATTATAGGTAACTAATGGGCTCAAAGGGTTCGGTACGCCCGTCATGGGATGAATATTTTCTAAAAGTGGCAATGCTTGTTTCCGAACGTGCAACCTGTCCCCGTATGCATTGCGGATGTGTGCTTGTCAAAGACAAGCAAATACTTTCTACAGGTTATAACGGATCGATTCCGGGGGACAAACATTGCGAAGAGGATGGATGTTTGATCGTAGACAATCACTGCATCCGAACCATTCATGCTGAGATGAACGCAATTTTACAATGTTCTTCACACGGCATTAATACAAAAGGTTCAACAGCTTACATTACAAACATGCCATGCACTAATTGTTCCAAAGCATTAATCACGGCGGGAATTAAAGAGATTGTAATTTTCTCGGATTTTCATGATACACTCGCGGAAGAATTTTTCAAAATAGCCAATGTGCAAATTAAAAGATTGCCGATACCTAATAAGGATATAATTTATGATTTAGGAAGTTTTACTTCTGCCAAGAAGTTCGAATAATTTCACTTGATACACAGAGTAAGTAAAGACAATAAATACTACTTTCATCATCTCAAAAATGATGAATGTAATTACGAAGTAAAATGAAATTAACAAAAGAAAATCTTCAAAAATATATTAGACCTGAAAATTTATTCAGCAGAGATTTAAGCTGGTTGGAATTCAACCGCCGAGTTCTCGAAGAGGCGTTAAACCCGGATCTTCCCCTTTTAGACAGAGTAAAATTTGTATCCATTTTTTTTTCCAACCTTGATGAATTCTACATGATTCGTATTGCCGGTATTAAAGAACAACTCCGTGCAAAAATAATTGACATCTCAATAGACGGATTAACCCCTAACGAACAACTCCGGAAGATCGAACAGACACTTCAGCCAATGCTGAAAAAAATAACTGATTATTGGCGTAATGAAATAATTCCTCAGCTTAAAGAAAATAAAATTATTATTTGTGGTTTGGATGAACTTTCCAAAGAGGAGCGCGATTCACTCAACCGGTATTTCTTAAAAGAAATTTATCCTGTTCTTACCCCTCTTGCGTTTGATCCGGGCAGACCATTTCCTTACATCTCCAATTTGAGTTTGAGTTTTGCAATTCTTGTAAAAAAGCCGACCGGTGAAAAACATTTTGCCCGCGTTAAAGTACCCGGTATACTTCCAAGACTTCTCCGTGTTGAAAGTATTGTGAAGCCCAAAGCAAAAAATGGAGCTACAAACGGTGTGTACAAGTACATTTGGATTAGCGATCTTATAAAACTAAACATGCATTTGCTCTTTCCCGGTCTTGAAATTATAGAAGCGTACCGTTTTAGAATTACACGTGATACCGATCTTGAAATTCAGGAAGATGAAGCAGACGATCTTCTTCAAATGATCGAAGAAAATATTAAACAAAGAAAATTTGGTTCAGTAGTGCGACTCGAAGTAGAGAATCAAATGCCGGAGTATATGATTGATACTCTAATTGAAAATCTTGAGATCACTCGTAACGACTTGCATATTATTGATGGAAATCTTGGCTTGAGTGATTTACTGTCTCTTTCTGATCTGCAACTACCTCTTCTCAAAGAAAAACCATTTCATCCGGTAACTCCAGAAATTTTTGAAGAGGGAGAAAGTATTTTTTCTCTTATCCGCCGTAAAGATATTCTGCTTCATAATCCATATGATTCTTTTAACCCGGTAATCGATTTCATAAAAGAAGCCTCTCAAGATCCCGATGTTCTTGCTATTAAACAAACGCTTTACCGTGTAGGTACTAATTCCCCTATTGTAAAATATTTGATGGAAGCCGCAGAGAGCAAGAAGCAGGTCGCAGTTTTGGTTGAATTGAAGGCTCGTTTCGATGAAGAGAATAATATTTATTGGGCACGCGAACTTGAAAAAGCCGGAGTGCATGTTGTTTATGGTTTGCTGGGATTAAAAACACACGCAAAGATGACACTTGTAGTAAGAAAAGAGATTGACGGTGTGAAGCGTTATGCTCACATCTCTACAGGAAATTATAATACTACCACTTCGAAAATATATTCCGACCTTGGTTTGTTCACTTGTGATGATGAAATTTGTGCCGACGTTTCTGAAATTTTTAATTTCCTCACCGGATATTCCGAACAAAAGTTATTTAGAAAATTATGGGTTGCACCAATTAACAAGCGTCAAAAATTCTTAGACCTCATTCAAAGAGAGATTAAAAACGCTAAAGCCGAAGGCAAGGGTTATCTAATATTCAAGTTGAATGCTCTGGTTGACCCCCTTTTGATTGCGGCTTTATATGAGGCTTCATCTAAAGGCGTAAAAATTGATCTCATCATTCGCGGAATATGCTGCTTGATACCGCAATTGCCGGGATTAAGCGATAACATTCGTGTGATAAGTATTGTAGGAAGATTTTTAGAACACAGCCGCATCTATTATTTCTATAATAACGGCGACGATGAAATTTTTTGCAGCAGCGCGGATTTGATGCAGAGAAACCTTGACCGCAGAGTTGAAATTTCTTTTCCTATTCTTGACGCGGATTTGAAAAAATATATAAAACAAAATGTACTCGACACTTGTCTTAATGATAATATGAAAGCTCGTGTATTATTGCCGAACGGTAAATTTGTTTTCAATCATAAGGTTTATACCGAAGCGGAAGTAAATCATCAGGAAATGATGATGTCCCGTCTATTGCCTGCAACCGAAAATATTTTACCTCAAGAGATTTCAGATTAGAATCATTCAGGAAGCCGCATTGAAAGCCCGAATCCGCCAAACATGTCCGTTATCCCTTCTTTCAATGAAGTACCCAAAGAAAAATCAAGTTGAATGTTTGGTTTAAAACGATACGTGAGACCGCAATCCAAATTATTGGAGGGATTTATTTCCTTTAGAGAATTTCCATATACCTCTAAAAATAGTCACAATCTATTTCCTAAATCATATCCAAGCGATCCTGTGTAAACGTAAGAATATTTCCCCAAGTGGGTAACGCTTTCAGTGCCTAAATTAATATCGAATGAAAGAACTTCGGTAATTCTTTGATCAACACATAAAAGGAAGGTTGGAGTAAAATTATCCCGTCTTAATTTTTGGTTTCCAAATGGGATTAATGTCTGGACTATAACTCCAATGTTTGATAGAATTTTTTGATTACTCCTCAACTGCATTTTGGCGCCAAACATAAGATTTTGCACACCTTGCAGATCCGATTTTAATCCGTTCGTATATGATTGACCAAAGAAATATTCTCCTCCAAACCGTAACTCAAAATTCGAACTTACTCCATAGCGGCAAAGAGTGCTTGCCAAAATTAGATTTTCATTTTCGAAAGAATTTGTACCATCAGAAAATTTTTGTTTTTGATAAATGAAACCAATTTCAAACTGAACAAAATCGCGCGGAATAATTACGGCTGATTCTGTCTGATCTGGACGGTCAGTAATCAAATCTGGAATTTTTTGTGCTAAAGTAACGGATGCTTAGAGCAGTTAAATTGCAAATAATAATAACCAAAAATTCTTCTTCATGGTCACCCTACTATTATTCTCCATACTTGTGTTACAAAGAAACATATGATCAAGCCTAAAGCTATTGGGAGAAAAGTTGAGATCATGGTCCATTTCATGCTTTTAGTTTCTTTGTAAATAGTATAGATTGTTGTAGAGCATGGATTGTGCAGCAAACTAAACAACATTAAATTTATTCCTGTTAATGCTGTCCAGCCGCCGGCATGAAGTATATTTGCCGTCTCATTAACGGATTCGAGTTCGAACATTACACCCGTCCCGGAACCAACAGCCATTTTCGTAGTTAATACCGTTAGCATTAAGACAGTCGGAACAACAATCTCATTTGCCGGAATTGCGATTACATACGCCAGAATAATAACTCCGTTTAGCCCTATAAAAAATGCAAATGGATCGACACTATGAATAAAATGTTCTGCTAGACTTAGGCTGCCGATTTCCAGATTAGCAACAAGCCAAATTACAATACCGGCAGGTACCGCGAATATAACAGCCCGCCATAAAACAAAAATAGTTCTATCAATTAGTGAAGTGTAAAGTGTCTGCATTAATCTTGGCCGACGGTAAGGAGGGAGTTCAAGACTGAACGCTGAAGCCTCCCCTTTTAATACAGTTTTTGAAAGTCCCCAGGAAACGATCAAGCTAAAAACCACACCCAATACAGCAATAAAAACAACCGCTCCAGCCGAGGCGATACCGGCAAGATAAGTTGGAACAGTTCCACCAATGAATATGGTTGCTATTAATATTTGTGTAGGCCAACGTCCGTTACATAAAGAAAAATTATTTGTTATGATTGCAATTATTCTCTCGCGGGGACTATCAATAATTCGTGTTGCTATTACTCCCGCGGCGTTGCAGCCAAAACCCATACTCATAGTTAATGCTTGTTTACCGTGAGCACCAACTCTGCGGTATAAATTATCCATATTAAATGCAACGCGCGGTAAATAGCCAAAATCTTCCAACAGAGTAAACAACGGGAAAAAAATTGCCATCGGAGGCAGCATCACGCTTACAACCCAAGCTCCGGCAAGATAGGCGCCGTCAATCAATAATCCTGTAATCCACCAGGGAGTTTGGATTGAGTTCAATAAATTTTTTAAGAACGGATGAATTGTATCTACCAATATAAATGAGATCCCGCCGGAAGGAATGTTCGACCCGATAATAGTCAGCCAGAAGACAAATGCGAGTAGAAGAAACATAATTGGGAAGCCGGTCCATTTACCGGTGACTACTCTATCGATGAATCGATCTAGATCGAACTTCGGTTTTTCTCCCACACGGGTTATTACTTTGCCCGCGATCGAGGATGCATCTTTATAGATAGATTCCAAAATCGAGTCGTGAAAATTTTCTCCGACTTCCCATCTCAATTTGTGTGCTGCCGATAATATTTCTTCAGTCTTTAACATCAAAATTATACTCTTTCACTTGATTAAGAATTTACTCATCAAAAGTTTCTGCCGGTTTAAGATTACCAATTTCACCGGAACTAATGGCTTCAATCACTTTTTGATCTCCTTCCAAAAGGCGCAAAGCAATCCATCTCGTATTTGGTAAATCCGGAAAAGCTTCTATTATTTTTTTATTCAGCGCATCAACGGCATGCGAAACATTTCCAATTTCACTACTTAGGCGGTGCGGTTTACAAATATACTGTCCCGAGGCTACGTCATGAATACTTTTTAGTAATTCTTTCATTCCTATTCCCTGTCGTGCCGCAGCAAGTACAACAGGAATTCCCAATTGTTTTGAAAGCAGACGGTCATCCACTTGAATTTTATGACGAGCGGCTTCATCAATTAAATTGACGCATAGAACTGCTCTATCTGTAATTTCGAGAACTTGCAAAACTAGATTTAAATTTCGTTCCAATCGTGTCGCATCTACAACAATAACCGTCACATCCGGCTGCCCGAATAGAATAAAATCTCTTGCGACTTCTTCATCATCACTAGTTGAAAGGAGAGAATAGGTTCCCGGCAGATCTACAATTTTGAAACGCTTATCGCCAAACTTGAAACCACCTTCGGCACGTCCGACAGTTTTACCGGGCCAATTGCCCGTGTGCTGCCTTAATCCGGTAAGATTATTAAAGACTGTACTCTTTCCCGTATTTGGATTTCCCGCAAGAGCAACTACAAAGTCGAACTCAGACATATCAATTCCGAGCTTAACAAGATTAGCTAAGTTGTGAGCCGGACATGTTGCGCAATTACTATTTTCAGTACTCATAATTTTTCTTTCTCGAAATCCTCGTTAAAATTACTCATGTGAAAGAGTAATAGAGGAAGCTATTTAAATTCGTTTAATATATATAAGATTGGATTGATTTTTTCTAAGCGCAATAGTAGCCCCGCGGATTTCATAACCGGTTGGATCTCCGCTTAAACTTTTCAGTTGCGCTTTTACAACCGTTCCCGGCACAACACCAAAATCAAGCAGCCTTCTTCTCTGCTGTCCACGCATGGCTCTCGAAATTCCTACTATCACTGCCGACTCATCTTGTTCAAGAGCGGCTAGCGATTCAAATTTTTCCTTGACTTCTTCTTTCTCCGATAATTGAACCACCGTTACATTCGATGCGAGAATTGGGGCAAGCAAACATTCTTCACCATCGGCTTCAAACCGGATTTTATTTTTTGAATTTTCTACAAGATAAATCTGCATGCCGGGATAAAGTCCCAGTGCGGAAAGTTGGGCATAAACTTCCTTTGGTTCATCTTCGATGTGGATGATAGCCGCAAATGTTCCCTTCTCTAAATTATTAAGAGTAATACCTTTCTGTTTTGGAATCTCACCCGTGATTGACGGAATCGGATCGCCATGCGGATCAACCAAAGGATTTCCAAGCCGCGCGGCAAGTCTATCGGCTTCCTCACGAGTAATTTCGTGTTCTTTTTTTTCTGCAACCGAGTGCCAATCTTTTTCTTGAACGCTGGTATTATCTGCCAGATGTCTTTCCCACAGCCTGTGAATTCTTATCACGCGCAATGCGTAGGATCTGCCTTGAGAAGTAAGAAAAATTTTGTTTTCTCCGGAAAAAATTAGATCCATCGCTTCAAGATTGGAAATTATTTTGGCAGCATTTTCACCTTTTAATGATAAATAACCGCTTAGACTGTTAAGTGAACAATCAATTCCTTTGTATTCACAATCGTAGAGATGTTTCAGCGCGTCTTCAATCAACTCCCGCGAACGGTCTTTTCTCATTCTCCCAATTTTAAACACGAGTCCAACCTCGGGGAGAAAAAGAATTAGCAATAGTGCCATTGATGAAATTCCGATTACTAATGCCTGCAGTGGATCCAAATATTTCTCCTAAGTGAATCTTTCTAACATTAATTTACTTCTACAGATGATCTATATCAAGAAACGAATTGATCACCGGAATAATTCCAAATATCAATAATTCAGTATTCTCTAAATTCATCTTGAAACCAATCTGAAATAAATCATGTTATGCTGATGTGTGACTTAAAAAATTACTATTTTTGAAATCAAATTTAGGAGAAATAATGACTATTACTGTTGATTCAGTTATGAAGGCGCTAAGTAAAGTTAACGATCCAGATCTTCACAAAGATCTTGTAACACTTGGAATGATAAAGGATGTCAAAATAGATGGGAAAAATGTAGCCGCAATTGTTGAACTTACAACCCCCGCTTGCCCTCTCAAAGATAAAATAGAGCAGGATTGTATTGATTCTATCAAAAAGGAAATTCCGGATGTGGGATTAATCGCAATAACAATGAGCGCAAAGGTGCAACCGAGCAAAAATCAACGGATGAGCGAGATTTTACCCGGAGTAAAAAATACAATAGCTGTCGCAAGCGGCAAAGGTGGCGTTGGTAAAAGCACAGTCGCAGTTAATCTCGCTGTAGCCTTAGCCCTGGATGGCGCAAAAGTGGGATTGATAGATGCAGATATTTATGGACCAAGCATCCCAATGATGTTGGGAATTACAGATAAACCAAAAATATATCAGGATACCGCGACTGCAAAGATGGTTCCACTTGCAAACTATGGTGTAAAAGTAATGTCTATTGGATTTTTAATTGATGAAGATGCGCCGGTTATTTGGCGCGGACCAATGGCAAGCGGTGCTATCAAACAATTTATGAGCGATGTTCACTGGGAAGAACTTGATTATCTGCTTTTCGATCTTCCCCCTGGAACCGGCGATATACAGCTTACACTTGTTCAGACTATTCCTCTTACAGGTGCGGTAGTTGTTACCACACCGCAAGACGTTTCAATAATTGACGTAAAGAAAGCAGTTAAAATGTTTCAACGAGTTAATGTACCTATTCTTGGCATTGTTGAAAATATGAGTTATTTTTTAGCCCCGGATACAGGTAACCGATACGATATTTTCGGAACAGACGGAGGCAAAAAACTTGCGGCTGAACTATCTATGCCATTATTAGGGCAACTGCCAATTAATCAAAACATCCGAGAGGGTGGAGATTTTGGAAGACCAATAGTTTTTGATAAACCCGAATCTGAACAATCAAAGAAGATTTTAGAGATAAGCAGAAATATGGCAGCGGAAATTAGCAAAGTAAATTTTAACTCCTCAAAGCCTAAGATTGAAATTGAATTATAAGATTCATTCGAGGAAATGAAATGAATGATGAATTAAGTCTTAAAGTTGAGAAAGCACTCGAAACAATTAGACCATATTTAAAAGCAGACGGCGGCGATGTTGAACTTATTAAAGTAACCACCGAAGGAATTGTTGAAGTGAGGCTGACCGGTGCGTGCAGCGATTGTCCGATGTCGCAGATGACATTACGTGCCGGTGTTGAACGTGCCCTTATTAAAGAAGTTCCGGGAATAAAAAGAGTTGAAGCAGTCAATTGACGGCTTTTTTTTCTAAAAAATTTATCTGAGGGATAAGAATGCGCAAAAAAGTAATTGCCGGTAATTGGAAAATGAACAATGGTATTAATGAAACAGTCGGTTTAATCTCAGAGATTAAAAAAGAATTGAGCGGAAAAAAAAATTCTGCAGATGTGATAATTTGCCCCCCGTTTATAAATCTTGAAACAGCCAAGGCGCTTTTGAAAAATTCTACAATTAAACTCGGCGCTCAGAATCTTTATTTTGAAGAGAGCGGCGCCTTCACCGGTGAAATTTCTGCACAAATGTTAAAAAGTGTCGGCTGTGAATTTGTAATTATAGGTCACTCGGAAAGAAGAACAATATTCGGAGAAAACGATAAAGTCGTCAATAAAAAAATTAAGACCGCAATTAAAAATGGATTGAAGCCAATATTCTGCGTCGGCGAAACTTTAGAAGAAAGAGAGAAAGGTGAAACGTTCAGAATTATTGAGACACAAATTACTGATGGGTTGAACGGAATAGACGAAGGCGAATTAGAAAATCTTATTGTAGCGTATGAACCGGTTTGGGCAATTGGAACAGGCAGAAACGCAACACCGCAACAGGCTCAAGAAGTCCATTCATTTATAAGAGGATTAATATCCAAACTCTATTCTCAAACTTTTGCCACTCAATTGGTAATCCAATATGGTGGAAGTGTTAAAGCAGATAACGCGAAAGAACTTCTTTCTCAACCCGATATTGATGGCGCTTTAGTTGGCGGCGCGTGTTTGAAGGCTGATTCATTCGTTAAAATTATAGAAGCCGCGTAAACATTTTGTAATTTCTAAATTTACCTTCAAAATGGGCTCAATTCGAGCCCATATTTTTTGAAATTTTATTGATACACCCCCCTTCGATTTCGTATATTTGTGCCGTTTATTTGGAAAATATACGGGATTATGACAAAATATCTTAAGTACCTTATCATCCTTTCGGCATTATTACAAAATTTTAGTTTTGCACAAATCAAAGTCACTTCCCTTCCACAAAATGCCAACGGTGTATTTGATCAGGTCTTTTTTAATAAAAACGACTTTCGCAATGTTGAGATGCTTGACTCCGGCTGGTCAATTTATCACGAAAATGATCCGGAGAAAAAAATTGTTGCCGCTGTTCCGGTAATATTTGATGGTGATGAAACGCTTATCTTCGAAAAAAGGATTACACTCACAACTGAGCAGATTCAAAAATCACAGCTTGTTTTGGGATTTTTAGGATTAAACTACTCAGCAGATATTTCCATAAACGGTTACAACATTTACAAACACACCGGCGGTTCTTATCCTTTCGAACTGGCATTACCAAAAGATATTTTAAAAGAGATTTCCAAGATTACCATAAAAATTAACTCAAAACTTAATTCTGAGAATTCCATCCCGGTAGCGCAAAGATTTTTATTCTCGAGTTTAAGCGGTGGAATTATTAGAACTGTTTATCTCAAAACGTTGCACCCAATTCATATTACGCATAGTTCTTATTCCTTCACATTCGATCCATCATTTTCGAAGGCAAGTATTAATTTTAAGATTGGTATCGGCAATTCACTTTTTGAAAAATCTTCTCTAATACCTCAGGCAAAAAATATTTTGATCCGTATTAATCTGTTCCCTGTAGGATCCACTGCCGCGCAAGTTAAAGGTGATTTTGCTCAGACAATTATTTCCGAGGATAATGAAGTTAATATTCGGTTAGAATTGATTAATCCAGTTCTTTGGTCACCGCAGTCACCAAATTTTTATATGTGCGAGGTTAGTCTGCTACAAGACGGAATGGTGATAGATAAATCCGTTAAACAAATTTCTTTCTATCAGATCAAAAAAAATGAAACCAATTTTTTATTGAATGGTAATCCATTCGCTCTTCAAGGAACAACCTATCAATTCGATGAAACATCATTACAGAAATTGGATGTTTATACTAAATTAAGAAACGATTTAACACTTATTAAAAATACAGGTTTCAACGCAGTCCGTTTTTCAAAAAGTTATCCCAACCCGTATTCAATAAAACTCTGTCAGGAACTTGGTTTATTAGCTCTTGTAGAACTGCCGTTGAATTCCATACCTGAAGAGATTTTGGACCAACACGACTTTCAACTTATCGCCATCCGTCAGTTAAAGTCTTTTTCTTCGATTTATTCTGAGTACGGTAATAATATAATTTTAGGATTGGGTAGTTCATTCCTCCCTAACTCGGAAATTACTAAGGATTTTCTGACGCAATTAAGCGGCTCAATTAAAAGCAAGGGATATATAACCTATGCCTCGTTTGTTGGAATACAGACCAGCCCGATAATTAACATCGATTTTTACGGCACAGAATTATATTCTACACTGATTGATAGCGGAAAAGAAGAACTTCAAAAAGGAATAGACGTTCTTGGTAAGAGTTCGATCTTCATCAGCGAGGTGACTTATCCAAATTATAAAGGAGATCAAAGCGGGTATCTTACAAAACATTCCTCGGACGCGCAGGCAAAATATTTTGGTGATATGATAAATTTGGCAAGAGAACTAAAAATTTCCGGGTTCTTTATAAACTCACTTTTCGATTACAAAGGGGAATTTGCTTCTCTCTACGGAAGTTACTCGGAAAATGGTATTTACAAATTTGGAATTTTAGATCATAACCGGAATTTAAACAGTATAGGGTATAAAGTTCTTGCCTCAAGACTCGCGGGCAATGCCAAGGTTACTATTCCAATCGGAACGCGGAAAGATGATAATCCAATTATTTTTATTCTTCTGGCATTGCTTCTCTCTATTTTTATGGCTGTGTTGATCAATACGAAAAAGAAATTTAGAGAGGACTGTACCCGCGCTCTTTTAAGACCTTACAATTTTTTCGCAGATGTCCGCGATCACCGAATCATGTCCGGCATTCATACGGCGATACTGATGTTAATTCAAGCCGGTTCCGCCTCACTATTAATTACGATTTTGCTTTATTATTTCCGTTCTAACATTTTGCTCGAAAAAATATTTATCTCCTTCGGTCATCCGGGTTTAATGAAATTATTAAGCTATTTGGCGTGGAATTTCCAAATCTGCTTTGTCGTTCTATTTTTGGCTTTCATTCTGAAATTTGTAATCATGGCATTGATTATAAAGGCTGCATCATTCTTTATCAAAACCCGAGTCGAATTCTCAAGTATTTTTTATACGGTAGTTTGGTCTTTCCTTCCTTTAACTATACTTCTTCCGGTTGAGTTGATTCTTTTCAAATTATTAACGAATGGAAATTTTGATACCGTCTTGTTTGTACTTTTAGCTTTATTCTTCCTTTGGATTCTGCAAAGGATATTGAAAGGTGTATACGTCGTGTTCGATGTTAGAGCTTTGTTAGTTTATTTATATGGAATTGCCATTATCATTATGATGGTTGGCAGCGTTTTATGGAAATATCAGCTTACAAGCGAAACATTTTACTTCATAACAAATTCTATTCGACAATATAATTCAATGATTTTTTAGAGGCGCCATTTGTTTTTATCAAAGTTGGAAATTTTCGGCTTCAAGTCTTTTGCGAATAAGACCAGCATAAACTTCAATCGCGGTATAACCGGCATAGTAGGTCCGAACGGCTGCGGAAAAACCAATATAGTCGATGCAATCCGGTGGGTATTGGGCGAGCAGAGGACCACAACTCTTCGTAGCGATAAAATGGAAAATGTAATTTTCAACGGCACGCGAGAGAAGAAACCAATGGGCATGTCCGAAGTCTCCCTAACATTGGTCAATGATCAAGGTGTGCTTCCAACAGAGTATACAGAAGTTACCATCACAAGAAGAATTTTCAGATCCGGAGAAAGCGAATACCTTCTTAACAAAAACATCTGCCGGCTTAAAGATATAACAAATCTATTCATGGATACCGGTATAGGCGCAAACGCATATTCCGTTATTGAGTTGAAAATGGTTGAGACTATATTGAGCAGTAAGACTGAAGAACGCAGAAAAATGTTTGAAGAAGCTGCCGGTGTTAATAAATATAAGCTTCGCCGCCGTCTCAGTCTAAAGAAATTGGATGATGTTAAAGCGGATCTCACCCGTGTTAACGATATAGTTTCTGAGGTTGAAAAAACCGTCCGTTCCCTGGAACGTCAGGCGAAACGAGCCGATCAATACACCCAAATACAATCTGTACTACGAGACAAAGAGATTGATCTTGCTGAGAGGGAATACGCACAACTCAGTATAAAGAAACAATTATTTTTAAATGATATTGTTGAGTTTTCCGCTAAGAAAGACACTATTGATCTAGATATTCGTAAAATTGAGAACGAGCTGATTCATTACCGAAATGAAATCAACACGATTGAAACTCAACTTCAAAATAAACGCAACTCTATTTCACTTAACACCGATCAACTTCATGTGACGCAGAAAAATATTTCTGTATCTGAAGAACGATTAAAATCACTTTTATATAATCATGAAAGACTTCTGAAAGAAATTTCCGAACTTCAGCATCAACTTGACGAAACAATTAATCACATCGAGCAAAGTAATGATGACCTACTGTCCCTCTCGCAGAAGCTGGATGGGAAGAATAGAGAAATCTCTCAAAATGAACAAGGATTGATTGAGAACCGGGAAACACTTGAGCAAAAACGGAGTGAGTTAAAGAAGCTTAACCAAGAAAAGTTCGCTCTGCTTCAAGAAATTTCCGAACGCGAAAATAATAACTCGAATATCAGAAAAGAACTTGCAGCTCATAATTTCAATATTGAAAAGCAGAATCATAAAATTCAAAACGTTACAAACAAAATTGCCAAAACAGTAGGCTTCATTGAGGAATTGTGCGCCGAAAAAAGCAGCGCTGAAACTAAACTTAAAGAAGCCGGTCTGCTCATTGCACTCCGCGAAAAAGAGAAAGAAGATTTAGAGCAAAAACTTAATTCCTTCAAACAAAATGAGGTTGAAGAGAAAACGCTGCTTGCCAGCCTAAGAGAGAAGATAGAGTTTTTGCAGACTTTGATCTCCAATCTCGAGGGAATTTCAAAAGGTGCCAAAGTTTTAATCGAGAACAATGACTGGACGAGCAAGAGTAAAAATATTTTTGCCGATGTTGGAAATGCACAGGAGAAGTACCGTTTCGCGCTCGAGGCTGCTTTAAAATCGGTTCTGAATAATTTACTAGTTGACAGCGCCGGCGATTTGCAAAACGCAATTGATTATCTACGCAAGAACGATCTTGGTAAGGCAGCATTTTATCTACTGCGCTCTAATGAACAGATTAAGAAAACATTTATCGAAAGTTTATCCGGCTATAATCATAAAAGAAAAACTAAGAAGCTCGCTAAGGAAGAATCATTTATAGGCTGGGCAAAAGATTTTGTTGAAACAGATAAATTTTGGCAGCCATACTTTGAGCAGGCTCTTTCCAATTATGCCGTTACCTCGAATTTGAAATCCGCAATCGAATTGAGCAGTAAATATCCCGCTTTTAATTTTACGACGTTGGATGGCGATTTCGTTCAAAGCAGCGGAGTTATTGAAGCCGGCTCTCTTCCGAAACAGGATGAAACTTTGTTCGGTCGCCGCCAACTTTTGGAAAATCTCAAAAAGGAATTTCCAAAACACGAGACGAACCTTGCCAAACTCAAAGCATTTATTGCCGAGACCGAAGAAAAAATTTCCCGGATAGATTTGAAAAATCTTACCGATAGCGAAAAATTGATTTCCAATGATGTAGCAAATATCGAAAAGCAAATTGCACAGCTCGAGTTTGAAAAGAGCAAAGCAAACGAAGAAGTTGATATTTCGCAAAAAGAAATCCGAGAACTCGCCGAAAAAGCCAATTTGCTGGATAATCAAATTATTGCACTCGAAAAAGAACTTGAGGAATTGGTTGAGAAGAAAAGAATTTTTGATGAGAATATCTCGGCATTCGAGAGAGAACTAGATTCCTTTGAGGATGAATTCAATTCTTTTGTGGATGCGCAGAACCAGAGAAAACTTGAACTCGAACGGCTCAAGGGACAAATTGAAAATACTCGCAGTTCAATAACCCGATCTCAGTCGAATCAAACAATGATCTCCAACGGAATCGAGAAACGAGAGCATGACTTACAATCGAACGAAACCGAAACAAGCGGACTCCAGGACAAGATAGTAAATGCAAATACGGAACTCGAGTCGATTAATTCCGCTCGTCAAATATTACTTTCTGAAGAGAAAGAGATCAACGACAAACTAAAAGCTATCAAGGATGAAGCGGCAAAATTTGAAAGTGAACTAAATCAGTTACGTAACGAACGGCAGGTTCTTTCTGATAAGGTCTATTCCTTTGAAATAAAAGAGACTGAAATAAAACTCCGCACAGAAAATTTAAAGGAGCATATTCAAGAGAATTATTCGATCGAGCTTACAGAGAAACAGTTTGATGATCTGGAAACATTCGATTTTGAAGGTACAACTAAGGAGGTACATTCTCTTAAAGAGAAGATAAAAAATATCGGACCGGTGAACCTGCTTGCGTATTCCGAATACGATGAAGAGAAGAAGCGTTTTGACTTTTTACACAAGCAGCGCAACGATTTAACCGAATCGGAAAAAGATTTAATTAAGACGATCAATGAAATCAACGAAACAGCGCAGCAGTTATTTCTGGAAACATTCGAAAAGATTCGTCAAAACTTTACATTGATCTTCCAGACACTTTTTAATCCGGGTGATGAAGCAGATCTTATACTCGAGGAAGGCATCGATCCTCTCGAAGGTAAAATTGAAATATTGGCTAAGCCTAAAGGCAAACGCCCCACTTCTATTGAGCTTTTATCCGGAGGAGAAAAAACTTTGACAGCTACGGCTCTTCTTTTCGCGATCTATCTTGTTAAGCCGAGTCCATTCTGTATTCTTGATGAAGTTGATGCACCGCTTGATGACGCAAACATTGACCGCTTTACTAAATTGATTAAAGAATTTAGTGAGAAGACACAATTTATAATAGTAACACATAACAAACGGACAATGGAAGCCTCAGAAACAATGTACGGGGTTACTATTCAAGAAGAGGGTATATCTAAGTTGGTCGGCGTTCGGTTTGAGGAAATTCCATCAAGTTATGAACCTCAATAATAGATCGTATAAAATATTTGTTGATTTCGATGGAACGATAAGTAAAACCGATGTTGGCGAAGCGATGTTTATCAAGTTTGGAGATGTTGAAAAATCCAAAATGTGGATTGATGAATGGCTTCATCAAAAAATTAATTCTACCGAGTTGTGGAGATTACTTTGCGGCTCAGTTCATAATTTTAACGAAAAAGAGTTTGACCTTTTTTTAGATGAGATCGAGATAGATCCGTCTTTCAAAAAATTTGTTGGTTATTGCGAGAAAGAGGGATTTGAACTGCGTGTATTGAGCGACGGATTTGACTACTACATACAAAAAATTTTACAGCGCGAAGGGCTTGATCATTTAGAAGTTTACTCGAATCAACTGACAATCGATGATGAGAAGAGATTAATTCCTCATTTCCCTTTTACCGATGAAGAATGTTTACAATGCGCCAACTGTAAACGGAATCATCTTCTCAATTTTAGTGGTGACGATGATTACACTTTTTATATCGGAGACGGTAACACTGATATTTGCCCGGTTCAATTTTGCGATTTCATCTTCGCTAAAAATTCTCTACTTCGGTTTTGCGAAATAAATAGAATAACCTATTTCCCATATTCAACCTTTGCTGATGTAATTAAAAAGATTGATGAGTTGAAAGAAAAGAAGCGGTTGAGGAAAAGACATCAGGCTGAGCTAAAAAGAAGAGAAGTTTTTATGGCAGGTTAAGTCCGGATGCCTGGAAGTGATTAACATGTGTAAAAAAGTTAGCGGTACAAGTACAAGAGACTATAAACCAATTACAAGTGACCTTTTATGAAAAATTTTGCAACGAGTATTTTTAAATACAGAAGTTACACACCGCTTCCCTTTTTATTGTTGATGGTAATTTTTCAGCAAGCAACCATAACCAGTATACTGATTGGATTTGCAATTGCTCTTACCGGCGAATTCTTTCGCCTTTGGGGAGTTAGCCATGCAGGAAGTGAGACACGTACAACCGACGGAGTTGGCGGAACATTTCTAGTTGTATCCGGCGCGTTCGCTTATGTTCGCAATCCTCTCTATGTAGGCAATATGCTAATGTATCTGGGAATTGGAATTATGTCATGGGCTCTATTCCCTTACTTGCAAATTATTGCTTTGGTGTTTTTCTTCTGGCAATACAGTGTTATCATCAAAGAAGAGGAAGGATTTCTTCGTTCAAAGTATGGAAAGAGTTACGAGGACTATTGCGCCGCTGTGCCAAAATTGATTCCGAGGTTTAAAAAATATAAGAATCCCGGTTTAGAACAACCTGAGTATCAATTGAGAAAAGGTCTTCGATCCGAGAGGAGAACATTTCAGGCATTCGGAATGATAATTCTCATAATCATGATTCGTTATATGTTGAGTTTAAGTTGAATAAAAAATTAATGATAATTGCCGGTGAAGCTTCCGGTGATCTGCACGGTGTAAGCTTAATTACTGAATTAAATCGGCTCGATCAATCAATCGAAATTTTTGGAATTGGCGGCGATAAAATGATTGCTGCCGGAATGAAGTCGCAGTTTCATATTAAGCAGATGGCGTTTCTTGGATTTATCGAAGTGCTTAGACATCTTCCTTTCATAAGTAAAGTACGAAAAGCGCTTTTACAAAAAATTAATGAAGAGAAGATCAACACGGTAGTATTAATCGATTATCCGGGATTCAATCTCAACATCGCAAAAAAATTACACGAAATTGGTATAAATGTAATCTATTATATTTCTCCTCAAGTCTGGGCTTGGGGAAAAGGCAGAATTGATAAGATCAGAAAATTAGTAGATCTCATCCTAGTTGTATTTCCGTTCGAAGAGACAATGTACCGTAAATACCGGATGAACGTTAAATACGTTGGTCATCCCCTTATTGAACATGTAGAGAATTATTCCTATCTGCCGAAAGATGAGCTTTACTCGAAGATTGGATTGGAAAAAGGAAAAGAGATTTTACTTCTTCTTCCCGGCAGCCGCAAACATGAAATAAGGAAAATATTTCCGGCATCTATTAAAGCCGCGGAAAAATTAGCTGTGGATTTCAATTTACAATTAGTTGTTGCATGCGCTGAAAATATAGATGAGAATATTTTTACGGGTTTAGCTGATGGAATTAATTTCAAATTGGTGAAAGGATCCACTTACGATCTTCTCAAGCATTCGTATTTCGGAATTATCAAATCCGGAACCTCGACGCTTGAGGCGGGATTATTCCAACTCCCTTTCATAGTTGTATATTCTACTAACTTTGTTACATATGCACTTGGAAGAATTCTCGTTCAGATAAAAAATATTGCAATGGCAAATATTATTCTTGGCGAAAATGTAATTGATGAGTTGATCCAATATGATGTCAATACTGAAAATATTTATTCCAAGAGTTCGAGAATTCTGAAAGACAAAGAAAAATATGAATCAATAAAACAGAAGCTTGGCTTGATAAAAGAAAAACTTGGCGGACCCGGAGCTTCAAAAAAAGCTGCCGAATTAATCTTAGCGCGGTTAAATGAAATTAAGTGATTCACAAAAAAATGTTCTTCGATTTATTGGAATTCGATTCGCAAGTTTCGCAATTCGATTGTTGATAAAGACCCTCCGCATCAAAATTGTTAACAGCGATGCTGTTACGAATTTGGTGCGCGAAAAGAAAAATTTTATATCAGCATTCTGGCACGGTTCCATGATGATTGGCTGGTTTCTTAACCGTAATGGAAATGCCGCGGCGCTTGTAAGCCAAAGTAAGGACGGCGATGTGCTTGCATCCGTATTAAAGAAGTGGAACTATAATGTAGTGCGGGGGTCAAGTTCAACCGGCGGAAGCGACGCACTGGTAACGATGGTATTGCTTATGAGAGAAAATTATTCTCTGGCTATTACGCCGGATGGTCCGCGTGGACCATTTTTAAGGATGAAAGCCGGAGCCGTAGTCACGGCGAAGAAATCGAACGTTCCCCTTTTTTTGGTAGGTATTGGCATTAAAAATAAATTCACTCTAAAAAGCTGGGACAATTTTGAAGTACCTAAACCATTTAGCAAAGTTGTAGTAATTTATTCAGACCCAATTTTTATAGATGATAAATTGAATTACGAAGAAACGAATCAAAAAATTATTGAGTGTGAAGTAGCATTAAATAAATTGCAGAAGGATGCCTTAGATCTGTGCTAAAATTCCTTAGAATTATATCGTCTCCCATAGTTCTTGTTTATTCGGTAATAACAATGATTAGAAACTGGCTCTTTGATAAAGGGATTTTCCCGGCGACTAAAGTTAGAGCAAGGGTAATATCCGTAGGAAATTTAACGGTTGGAGGTTCTGGTAAAACTCCAGCTACAATGATGATTGCTGAAACATTAAAGACGTATAATAATAAAGTCGGTCTTTTAAGCCGCGGCTATGGAAGAAGTTCCTACGGATATATATTTGTAAGCGATGGGAATAAAATTAATGTTTCTGTTGATCAATGCGGCGACGAGATGTACTTCATGACCGATGAACTAAAAGTTCCGTCTGCTGTTGCAGAACGCCGTGTAGCTGGAGCAGAGAGATTGATAAATGATTCGAAGGTTGACACAATAATTCTTGATGATGCGTTTCAGCATAGATGGATTTACAGAGATGCCGATGTTGTAATTATTGATCAAAGATTTTTGACGGGTGTTGGTAAAATGGAACAGATGATGCTACCGCTCGGTTCTATGCGTGAACCATTTAGCTCTTTGAAACGTGCAGACATCATTATCATTAACAGAAAATTCTCCGAAAAAAATGAAATACCCAAAAGACTAAAAAAATATTTTGAGAATAAACATGTGTTCACAGGCTATTACGAGCCGGCAGGAATTTTTGATGTTAAGACTCACCATTATTTTGATATGAGTGAGTTTCAAGGACAAAAAAGCTTAGTAGTATGCGGAATTGCACGCCCCTATTCTTTCTTAAATGTTCTTGAAAAAAATAAAATTGACATTACCAACAAAATGATTTTTGACGATCACAAAAATTATTTTATGAGGGAAGTTCAAGACATAAGAAAGAAATTTTATGATACAAATTCATATTCCGTTCTCACAACACAAAAGGACGCAGTGAAATTCATAAAATATTCTAAAGAACTTGACGACATAGATATTTATTATTTGAAAATCGGACTCAAACTTGACCAGCAAGAAAATTTTAATGAACTTATAAAAAAATCAATCAACTAAAACAGAAAAAAGAAAAACATTTATCGGAGGATAAGTTAATGGCTAAAGCAACAAAAAAATATGTCTACTATTTTGGCGGAAAACGTGCTGATGGACACGCTACCATGAAAGAATTACTCGGCGGTAAAGGAGCTAACCTTGCCGAGATGATCAATATAGGGTTACCGGTTCCCGCAGGTTTCACAATTACAACTGAAGTATGTACTGCTTATTACAAGAACAACAGAAAATATCCCAAAGAACTTGAAAAACAGGTTAAAGACGCTCTTACAAAAACCGAAAAAGAAATGGGCGCTAAGTTTGGCGATAAAGTGAATCCGCTTCTAGTTTCTGTCAGATCCGGTGCTCGTGCATCAATGCCGGGAATGATGGAAACAATTCTAAATGTTGGATTAAACAATCAAACACGCGAAGCTCTGATTGCTAAGACCGGCAATCCGCGTTTCGTTTATGACTCACACCGCCGCTTGATTCAAATGTACTCGGATGTGGTGATGGAAAAAGCAGCAGGCATAGAGCCTGCTGAAGGTAAAGGAGTTCGACAGCAATTAGAAAAAGAACTTCACAAAATGAAAGTTGCGCGTGGCGTTGAGAATGACACCGATTTGTCTGCCGATGATTTAAAAGAACTGATCGAGATTTACAAATCAAGAGTGCAAGAAGTTCTTGGTAAACCGTTTCCGGAAGATCCTATGGCTCAACTTTGGGGCGCTGTATCAGCCGTATTTCAAAGCTGGATGGGAAAACGTGCTTGCTCTTACAGAAGAATCGAAAGCATTCCTGATGAATGGGGCACAGCCGTAAACGTTCAATCAATGGTGTTTGGAAACATGGGTGATACATCCGCAACAGGCGTTGCGTTCACTCGTAACCCTGCAACCGGTGAAAATTATTTCTACGGCGAATGGCTGGCAAATGCTCAAGGCGAAGATGTTGTTGCCGGTATAAGAACTCCAAATCCAATTAACGAAGTTGGAAAGAGCGAGCACACTGCTCATCTTCCATCTCTTGAAACTGCAATGGTTCCGGCATACAAACAACTTCATGCAATCCAACGCTCTCTTGAAAAACATTATCACGATATGCTTGACATTGAGTTCACGATTCAGGAAGGAAGACTTTATATGCTTCAGTGCCGTGTTGGAAAAAGAAACGGACCTGCCGCGGTAAAGATGGCGCTTGATATGTATAAAGAAAAAATAATTACAAAAGAAGAAGCAGTGATGCGCGTTCAACCTTCACAGTTAGATGAACTTCTTCACCCAATCATAGATCCAAAAGTTGAACTTACTTCCGACGTAATCGTAAAGGGATTACCTGCCGGACCTGGCGGAGCAACCGGTCAGGTTGTTTTTTCTGCAAATGACGCAGTTGCATGGGCAAAAGAAGGAAAGAAAGTTATACTTGTTCGTGAAGAAACAAATCCTGAGGACATCGAAGGAATGCGCGCGGCGCAAGCAATCTTAACAGGTCGCGGCGGAATGACTTCTCACGCAGCGCTTGTAGCTCGCGGTTGGGGTAAATGCTGTATAGTAGGTGCCGGTTCCGTAAAAATAAATTATCAAGAAAAATATTTTAATGTTGGTAATGTAACTGTCCGCGAAGGTGACTGGCTTACATTGAACGGATCAAAAGGAAGTGTTTATCTTGGTGAACTTCCGATGATTAAAGCTGCTGAAGAAAATCCAGACTTCCAGGCATTCATGAAGATTTGTGATTCAGTAAGAAAATTGAAAGTTAGAACCAACGCGGATACACCCGAAGACGCCGCACGTGCACGCGCTTTCGGTGCAGAAGGCATAGGCTTGTTTAGAACTGAACATATGTTCTACGGAAAAGACTCTGAGGAGCCGTTATTTAAACTTCGTAAGATGATTCATTCAAACACTGAAGCTGAAAGAAGAAGCGCTCTTGATGAACTATTCCCTTATGTTAAACGTGATGTGAAGGGAACTCTTGAGGCAATGGACGGATATCCGGTTACATTTAGAACTCTTGATCCACCGCTTCATGAATTTGTTCCAACAAGAATGGAAGAAAGAGAAAAACTTGCTCAGAGTTTAGGAATATCTCTTGCTGAATTAAGTAAGCGAGCTGATTCACTGCATGAAAACAATCCGATGATGGGACACCGCGGTGTTCGTCTTGGTATTACATATCCAGAAATTACAGAGATGCAGGTTCGCGCCATATTCGAAGCAACTGCTGAATTGTTAGGCGAAGGCAAAAAACCTTTCCCGGAAATCATGATTCCTGTTACCTGCCATGTTAATGAAATCAGTCATCAATATAAAATCGTAAACAAAATACATAACGAAGTTTGTACGAAATTCGGATTGAAGAAAATTCCTCACTTAACCGGTACAATGATCGAAATTCCACGAGCGTGTTTAACCGCTGATAAGATTGCCGAGGTTGCTCAATTCTTCTCATTCGGTACAAACGATCTAACGCAAATGGGATTTGGTTTTTCACGTGATGATATAGGCGGATTCTTACCTGAATATCTTGAACAGAAAATTCTTCCGGTTGATCCATTCCAAACGATTGATCAAGACGCAATTGGTAAATTGATGGAGATTGCCGTTGAAGGAGGAAGAGCCACACGATCAGATTTAAAAATTGGAATTTGCGGAGAGCACGGGGGCGAACCAAAATCTGTTGAATTCTGCCATAAGATTGGTTTGAACTATGTAAGCTGTTCACCATTCCGTGTTCCGATTGCGAGACTTGCTGCTGCACATGCGGTAGTAAAAGAGATGCAATCATCAAAACCTGCTGGGATGAAAGTCGTTAAAAAAACTCAAGCAAAAAAGGTAATTAAGAAAGTATCGAAGAAGAAGTAATATAATTTTTGAAGCGGTGCGTTAAAGAGTCTCTAGATTATGAGACTCTTCGCTCCGTTCAGAGTTTAAGAAGAGGAGAATAAATGAAGTTATCAGAATTCCAATATACCTTACCAAAAACGGCTATTGCAAAAAATCCGGTTTCTCCGCGCGATAAAGCCAAAATGATGGTATTAAACCGTGCGACCGGTGAGATTGAACAGAACAAATTTTCTGACATAGTTAACTACATGCAGAAAGGTGATGTTGTTGTTGTTAATCAAACCAAAGTTATGCAGGCACGTTTATTCGGAAAGAAAGAACGAACCAATGCAAAGATTGAGGTCTTCGTTCTTCGCGAATTGAACAAAGAAGAAAATATTTGGGACGTTATAGTTGATCCTGCCCGAAAAGTGAGAATCGGCAACAGAATTTATTTTAATGATAAACTCTGGTGCGAAGTAATTGACAACACAACTTCACGCGGCAGAACAGTTCGTTTTAATGAAGATGCCGGGGATATTTTTAAGGCGATCGAAAAAATCGGTCATACTCCTCTGCCTCCGTATATCAAACGCGATGCTGTTCCATCCGACAAAGAAGATTATCAAACAATCTTTGCCGAGAAAGATGGTTCAGTTGCAGCACCAACTGCCGGACTGCATTTCACACAATCGTTAGTTAAAAAAGCCGAAAAACTGGGAGTTAAATTTGTACCGGTTATTCTTCATATCGGTCTTGGCACATTTCGTCCAGTCGAGGTTGAAGACTTAACCAAGCATAGAATGGATTCCGAATATTTTGAAATTCCGGAAGAAACGGCAAAAGTTATTAACAAAGCTCTCGAAGAGAAGAAAAATGTTTTTGTTGTAGGAACGAGTTCGTGCCGCGCGCTGGAAAGCAGTGTAACTGCAGATGGTTTTGCGAAACCGGGCTTGGGCTGGACAGATAAGTTTATCTTTCCTGCATATGATTTCAAAGTAACAAAAAAATTAATCACTAATTTTCATCAACCGGAATCTACTTTGATGATGCTGGCTGCTGCGTTTGGCGGATTCGATTTTTTAATGAAAGCGTACAAGAAAGCGTTGAAGGAACACTACCGCTTTCTTAGTTATGGCGACGCAATGCTCATTCTCTAATTATGAAAATATTTACAATTATACCATCCGGCGGCACAGGAAAACGGGCAAGTTCTTCTATACCTAAACAGTATCTTCAGTTCAACGGTAAAGAATTGATTGCATATACTCTTGATCTCTTTCAGAAATGCGGTATGATTGATGAGATTGTAATTTCAGTACAAAAAGATTTTATGACGTTGATAGAAGAGATCAAAGAAATATATTCTATTACAAAACTTGCACAAATTATTGAAGGGGGCGCTGAAAGACAGAACTCTGTCTTCAACGCTCTTCAATCTCTAAACGCTTCCTATGACGATTTAATTATTATCCACGATGCAGTGCGCCCACTTCTTCCTCAAAGTGTATTAATTAATGCAATAGAAACCGCAAAGCAATTTGGAAGCGCTGTGGTTGCAATTCAGGCAAGAGACACTTTGATCCAAGGAGCCGATTCTGTCATCTCCTATATAGACAGAAAAGAATTTTATTATGCTCAAACTCCTCAAATATTCAGATATAAAATTCTACTCGAAGCGATGAAAAATGCTGCGGCAGAGAAATTTCTCGGTACTGATGAATCTATGCTGGTCCATCGAATGGGGAATGAAATTAAAATTGTGGAAGGTTCATCATTAAATTTCAAGATTACAAATAGTGACGACATTAAACTTTTTCGGTTTATTACCGAACATAATTGAAGAATCATAGTCACTTGTATATAAAATACTTTTTCTCTAAGTTTGATCACATTTAAGTTGGATAGCCGATGTTAAACCTTATTTTTGTTGTTATTCTTGCATATATAGCCGGATCAATTCCGACTAGTATAATAATTAGCAAACTCGTGCGTGGAATAGATATAAGAGAACACGGTAGCGGTAACGCCGGAGGTTCCAATGTATTTAGAGTGCTCGGATGGAAATACGGAATTCTCGTAATTCTTCTAGATGCTTTAAAGGGAGCTTTGGCAGTCATTATTGTTGCTCGTTTATATCTGGATAGTTTTCCATTCAAAAATGTTACTCCATTTGACGATTTCACACTTGTACAAATTATTTGCGGTGTAACGGCTGTGATAGGACACATATGGACTGTCTTTGCAGGATTTCGCGGAGGTAAGGGAATTGCAACCGGTTTAGGCGTATTAATTATCATCGTTACAATAGATATGGCTTTAGCTTTAGGAATTTTCTTCCTTGTTGTTACCATTTCCCGTTACATCTCTCTTGGTTCAATTGCCGCGGCAGTTTCTGTTCCGGTAATTCTGGTGATAAGAGAAAATGTGTTCGGAATAGATATTCAGGGATATCACACTGTACTTCCATTTACAATTGCTCTTGCAGTTTTAGTGCTCTACACACACAGGAAGAATATTGACCGGATATTTAAAGGCAGTGAAAGCAAAGTATCATTTGTAAAAAAGAAATTGGCTTAAATGAATATTTCTGTTCTCGGCGCTGGCGGCTGGGGAACAACCTTAGCCATATTATTGCATTTCAATGGGCATAAGGTCACATTATGGGAATATAAACGCAGCTACGCAAAAGCTCTACATCGCTCACGAGAAAATAAAGTTCTCCTGCCCGGTATAAAAATTCCTAAAGAAATAAACATTACTCACTCTCTCTCCGAAAGTTGCGAGAACATGCACATGATTGTTCTTGCCGTTCCCTCTCAGTTCATCAGAAGTGTATTAAAAGAGATTAAGCGTTACGATTTTCATGACACAATTTTTGTAAGTGTTGCTAAAGGAATTGAGAAGGATACACTTCTAACGGTCTCACAAATCATCAAAGATGAATTGAAAAATTTGTCCATCTCCAATATTGGAGTTCTTTCAGGACCAAGTCATGCAGAAGAAGTTGCAAAAAAAATTCCTACAGCGGTTGTTGCTGCATCACGAGATCCGTTCACTGCTAAACAAATCCAAACGGCATTCATCACTTCATATTTTCGAGTCTACTCAACTACCGATATTCTTGGCGTTGAATATGGCGGCGCGCTTAAAAATGTTATAGCAATCGGTGCAGGAATTATTGATGGCGCAAAATTTGGCGATAATACTAAAGCCGCAATTATGACGCGCGGTATTGCAGAAATTTCGCGACTCGGAATTGCCCTTGGCGCAAAACCGGAAACTTTCTCAGGTCTTTCCGGAATGGGTGATTTAATTGTGACTTGTATGAGCAAACACAGCCGTAACAGATTTGTTGGCGAGCAGCTTGGCAAAGGGAAAAAACTAAAAGACATTTTAAAAAAAATGCAGATGGTAGCAGAAGGTGTTGAAACTTGCCGTTCCGTACATCAACTTTCGATCAAACACAAAATTGAAACACCAATCGCAAGTGCTGTTTATAAAATATTATTTGAAGAGAAAGACCCGACCAAGGCTACTTACGAATTAATGACCCGCGACATGAAAGCTGAAGAAGAGTAATCAACTTCTCACCTTCCTTTTTTTTATTTATATTTCTATCAATACAAATTAAACACAGTTGTCAATGCCCGATAACTTATCAATGTCGGTTCAATACTTAAAATCAGTCGGACCAAAACGGGCTGAGTCATTTTCAAAAATAGGTATCAAAACTATCCAAGATCTTCTCTTCTACTTCCCTTCCAGATATTTAGACCGCTCAACAATATTAAACAGCGTTAAAGTCATGCAGCATGTTGTGAACGGTTATCAAGGTGAGGTTACGATAATCGGAGAGGTGATTGGCTCGGAAGTTCACTACTATAATAGAAAGCAAGTCTTCAAAGTACGTATGAAAGATTCGGCGGGATTCTTCGATTGCATCTGGTTTCAAGGTGCAAAATATTTTAAGGATGTTTTCCACACAGGGGATCATTTCGCAATCTCTGCCAAACCGGTATTAACCAAGTATGGTCATCTTCAACTTGTCCATCCGGATTTTGACCGCTTTGCAGAAAATGAATCGAAAGAATTTTTAAACACCGGAAAGATCATTCCGTTCTACCGGGTACAAAAAGAATTACGCGAAACTAATCTTGGTGATCTGAGTTTACGAAGAATCATCCATCAAGCGGTTGAAACATATTCATCGAAACTTGTAGAATCTCTTCCCGACTTCATTTTAAAAGAAAATAATCTTCCAGGAATTATCGAGACTGTCCGGAACATGCACGTTCCAACAAATTATCCCTCACTCGATTCTGCAAAGCATCGTCTTAAGTTTGAGGAGTTGTTCTACTTTCAAAGTCTGGTAGCTTTAAGAAAGCAGTTGATTAAAGGAACGAAGAAAGGATATTCATTCAAGACAAAACCCGAACCGCTAAAGAAATTTTTAAAATCTCTGCCGTTCGAATTAACCAACGCACAGCTCAATGTGTTAAAAGAGATCAGAAAAGATCTTGAAAGCGACAGACAGATGAATCGTTTGCTTCAAGGTGATGTCGGCAGCGGAAAAACAATTGTAGCTCTGATAAGTATGTTGATCGTTGTTGAAAATAATTTTCAAGCCGTTTTAATGGCTCCGACGGAAATATTAGCTGACCAACATTTTAAAAATATTTCCGGGTTAGTAAAACCTATTGGGTTGAAAGTTGATGAATTGATTGGAGGACAAAATAAATCCGAACGCAATAAGGTTTTGCAAAATATACGGGAAGGAAAAACAAACATAATTATAGGAACACACGCTCTGATCGAACAGTCGGTTGCATTTCACAAACTCGGACTCGTTGTTATTGACGAACAACACCGTTTCGGAGTTATGCAACGTTTAACTCTTGTTCAAAAAGGAATCCAGTCAGATCTTTTAATAATGACAGCCACGCCGATTCCGCGAACTTTGACAATGACTGTCTATGGCGATCTTGATGTATCAATAATTGATCAGATGCCGAAGGATAGAAAACCTATCAAAACAATTTTACGAGGTGAAAATAAATTACCCGATATTTATGAATTCATCCGTTCAAAAGCAGTGAACGGATATCAAACTTTTTTAGTTTATCCACTCGTGGAGGAATCTGAGAAAGTAGAGTTGAAAGCTGCTCAATCTTACTTCGACGAATTGAAAGACCACCAATTGAAAGATTTGCGTCTCTGCTTAATTCATGGCAGAATGAACTGGCGGGAGAAAGAAAAAATAATGTTCGAATTCGCCGCAAAGAAATATGACGTGCTCGTTTCGACCACTGTAATTGAGGTTGGAATAGATATACCCGATGCAAACATCATTGTAATAAACGATGCCTTCCGTTTTGGATTGTCTCAGCTTCATCAATTGCGTGGCAGAGTTGGAAGAAGCGAGAAGCAAGCATACTGTATTCTTATTGCTAAAGATGATTTTGCTGTTAGATCAACACAGTTCAACTTTAATTTTGATTACCTCTCTCCCGAACAAATAGAAAAGAACAAATCTTTAATCCGCCTCAATTCCATGGTTAAACATACCAGCGGCTTCGAACTTTCTGAAATTGATCTTAAACTTCGCGGACCCGGAAATATTTTTGGAACACAACAGAGCGGATTACCTGAATTGAAATATGCAGACATAATTGAGGATACAAATATTTTGCTGACAGCCAGGGAAATTGCTTTTAAAATAATAAATCACGATCCGCAACTCTCTCAACCTGTTAATCTTTTAATTAAGAACACGCTTCATAAAAATTATTTTCAGCACATTCATCTAGTTCAAATAGCATGACCGCCCAAGCAATTTTTTAATTCTCCGACTCTCCCGTTTATTTATTTCTTCATCACTACTCGTGCCAAAAAATATTTTCTGAAAAAATATTTTTTACAATTTGTTGCAAAAAAAAATTAATTCGTTATATTTCTATTAGAAAATTTTGGAAGGAATCAATATTAGTTCTTATCTACCAAATAAAAAATTAAAAGTTGCTCTAACATATAATGTAAAACCGGAAGAAAAAATTTTTCCCGACAGAATACCTCTCTCTCTTCACGAAAAATCAAAAGAAACTTTCAACGATACTTATGCCGAGTGGGATACGATTGAGACAATCACCGCTTTGAAAGATGCGTTAGAATTATTTCATGATGTTACGATGATCGAAGCAAATGATAATGCATTTGAAAATTTTAAGAATGTTCGACCGGATATTGTTTTTAATGTAGCTGAATGTGCAAACGGAATTAGCAGAGAAGCACAGATACCCGCAATGTTGGATATGCTTCAAATTCCTTATACAGGTTCAGATCCATTAACCCTTTCAACTTGTCTTGATAAAGCCCGAACCAAAGAAATATTATCTTACCATAATATTCCTACAGCAAAGTTCTTAATGGTTGAAACGATCAGCGATCTAGTAAACTGCTGCTTAGAATTTCCCGTTATGATTAAACCGGTAGCAGAAGGATCCAGTAAAGGTATTTTCAATTCATCACTCGTGAACAACATCGCTGAATTAACCGAGCGGCTGGAGGTTAATCTCCGGACCTATCAACAACCCTTTTTAGTAGAAGAATTTCTACCGGGTAGAGAATTCACAGTTGCTATTCTTGGCAATAATTCCGATACGGAAGTCTTACCTATTGTTGAAATAAATCTGCACGAACTTCCTAAAGAGTTAGCCAGGATCTACTCTTACGAAGCCAAATGGATTGCAGATACACGTGAGAACCCATTAAACATTTTCAGTTGTCCGGCAGATATTGACAAAACTCTTTACGAAAAGATTGAGAACGTTGCTCTAAAAACTTATAAAGTTCTTCGGTGCAGAGACTGGAGCCGCATTGATGTACGACTCGATTCCGAAGGCGAACCAAATATTATTGAAGTTAATCCTCTGCCTGGAATTCTTCCCGACCCGAAAGACAATTCATGTTTTCCGAAAGCTGCCCGCGTTCACGGTCTTTCTTACGATGAAATGATAAACAAAGTTTTAATAACAGCAGCTAAGAGATGTAATCTATTATGAATCTTGAACACAAAGTGTTGATCTGTTATAATGAACCAACTCGATATTACGACAATTATCTTGGGAAAGAATTTTCTAATTCCAAAGATGACGTAGATCTTTCCGAACGCGAATTCATGAAACAGATAGCTTCAATAAAAAAAATCCTATTAAAAAAATATATAAGTGTTGAAACTTTTGCCGTAAATAGCGACATCAAAAGCGCCATGAAAAAAATTCTCAACTACTCGCCAGATCTGATTTTTAATTTTGTTGAATCCGTTGAAGGTAATTCTAATTTTGAAAGTTACATAGCGGGTCTATTTGACCTATTGGAAATTTCATACACCGGTAACGGCGCAATGAGTTTAGGAAACTGCTTGAGCAAATCCAGAACAAAGCAGATACTTGAATCGCATGGTGTAAGAACTCCAAAACATTTGATTGCTCACGTAAACGATTATCCTGAGAAGAGTAACTTCTTACTAAAATTTCCTGTTATATTAAAACTAGCACGCGAAGATGCCAGCATCGGCATCTCGGAATTTTCAGTCGTTCACAATTTTGATTCGCTGAAAGAAAGATTGAATTACCTTTTCGCATCTTTTAAGCAAGAAGTTATAATAGAAGAATATATTGACGGGCGGGAATTGAACGTTGCAATACTCGGTGATCGGGTACTTCCAATTTCTGAAATCCGTTTTGATGGATTGCCTGAAGAGTTTCCAAAAATTGTTACTTACGAAGCAAAGTGGTCTCCTGAAAGTGTTTACTATAAGAACACAGTTCCAAGATGCCCAGCCCCGCTCGATGATAAATTAAAACAGAGAATTGAAAGAATGGCTCTTGAAGCTTATAACGCTCTTGAGTGCCGCGATTATGTCCGCGTTGATATTCGGCTCAATCAAAAAAATATTCCCTTTGTCATTGAAGTTAATCCCAATCCGGATATCTCTCCCGATACTGGTTTTGTCCGTTCTGCCGCGGCGGCAGGAATTGGTTACGAGGAATTATTATTTATAATCTCAACATTTGCCATGAAGAGAATAAAATATGATACGCAAGCTGCAAGCTGAAGATAGATCACCCTTAGTTTCCATCATTGATAGGACGGAGAATTTTAGCCAGGAAGAGAAAGCTGTTGCCGTTGAGTTGATTGACGAAGCACTCGCTAAGCCGGATCATGAATATTACAATGTATTCGTCTCGGAAAATGAAAATAAAATTGACGGATACCATTGCATTGGCAAACGGGCATTAACCGACGGTGTGTTCGATCTTTTTTGGATTGTTGTAGACAGCTCTACTCAAAACAAAGGTATTGGAAAGCAGCTTCTTGATCATTCGGAAAAATTTGTGAAAGAAAACAAAGGAAGATGGATTCTTGCCGAAACATCTTCTAAAGATAGCTACAACGCTACAAGAAATTTTTACTTGAGAAATAATTACTCGATAGTTTCCCAGATAAAAGATTTTTACGCAGTCAACGACAACTTGATTGTCTTTGGCAAATACATTCCAAATGGAATGAATACTTAAAAACATAAACTGCAAAATATAAAGGGCAACTATCATGGAACTCTGGCAGCAAATGGTTAGAGATAGCGTTCACTCCGTCGATCAAATTGTGGAGAAGTTTGGTATCGATAGAACCGTAGCGGAAGGCTTGGATGAATTTTTCCAGGCACGTATTAATCCATATTATCTTGGTTTAATTCGTGAGCCCGGTGATCCGATCTGGAAACAATGCGTTCCGGATAAAGCCGAGCTGGATGATTTAGATGGCTTTGAAGATCCCCTCCAAGAAGACAGAATGAGTCCTGTTCCTAATATTACTCACCGCTATCCCGACAGAGCTTTATTTCTTACAACAAGCCAATGCGGAATGTACTGCCGGTTTTGTACAAGAAAAAGAAAAGTAGGTAACTCAGATAAAATTTCAATGAAAGAATTGGAATCCGCGTTCAAGTATTTGGAAAAACACACTGAGATTCGCGACGTAATTATGTCCGGCGGCGATCCGCTTATGCTTACAGATGTAATGCTTGAAAAGATATTAAAAAGATTACGTCAGATTCCTCACATTGAAATAATCCGGATCGGTTCAAAGATGCCGTGCGTTCTTCCTCATCGCATCACACCAAAACTTGTTGATATGATTAAGAAGTATCATCCGATATATATTAACACGCACTTTAATCATCCATGGGAAATTACACCTGAGAGCACAAAGGCGTGCGAGATGCTTGCTAATGCCGGAATTCCGGTAAGCAATCAAGCAGTTCTGATGAAAGGTGTTAATGATGATGCTGAAGTGATGAGAGAATTATTTACCAAACTTCTTAAGATTAGAGTAAGACCTTATTATTTATATATGGCAGATGAAACACGCGGTGCTAATCATTTCCGCACTTCGTTGGATAAAGGTCTTGAGATCATGCAGAAATTACGCGGATACACAAGCGGTCTTGCCATTCCTCATTTTGTAATTGATGCGCCCGGCGGCGGCGGCAAGATTCCAATTCTTCCTCAATACGTTTTGCACCGCGATGAAGATAGAGTTGTTATGAAGAATTACAAAGGTGAAATTTTCGTTTACCGCGAAGCCCACAACGGAGAACTAAAACCTGAAGTGAATATTCCAGTTGAAATTGTTGAGAAGAAAAACGGTTCAAACGGGAATGGATCAAACGGAAACGGTTCGAATGGTTCATCTAAGAAACTGAAGAATTACAAAGAGAAAGTTGAAGTTACAGAACTCGCTACGAGTAACAATTGATTTTACTTCTTTTGTCATCCCGATGAAAATCGGAATCTAATTGTTAGAATTGAAAAACCCGCTTAAGCGGGTTTTTCGTTTTTCATCTTTCGTTTTCATTTCAGGTCGTTAATAGTCAGAGAATAAATTTATTTACAAAAAGTTTTGTAGGGAAGAGTCTCCGCCAGGAGGATAAGTCTATCCCTTCCGCACAATAATACACCTTTTTATAAAAATCCGGAACGGTCTCAGACCGTTCCCTACAGCTCAATCATAGGCGTCAACTTAACGATGAATTTTTATTAATAACTCCGGCATTCATGCCGGAGAATACAAACTCACTCAAAATTCTGGACTTTAGTCCAAAACAAAGTAACAATTTGGGCTGAAGCCCTTTGTTTTTGTGCTCTTGTTTCTTTCCCCGACTTAATTTGTTTCTGAATAAGTGCCTGAAAGTAGTCTGTAAAAATAGATTCCACATGGCAATTCTTTGGCAATAAATTGAATATGATAATTTCCGGTATTCTGATAACTATTAACTAAAGATTTTACAAATCGTCCGAGTGCGTCATAAATATCAAGTTTGGTATAAGCACTTTTAGGTAAAGAGTATTTTATTTCTGTAGTCGGGTTAAATGGATTAGGATAATTTTGATAGAAAATGTAGTCTAAAAGAATTGGCTGAGAATCTTCAACAGAAGTAACTAAATCAAAAATATGGCTACTTTTTGAAGACCATCTAACAGGTAATCCGTTAATTATATCAAATTCTTCACCACCAATAAGTATTATTCTCTCATCATATAACTTCACTGAATTTTTGTCGAATATTTTTTTTATAGGAAATACTACTCTCCGATCAAACATATTCTCCACATAAAACCATTTCCGTCTTATAACGTCAAAGACCTCGCTACTTTTTTCCCATGGTATAATATTAACACCAGTGGAATCCCTACCGGAAATAAAAACATTACCGTTCGGTAAAAGAATTGAGGAAGCCCTTGAGCGCGATTCATTTAGTGAAATAGAAATAGACCATGTATTATTAGTAGGATTATATATTTCACAAGAACGTAAAGCACCAACAGTTTTTGTAAATCCTCCAGCTATTAAAACTTCTCCATTATTTAAAAGCGTAGCTGTGTGGCTGTACCTCCCAACATTCAGGGGGGCGGCAGGTAACCACTTATCAGTAACAGGATCATAGATTTCGCATATGGCTAAGTACTCCGCAGAATTTGCGACATTGAAATTTCTATAACCTCCGCTTACAAGTATTCTACCATCTTTTAATTCAGTTATACTTTGGCTATAAAATCTCATTGTTGGTATTGAGTCAGTCATTGTCCACGTCTCCGTAACCGGGTCAAATAATTCACAGCTTCTTTCTTGAAAACCTCCAATAGCAAGTATTTTGCCCGTTTTTAATAATACCAAATTGTGGCTAAAGCGTTTTATGTTCATTGGAGCGGTGTATCTCCATTTACCAGTAGTTAGATCATAAATTTCACTACTTGCTTTCCTGCCATTTACATAACCGCTTTCGCCACCACTAACAAGAATATTCCCATTTGGTAAAACAACTATTGCATGCCCAACTCTTGCCTCAAGTAAAGAATCAATAGTAACCCACGCACCGGAACTTTGTGCAAATGTTATTGAATAAAATGTAATTAGAAATATTATCCATAACCCAAGTTATATCTCATTACAAACCTCTCGCAATTTTTTTACTTCTCTTTCTTGATCGAATATATCAAGAAGGTTTTAATAAATTTACCAAGACAAATAAATCTAATAAATATTTTAGCTACGTCATATTCCCTCCATTGTTGTTCATAATCGGTTTATTTTCTCACGGCTAGCAGGAAAGACATGGGTGTTTTCCCAAGTAATAGCAATGTCTCCGGGGAAAATAAGGGTAGTTACACTAAGTGTAGGGTTATTACCGGGAGAAATGGCGGCAGTTCCGGCAAGATGCCGGCATTGTTGCGGATAGTAGGACTTTTCCAGGAAGAATCACTTTATTCTTGTTAAGAACAGCCGCGTTTTCGCCAAGACACATTATATCTTTCCCAAGAGTTAAAATATTTTTGCCGAAAGTTTTATTAAATCACTTTAACTTCCGGCTATCTTCAACAGTTTATTTTAACGGATCAATAAAAAGAAATCCGCTTATTTCAACTTGTCCGGGAAAAAATCTGTAGAAATATTAAAGAGTATTTTTCAAAACGCCGCCCCGATTAAAAACCCATTAGCAGTACAACAAATAATTATATCTCACGCAAACAACGTAATGCAAATTAAAATTATTGCCAAGCATAAAAAATAGTGCTATATATCTTCAGATGTTTGAAAGATAAATCACTTCAACACTATTCCGACAAAATCTTTCTCTAAACTCTCTTTCGGTGCTTCAACAACTCTTCCAATCTCCACATCGTTTTTGTAAAAGATAAATGTCGGTACAAATTTGATATCTAATTTTTCAACTCCACAGTCTGGTGCTGTTTTAGATCTATCAACGCAGATCATATTTAAGTTTTTCAGATCGAATGGAAGTAAATCAAGAATTTTTAGAAAACGCGGGACTTCCCGCCTGCTGTCGCTGCACCACGTTCCCAGAACTAATGTAATCTTCACATCATTTAGTTTAGCAGAAACATCTTTCAATGAAGCCGAATCAACTGAATAATTTTCAAATTCGGAATTAAACCACCAGGCAAAACTTGTATCCGCAAAAGCTGTTCTATCACAAAGACCAATAAGCATCGGCTTGCCGGATTTTTCATCCGTAACCAATTTGTTATTGTCTTGTGCAAATGACATTGAGGCTAATAGGAAGAAAAGAAGGAAAGAAGAAAAGAGGAAAAGAATAAATTTTTTTTTCATAATTACCTCTATAGCTTAACTTATGCTCAAATATTAATAATTGTCATTCTGAGTGAAACGAAGAATCAACAAATCTTCTTTTGGCAGATTATAGATTCTTCACTACTCCGGCAAATGCCGGATCCGTTCAGAACGACACCCATGTAAGCTGATCTATTAATTTGTATTGTTCGATTTACGAACGTCCAATCCCCAATACAATTTATTGCGTAGGATTTCAAAATAGTTTGTTCTATTGGAGTGAACAAGCCGTACCGGCTGTTTACTCTTTTCAATAATTATCACGGATGGCGAATCAAAATATTCGACACGCTGACCGTCGCAGCTCACCTGTATCTTTTCAGATGGTGAATTCACAATCACAGTTACTTTTTGTTGACTTGAGATTACCAATGGTCTCATAGTCAATGTATGCGGCGCAATGGGGCTTAGTGTAATAACATCTGCCTTAGGATTTACAATCGGTCCGCCGGTTGACAAGGAATAGCCTGTGGAGCCTGTTGGAGTTGCAACAATTAAACCATCAGCAGAAAATGTTGCTACATAATCATCATCAACCTTAATTGTCAGTTCAATCATTTTTGACCATGACCCTTTATCAATCACAAGATCATTAATGGCAAACAATTCCTTACCGCAGCACTCGCCCAACAAAGTCATTCTTTCTTCAACAACATAATTTTTAGTTTTGATGTCGTGAAGAAAATCGGTGAATCCATCAAGATCGAACTCGGCAAGAAAACCAAGTTTTCCAAAATTGACTCCGATAATTGGAGTGCTTGAATGGCGCATTTCGTATGCGGTGTTGAGCATTGTGCCGTCTCCGCCAATCGAAATAACCATATCGCAGTTTTTGCTTAATTCATCATGTGAAAGATACTTTGCCTCTCCGTTCAACTCTTTATTAAAAGTTTGGAGCGCTCTGCTGAGAATATAGTTGAATCCGTTTTGATCAATCTGTTCGACGATTTTTTTTACAATGTTGAGAATTTCTTCTTTCGAAATATTTGGAATAATTCCTATTGTCATTTTGATTTCGCTCTATTCAGTTCCCAAAGTTTTGTGTACTTTGCAAATACATATACCGAAGAAAAAACCGCCAACATTAATCCGTGAAGTCCATCAAGAAATCCTAACCGCAAGATATACATTTTGAAAAAAAGAAAAACCGGACGAAATAGAATATCCTTCGAACCGGCTGTTTTTCCATTTTCATATAACTCTTTGGCTGCAAGAGATGTATAAATATTGAATTTAGCAAAGTAATGTTCAATTGAAGGATCGGTGTAATGATTAAGATCATGATTTAGATGACCAACTTCACGGGCAACATTCAGATGTTCGTGAACTACCTTTTCGTTGAAGCTTACAACTTTTTTATTAAATAGACGCGTTACTCGCGACGGATACCAGCCGCTATGCTTTATCCATTTTCCAAGAAAAAATGCCCGGCGCGCTACATCATAAGCATTCATTTGAGGAGCTACCGTTTTGAATCTTTGCAGCTCTTCAATAAGTTCCGCTGTGAGTTCTTCATCCGCATCGATCCACAAGACCCAATCGTATTTGGTTTTTGAGACGGCGTATATTTTTGTTTTAGCATATCCGTTCCACTCGACAATTTCGCAAGTGACATTAGGGTAAGAGGAAGCGATCTTGAGTGTTGCATCTTCAGTGCGCGAGTCTACCAATACAACGATATCGTCAACAACGCTAAGCAGACTTTCAATACAGCGGCGGATGTTTGTTTCTTCATCACGCGCAATTATGATTGAGGATATCTTAAATAGTTCAGCCACTTATTTGAGTCCTATTCTAAATATTTTTATTTGAATGCCATAAAACACTTTTACTAATTCCTACTAACCCCTGATGATAAATCTTCTGATTGATTTAAAAGATATCGAATACTCCAATTCAATTAATCTCTGAATTGAAGTTCATATAATTTTTTGTAGATACCTTTTTCATCTAAGAGTAGTTCATCATGTTTTCCGTCCTGAACTATTTTACCTTTATCCAGAACTATAATTCTATCTGCGTTGCGAATTGTGCTTAATCGATGTGCAATAACAAATGTAGTTCGTTCGGTCATCAATCGTTCAATCGCCTGCTGAACCAGCACTTCCGATTCGTTATCAAGCGCCGAAGTTGCTTCGTCAAAGATCATTATTGGCGGGTTCTTTAACAATGCGCGAGCTATAGAAAGTCTTTGTCTCTGTCCGCCGGATAGTTTGGTTCCTTTTTCTCCAATAATTGTATCATAACCGTTTGGCAGTTCCAGAATGAAATTATGCGCGTTAGCGGCTTTTGCGGCATCAATTAATTTTTCTTCTGAACAGTTATCTAATCCGTATGCGATGTTACTCTTAACCGATTCATTAAACAAAACAGTTTCTTGAGTTACAATTCCCATAAGCTTTCTTAAATTTTCGAGACGAATCTCTTTTATATCAATTCCGTCGAGTAGAATTTTGCCAGAAGTCGGATCATAAAAACGGGGGAGTAAATCAACGCAAGTAGTTTTGCCTGCTCCGCTGCTTCCTACAAAAGCTATAACATTTCCTTTTCTCACACTTAAATTGATATCATTAAGAACAAGTTCGTCATCATCTTCATAGTGAAAAGATACATTTTGAAATTCTATTTGATTATTGAAATCTGCAATCGAAACCGGTGATTCAACATTTTTAATAGCCGGTTCGGTATCTAATATTTCAAAAACTCTTTCAGCTGCCGCACTCGATTCCTGAATTCTGTTATTAACACTGCTCAATTCTTTAATTGGAGGCATCATTTGAAATATCGCAAGGAGAAAAACAATAAACTTGCTGGCGTTAAGTGTTTTATCAACCAGAACAAGTTCACCCCCATAATAGATCATCGCTCCCCCAACAACAACACTTAAGAATTCTGTTAATGGAGAAGCGGTATTTCTAACGCGAGCCATTCTTAGAACTAATTTGAAAAAGCTTTGCGTTTGTGTTCTGAATTTTCCGTTCTCATATTCCTCCATACCGAATGCTTTAACAATTTTAACTCCGGTAATTGTCTCATGCAGTGTTGTAGTTATATCCGCCATCTTCTCCTGTAGGAAGCCGCTCTGCTTTCTCAGGATTAAACCAATCCAACTTATTATACCAATTGTGAAAGGAAGAACAACAAGAGAGAATAGTGTCAATCTCCAACTTATTGAAATAGCCAGACCAAAAAAGAATAAAATAGTTAAGGGTTCGCGTATCATGTTTAGAAATACGGCGGAGACACTTGACTGCACTACGTTTACATCATTCGTAATTCTGGAGATTAAATTTCCTGTCTTTTCATTTTTGAAATAGCTCATCGGAAGTTTATGCAAATGAACATATGATTGATTGCGTAGATCACGGATCATTCCCTGTTCAACAAAAGCCAAAAAGTAGGCTTGCAAGTATCCGAACACATTTTTAAGAAAGAAAGCGAATAAAATTAAGAAACATATTTTAAGAAGAATTTCTCTATCCGTTCCGCTAAAAATATAATTTTGGAATGATGCGGCTATCTCATTACCTAAGTTTGAAAACCAGTTACCAACCGGATTATCTATGGTTTGTGTAATGGTTTTGGGTTGTTGCTGCAGAGCTCCCTTCTCCTGAAATAGTGTATTGAGCAGCGGGATCAGCATATAAACAGAAATTGTATTTAAGAGAGCGTATAAAATTGAGAATATAACGGAGGCGGAGAGATGCTTCCAGTATGGTTTAATGTATTTTAAAACTCGGTTGTATGTTTTCATCAATTTCTCACATCGGAAGATTATTTATGCCGCATCCGCCGAACATTGTTATAGTGTGAATTATTTTGTCATGTTTACTATCATAAACTTTAATTTGAGCAATTTGATCTGAACGTTCATCGAAAAATAACAGGTTACCATGAACCAATAAATTTTCATATCTGAATCCGGTAAATACTCTTATCATTTTCTTTTCAGCCGCATTGACAATAATTAGTTCTCCGCTTGCACCGGAGTTCTTCTTTTTAGATTCAATTTTTGAGGGTCCGGCGATGATATACAGATAGTCTCCTCCGTCAGACCACCGCCCATCAATAATCTTTCCTTTAGCGGTAGCAGTCAACTGTTCCGACTTATCATCAAAATCTCTAAGGTAAATGTAAGATTCTCCTTGAGAAGAAACTTCACGAAAACGGAATCGATTATTTGGGGAGATTTCTGACGGGAATCGTTTAGGTGGTGCTGGAAAACCATCTCGGATCAGATCAAAGCTCCTATTGCTAACCTTTCCAAGGTTTCCATTTATATCAAACGGAAAAATATTTTGAGTTACAATACGGGAGTTGAAGGAATCTACAGATGTGATATTCACCTTGAATGTGTCTCTATTTTCCCAATATGTATAAAGTTGCACTCCGTTTCCGATAAATGCTAATTCCTTGTTTTGTTCTTCTTCACGTTTCATCAGAAAAACTCGAGCATCATAAAGAGAAGGCATACCGGTTTGTATTTTATATCTGCCTGCGGTTGTAATAAAGACGGAATTATGATCAACCGAATGATTCAGAGAAACTACTTTCTTGCCGTATTCACTCCATTCAACTTCAGTCTGGTTGGTGATCAGATTATAATTAAATACAGCAGGTCTGTCAAGATAACGCGATACAAATAAAACATTTGCAAATTTGTCAAGAACTGATTTCCGGTCACGAGAAATTTTATATTTCTTAATTAATGAGCTTGAGTAGAAATTGTAGGCTGCTTTGCCAGCCTCGAATGAGGAGGGGAATTTTCCGTAATACAATTTATAATTTCTATCATAAATCTTTTCGATGCGAAGCTGATCCCACAAAATTGGATTTAATGACGACCAGAATTGCTCAACCTCATCTTGATTTTTGAACTCACCAAGAAAAATGGAATACAATTTAAACTTCCCTTTGCTATCTTCCTTCGTTCCATCAGAACATGAAATAGAGAGCAAGAGAACCGATGTTAGAGCCAACAATGCCAATTTTCGCGATTGCAATTTCATAGTACAAAGATAAGTAATAGAGCAATAAAATTAACCGCGCGGATGGTGATCCCGGTGAACTTGCTTAATGTAGTTGCGGTCTATATGTGTATAAATCTGGGTTGTGGAGATATCCGCGTGCCCAAGCATTTCCTGGACCGCTCTTAGATCGGCGCCCCCTTCCAGAAGATGGGTGGCAAATGAATGACGGAAAGTATGGGGGTGAATTTCTTTCTTTATTCCGGCTTCCTCGGCATAAAACTTAACTATATTCCAAATTGACATTCGAGTGAGTTTTGTTCCCCGTTTTCTATTTAGAAAAACAAAATTCCGACTCTTCATTTTCTTTTCTAAATGCGGTCTGGAGTGTAACAGATATTCTTTGAGCCAATGAATTGCGCTGCTTCCCATAGGAACTATTCTTTCTTTTGAACCTTTTCCTAAAACTCTTAAAACCTCGTCATCAAAAAAAAGATCGTTGATTTTGAGATTAATGAGTTCCGAAACGCGCAGTCCAGATGAATAAAACGTTTCAAGAATTGCCTTATCGCGTAAACCGGCGACATCGTCAACCTTAGGTGCATTAAGAATTTTTTCAATCTCTTGAAATGATAGAACCGCAGGCAGCTTTCTGCCTATTTTTACGGAAGTTAATTTTTCTGTCGGATTTTTTTCAATATAATTATTGTTTTCCAGATAACGGAAGAATCCCTTTATCGAGGAGATATATCGAGCTGTAGTCGCGCTATTGATACCAATCTGTCTCTGGTGATCAAAATAATCGAATAAATGAGTGGCAGTTATATCATTTAAATCAACTAGGCAGATTTCTTCAAGATATGAAAGGAATTTGTGAAGGTCGTTCTTATAGGCATTAGTTGTATTTGTAGAGAGGTTTTTTTCGTATTGGAGAATTGAAAGGTATTCTTTTATAAATTGCTCCATCTATAATTCTTGTGCCTTTGTGTTTTCTAATTCTTCCTGTTCGGGATATCTAATTCTTTTATGATGTTGACCTACCAAAATAGCAAGAAATGAATCCTTGATTATTTTAACGTCCGAAAAGGTAAGTGGCGCTTCATCCAGCTGCCCATCGTCTATTCTACTGTTAATCAAATTGTTCACAACATTTTCAATCTTCTGAGAATCCGAGTCGCTCAATGAACGCACCGTAGATTCACATGCATCGGCAAGCATCACAATCGCGGTCTCTTTAGTCTTAGGCTTGGGTCCCAGATACCGGAAATTATTTATGTCAACATTTTCTTCACCATAAAATTCCTTTGCCTTAGAGAAGAAATATGAGATAACCATTGTTCCGTGATGCATGGGTATAAAATCAATAATCTCTTTCGGAAGAGAATATGACTCGGCTAACTCAATCCCCTTCTTAACATGCGCCAAAATTAATTCTACACTTTGTTCTGGTTTTAGTTGCTCATGAATGTTTTGTGAACTGATCTGGTTCTCAACAAAGCTTTCCGGATTGAGTATCTTTCCAATATCATGATAATATGCACCAACCCGGGCGAGAGTCGGGTTTGCGCCAATTGCTTCCGCCGAAGTTTCGGCAAGGGTTCCCATTGTAATTGAATGATTAAAAGTACCCGGAGCTTTCTTAGAAAGTTCTTTGAGTAGGGGTTTGTTAAAATCCGTTAATTCTAGAAGAGTAAGATCCGTTGTTATGTTGAAAAATCTTTCTACAAAAATGATCAACCCGTAAGTAATTACTGGACTAATCAATGCGTTCGAACCGGCAAATGCGAAGCTGGAGAGCATTTGATTGATTGAATCGTACCTTTCAAACCCGAACGCTATGATACTGATTGCATAACCAATAAAGATGAAAAGAAAGGAACGGAAAATTTGTGTCCGGTTTTTGATATCTCGTACTGTATATGCCGCAAGACTACCGGCAATAATATTCATCAAAGCAAAAGCATAGTCATTTCCCTGCAATCCACCCGCAATTAACGAAGTTACTACTGTGCCGTAAAAACCAATTCGCGAATCAAAAATAATAGTTAGCAACATCGAAGCAACTGGAACTAGAACGAGAAATTCAATTGCTGTGAAAACATCAATCTGATAAATTAAAAACGATAGTAAACTGACGAATAAAATAATAAACGCAATAAGCAGAATTTTCAGGTTGTCTTTGTAGATTCTTCCCCGGAATAGGCGGATATAAATTATTAACGGTAAAACAATAATCAGTATGTGTAAAAACTTACCAATGCTTTGCAAAGATTTACTCACAAAACCAATCTCTTCTCCTTTGGCAATTCTGTAAGAATCAATTTTTAGTTTTGTCTCGGGTTTTATTCTATCGTGCCGGGCAACGATTCGCTCATTTTCATTTACGATGCCGATGTTCCTGAGGACTTTATCTTTAGCATTTTTGACCGCAATTTCCGTCAGCTGAGGACTGTAAATCAAATTCGGCTTGATGAAATTTGAGAGATATTCCCCGACTGCTTCATTAATTTCAGAATTAAAACCGGTTTTACTTTTTAACAAAAATGCGGTAAAATCGTTTACCGAGTTCCGGTCTAAAAAATCGGATTTAGGAAATATCTGTTCAAATTTTCCATCACGTACCGCTATGCTATCACGTGAGATCTCGCTGTAAGAAACGTTTAGCAATCCCCTATGGAATATATTTTTTAATATTTCTTTCGTCTGATTTAACACTTGTGATATTGAAACGAGTCCGTAGGCTTTAGACTGGCTAGTTAATTTATGGAATGTGGCGAATGAATTATCGCTCATGAAAGTAGAATTCTCTGGAATGCCTCTGGATTTAGAAAGCATGGTTTTGAGAAAGGCGTTGTACTTTTTAAGCGAATCCAAATAAATATTTGTAAGGCTATTATCCTTCAAAAAAATAGGCTGAATATTTCTTGCCGCAACAAGTTTTTCTTTTTCGTAAACCTTAGGATCTTTCAAGATTTCAAAAGTAGTGGAAGCAATCAGATCATCACGAATCCAAACTGATCCTACAGTAACCTCAGATTCAATCGATTCACCTTGAGGAAACATTAGAACAACAAACAGAAGTGTTATAAAAACAATTACTAGTTTGATACGCAAACTAGACCGCAATTTTATTTTGGTATGTTTCTGCAATAGTTTATCTCTTCGCCTGAAGAAGCATTTTTAGAAATTCGGCAACACCATCTTCATCATTGTTTCTTTTTGTTACTATATCCGCCATTCTTTTTAATTCGGGCACGGCATTAGCAACGGCAACTTTTAACGCATCGGTTTCAAATAAAGATTTATCGTTGTACCAATCACCTATTACGGCTGTATGATTTATCTTTATTTTCAAATGCTTAATTAGTTTTTTCAATCCCTCCCCTTTGCTGCAACCCATTTTGCGTATTTCGAGAATATAAGCTCCTGCCTGACTTTGTGACTTGTAGTATGAAGCCCTGATACCAAATGTGTAAGGAAAAGACATTTTTTTCACAACATATTTTATACTATCCCGATACTCACCCACCATAGCAATTTCAAGTGTTTCGGAGACGAAGTTATCATATGAAAATACCTGCAGATACTTTGCCCGGGATTTACCCAAAATATTAGAGATGTGCGCGTTTTCTTCAGTGTAATAAATCGCAGAGTCGTGACACAAAACAACTCTAAGAAGATACTTATCTGCAAAACTCAGAGCGCGCATTACATATTTTGCCGGTATGTGAGATTCAAAAATGCTTAGTTTTCCAGGATATCTTTGAATGAGTGTTCCGTCAAGAGAAATCAGCGGAATTTTTATCTCCAAGATATCGGCAATCTCTGTTACCGCGGTTAACAACCGTCCCGTAGCAATTGAAAATTTAACCCCAAGAGCAGAAAGTTCTTTTACTAAAATTTTTGTCTCTTCGCCAAGATTTCCGGAACTGTCCAGCAATGTACCGTCAAGATCAAAAACCACCAGCTCTATTTTGCGAAGCAATTCTTTATTAATCATGCAATTAATTGCCGAATACAGTTAACGAAATTGTTATTTAAAAGATAATAAAAATGCATTAAAAGAGGTAATGGATGGTTTTCTTCACACTTCCCTGCAATGAGATTATTTATGCTTTTGTGTTTTGACAAAAAAACTTAGCTGGATTTTTGGGGTCGTGATAGGACAGACTGCTTAATTTACAATGTTTCCAGTTCTTGGATAGCTTCGATCACCGTATTACAAACGTGAAGAACCCTATCCAGTTGTGAAATCTCAATAAGAGTTTTAACATTTTTGGTTGGTGAAGCTATTCTTATATGCCCCTCGTTTGACTGTAAAATTCTAAAAGCAAGCAAGATTGCACTAAGACCGGAACTATCGCAATATTCAACCTCAGAGAGATCGATGATGAATTTTCTAACATCTTCCGTATGCAACAAAATAGTGAATTCGCCTTTAACAAATCCGGCTATTGAAGCATCAAAACGCTTTTCGTTAAGTTTGAATGTGGCTATATCGCCATTTTTTTTTAATTCGTAATTAAAATTATCGCTCATATTCCTGCTGCCATAAATTGAATTTTTCTACCTCTAATCTACAAATTCGATTAAATAATCCAAACATTATTATCAAAACATTTTAAGATAGCCCAGCAAATTGCGGTAACATAGCTCGGGTTCCGTCTGTTTATCGGTTATCTGCATCGTGTAATACCGCCCCGAAAGTGCCTTTTCGAAACTAACTCTGATTTTTGAGCCGACTATATTGCTTATTGCGCTATGAAATAGGTCTTCCCCTCTGTTAAGATCTATAACAATATCAAATTCCTTTCCGCTTAACATGCTTACCAACTTCTTGTCGGGCAAGTTAAACCTCGTGATTTGATGCGGATGGTAAGAGATGAATTTATATTTTTCTTTTTCGGGAATTAGACTGTATTTGCTCTCGGGCAAAAATAAAGTGATGATCTTTTTGTGAATTTGGTAGTACTTCAGAATGTCTAACGAATGGTAAAAATCCTTATCCTCCTTTGGCATTACAAAAAATAGGTATCTAGCATCGCGTATGATATTTGTGAAGTTTACTTGCTCTAAGTTCTTGCGCAGATATCTTCTCTGAATCACAAAATGCGCTATCTTTCTTTTCAAAGCTTCAAACATGTTACTCCGTTTTAATCATTTCTAAGAACTGTTCTTCGGAAAGAACCGTAATTTTTAGTTTCTGAGCCTTCTCAAGTTTAGACCCGGCACTTTCGCCTGCAACTAAATAATTTGTATTTTTACTAATAGAACTGGCAACGGTTCCTCCATTATTTTGGATTAATTCCTTTGCCTCTTCCCGCGACATTGAAGAAAGTGTACCTGTCAACACAAATGTTTTACCCTCGAGTAAATTCGATTCGTGTTTGTTCTTTGCTGAAGTAAAATTCAATCCAACTTTTTTAAGCCGATCAATTAATTGCCTGTTCTGAGTACTCTCAAAAAAGCCTTTAACGCTCCTGCTGATACTCGAACCAATCTCCTGAATTGATTCGATCTCTTCGTTGGTAGCATTAGCTAATATATCTATAGATAAAAAATGATCAGCCAATTTTTGCGCGGCGCCTGAACCAACATAACGAATACCTATCGCAAATAATACTTTATTGAATGGTTTTTGTTTACTTTTTTCAATGGAGTTAAGAAGATTATCCACCTTTTTTTCCCCCAACCTTTCCAGAGTTATCAGTTCATTCCGCTTTTCTTTCAATGAATAAAGATCGGAGAAATCTTTCAAAAATTTTTGATCCACCAATTGATTCACTATAGCTTCACCTAAACCTTCTATATCCATTGCGCCCCGGGCGGCAAAGTGAGAGATTCTCGCCTTCACTTGCGCGGGACAGAGATTGTTTTCACAATATATGGCAACTTCATCCTGCAACTGAATTAATTTTGATCCGCAAATCGGGCAGTGAGTAGGGGCTTTAATCTCTGTAGAATTCTTTCCGCGTTTAGAGAGATCCACAGAAACGACCTTTGGAATTACATCTCCTCCCTTTTCGATTACAACCCAGTCTCCTTCGCGGATATCTTTCCGTTTTATTTCATCTATGTTGTGGAGAGTTGCGCGGCTTATAGTGGAGCCGGCAAGCAGTATTGGTTCAAGTTCCGCGACAGGAGTTAAAGTTCCGGTCCGTCCAACTTGCCAGGTTACTTCATTAAGTTTTGTTTGTGCTTGCTTTGCCTTGAATTTATATGCTATTGCCCAGCGGGGTGATTTGGCAATGCTTCCCAGAATTTTTTGTTGTTTAAGTGAATTGACTTTAATTACAACGCCGTCAATTTCGTATGGAAGTGAATCGCGTTCATTTTCCCATTTATTGCAAAATCGCAGTACCTCTCCAATATTTTCGCACTTTTTATAATTTTTATTGATTCTGAAACCAAGAACTTCTAAGAGATTCAGATTTTCCGATTGCGATACTAGTTCTTCATTTTCAGAGTTAAGATAATATACAAATATTTGAAGGGGGCGTTTGGCAACAAGTTGAGGATCCTGCAATTTTAATGTCCCGGCGGATGAATTCCTTGGATTCGCAAAAGTTTTTTCACCGCTCAGTTCTCGTTCTTCATTTAACTTTTTGAACGCTTCCAATTCCATGAATATTTCGCCACGTATTTCGAACTCATCTAACTTTAGATTGACTGCGTTTATATTTTTTACTACAAGCGGTACAGAGCGGATAGTCCTCACATTATTTGTCACATCTTCGCCAACGGTTCCATCGCCACGAGTGGCGGCAACTTGCATCTTCCTGTTGAGATACCGGATACTAATTGAAAGTCCGTCTATCTTTAGTTCGCAGACATATTCTACTTTTTCACTTTTAGGCAAACCCTCGCGTACACGTCTGTCAAAGTCGATAAGCTCTTCTTCACTATAAGAATTGGATAAACTAAGCATCGGAATTTTGTGAGGAACTGCCTTAAATTCTTTTGTTAAGTCGGAGCCAACGCGCTGCGTTGGAGAATCTGGTCTGATAAATTGGGGATATTCCTTTTCCAGTTGAATAAGTTCATTTAAGAGATGATCATATTCAAAATCACTTACGATTGGTTGAGCAAGGATATAATAATTATAATCGTGCTCGCGTATCAGCTCGCGCAATTCTTCAATTCGATTTTGGGGGTTTTTCTTCATTCTTCGGCGGTGGGATAGTATAATATTTAATACCATCTGAAGTGATAAAAAGATTTCTTATTTCACCGGGCTTGCCAACATTTTCAACCGGGTTATTATTAAAATACACTTTAACCCGTCCGGCATTGCCAATACTTATGCTGAAATTTTTAGCGGCGGAAAAATTCAATTTTGAATCCGCTTCATAAATTCCCTGGTCAATTATTTTGCCATCGCAGGAGATTTTAAGCCATACCCGATCTGTTGTAAGTACAGCTAAACGAAGGCTATCTTGTACTTGAGGAAGAGCATCATCCTGAGTTTGAATTTTTGACTGATCAAGAGTTGCAGATTGCTTCTCTAATTCAAACCGCCCGTTCTTTGAACTAATTCCGTTTTGATCTGAAGTAATTTGAATAATTTCCGATGACGATCCGCTAAGAAAGGAGAAGTAGATAATCAAAATGGCTACTACAGATATTACTCCGCCGATTATATAGTTTGTCTTTATCGGCTTTATAACTTTTACATCCTGATTTTCAGACTGGCTTGTAGTCGTCTCTTCAGAATTAAATTCTTTTGACAAATTTTTTGATTGTGATGTATCGACTTCGGCAGAAGAATCTCTATTGGGTTGATTTTCCGAATGAACCTCTTCCGTTAATTTTTCTTCGAGCCTACCGACTTTTGCATTATCAAACTTCTGAAGTGTTTCTTTTGAATTGATATCTATGGCTTGAGAATATTCTTTAATAAACGCGCGGATATAAATTTCGGGAAGTACATCAAAATTTGCTTCCTCTATAGCTTGTAGAAATTTCAAATCAATTTTAGTTTTTACAGCAATTTGCTGTAAAGAAATTGATTTTGATTCGCGCATGAATTTTAATTCATCCGCAAATTTTTTGAGGGCTTCTGATGCCATAGAATCTAAAAATATTTATTAACTCTTTTCTAATTTCGCCGCAAAAGATCCGTCAAGACCATGAATATGCGGAAACGTTTGAACAGACCCATCCTCGGCAACTAATTCCGCCGACAAAAAACTACCGGCATTAATCAACTTGAAATCGGAATTCTCGGACAAAAACTTTTTAATAATTTCACTATTTTCTTCAGGTTCCACCGTGCAAGTGCTGTAAACGAGACTGCCGCCTTGTTTTAATAAACCGGCACCCCTCTTCAGTAATTCGTATTGTATATTAACAATATTTCTTATATCTCCCAAATCTCTTTTCCATTTGAGATCCGGTTTTTTTGTGAGAGTACCCAATCCGGAACAAGGGGCATCTACCAATACTCTATCGAATCCAGTTTCGTCGGTAAATTCATTTGCATCTATCGTTACAGAAGTAACATTGGTTACTTTCAGTCTATCAAGATTTTTTCTTAATATTTTCAACCTGCTCTCAAAGCGGTCCAGCGCTACAATTTCACCGCGATTCTTCATTACATCTGCCATGAAAGCAGTTTTTCCGCCCGGTGCTGCACAAAGATCTAAGACACGCATTCCAGGCTGCAAATCAAGAAGCTTCACTGGTAAGCCTGTGCTCTCGTCTTGTACCGAGAAATATCCTTTCCGGAAATATTCCCAATCCGTAATATTGGAAAGGTTTGCCATGTGAATAAATTCCGGCAAATATTTGCCGTCGCTAAATTTCAGGTCAACACTATTTAAAAGTGATTTCAACTCGGCAGTATCGGTAACCAGATTATTCACGCGTATGATTAAAGATGGTTTATTATTGTTAGCGATAAGAAATTTTTCAGTGGTCTCTTTTCCATAACGGTTAACCCATCTTTTCACTAACCAGGTTGGATGTGAATAATAGGCGCTTAAATAAGCAACAACATCTTCATTTTCATCGGGATACCTGATCGAGTCTTTGCTTCGGATTATGTTTCTTAAAACAGCGTTTGTTAAGTCGGCAGGTTTTTGACCTTGCAATTTTTTGACAAATTCAACCGCATCGTTCACTGCAGCGTAATCCGGGACTTTATCTAAAAACAATATTTGATAGAGCGCGACACGCATTGCATTCTTAACATTCGGAATGCATTTGGAGAATTGTCCTTTGTAGAATCCATTTAGAATCCAATCAATTCTTCCAAGCCAGCGGGTTACACCGTGTACAATTTCGAAGAGTAAAGATTTATCAAGCCCGGAGAGTGTGGAATTTTTTATCTCTATATCAAGAAGTTTATCCAGGTATGCATCTGTTCTATCAATGCGGTTAAGAATTTTAACAGCATGTCCTCTAACGCCTTGATAGAGATTAAGCCCTACTATTTCTTCGTTCTGTTCTTTTTCCATATCAAACAATAAAAATTAGGTTCTTAAAAATTTACTACAAAAATTTGAAAGCAGAGAGGATTTAAAAAAAGAAAGGGCTGCTGAAACAGCCCCTTAATAAACTCAACAAGACTTTATACGGTTTTTGCTTCCTTAGTGCCATATTTCTTTTTAAATCTTTCTACACGACCGGTGGAATCGACAAGCTTTTGTTTTCCAGTAAAGAAAGGATGGCAATTTGAGCAAAGCTCAATTTTGATACTGCTAACGGTAGAACGTGTTACGAATGTATTTCCACAAACACATGTAACTTCACATCTCTTATAATTGGGATGAATTCCTGGTTTCATTTTAAGGCTACTTCCTTGATTATTTAGTGCCTAAATTTAGTTATGATGGAGCTAAAAAACAAACTCGAATGCTCTGAATTAGGGCATTTTCTGGACTTTTTTCAAAGAATCGGCTTTCAATTGAGCCTTTCTGAGTGAATCTGCATGAGCACGATATTTCTTCAATGTAGTTTGATCCGGCTTCTCAGCCACAAAAAATCGGTCTAACGGGGCTGAATCTTCGCCGCCATGAACAACATTTCCTTGCTGAAGATTTCTGGAATTCCTGCCTCCATTTATATAATCGTCCAGAGAGACAGACCGAGATGTCCAGAAAGGCAGTAGAGGGCTTAAATTTTGAACTGTACGATTTGGACTTACCGATTTTTTCTGAGTTGTAGAATTTGAATTTTGCTTTACAGTGTTCTGATTTTTAGTGAACTCCTTTCCGGCGAGAATGGAATTACTCACTATTGTTTGACTGTCTAACTTTTGCGCCTGATACAATAAAGGATCAGTAATCTGCTCTGAAGTTGGAAGCAGAATGAAGAGCAATATGATTGCCGTTACAACTACAGCCGATGGAGCTAAGAACTTAATCCAGTCAAAAACCGGTTTACTATTTTCAACATTTCCAAAATTTTTGTTATTAATCCTCGTCATCAAATTAAATTCAAAATTCTCCGGTGTTTCAACCTTTGGCAAATTCTGAAGATCTTTGATCATTTTAGAATGTTTGTTTTGTTTCTCATTGTAAATAGTTTTCATAGGCTACTCTTTATAAATATGTTTTAAGAGTTTTTGCAATTGTGAACGACCGCGATTTATTCTTGACTTAACGGTACCAATCGCAAGTCCGGTAATCTCTGAAATTTCGTCATACGATAAATCTTGTATATCCCTTAATATTACAACTTCTCTGTAAACCGGTTTAACTTTTAAGAGTGCTTTCTCAATTATCTCATTTCTAATTTTGCCATCGGTTAATTTTTCCGGTGAACGAAACATCTTATCTTCAATTTGGGGCGTCCTTTCGTCATCACTATTGCTGATAGAAAAAATGACTCTCCTGCGTCTCCTTTTCAATTCATTCTTTGCAAGATTTCCGGCAATAGTATAAATCCATGTGGAAAATTTTGCGAATGATCTGTAAGAATCTTTGTTAAGATAAAATTTTATCATCGTGTCTTGTACAATATCTGTACAAATATCTCTGTCACCAACAAATCTATACACAAAATTCATTAATGGATCTTTGTAACGCTTAACTAAAATCTCATAGGCTTCCAGCGTATTGCTGTCTTGAAATTCTTTAATCAGCTCTTCATCTTTGAGTTCAGTCAGCAGCTTATTCAATGAATATTATACCCTGTTTGAAAAGAAATGTTTCAAAATATTCCGTTTAATTTTAGCCATATAACAAAATAAAAGCAATCGTATCTAAGTCAATAAATTGGAACTAATCTCTTGCCCGAGCATTTCGGAAACAAGAATCAATAACACAGTTTTTGGGTCTGCCGATGAGGTTTTTGTGGCGATATCAGCATTTAATAAAGCTCTCGAAGCGTTCAGAAGCCTATAATCATCCAACAAATAGTTGGCTTTTTTACAGTTAACGTAATAACCCCAGCTCACGCCGGCTAATTTAGCTGCTTCATTATCATTAATGCCGGATCTCACTAATTCCATTATCTGTGAAACTGTTAAAACAAATTTAGATAACATATTGATGATTGCAACGATCTCCATCCCCGAATCTAATAGATTGTATGCTACCTCTACCGCGTATGATTTGTTCCCTTTGCCAATAGCATCCTGAAGATTAAAAATTGAATACTCCTTAGTTGGAGAAGCGAGTTTAATAATATCATCCGTCGTGATTTTGGTTTTATCGGATAAATAGTTAAAAAGTTTTTGAAGTTGCATCTCCAGTAATGTTTTCTCTTCACCCACTATATCAACTAACAGTTGGGCAAGATCTGGCGTGAAATTAATACCGAGTTGTTTTGATTTTTTGAGCAGCCAGTCTACCAATTCTTCGCCAGTAGCTGTACGAGCTTCGAACAATACGCGTCGGAAGAGCAAACTTGAATAAGGCTCCTTAGATGAATCGGAGATTTTTTCCGCTTGTGTGAAAACAATAATGGTAAACTCGGGAGGATTTTTGATATAACCAGCAAGTTCTTTTTTATCACTAAATTTTTCGAAATTTTTGACAATAAATAATTTTTTACCGCCACCAAATGGGAATGAATAAGCGAGGTCGAGAACCTGATTAAGACTTTGGTTCTTCTCAGAACCGATTACCTCTTTGTCAAATTCGGAAAGAACAAAGGGTGCAACAGCCTTTTCAATTGCGGCTAAAGCAAGATCGATTGTGTACTGGTCTTCACCCGATAGGAAATAGATAGGGAGAAATTTTTCCTTGGTAAGAAATTTTGAAATTTCCGTAATTGATGGGATTTGTGTCTTAGCCATTACTCAATCATTTAATCCATTAATTTTGTTCTAGTCAATCAACCGGCTCGTTTTTGAATAATAATTTTTTCCATTGCTACATCTTCCACCGGTTTTTCATCACGGTCCACTTTTACTTTGCTAATATCAACTACTACGCTCATACCGCTTATTACCTTACCAAAGATTGTATGCTTTCTGTCCAACCATGGTGTTGCCACACTCGTAATAAAAAATTGACTTCCATTTGTGTTCAGCCCGGCATTCGCCATTGCGAGTACTCCTGCTTCATCAAAATGATATTTGGAAACGATTTCATCATCAAAAAATTTTCCATAGATACTCTCTCCTCCTTCGCCGGTTCCTTTAGGATCTCCGCTTTGAATCATAAAATCCTGAATGACTCTATGAAATAATAATCCGTTATAATAGCCGCGAAGTGAGAGTGTAACAAAATTTTTAATGGTCAGCGGAGTATCTTTAGCATATAATTCTAACTCGATTGCCCCTTTGTTCGTTTCAATAATTGCGACTAAGTTTTCCCTCTCCTTTAAATCCAATAGCTGTTCTACTGTCGCCCCTTCTTCGGATGAAGAGATGACTTTAGGACCGCAGGCTAAGCAAGAGAGAACTATAAAAACAGGCAATATGGAAAAAAATAATTTATTAGTGTTCATTTGTTCCTCCTTACGGTGCAATTATTCCGTTTCCAAGTAGAAGCAGAATAATAACTCCAACTATAATTCTGTAAATAATAAAGACAAAAGTAGAATTCTTTTTTAAGTATCGCAGTAGAAATTCGATAGATAGATAACCAATGACAGCGGAAACAATAGTAGCAACAATTAAATTAATCAACCCATTTTTATCAATATATTTAAGAGACTGGTAGAACTCAAGTACTCCGCTTGCTGCTACTGCTGGAATGCTCATCAAAAAAGAAAATCTTGCGGCAGTCTCACGATTGAATCCTAGAAACAAACCGGCGGTAATTGTTGTACCCGAGCGGGAAGATCCTGGAATTAGTGCAAATGACTGGGCAAACCCGATTATTAAAGCGTCGTACCATTTTATATCTTTAGTTTTACGTGTAGGTCTACTTGTCTTTTCAGCAACGGCAAGAATGATTGCAAGTATTATCAGGCTAAAAGAAATTACATATAAATTTTTTGTTAACGCGCCTTCAATAATATGTTTGAACCCCAGCCCGATAATTACGACGGGCAGAGTTGCGAAGACCAGATACCAGCCCATTTTTGAGTTGACCGATTGTTCAGTAAATTTTTTCCTGTTTAATAAATTATCTGAAAAAAAATCTTTCGCAATTAGGATCAAATCTTTCCAAAAATAAATCAAGACCGCAAGGAGAGTACCAAGTTGAATAACAGCAATGAATGAAGTCCAATGTTCGGGATTCTCAACTGATATCAAGTTCATCAATTTGCCGGTTAAGGTTAGATGACCTGTACTGCTTATCGGAAGGAACTCTGTTAGTCCCTGTATGATCCCAAGTATAATTGATTCAATTATATTCAAAGTTCACCTTTAAAGAATAAATGTTACACCAAGATAAATTCCCAATGAAATCGCGTTTAAGTTTAGCGCCTCACCGGTTGATCTATTAACAAGCGCGTTTTGATTGTTTGAGACATCACCGGTGATATCATATCTTATATTTGTCCCTATCAACGCATAAAAATTTTTACTGAGAAAAGTATTTCCCTCTGCCTTAACAACAAATCCGTAACCGCTTGCCGAATATTCAGTTGAAGTAATAATTTTTTCTGAAAGGGAAACGAACCGAGGTCCAACACCTCCTCCGAATTTAAACTGATAACCGTTCCCCGGAACAATATAATATGCCATCAGTGTTGGTCTTTGCAAATTATAACTGATCTCGTAAAGTCCTCCCGGTGTGGTTGAAGCAGTATAAGAATCGATCAAAAAACTGTACTCAAGTCCGACAGCAAATGAATTTGATAATTCATAATCTACTTCTCCGGAAAAACTGACGGCGCTTTTAAATGAAGGAATCAGATTATTACCAGCCGAAAAACTTGTATTAACGTAATCCCGGAAAGAGGGAGAAGATTTAAAATCCAGCCCCATTGAAAGACTGATATCCCATTGTGCGGATAGATTGCTCACCGAGATTATAAAAATTACAATAACACAGAATTTTTTCATTTATCATCCGGGCTTACTTTAAAAACGGAGAGAAAAGATTCTTTTTGCAATCCCTTTTTAACGCGATTTTTATTCACAAGATAGATAATAACCAGAGATGAAATGACGAATAGTGAATAGGAGATAAAGTGAGTAAGAAGAGCATAGGCGGCACTGACCTCATAACCAAATTTAAAGACTTGTGTTAGAACAAATATTGAGATCAAATGATATGGTCCGGTTCCTCCTGGAGTAGGTATCATTGCACTGAAGGAACTTACAGTCATAACTATCCAAGCCATCATAAAAGTAACTCTGCCCGTTTCCTCCATTCCAAAAATATAAAATCCCACATACGAATTTAATGCGTATAGCAGAATGATTATGGCAGACCAAAGAACGATCATCGAAATGTTCTTTACTCCTTTAATGCTTGAGAGTCCACTGATGAGGGTGTCAAATAATATTTCCAGCTTCGATTCAAATTTTTTGTTGATTTTACCTGCAATTCTTAAAAATATTTTTCTAAATTTTTCTTGAAATCTTACAAGTAAGACTAAAGATAAAGTAGAACTAAAGATCAGCGCATATCCAACCATGAGCGAGAGTTTAAGCCATATAACTTCTTCAAATAAATTACCTGAATAAATGCCCACGCTTAGTAATGCGGCAAGAATAAATACCGTGATGTCAATAATCCTTTCAACAACTATTGTCCCAATTACCGTAGTGCGTGATATACCTTCCCATTTGCCAAAGAATAAACCGCGGTAGAGTTCTCCAAGTCGTGGAATTACGCAGCTCACCCCATATCCCACCATGACAGAACCGAACAGATGAAATGTGGAGACATCTTTTTTTACTGAGTTGACCATATACCGCCATCGTATTGCACGCGAAAAATGTGAGGCAAAGAAAACAAGGAGATATAAAGATACTGCAACAAGAGAAGACTGAGCAATTAGACGAAATGATTTAGCGAGGTCGATTCCCTTAAAAGCGAGGTAGAGAAAAAGAACAGTTAGGATAACTGGAGTTAAGTAGCCAGCAATTTTTGCTAATTGATTATTTATTTTACCTGAGGTCAATAATCTTCATTCCTTTGGAGGAGTAAAAAGTAAATCGTGCTTCGGATATTTCCTGATTAATTTTTAAATCGGTAAATTGAATAGCGTACCGTATATCCCCCAGATCAAGAAATTCCAATTTTGAAATCATTCCATCGGCGGTGAGCCAAATCCTAACATATTTGAATTCCATATCATTGTCTTTAGGAGTCAGTTCAATATAATCGCTCCCCTTTGAAAGAGGATCCTCCGAAACAATCTTCATTTTGCACAAGGGCGGATAATCAAAAACGAATCTTTCAAGAGAAAAAGATGTTGGGTCGTCAGCCAAATTGCTTATTACTACTCTGTTGAAGCGCTTGTCACTGTTCCAGATAGTCACTCCGTCTGAGACGATAGTCTGAGTTTTGAGTTCAACAATAAATTTATTTTTTCTTTGGTAAGTAATTTTTCCGAGAGTCTTGCCTTGATCCTGCCCGTGTGCGTTAAAATTACTTTGAGAAAAATTAGCAGTGAAATTAGTAATCGAATTAAATTTGTTCTGGAGTTTTTTAATTACTTGATTAGCCGATTGCCCATGAACAAGGGCGCTAATACAAAAAATCGATAAGAATATTTTCGTCTTCATTTTATAGAGATCTTAAAATAGTTTCAAGTTGTTCTTCGCTATCCACAATAACTTCACGTGCTTTACTGCCTTCTGAAGGTCCAACAATTCCTGCCTGCTCAAGCTGATCAACGATTCTTGCCGCACGAGAATAACCTAACTTCAATCTTCTTTGAAGTAAAGATACAGAACCTTGCTGATGCCGCACAATGACACGCGCAGCCTCTTCGAACATTGGATCGAGATCGCTCATAAAATCGCCCATCGCCTCTTTTCGTTTATCATAAAGCGAAGGCAAAAAATATCTTTTAGAAAACCCTTTCTGAACGTAAATGAAATTTGTAATCTTTTCAACTTCTTCTGTGGATATAAACGCGTTCTGAATACGAATCGGTTTTGGCATGCCGCCGGGCAGAAAGAGCATATCGCCCATTCCAAGTAATTGTTCGGCGCCATTCATATCAAGAATAGTTCGCGAATCAATCTTAGTTGCAACTTGATACGCCATGCGCGCACTGAAATTGGCTTTAATTACACCGGTAATAACATTTACGGATGGTCTTTGTGTAGCCAGAATTAAATGAATTCCTACAGCGCGGGCAAGCTGAGCAAGGCGCGCAATTGGTTCTTCAACTTCTTTACCGGATGTAATCATCAGATCAGCTAATTCGTCAATAATTACTATGATATAGGGCATCTTATAATGCTTCATTTCATCGGTGTCTTTTGGTCGCGACTTCGGATTCAAAACTTTTTTATTGTAGTCCACAATATTGCGTACACCAACTTTTGCCAGCCGATCGTATCGTTTCTCCATCTCATACTCAACAGCTTTTAAGGCAAGAAGCGCATTTGATGGATTTGTAATTATCTCTTCCTCCAGATCGGGAGATACCGCAAGAAAATGCTTACTAAGTTTTTTATAGAACGATAGCTCGATTTTTTTGGGATCAATAATTACAAATTTAATATCGGAAGGATGTTTCGCATAGATCAAACTGTTCAGAATCATATTTATGCCGACGCTTTTTCCTGAACCGGTAGAGCCGGCAATCAGCATGTGGGGCATTTTTGCTAAATCCGTAATATAAACTTCCCCCGAAATTGTTTTGCCGAGCGCTAACGGCAATTCATCTTTCGATTCAGAAATTCTTTTTAGAACTGAACTAGCTCTTACAATTGATGCATGTGCGTTCGGTATTTCTACACCGATTGCACTCTTGCCGGGAATTGGAGCAATGATGCGTATGCCTCGTGCAGCTAAAGCTAGAGCTATATCATGTTCGAGGCTAACTATCCGACTAATCTTAACACCAGGCGCCGGTACAATTTCATAAAGAGTTACAACCGGTCCTGGAGTTACAGTTATATCATCAATCTGAATATCAAAGAGAGCTAATTTATCTTTAAGCAGAGCGGCGTTTCTTTTCAGTTCGCTCTCATTCACTTTTATTTCTTCATCATCAGGCGGAGTTAGTAAACTATATGTCGGCGGTTTGTAATCAATTTTTTCTTCCCATTGATCCGGCATAGCAGCTTCGGCGTTTTTATCAATCGCAGAAATAATATCATAGTCATCTTTCGGTTTCGATTCAACTTTTCTTGATTTTGATTCGTCACTCTTCTCCGTTTGACGATCGGCTTTCTCTGGTTGATCTTTTTTAACAATTGTTATTTTTGTTTCGGGCTCAGGTTCCAGCTCTTCCTCATTCTCTTTGAAAAGAGATTTCAATTTACTTTCTGTACGAAGGTATTTAATCTTATCAAGATTGCTACCGGTTTTTTCTTCAATTGGAGTAGAGATTTTTATCTTATCTTTTTCCGGATCTTTAAATAGATTTTTGATAATCTCAAGTATGGAACTAAATTGAAAATCGAAGGCGATTATAAGTGTTACCAAAATTCCGGTGCTCAAAAAGATAATACCGCCGAGCCCGCCTAGTAATCGGCTGATCATGGTTCCTAAGAAAAATCCTATTTTACCTGATAGCTCAGGGTAATCTATAAATAGAGCAATCTCGGGAGTGAATTGAAGCAATCCGAAAAAGGTTGAAAATAAAATCCCCATAACAAGAAGAAAATTGGAAAAGTAAAGCGGGAGTTTAAAATTATTTTCATTTCGCAATACGGTATATCCCCATATAAACATTATTACGGGAAAGATTAATGAAAAATACCCTATTGTTGATAAGATAAAAAAGTAGGAAACATATGCCCCAAATATACCCAGCCAATTATGTGTTGTGGCAGCTTTGTTCAGCAGTTCCGGATTGGACCCAAAACCGAATAAATCCAGAAACCTGTAGGAAAAAGAAGATTGGTCGTAACTAGAATAGGATAATATGCTTAAAAAGATTAACAGCGCTAATACAATTAAGAAGATGCCGAGAAGTTTTTTTTTCTTTTCCGGAGAAACGACAAAAAAATTTTCTCCCGCAGGAGAAAAATTTTCTTTTGATTTACTTTTCTTCGGCATTATTAAGAAACTTTATTTTCGTTTTTAAGATTACCGGGCGTAGTATCTGTCTCTAATTTTTTTAACGCACCGGAAATATAATACGGAATCAATTCGGTAGTTCCAAATTGTGCACACACCTTTATATCCGGGGCAAATCCATTCTCTATTAAAAGTTGTCCATGTTCGGTTTCTTTCAAAAATTTTAGCACACTTTTTCCGAACGATTTATTTAATACCAAGCTGGCTCTGCATGAATCGCTAACTTCAAGATCGGTACTTTCTTTCGCCATCTCGCTTATTAGTCGACCGGCACATACTGCATCTTCCAAATTGAAATTACCATTTGAGCCGGCGCAAATAATTTCGACATCTTTATTAAGAGAAAGTAAATGTTTTGCAATTGAAGGAAGATTGTTAAAACTGCAGACAAAAAGATTCTCAGAAAATTTGGCTTTAACAACTGCTCTGGAACCGTTTGTTGTGTAGAGAATGATCGATTTTCCCGATACAACTTCTGCGGTATATTCCAGTGGTGAATTGCCAAGATTAAATCCTTCAACTTTTTTAGTATTACGTTCGCCGCCTAAAATAGTTTGCCCGCCAAATGCATTGCCGGAGACTTTCATTGCAAAATCAACCGTGCCGACAGGTATAATTTCACGCGCACCGTTATTAAGAGCAGTAACTATTACAGTCGATGCTCGAAGCACATCAATTACAACAGAAGTTTTTCCGCTGAAGTATAGATCATCAAGATGAAGATTTGAGTAATGAACGTTAATTTTCATTTTTAATTTTTCACAAATGGTAGTTTAGTAATAACCGCCGGAACTTCTTTTCCGCGGATAACAAAATTTATTTGGTTTCCCTCTTTGCAATATGAGGAGTCTACATATCCAAGTGCAATTGCTTTGTCAAGGATTGGACTTACAGTTCCGCTTGTAATATGACCGATTACTTTTCCATCAACGGATAAATCATATCCATGACGTGGAAAAGCTTTTTCTTCGGAAATAATCGGAACTAACTTTCTTTTAAGACCATCTTCTTTCACTTTAAGCAAAACATCTTTGGCAATGAATTCTGTTTTTTTCAATTTGGTAATCCAACCGAGTCCGGCTTCCAAAGTGTTAGTAGTTTGATCTATATCGTTTCCGTATAAACAAAAACCCATTTCGAGGCGTAAAGAATCTCTTGCACCTAAACCAACGGGTTGAATGCCTAAATCCTTACCTGCATTAAACAAGGCGTTCCATACATTTACAGCGTCTGCTTCGCTCCCTTTGAAATATAATTCATAGCCAAGTTCGCCGGTGTAACCTGTACGAGAGACGATCATCTCTATACCCTCAATATTTGCGAAGATGAAATGATAGTATTCCATATCCAGTGGCTTATTACATATTTTTTCAACAACGCTTTTGGAATTCGGTCCTTGCACCGCAAGTAGAGAATAATCATCACTTTCGTCAATAATATCGACGCCAAATATATTGTTGTCGTTCATCCAGGCAAAGTCTTTATCTTTATTAGAAGCGTTTACAACTAGTAAAAATTCTTTATCGCTAATCCTATAAACAAGAAGATCGTCAACAATGCCTCCATCGTTATAGCACATTGCCGAGTATTGAACTCTTCCATCCGTTAAAAGAGACGCATCGTTTACAGTAATATGCTGAACGAAGTCAAGCGCCCGATCTCCGCGAATAAATATCTCTCCCATATGGGAAACATCAAATACGCCAACTGAAGAACGTACAACCTTATGTTCGTTAATAATTGATGAATATTGAACCGGCATTTGATAACCGGCAAAGTCCACTATTTTAGCACCGAGCTTTTCATGCACTGAATAAAATTTTGTTTTTTTCATAATTATTTTTTGTTTGATTTATTCCAATCACTTAAGAATTTTTCCAATCCGATATCCGTGAGAGGATGTTTGAATAATTTTTCAATTACATCAAACGGCATTGTAGATACATGAGCGCCCATCAAAGCGGCTTCAACAAGGTGAAGAGGATGACGAATGCTTGCAACAAGCACTTGAGTTTTGAAATTATAATTTTCGTAAATCTGCACGATCTGTTCAACCAACCCCATACCATCATGACTAATGTCATCTAAACGACCAACGAAAGGACTAATGTAAGTTGCGCCGGCTTTAGCAGCCAGCAACGCTTGCGATGGAGAAAAACATAAAGTAACATTTGTATTAATTCCTTCATCGCTCAATGATTTTACGGCTTTAATTCCTTCTTTTATGAGAGGAACTTTTACAACAATATTTTTATGTATTTGCGCCAGTTGACGTGCTTCTTTCATAATGCCTTCGTAATCTGTGGAAACAACTTCAGCACTTATAGGTCCATCAACAATCTTGAGAATTTCATCTAGCAGTTGTAGAAAATCCTTTCCTTCTTTTGCAACCAATGATGGATTAGTAGTTACACCATCGAGTAATCCGTATGAGGCGGCTTCTTTAATTTCATTAATATTCGCAGTGTCGATAAAAAATTTCATTTGTTTGCCTTAATTATTTAGAACAGGATTTTTACAATTGAAAAATAAGAAAAATCCAAAACAATTTTATGTTGCAACCTGCAGGTATAGCGCTAAACAAAATTCCCTGTAATATCTTCCCCTGTTTTTGTAGAGATAAAATGAAAACTTTGAGGACTGTTTTTTTCATTTTCAATGAGCTTTACTCGGATGAAATACCGCATTTGCATCTTTAAGAGGGGCGAAAAGAAGCCTTCGGTCAATTTTTCACCGAGCGATGGATGAACCTGCAGTGTAAGGGCAGTTCCCTTCCCCTCAGAATTGAAACGTTTCATCCATCTGTCAATTTCATGCATTAAGTTAGATTTTTTTGTGAGCAATCCGGTACCGGCGCAATACGGGCATGCTTCGTTCATAGACTGCATAATATTTTCCCGAATACGTTCGCGGGTAATTTGCATAAGACCAAATTCGGTCATAGGCAGCATCGCAATTTTAGCGCGGTCTTTCTTAAATTCTTTTTTTAATTCATCATAAATTTTCTTGCGGTTTTTTTCATCTTCGAGATCAATAAAATCAACTACAATTAAGCCTCCGATATCACGCAAGCGCAATTGTCGCACAATTTCCCGCGATGCTTCAAGATCAGTTTTGAGTGAGTTTAATTCTTGTTCTTTTTTTGCGGCGTATCGACCGCTATTAACGTCAATTACAACCATTGCTTCGGTGTGTTCAATAACAATGTGTCCACCGCTGGGGAGTGCTACCTTTCTCCCCATCAATTCTTTTATCTGCTCATCAATCTTGAAAGCTTCAAAAATTGACATATCCTCTTTAAATAGTTCTATTCTATCAATCAATGCAGGTTGAATAAACTGGACATAATTTCGGATTTCCTTAAAAAGTTTTTTTGAATCGACGAATACTTTAGAAACATCGGGCGTGAAGAGATCGCGAATGACGCTAATTGTAGTGCTCAAATCTTTGTAAAGCAAGAATGGCGGCTCTTGAGTTTTAGCATCTTCCTGCATGTCCTCCCAAATCTTTACAAGGTATTTCAAATCGCCGGAAAGTGATTCTTCACTCTGATCTTTTGCGGCTGTGCGTATTATAAGTCCGCAATTTGAAGGCAGAATTCCGCGTGCGATACGTCGTAATCTTTTTCTTTCTCTGAAATCATATATTTTTTTTGAGACCCCGATTTTATCATCAAGCGGAAGAAGGACGCAAAACCTTCCCGGTATTGAGATTGAAGATGTACATCGAACGCCTTTGTCTTTAACGGGTTCTTTGATAATCTGAATTAATATCTCTTCCCCTTTGTGCAGCTTTGGAATTTGCCGCTGCTCTTTCTGTTCCGGTTTTATCTGCGGTTTAGCAGAAGGTTCTGATGATGCGGCAGGTTGAGTGCCGGCATCTTCTTTTTCGTCATCATCGCTGTCATCGGAATCATTATCCTCGTCGAGCATACTTTGCAAAGCCTCGGTTCTCTCGCCGATATCCGAAAAGTGAAGAAAAGCATCATGCTTCAAACCAATATCTATAAACACTGCACGAATACCGGGCATTACTCTGGCAACCTTGCCAAGATAAACATCGCCCACCATTCTTCTTTTTTCCGGATGATCTACAAAGAAATCAACCAGATTTCCATCTTCAGTAATCGCAACATGATTCTGCGAGGCTGAAGAATTAATAATTATTTCTTTATTCATGTTAAAACCTTTTTGTTCATTTTCAGATTGCGCTGGCTTTTTCTTCCACCAACCAGAAAAGAACTTTCCTTTGAAATTTTTTGTGGATTATTGCATGCTCATCAATATTGACAGGAGTATGCAAAATATTATCTGCATGTTCGCTTATGAGTGAACGGAGATCTTTTAAACTTTTGATTGAAAATACTTTGTCGAGTAAAAATTTTACACCGTTATGGCACCTAAAATACCAGATAGAATGTTTTTTTGCTTTATCAAGGGCAAGAAGCTCGCCAAATTCACTTTCTAAATTATTAATGTGCTGCAAAACGGTCTTGCAAACAATTGACGCATCTGGTTCACCCGGATCTTTTCCGGTTTGCAATAGAGTATTAAATCTTGAAAAAATAAACGGGTTGCCTAACGCACCGCGCGCAATCATGGCTGAATCACATCCAGTTGAATCCAGCATTCTTTTAACATCGGTCGGTGTAAATAGCGATCCATTCCCTACAACGGGAATATGAACTTTCTCTTTTACTTTTTTTAACCATGTCCAGTCAGCATCGGTATCGTATTTATCGGCCCTTGTTCTAGCATGAACAAAGACTAACGAACCGCCGTTGTCTTGAACAGCTCTTGCGTTTTCGAAAATGTTGATATGATTTTTATCTTTTCCCAATCTAAGTTTAACAGAGATTGGAACTCCGTTCGAACCATCAACCATTTTGCGAACAAGCTTCCCAATCGTTTTTGGATCATCAAGAAGTGATGCGCCCATATTTTTTGAACAAACTTTATCAACAGGGCAACCGCAGTTAAGATCAATCAAATCCGGCTTATGTCTGGATATTTCTTTTGCGGCTTCGTGCAAAATTGAAGGATCGTTTCCCAATACTTGTACACCGATTGGTTTTTCGGAGCGGTTGAATGAGAAATGCCTAAGGGTCTCAAAATTATTTTTTATAACACCTTCTGCGCTTACCATTTGTGTAAATGTAATTCCGGCGCCTTGCTCTTTGCAAATTTTTCGAAATGAAGAGTCGGTTACCTCCGCCATCGGTGCTAAAAATAATTTCTGGGCAATATCGAGGTTACCGATTTTCATTTGATAATTTATATACAGTCATTTCCAAAAAACAATTTTTAATCAGTTCGTCTTTCTGTGCATCCTTGATAAAAGGTATCTTAGAATTAAATTTTTATAAAATTCTTAAACGTCCCGCCGGAGCGGGACGATTTGGAATTAATATTACTCTTTTTCCGCAACTTCTTCAGAAGCAAGTGCTTCATTCATTAATGCTTTTCTTGAGAGGGATAATTTTCCCCCTTCAATTGCAATTAATTTTACCTTAACCATCTCGCCTTCTTTCAATACATCGGTTACTTTATTAACGCGTTTTGTATCTACTTGAGAAATGTGTAAAAGTCCCTGTGTACCTGGAAAGATCTCAACAAAAGCACCGAAATCGGTAATCTTCATAATTTTTCCGGTGTAAATTCTATTGAGTTCTGGTTCCGCAACTAGCAGTTTGATATACTCTTTTGCTGCTTTCGCAAGAGCTGCATCTTGACCTGCAATACTGACGGTACCATCTTCTTCGATGTTGATATCAACGCAGAAATCTTTTTGCATTTTCTGAATAACTTTTCCGCCCGGTCCAATTACTGTTCCAATTTTATCCGTTGGAATCTTAGTTGTGAAAATTCTTGGAGCATAATTAGAGATGTTTGGTTTAGCTACAGAAATTGCCTCATTCATAATTTTGAGAATATGCAAACGTCCTTCTTTAGCTTGAGCAAGTGCCTTTTCCATAATCTCATAAGAAATTCCTTGAATCTTAATATCCATCTGTAAGCCGGTAATTCCATTTTCAGAACCGGCTACCTTAAAATCCATATCACCAAGATGATCTTCGTTTCCGAGAATATCAGTCAGAATTGCAAACTGATTTCCTTCTTTAACAAGACCCATAGCAATACCTGCAATAGCGCATTTGATAGGAACACCACCTTCCATAAGCGCGAGTGAACCGGCACAAACCGTTGCCATCGAGGAGGATCCGTTCGATTCGAGAATATCTGAATTTAGCCGCACGATGTAAGGAAACTTATCTTCAGCAGGAATAATATTTTTAAGTGATCGTTCGGCGAGATTACCATGCCCAACTTCTCTTCTGCCGACACCTGAAAATCTTCCTGTTTCGCCAACGCTGAATGGCGGGAAATTATAGTGAAGAAGAAACCGTTTTTTATATTCGGGCTGAAGACCGTCTATAATTTGCTCATCGCCTTTTGCTCCTAATGTAAGAGTTGTTAAACTTTGAGTCTCACCGCGCGTGAATAAAGCGGTTGCGTGAGGACGAGGTAATATTCCAAGCTCGATAGAGATTGGTCTTACTTGCTTTGTATTTCTTCCGTCAAGACGCAATCCCTCATTAAGAATTCTTTTACGCATCAAATCTTTCTCCATATCATGAAGAATTTCTTTGACGGCTTTTTCTTGTTCGGGATATTTTTCTGCGAGAGCCGCAAGAACCTCATCGGTCAACGCGTGGTTCTGTGCCGATCTTTCTTCTTTTGCAAGAACTGAAGAAACTATAGTCTTGAACTTATCATGTGCGAGAGCGGAAATGTCGTTGAACAAATTCCGATCAACAACTTTTTCTACAACAACCATTTTAGGTTTGCCGCAAAGTTCGCGTAATTCTTTTTGAACTTCGATAATCTTTTTAATCTCAGCATGAGCAAACTTTAGAGCGTCGAGCATCACTTCCTCGCTCAATTCTTTTGCTTCACCCTCGACCATCATTATCGAGCTTTCCGTTCCGGCAATAACTAATTCAAGATCGCTCTCTTCAGTTTCTTTAAGAGTAGGATTTATAATTAATTCGCCGTTGATTCTACCAACTCTAACTTCACCGATTGGTTCGAGAAATGGAATGTCTGATATAGCAAGAGCAGCCGATGCTGCACATGCAGCAATTACATCAGAATCATTTTCGCTATCATATGAATAGACGAAAGCTGCAATTTGAGTATCGTTTCGATAGCTATCTGAAAATAGCGGACGAAGCGGGCGGTCAATCAATCGCGCAGTTAGAACTTCTTTATCTGTTGGTTTGCCTTCGCGTTTGAAAAATCCACCGGGAATTTTTCCGGCGGCAAAAGCTTTTTCTCTATACTCAACACTGAGCGGAAAGAAATCCACATCCGGTCTTAACTCACCTGCAACCGCGGTTACAAGAACCATTGTATCGCCGTAACGAACCATAACAGCGCCGTTTGCCTGTTTGGCAAGTTTCCCTGTTTCAAAAATTAATTTTTGTTTGCCTATTTGTACTTCTTTGGTATAAACCATTTAGAAACTCCGTTACTTTCTTATGTTTAATTCTTTAATTATAGCACGATATCTTTCTATCGTTCTACTTGAAAGATAATCAAGCAGTCTTCTTCTTTTTCCAACCATTTGCATTAATCCGCGTCTTGAAGCGTGATCTTTTTTATGCGCTTCAAAATGAGATGTAAGACGATTAATCTCACCGGTAAGCAGTGCAATTTGCACTTCAGCTGTTCCACTGTCTTTTTCAGATTTACCAAATTTTTTGATTATCTCAAGTTTTTCTTCTTTCGATAAAGCCATTTTGTTACTCCTTTATTTGTGTGTTCGATACAACCCCAGAATTAACCCCGCTCTTAGCGGGATAAACCGGAGTTTATTAGTTAGTTATTTTTTTTCGTTTTACTTGTCATTCTGAGTTTCGACGAAGTCGAGACGAAGAATCTCTTATTTACATTTATTGAGATTCTTCAGTCTTTCATTCACCTTACTGCGTTCAGTGAATGAAATCCTTCAGAATGACTTGTGCAATATTTTTATCAATCTCAATTTGATGAATCAGCAAATCTTTCGATTCAAACTTTATTTCGTTACGCAAGCGTTTCAGAAATTCTACTTTCATCGCCTTTCCGTATATATCACTACTAAAATTTAGCAGGTGAACCTCTAAAACCAATTCATGGTTATTTTCAAAAGTCGGTCTATAACCGATGTTCATAATTCCAAAATGAATTTTTTCATCAAGAAAACATTTGACTACATAAACACCATTCATCGGAACTGCCTTGTGCTCTTGATCTAACAAAATATTAGCGGTAGGGAAGCCGAGTATTCTTCCGCGTTGAGCACCGATAACAATTTTCCCGGAGATAGAATAATTTCTTCCTAAAAATAGATTAGCACGTTCTACCTCACCTTTAAGAAGAGAGTTTCTAATTTTTGTGCTGCTGATTATCTCTCCATCCATACTTTCTGCAGAAACATCGGTAACATCAAAATTATTGAGCTTTCCTACTTCGCTTAGTTTTACAACATCACCCAATCTGTCTTTACCAAACTTGTGATCATGCCCTATTACCATGTGCGAAGCGCCGATCTTATCAACTATAAACTTCTTAATAAACTCATCAGACGTTAATTGCGAAAACTCTTTGGTGAAGTTTATCACCATTAAATTTTCAAATCCGGTTTTCTCGAGAATCTCTTTTTTCTCGTTTAGAGAAGTTAAAAGCTTCATCTCAAAATTTTTTGAAAGAACAAAACGAGGATGCGGCTCGAATGTAATTAAAAAACCGGTTCCGTTTTTTTCGGTGACAACCTTTTTCACTTCATTCAGAATTTTGAAGTGTCCCAGATGCAGTCCGTCGAAAGATCCAACCGTAACAACCGCATTCTTCGCTCTTATATTTTCAGAATTTTCTGTGTAAACTTTCATTTCAGTTCATTTCAGGAACCAGAGTATAATTTTTTGCGTACACCTTGAATTCATCAAGTGTAAACGCATCTTCAACCTTAAACTCTCCAATTCTAGTACGTCTCAATTCTTTCAGGTAAGCGCCGCATCCAAGTTTTTGTCCGAAATCGTGCGCAATCGCTCTTATATATGTCCCCTTTGAACAACTGATTTCAAAGTGAACATCCGGCAGAGAAATTTTATTAATCTCAAACTTTGTTACGGTAACTTCACGTGCTTCTCTTTCAACTTCTCTTCCTTTGCGTGCAAGTTTGTAGAGCGGTTGCCCATTCTGCTTTATTGCAGAAAACATCGGAGGAGTCTGTAATATATTTCCAAGGAACTGATCACGAGTTTTTAGAATCTCTTCTTCAATAATGTGCCCGTATTTTTCATCGGTAACGAACTTACTTTCTCCATCATAAGAGGGAGTAGTTTTTCCGAGTGAAATAATTCCAGTATAAGTTTTTTCGAGATCCTGAATTTTCGAAATCTCTTTTGTCTTTCTTCCGGTGCATACAATCACTAATCCGGTTGCGTTTGGATCAAGAGTTCCCGCATGCCCTACTTTTTTAACTTCGAGAGCTTTTCTAACTTTATACACACAATCGAATGAACTTTTCCGCCAAGCTTTATCAATAAGGATAATTTCACCGGCGACATAGTCCGGTTCGATATCAGTTATCGTTTTTTTCGTTATCGCTTTCATGAATTTTTTTAAACAATCCTTCCATCTTTTCAACGTAATCCAATGTATCGTCAATAAAAAAATGGAGCTCCGGAACGGAACGGAGTTGAATTCTTCCTGCCAATTTACTTCTAATCAGTCCTTTAAGCTCGTTGACGCTTTCCAAAACTTTCGTACGTTTTTCTTTATCAAATACAGATATATAAATTTTTGTATGCTTAAGATCGGGGCTCACCTTCACGTTAGTAACCGTAATCAAGCTCAATTTTGGATCTTGAATTTTGTGCAGAAAAATCAAGCTGAGCTCTTCTTTAATGAGACTCGAAACTTTATCTAATCTATGGGACATTTCTACTCTAACTTCTTCTTGGTTTCAATCATTTTATAACCTTCGATGATGTCTCCGGCTTTAATATCGTTATAGTTTGCGATACTCAATCCGCACTCGAATCCCTTTTCAACTTCACGAACATCATCTTTAAATCTTCTAAGTGAACTGATCTCACCTTCATAAACGGCAATGCCCTCTCTGAACAAGCGGACTTTGTTGCTTCTCATAATTTTTCCATCTTGAACCGAGCAGCCGGCAATCGTACCCGCCTTAGGCACTTTGAAAACATCTTTCACGAGAAGTGTTGCAACAACTTCCTCTGAAACTACAGGTGAAAGCATTCCTTCAAGAGCGGATTTAATTTCGTTAATGGCATCGTAAATAATGTTATATAAACGGATATCAACTTTTTCTGTTTCAGCAAGTTTGCGAGCGCTTGTATTCGGTCTAACATGGAAGCCGACAATTATAGCACCTGATGCAGCAGCTAATAATACGTCACCTTCGGAAATTGCGCCAACCGCCTTATGAATTACTCGAACCGAAACTTCTTGGTTTGATAATTTCATCAATGAATCGGATAACGCTTCAATAGAACCATCCACGTCACCCTTAACGATGATTGGTAATTCTTTGAATCCGCCATGACTAATCTGATTGGCAATCTCATCGAGTGTAATATGATGAACTTGACGATGGTCTTGCTCTCTTTTCAACTGCATACGTTTCAAACTTATCTCACGCGCATCACGTTCAGAATCGGCAATGTGGAAAGTATCTCCGGCTTGCGGCGCAGATTCAAAACCAAGAACTAAAACAGGAGTAGAAGGACCGGCTTCAAATACTTTCTTGCCCCGCTCATCAAACATCGCTCTAACACGTCCGTGCACTACACCTGCTATAAACGGATCTCCAACTTTTAGAGTTCCTTTCTGAACCAGAACGGTAGCAGTAACACCTTTTCCCTTATCAAGCTGGGATTCAATAATTGTTCCGCGCGCAAGTCTATCTGGATTTGCTTTTAGATCAAGTAGTTCAGCTTCAAGCACTAATTTCTCCAATAGGAGATCTACATTTTTTCCAAACTTAGCCGAGACTTCGACGCACTGATACTTGCCGCCCCAGTCTTCAACTAAAATATTTCTATCAGCAAGCTGCTGTTTAATTCTTTCGATGTTGCTGTTTGGCTTATCAATTTTATTTATCGCTATAATGATCGGCACGTTAGCAGCAAGAGCATGATTAATTGCCTCAACCGTTTGGGGCATTACGGCATCATCCGCGGCGACAATCAATACAACAATATCTGTAACACGTGCACCGCGCGCGCGCATAGCTGTAAAGGCTTCGTGACCGGGAGTATCTAAAAATGTAACATTTCTGGAATCGTCAAGCATAACTTTATACGCGCCTATATGCTGAGTTATTCCTCCGGCTTCTCCGGCAACAACGTTAGCGCGGCGTATATAATCTAACAAGGATGTCTTACCGTGATCGACATGTCCCATAATTGTAACAACAGGAGGGCGAAGTTTTAATGTATCAACCGGATCCGGTATGTCTGCATCAAGATCGGATTGATATTCTTCTTCAAGTTCTATTTCAAATCCAAAATCATCGGCAATAAGTGTGATTGTTTCAACATCAAGCCGCTGATTGATTGAAACCATCAATCCTAACGCAATACATTTTGAGATTACGTCGCTGACTGAAACACCCATCAAATTTGCGAGCTCGTTGACCGCGATAAACTCACTGACTTTTATTTTAGACTTATCAAGTTCTTTTTGATGAAGAATTTGAGTCTGAATTTCTTCTTTCTCTTTTCTCTTCTTTTTCCTTGCAGAAGCACGTCCTCCAACGGAAGATTCATCAATACTAAGGAGTGTTCTCTTGATGGCATCTTCAACTTCGCGTTTATCAATTTCGAGACGTTTAATTTTTCTTTTTTTCTTGGCGACGGTAACTTCCTCGGGAGCTTGTCCGGGGGTAGCTGCCTTTTTTTTCGGCTTAAGAACTTTCTTCTTCTTTTTATTCTCCTCGGCTTCTTCTTGTGCCGGTGTTAAAGGCTTGTCGGATTTTGGAACTGCCGCCGTCTCTTTATTCTCAACTTTATCACGCCGTTGTTTAAGATCAACTTTTCCAATAATTGTCAATCCTTTTTTTCTTGCTTCGAGAGCAATTTCAGTTTCTGTTCTATAAGATCTTTTTTCTTCAACCGGTGTTTCAATTAGTTCTACCGGTTCTTCACCTATTTCAGAAACCACAACCGGTTCTGTTTCTTCTGCAACAGTGGTAGTTGTAGCTTCAACCGGTTCGACCGTGATCTCTTCCACTTTCTCAATTTTTTCTTCTTTCCCTACTTTTTCAACTTTTGGTTCTTCATGCTTTTCCTCTACAATTTTTGGCGGCGCTTCATGCAGAGGCTCCGGTTCATCATGTTCGGTTCTCTTTTTCTGAAAATCCGAAATTTTCTTGTAATGTTTTTCCGCCTTCTCAATATCCTTCTTAAAAAATGATTTGATTTCGGAAACCATATCATCAGTCAATAAGGACATATGAGATTTTACATCATAACCCTTCTTCTGAAGAAATTCTACCAATGAATCGGTTGAAAGATTATACTCAGTGGCAAATTTGTAAAGACGTAATTTTTTTTCTTTTGCAATATCCGGCATTGTGTAATTATCCGTTTAAATGTATTATTTATTCTTCTTCTTCGAATTGATTTTCCAAAATCTCAATAATCTGTTTTGCTTTCTCTTCATCCAGTCCTTCTATCTCTTGCAGCTTTTCAATTCCGGCACCCAGAACTTCCAGGGCTGTGTCTAGTCTGTTGTTGATAAGCAGATCAACAATCTCTGTTCCTAATTCTTCGCGGAGTTCTATCAACTCGATATCTTCATCATACTCTTCGAACGGTTTTTCCAGTCTGATAACTTCTATTTCGTAACCGCTGAGTTTAATAGCAAGACGAATGTTAACACCATTTCGTCCAACGATCAAGGAAACTTGATCACTATCGGCAGTTACAACACACTTCTTAGCATCCTCATCAATATCAATTTGTTTTAACTTGGCGGGTGCAAGACATCTTTGAATGAATACAACCGCGTCATCTGAGTAATTGATAACATCAATATTTTCGTTATTCAATTCGCGGACGATTGCGTGGATACGCACACCCTTCATTCCTACGCAGGCTCCAACAGCATCAATACGAGGATCGCTGGATTCAACTGCAATTTTTGCTCTTTCACCGGGTTCGCGGGCAATTCCTTTTATCTCAATTACTCCGTCATAAATTTCCGGAATTTCGATTTCAAATAATCTTCTTAAGAATAGATTATCGGCACGGGAGATTAAAACGATTGGTCCGTTTGGAGTTTTCTTAACATCTTTAACCACTGCACGGGTTGTATCTCCCTTGCGGTATTTTTCGCGCGGAATTTGTTCGTGACGCGGAAGAAGTAACTCATTCTTGTTATGATTCACCAAGACATCATTTCTTCTTACCTGGTAAATGTCGCCGACAACTATTTCACCCAGCATTTCAATATATTCGTTGTAGATGATGTCTTTTTCAATCTCTCTGATTTTTTGGTTCAAACTTTGACGCGCGAGATTTATTAATCTTCTTCCGAATTCTTTTAATTCTATCTTCTGAACGAAATCTTCTCCTACTTCAAGTTCGTCTTCATTTCCTTTTTCATTTACTTCATCGATGCTTATTTCGCTGGTAGGATCGTTTACTGTTTCAACAATATTTCGCTCAAGAAAAATTTCTATATCGCCCTTATCCATGTTAACAACAACTTCGTACTTTGCTTCCAGACCAAATTTCTTTTTAACCATAATCCCAAAGATTTCTTCTATGATTCCCGCAAGAACGTCTTTATCAAGACTTTTTTCGCGAACCATCTGCGCAAAGGATTCTACTATCTCGGTGTTCATTTATTACTCCTCTGTGATCAAAAACTAATTAAGACTTTTGCTTCGGTGATCTCACCAAATTTTATTTTATATTCATCATTCTTAACTGCGAAGAACAAATCTTCTCCTTCAATACGAACAAGTTTTGCAGTTAACGATTTTTCAACGCCATCATTATACTTTAATTCAAATTTTCTGTTGATGTGCTTATTATATTGAATCAAAAATTTGAGAGGTCGTTCGACTCCGGGCGATGAAACATCCAGCCGGTAATTTGATTCAACCAAATTTTCCAATTCTATTACTTCGTTAAGATTACGGCTCACATCCGCACAATCCATTGCAGTGATACCTTTTTCACCGTCTATATATACTTCAATAATACGGAGGTGGTTGTCACCGCGAAGAACTACATCTACCAGGATGAAGCCGTGGGCTTTAACAATTTCTTCGATTCTGTTATTAATTTGCTGCTTTTCCATATTCTATAAATAAAAATCGCCCTCTAGGGGCGAAATGGACGGCACAAATGTATGAAGAATAGCTTGAAATAGCAAAGGGAATTAAGGATTATGATTTTTGATTTTGGCTATATTTTTTGGCGACTATTCCATTAATAATGATCCGGTAAATACTCTTCTGTAAATAGAACAAGTTTCAGAATTTTAGTCCTTCTAAGGTCGGATAGCTCGATATATACAATATATAAACCAGAAGGCACCTGATAGTTGCTTTCAGTCAACATATTCCATCTTATAAACTGATCGGGGGAATCTTTTTCAAGTTTACGAACCAGGTGTCCGGCAAGATTGAATATTCTTATAACCGCCCGTTGAGGAAGGTGTGAAAATGTTATATGCCTATCATACTTATTAAATTCGTTACGATTGCCGCCATAATAAGGATTTGGAAATACATTTATTTTTTCGATGTCATCAAGAGCTAGTTTCTCATCATAAACCACTTTGGGTGTGGTAATACGGTAAATATCTTTTTCGCTAAGAGGCTTTGCAGAATTGTCTTTAACTTTCAAGATAAATCCTTCGGTGACTAGAAAATCGCTATCACCCGAAAGATTAGCCTGATTGGTTAGGAGGATTTTGTTAGTTGTAAGATTTGTAAGATTAAATACCGTCTTAGCTTCTACAATCTTGAAGCTAACTTCGTATTCATTACCGGACATCCCGGAGGGATCGAGTATCAACGCATTCACATCTGCCGATGAAGTCCCTGCTATGTGTCGAGCCGTTATGAGATCGCCAAATTTGCTTTCATATCTTACACCCGGTTTCGGAGATTGCGGTTTTACCGTTACAATCGAGATTGGACTTTCAACATAACCGTATGGGAAATAGTAATCATTTGCAATACGAAACCAACTAACACCGAAATCATAATCGCTTCCATTGCTAAGCGGTATTTCATTCAGATAATCTTTTTTAATTGAAATGAAACGCTGAATTGCGGTATCAGAACCAAATTTTTTGTCGAAGTGAGATACATATCCGCTTGCTGGTTCAACATCTTCATTAAAATAATATTGCCGGTCATCTTTCAGATCGAAAGTGGCAATTAATTTTTTCTTTCCGAGAGTTGATATATTTTTTGAAATCTGATAAACATTGTATCCCTGGAAGGAATAGATTGTTGATTTTGAGTTTTCAATTTCATTTGTTCTTTTGTAGTCACTTCCCCAAGTAAGAATAATTTCTCTATCTAATTCAACGGCTAGTGGATAGGGTAACTGTTTAACAATCCTTGGCGGTATAAAATTTTCCTTGTATAACTTTTGAGCGAATGACACAGATTTTTTAAGAAGTGAAATCGAGGCAAAACGAGAATAACCTTCTTCTCCTCCCGCCGCAATCTGGGCAAATACAACTTCCTGCGTATCACCCGCAGCCATATTAAACGGACCTGAACATAGCATCATTCTGTGATCATACTTAACATCTGACCATCCATTCGGATATGTTACACCGCCAAGAAAACCTGTCATTAAAACTGGATCACCTGAGAAAGGAAATTTTGTTGTTCTGCCGGTAAATGGATCCGGGACAGAAGCACCTTCATTTAGTTTTCCTTGAAGCATGTTATAAATTTGCAATGTTCCTTTTTCATAGTTTCCTATGGTTGCATCACGAGCGATAGACCCGCTTTTACCAAAATAGCCTAGAGCAGTCATCATAAGATTTTTTTTACCGAAAACTTGTTTACCCCCAAAATTTGCTTTATCATTTGCACCACCGGGAATTATTGGACCTTGTAGGAGACAAAACCCGACTGAAGGAATATAAGATCCATAAGATGGGTCGCTATCATCTCCATTGTAGCAAAAATCTATATTTAGCAAAGTGTCGCATCCTACAAGATCATCTCCCGCATCTCCGCCTACATCAGGGTCAGACCAGATACCTAAATACATCTCTTCAAATTTGGTTTTGCTTTTATTAATAAGAAGATACCGTTTGAAGATCATGTTGTTTAATGGATCAACATTTTTGTATGCCCACACTGTAGTTTGCATTTCAATACCCATTGGCAGTGAGCCGTAAAGTTTTTTTGTTTGTATGGAATCGAGATCGTTTGCAACAAACCAGATTGTTTGATCTGCCTCAGGAACACCGGGTATATCAATTGATGGTTCGTATATCCCATTTCCATTCACATCTTTATATGGTGCGCCGCTGTTTGCAGGCCATTCATTCCAATCTTTTTCATACTGATAGTAAATTGTTTGACGGTCTTTCTTTTCATCTAACACTTCTGTAGATAAGTCTCCGGTTTTATAATCGGGGCGAACCCGGAAAGCACGTACTGAGGGTAAGGTTGGATCATCAGGTTTTCCATTCGATAAAATTTTGCCCGGTCTTAATCCGGTGTTAAAAGATGAGCCGCCGCTACGGATTTGCCCATTTACCTTTCCTCCCCAAAGTAATCCGGATGTATAAACGAGTGTTTTCCCTGAGAGTTTGGGAAACTCAAAACCGGAATCGCCGGTTGACGACAAATCAGCCCGACCGGTATTATAGATAGACGTGGAAACATTATTGATGTTTATTTTCAAATATTGTTCGGCTAGGGTTGTTGCCTCTTTTGCTAGATAGGGTTTTTCCTTACTCTGTGCCATCAAAAATGTATAATTCAAAACGATAAATACTAAAAATGATGCTATTAATTGGATGTTTCTTGATTTTGAACAATCCATCTTAACCCAGTTAAAATTTCTCCATCTAAGTTATAAGACTTAACGTGAAAAGCAACAGAGAACAAATTGGTGTTTAATACGGATAGTCTTTTTAGTTCTTCAACTTAGCAAGTATTTCATCGCAAACTGCATAACCTTTAGGAGTTAAAGACAGTAGATTGTTTTTTGATGTGAGAAAATTTTCTTGTCGAAGTTCATCAATGAAATTTTGATTTTCTTGGTACCAGGTGTTACCAAAAATATTTTCGAGTTCAATCAGATCAAGCCCTTTGCTGCGAAGTGCAAGCATAACATATTCTTCCAGCATTTGGTCTTGAGTTAATACTTCTTCTCCTACAACCGCATGCCCCATTTTTCCGATGGCACTGTTGTACAGATTCAGCGCTGAATAATTCCACCACCGTTTTCTATTAATAAATGAATGCGCAGATGTTCCAAAACTTAAGTAATCTTTGTAGCGCCAGTATGCATTGTTGTGTACACACTCTTTTCCGTCGCGAGCAAAATTTGAAACCTCGTATTGTATAAAACCGTGGTGCTTTAAGAAATCGATTGTGTATTCGTACAGATCGGCATCATAATCTTCACTCTGCATTTTCACTTTGCCGTCAAGAACCATTTTATTAAGGATTGTTCCTCGTTCGAGAATGAGACTGTAAGCCGAAATATGTTTAATGGGAAGTTTTATGGCTTCTTCAAGATTAGAACGCCAAATCTCTTTTGTCTGTTTTGGTAAATTGAAAATAAGGTCGATACTAATGTTCTCGTATCCACCGGCTGCAGCATCCATTACAGTATCGGTTGCAGTTTTAGAATCGTGAATGCGAGTAAGAAATTTTAGCTCCTCATTATTAAACGATTGTATGCCTATGCTAAGACGGTTAATTCCAATATTCTTGAACGCCCGTAATTTTTCTATGTTTACCGTTCCCGGATTAGTCTCGAGTGTTATTTCGGCATCTCCATCAACATAAAATTTAGCCTTCAGATGTTCTATAATTTCGGAAATGTATTTCTGCCCCATGAAGGAAGGGGTTCCTCCACCAAAAAAGATTGAAATGATTTTCCTTCCTCCAGAATATTTCTCTGCATAAAAATCAATCTCACTTTTTAGCGCGTTTAGATAAGCAGAAACATTTTCATAAGAAATAATAGAATAGAAATCACAGTAGATACATTTGTGATCGCAAAATGGAATGTGTACGTAGATTGCCGTTTCTTTCAATTTATCCGCACCAATGAAAAGGGGCTTATGCAGCCCCTAAATGAGAAGATGTTTTTTATCGAATTAGAATCCTATAGAGAAACCGGCACTTGCGGTTTTTGTCTTGGCTACTTTATAATCCGCATTGATGTTGATGATGCCAAGATGAATATTCAAACCGGCAACAGCACTGCTGGTATTTTCACCATTCATATCTACGCTTACATGAGCTTTTACAGGAACTCCATTCAATGTTTGGTTTGATGTGTAATCATAGCTTACTGTTGTTTTTGAAGTCTCACTCGTGAAACCCACGTAAGGTGTTATCGAAATTCCAAAACCGAATGTTTTGGCAGCATAGATACCATATTGCGTGGCGTTACTTTCGAAAATAGAACCGACTTTTAATTTCTGCGTGAAGAAAGCTACTGCTAGATCGATTGGTAATGGATTTGGAAACCAGACTCCAAAATTGTGGACAAGTCCCGCGCCGAAATAACTGAACTTCCCTAAATCCTGAATATCAACATCCGGTAAATACCTTACAGACACATTTGTCCCGAATACAGTGCCGACTGTTAATTGTGCAGCCGCAGTTGGCAAAGCAGGCAGTTCATCTAAAAATCCCTGCACTTGTGTAATATCAATTACTTTTGAATTAACTGTGTAGGATTGACCTGAAGCAGAAATAGTCTGTCCGGGAAAATTTATTTTCAAGTAATCGCTTTTTTTACCGATGATGGTTGGTCCGCTAAAATTTACATCGAAGGCTTTATTCTGCATTGCAGAAAATATTGCGTTGTATTGCGGCGTTCCCGTTGCATAGCCGGAACTATTTAAGATGGCATTAATCTGATTATTATCGAAATAGAACTGTCCGGTTGTTGAAAACTTTTTTACGTCATCTGAGAAAAAGGAACCCATTGCCACAACTTTTATATCAAGAAAAAATCCTAGCACAGTAGCAGAGGGAATTCTTGAAACCCAGCCCGAATTCAGATTGGATCCGAACGCAGAAATGACAGGTTTTACGTATGCGGTTCCAACAGTTGAGGAAAGCTTTGAGAGTGTTTCATCCAAACTTTGTGCTTTAGATAATGACGAGAAGAGTAAACCGAATGCAAGTAGCAATAATGGTATTTTTTTTTTCATATCATCCTCCGGGATTTTGTTAATTGTTTTGACTGAATTTAATCTATTATATTTCTAAAGCAAAGAAAACAATTAATTAAGAACTGAAGTGTGTTGTAAATCAAAATTAATTTTGAGGTAAGCCCATCAATTCTCTGGCACCGTTTAGAGCAGATTCGGTTATCTTTTCGCCGCTCATCAGTTTAGCCACTTCTTCAACACGTTCATCCTGATTCAACATTTTAATTGAACTAACAACCCGATCCCCAGATTTCCTCTTCTCCACTGCGAAGTGGTGATCGGAAAATCCGGCTATCTGCGGCAAATGTGTAATTGCAATTATTTGATGAATTGAAGCAAGCGATTTGAGTACTTGCCCGATCTTCTGCGCAATGCGCCCGCTTACGCCGGTATCAATTTCATCGAAAATTAAAATGGGAAGAAAATCCGATTTTGCCAAAATGGATTTCAAGGCGAGCATAATGCGAGAGACTTCTCCACCTGACGCAACTTTTACAAGCGGTTTAGGATCTTCTCCTGCATTTGTGGAGACGAAAAATTCTACCTCATCATAACCGCGGTTGTTGAACTTAAATTTCTTCCCTTCAACTAAGATGAAATTATCATCATTCTCTTCAACATTCTTATTAAGAATTTTTGTTTCAAAATTTGAATCGGTAATACCAAGCGTTTTTAGCGCCGTTTCAATTTCTTTTTTGACTTTTTTTGAAACCGATTTCCTTTCCTGTGAAAGTTTCTTTGCGATTGCACCGCAGACATTGCGCGCATCGTTAATTAGATTCTCCAGAGAAGAAATCTTTGCGCTGTAATTCTCCGCAAGTTCATATTCTTTCCCTATTTTTTCACGATGAGCAATAACAGAGTTTAGTGAACCTCCGTATTTTCTCTTTAACAGACTCATCGCTCCTAATCTGTCCCGCACCTCATTCAACCGTTCCGGTTCAAGATCTATTCTCTCTTTGTAAATTCTCATGAAGGAAGAAATTTCATTCAAGATTGCGAATGCAGATTCAAGCTCTCCCAGTTTTTCCAGAAAGGATTTATCTATCTCCGCGAGATCGGCTAATTTATTTTTAGTTTCGCCAAGGCGGTCCTGGATAGAATTTTCTGAGTCGTAAAGCTTATCATAAATTTCATTTGCGGTTGAAAGTAATTTTTCCGAGTTCTCGAGAATTTTAAGCTCATCTTCAAGTTTTTCTTCTTCATTTGGTAACGGGCTAACCGAATCAATCTCATTGATTTGGAATTCATAGAGATCTCTCTTCTCGCGAAGTAAACTTTCTTTTTGCCGCAGTTCACGATATTCTTTTAGAAGTGAATTCAGCTTAAAGTGTGAAATTCTAAAATCTTCCAAATCCTTTTCGAGATTTGAAAAATCGTCAAGCATTTCTATGTGTGTATCAATCCGTAGTAATGATTGATGTTCATGCTGTCCGTGAAGATCAACGAGTAGATCGCCAACTTCTTTAATAAGATTCAGAGTTACCGGTGTATCGTTTAGAAAACATCTATTAGTTCCTTTCAAAGAGATTTCTCTACGCACTATTAAATCGTCGTTATCTTCAAGATCATTTGTTGAAAGTAATTCTCTAACTTTTTTATTTCCCTTAACATCAAAGACACCCTCAACAACGGACTTATCGGAATCCTTCCGCACAATTTCAGTGGAAGCCCGTTCGCCAAGAAGTAAACCCATTGCATCAATAAGAATCGATTTACCAGCGCCGGTTTCACCTGTAATTATATTCAGACCTTTTCCAAATTCGACTTGGATATTCTCGATGAGAGCATAATCTTTTATTAGGAGCGACTTAAGCATATTGTTTTATTTTTTTTCGATACGAATATTGCGAATGAACTTGTAAGTATCAAGTTATTGCTATTTGGAAATTTTTATGTGAATAAAAGCCCATCCCAAGAGGTTGTCTCAAAAGTAATGTTTTATAATAGAATAGCCCACGGATGACGCAGATAAAACTGATTTTCACAGATTATTTAATTGAATAATTACCTTTGAGACAACCTCCTTTTTCGATTAAATTTTCGAGATCGCAATTCAACATAAAAAGGGCAAATTTGACATTAGCCACTCGGTTAGATATATTTTGAGCCCAAGTTTAGAAAAGTTGTTTATAAAAGAAGAAAATAGATCGCGATAAAAATTACACCGCGGGGTGGAGCAATTGGTAGCTCGTCGGGCTCATAACCCGAAGGTTCTAGGTTCAAGTCCTAGCCCCGCTACAAGCAAGTAAAAAAACCCTTTGTAAATAAATAGTTTACAGAGGGTTTTTCTTTTTTACATACACATTACATACAAAATATTGTAATCCCCAAAATTTGCCAATTAATTTTCTCGCAATAGGATTCACAAATAAGGTGGCTACTTAATCTTTGGTCTTTATTTTACTTCTATTATTACTTTTACTCTTTTGCGTATTTTTTGAAATTTTCCGCTTGTTCGAATATTTCTTTGAAAACTTCATCCTTTGGAACTGGCGGGTATCCGTGTTCTGCGAGTACCAGAATTAAATCTACCTTTAATTCTGCTTTGATATCATCTCTGTGTGACCAATCTGTGTATTTAGCTTTATCGTCAACGATTGTCTTAACCGCTGTAGAAAGGGCTATCAATTTTTCTTTGGGATAATCAAACTTATATTTCTCAGCGATAGCTTTCAGAATATCATAGAACGCTTTTTCTTCATAGTCTATTCCTAATTCTAAAAATGAATTGCGTTCTTTCTGAAGGTCTTTAAATAGATTGGCAAATTGTTCAGCAACATCATCTAATACATGGCTCTGAAAGACATCAAAATCCTTCCGCTCGTTATAAACCTCAACCAATTTTTTAAGTTTTTTAGAAAAATCGACACCTTTAATTCTGTTCGTCTTCTTAAATTCTTCAATTGCTTTGGCTAATAGATATTGAAGCAGTTTAATCTTTGTGTTAGGCAATTTTATTTTGTCAATTTTTGCCAAATACTCATCACTAAAAATATCCGCATTATTTTTCGGATCGTTTTTATCCAGTTTAAATAATTCTTCTATTCCATCACTTATCAAGGCTTCCTGAATCATTAACCTAACACGCTCATTCATCTGAGCTGCATCAGGTGTATCACCCTTGGTCAGTTTGTGAATAATCGCTTTAACAGCAAAGTAAAAATGAATACGGTCTCTTTCCGCTTCGGTTATATCTTCACTGGAACAAGATAGATCATATGCAGAACGCAATTTTTTAACAATTGCAACAAATCGTTTTTCAAACTCATCAGTGCGCTGTACAAATTCAGCCGCAAGATTCAAACATTTTAATTTTTGAGATGGAGTCCCTTTGAAATAAAGCGTGGCATCGAACTTATGGAACAGTTTTGCCAATAAATCTAACTGGTCTTTTACAATAACAACTGCTTTGGCGATATCCTCAAAGTTATCCGCCTGTATTTTTGAATACTTCTTCAGCGCAATATTCATATTACTCTTGATACCGATATAATCAACGACCAAACCCATTTTTTTACCCTCGTAAACACGGTTAACCCTTGAAATGGTTTGAATCAATGAATGCTGCTGTATTGGCTTATCTATATAAATTGCATCTAAGAAGGGTACATCAAATCCCGTTATCCACATGTCAACCACAATGGCAATTTTAAAGTTGGATTTAGCATTCTTGAACTGACGATCAAGCTCCTTTCTGTAATCTTTAGTACCGAGCATATCGTACAATACTTTTGGGTCATCCTGGCTGCGGGTCATTACCATTTTAATCTTTTCGATAGACTTTAGTTTTTTCTTTTCAACTTCAGACAGTTTCACACCCTCGTCACATTCTCTTATTTCAGTCCATTGCGGGCGCAGAGCAATAATTTCTTTATACAAATCATAAGCTATTGTTCGGCTTGAAGAAACAAACATAACTTTGCCCATTACACTTGCGCCCTCTTCAATCCTAGTCTCGTAATGCTTCACAAAGTCTTCTGCTAATAATTTCAGACGCTTGGGATCTCCTAAAATTACTTCCATTTGTGTGACGGCTTTTTTACTTTCTTCTATCTGATATTCATTCGCTCCTTCTACGGCACATTTCTTATAGTATCCCTCTATCTCCTTCAGCTTTTCGTCATTCAAAAGAACTTTAGCGGCTCTACCCTCATAAACGATTCTTACAGTTATTTCATCATCTACCGATTCTTTCATAGTATAGGCATCGGCTACCTCACCAAATACATCCATAGTAGCATCAATTGGAGTGCCTGTGAATCCTACATAAGTAGCATTCGGTAAAGAGTCATGTAAATATTTTGCAAAACCAAATTTGCGTTCTGCACCCTTCTTTGTAATTACTATTTTTTGGTCAAGATTGATTTGTGAACGGTGAGCTTCGTCTGAAATACAGATCACATTGGTTCGTTCCGTAAGTAACTCTAGGCTTTCTGTAAACTTGTGAATGGTTGTTAGAAAAACTCCTCCGCTCTTTCTGTTTTGCAAAAGGGTTTTTAATTCATCTCTGGTTTCAACACTGATTACATTATCATCACCAATAAAACTTTTTGCATTGGTAAATTGTTCGGAAAGCTGGTCGTCTAAATCTGTTCGGTCTGTGATCAACACAATAGTAGGACTTGCAAAGTGCTGACTTTTCATAAGCAGACGAGTTAGATACAACATGGTGAAACTTTTCCCGCATCCTGTTGCACCGAAATAAGTGCCTCCTTTTCCGCTTCCGCGCGGTCGCATATTCAGTTTGATGCTTTCAAACAATTTATTGGCTGCATAGTATTGCGGATAACGGCAGACAATTTTTATATCGTCTTTCGCGGTATCGGGGAAATAAATAAAGTTGCGAATCACATCCAACAAACGCTGTTTATTAAATAAGCCCTGCACCATACTATAGAGCGAATTGATTCCGTCCACAGCTTCATCTTCGGGATTAACTTTACGCCATGCATAAAAAAAATCGTATTGAGCAAAGAGAGAACCGATTTTGTTGTTCACTCCATCACTGATAACACAAAAGGCATTGTATTTAAAAAGTTCAGGAATATCTCTACGGTAACGAACGGTTAATTGAGTGAAAGCATCTTTAATGGTTGTATTTTCTTTAACCGCACTTTTAAATTCTATTACAACCAATGGTAAACCATTGATGTAAACAATTCCATCGGGTATGCGTTTTTCGTAACCAAGTATCTCTAATTGATTTACGAATTTGTAAATATTATTGTCTTTGGTATGGTAAACTGCTTTTGGCTCTGCGGCTAATGGTAATTCAGAAGTTGCCGCTTCATTAAACTGATTTCCTAAAGTTGCAAAATCTATTAAGTGTATAAAAAGATCTTTCTTGTTTCTGTCTTCCCGTCTCAACGTGAAACCATCTGCTACTAATTTCATTATAGCTTTGTTGCTGTCATATAAAGCTGAGCTCGGATACAATTCTAATTGACGGATGATGCCTTCAATTTCTTGCAGAGTAATATCATCATCGGCATATTGGTTCAATAAATATTGCTTCAGATCATCACGAAGTAAAACATCACTCATTTCTTTGTGAATTGTTTCCCCGTGACAATGAGGAATCCGCTCAGCTTCGAATAACTCAATTACTGCCTTTTCGAGTGTCTCTTCATTGAATATCATTTTACCAGCTTTATAAGTTCGTTAAAATTATCTGCAACGCTCCTTTCATCGGGAATAGCTGTATATGCCAACTCTGTAAGTTCAGTTTTGTAATTATCCTTTAGTTTATTCCAAATATTTTCAAAATCTGTGATCAATGCTGAATCGGAGATTGATTTTGTTTGCCAGCCTTCCGGCTCATCAAACACTTCTCTATCATGTTCCAGTATTTTATTGAACTCCAACTTGAAATCCTTTGATTTCATAAAAGCAACACAATCAGTATCCTTCATTAAGAAATATAAATCGTAAAAGTGCCGAATCTTTTTGGAAATACTTTCTACGACATTCTCATCAAAAGAGAACCGAATCAAAGAAACCGTCTTTTCAAGCATCGTTTGTTCTTTGTTCAAGACATTCAGATCAAAGGGTTGAAGATCGTATTGCTCAATAAATTTTTCATTGGGTGTATTAGTGAAGAAATCGAACACAACTTTTAATTGGAACTCTCTTAAATGGGTACGGATTAGCAAACGAATTCACCTTCGTAATCAATCTATTTTTCTTGTTTTCGGGATCAATACTCAAATATTCAAATACGGATTTGCGAAACTTAGAACCTTTGCTGGTTACGCCATCTACAGTTACTTCATTAAGATCTCTGGTAATATCTTTTTCTATTGCTCTGATAATGTTTTTTATCTTGCTTCCAGACTTTTTACTTCCCTCAATAAGGGCAATGTCTACATCTTCTGAGAACCGCTCTATCAGACCAAACCCTTTTGATAGCGAGGTACCTCCTTTGAAAACAACTTGCGAAGCAAATTCACTCTTTGCCAAATAACTCAGCACAAGCGTTATCCAATAGTCTTTTTCAATGAACTCTTCCTTGATATTCGTTTGTTGAGCGGTTATTCTTACGGCGTCTTCGAAGTTGGATTTATCTTTATGCAAATTCATCGAATATTCCAGTTTAGTGCGGTTTTTAAACTGGTTTTTCTTAACCCCAAATTAAAATAAGTCAACGGGTTGAGGCTTTCCTTCAGCTTTTCTATTCCTCCCTTTTGGTTGAGCTGTTCTAAAATAGCTCCAAGTAAAGCCCTTACTCTCGGTGGATACCGCAAGGCATATTTAATTAGTTCTTGAGTTTGCACAGCATTGAGTTTTTTTACGGTCTTACTCAAAATTGTAACTGCCGACTGTATGTTTAGATCGGGGATAATTTTTAGGTCTTTCATCGCATCTAAAAAACCTAATAGCTCGTAGTTTTCGTCTGTTACTTCGGCGTAGCTTTTTACGGGAGTTGCTTTTATTGCGCCTGTGTTTATATAAATTCTTTTGGACAAACTGGCTATTTTGATTCTGAAAGCCATTTGTGTGGTTAATCCTAATTGGTTATATAGATATGTGCCTGTGATGTACGCTATTCGTTTATTGCCTTGAAATAAATAAGGTCTCAGTATTTCCTTATCGCTTGGCTTTAATTCGCCAAACACTGTCATTTTAGGTTTGTAGAAAGTTCCTTTAGATACTTTTTTGATGACCCCTTTTTTTATCAGACGTTCCAATGCTTTTGCGGCTGTTACGTATTCGGCTTTAGTTATGTTAAGCTGATCATAACCAAAAGTAGTATCCTCAGCTATACTACGAATTTGTTTTAATATTTTTACGGCTACTTTCATTTCTGTACAAAACTACAATGACCACTTAGAAATGTCAAGTTTTTTGCGCAAAAAACTTGACAAATACCTATCAATTACTTACTAAATCCTTAACTTTTCTATAACTCACCTTTAAGAATGCACTCACAATTTCCACCACTAATTCTGCTTGAACTTGTTAATTTTCTATGGTCGCAAGTTTTGAGAGTAATAATTCTTTCATGTTCCTCAACAATTTATTTTCTTTTTTCTTGCTGTCTGCTAACTCAAATTGTGATTTGAAAATTTCAGTCGCTTTCAAAAGAATGTCTTTTGTTGGAAGAATGAATTTAATATTCAAGAGGTCATCGGGATTAATTCCAGGATATGTTGAAACACTCATTTCTGCTATTGCTTGTAAGCTCTGTAAATTTTCTTCATTGGTAATAAGAAGATAAACTAATTCTCCACAAACATTTGGATAAGTAGGTGTCAAAACTGCAAAACCTGTTGACACAATCATATTGTGTTTTGGATTTTTCATAATTCCAAAATGTTTAAGATTAGGTCTGATGGTTGAAAATATAATGTCGTTATGCTTTACTTTTCTTTTTGCTCTGCTTGGGATTTCATCATTCTTCAAATTCAATATTTGTATTTCTTCAATCTCATTATTCGTAATGTTGCTTGTATCTAAATACTCAATCGTTTCAAATTTCTCTTTCGGAGTTAGAGTTGAAATGTTGCACATAACTACATCGCCAACAGTTAGCACTTCCCATCCCTTCGGAATTTCCTTTTGCAATTCTTCATTAAATTCCATCTCACCGCCACTACTTTTATACGGCTTTCCATTTTCATCGGGGAATTCAAAATCAACAAACCATTGCTTGTAAATTGCCTGTGCTGTTTCTTCTAATTTTTGAATGAGCTGGTTGTTGAGAGCTATTCGGTTTACAATTGTGTTGTATTCTTTTACAATTTCTTTTTGTTTATCGGGATGCGGAATTGGTAATTGCATACCGCAAAAATCTTCCCATTCCAAACTTCCTCGAACTCCGCCAATTGCATAGAAACATGCCTCACGGTCAAACTCTTGACGGCTAAACCACATCATCAAATATTCTGGCAATAATTTATCTGTATCTAACACTTCAAAAACTGGATATGCTTGTGAAATGATAGCTTCATCTACTTCCTGCAATAAAGCGACAGGCATTTTCTTGTCGCGCCTTACTTGCATGGTGCTGCAAGCAAATTGATTTCTACGAATGGTTTTATAGTTTTCCATATCTGTGCCAACAAGATTGGCAACAGAAGGAATGAATTGTTTCGAGATACTTAACCCCAAAAGATTCTTTATAGTATGTCCTGTATTTCGTTCATCAACCAAGCGAATGTAATCGCCAATTCTTTTATAATTTGATTTCATAACCCAGTTCTTTAAATACAGTTAGCAAATCATTTTTCGATTGTTCTTCTGCTTTCAACAGTTCGGTAAATTCTGCTTGTAAGCTCTTCATCTTATCATCAAAGTCAATGTTCTCGTCTCGGTTTACAAACTCTATGTATTTGCTCGGCACTAAGGAGAAATCTTTTTTCTCAATTTCTTCGAACGATGCACTGTAACAAAACTCAGGAGTATTTCGATATGATTTTTCAAAATCAACTTGCTGCCAATTGTGGAAAGTGTCTGTTACCTGCTTAATATTCTCTTCTGAAAATTGGATATATTTTTTTTCAAAAGGAATTCCAATTTGCCGTAAATCCATAAACAGAATTTCTCTTTCTCTGTTGCGGTATTTTTTAATCTTTCCGTTCTGTTCAATGGTTCTTTCTTTTTTATTTTTATTCAAAAACCATAGTGTTACACTAATGTTGGTAGTGTAAAACATATTTTGAGGCAACACTACAATTGCTTCGACTAAATTATTTTCAATCAGTTTTTGGCGAATAGCTTTTTCTGTTCCATTACCGCTTAATGCACCATTAGCCAAAACAAAACCCGCAACACCGTTCTCAGAAAGCTTGCTCACTATGTTTAAAATCCAGGCAAAGTTTGCATTACCTGTTGGTGGTACTTCGTACCCAGCCCATCGTGGGTCGTCGGTCAATTCGTTATCTGCCCGCCACTGCTTTTGGTTAAACGGCGGATTTGCCATTACATAGTCTGCTTTTAAGTCTTTGTGCTGGTCACGCATGAAAGTATTCTCTGCCACATCGCCAAGGTTGGCACTGATGCCCCGAATGGCTAAATTCATTTTTGCCAGTTTATAAGTGGTGGTAATTGCTTCTTGTCCATAAATGGAAATGTCTTTTTTATTTCCGTGATGGCTTTCAATAAACTTCATGCTCTGCACAAACATTCCACCCGAACCGCAACAAGGATCATAAATTTTTCCTTTGTAGGGTTCGATCATCTCGGCAATCAGGTTTACGATGCTCTTGGGAGTATAAAATTCTCCTTTACCCTTTCCCTCAGCAATTGCGAACTTGCTTAGAAAGTATTCATAGACTCTGCCAACAATGTCCTGCTGTTTATCTTTGAGCGTATTAATGTTGTTGATAGTATCAAGCAAAGCTGCAAGTTTGCTCACATCCAAATTCATCCGTGAATAATAGTTGTCGGGCAAGGCACCTTTCAAAGCAGGATTATTTTTCTCTACAGTAAACAGAGCAGTATCTATTTTTATAGCAATGTCGTCTTGCTTAGCGTTTTCAATTAAATAACGCCAACGTGATATTTCGGGTAAGTAGAAAACATTTTTACTGGTGTAAAATTCCACCATGTCAATATATTTTTCTTTGCCTTCGGTAATCAATTCTGCTTTGCGTTCCTCAAACTTGTCGCTGGCAAATTTTAGGAATATCAAACCTAATACCACATGTTTATATTCCGATGGCTCAACGGAACCTCGTAATTTATTAGCCGAATCCCAAAGAGTTTCTTCAATGCTTTTTTGCTTTTTCTCTTTATGTTTTTTTACATCCACAGAGGCAGTTCCTTATAATTTTTTGCACAATAATGAAACCTGTCGAAATGAATATTTCGATTTGTGTATTCTTGGTATCGGTTCTGGGCTTATTCAATTAAAAAGTCGTTGGTTAATAAAAGCAAATTAATAAAAGTTTGTATTAATAGTGCAAGAGCGCTGCGACCCAAGCCGTAGCCTCTACGTTGGCACTTCTTGCTTCTGAAACCTTCAAAGAAAATCCCATGATTATTCTTGTCTTGTCGCCTTCATTTCTTTTCAAACTCCATAAAAAATACACACAGCCATTAGTTCACCAAAAGAAAAAATCAAAGAAGAGCAAAGAATAAAAAATTTACAAAAGTAACCCTAAAGTTCCAGGTTCAATCCGACCAGCGCCTCCAATCATTCATACTTTTTCAAAATTTTGCCAAATCGGCTCAGCTTAGAGTACAACTGACCTGCTGTTACAAGTCCAAATGTATCAATCTCAAAACCGGCAGATTGTATTGCTTCGGCTGCCCATGTATTGCAAGTTCTCATAAAAAAATAATAATGAACCGACTTAAAAAATATTATTGGTTTTTCTTTATCTCTTGATGAAATGATAACTTCCTTATTATCGTTATACTTAAATGATTGATTGATAAAATCAGCTATTCTTAAAAACCTTTCTTTAGGTAGAACAAACTGTATGGCAAATTCTCTCCATTCAATTACTCTTTCAATCGGGAATTTATATCCGTCAATCCTTATCACTGACGGTGTGGGTGGTAAAATAGCATACGCCGCAAGACATATGTTAAATCCGGGTGATTGGTAGAATTCAGCATCACCCCAGCCAATATCTACATACTTGAAACCCTCGAAGTATGATAATACCGGTAATACTTTTTTTGTAAAATCATTTATTGGAATCATCAATCCTGTGTGCCAGTTTGCTTTTACTAAATAAATGCTGACAGAATCTCTCTCGGAGATCTTCGCAAATGCTGCAGAGTAGAAAAAAAAGAGAGGACAGATCATTTTTACAATTATAAATTTCCTTCTCATCCCTAAATCATTTTATTGCGTAAAATACCTTTGTGATAATTTAGTGTAAAATTGATAACAAATCATAGTGATAAAAGTACAATCGAAAGTGAGCAAATAATAATTTGAGATCTCTGAAAAATAAAAGCTTTCATTTCGATCCCGATCTTGCCTGTCAGCAGACAGGTTTTTCGGGTGAGAAAACTTTCTTTTCATATAAATTAAGACCTTCCACTGCGCTCAAGGTGATATAATAGACTTGTGCAACAGACTCTGTCGTCAGGACAGGTTCATTTCAAAATCTCAACTTTAGATTCCGGATCAATCGCCGCGGATAAGCCCCGCTACAAATAGACCCTCGAAGCATTATGTTTTGAGGGTTTTTTCTTTTATACACATCCGTTGATTTCATATGCTAATCAAATCCATTACTAGTTTTGGACCAGTGATATTAAAAAATTGTACTCATATGAGAATAAAACATTCGAACTTTCGGTACATTCGTTCATAACACAAACGCTCTGGGTTCTTCTTCTATTTTTAATTTTACTTTATTACAACGAACTTTCTTGTCTGCACAAAATCTTCCGCTTTCATCTGATAATAATAGATACCGCTCGAAAGTTTTGAGCCGTCAAAATCCACAGAATAAATTCCAGGAGATTTATAGTCGTTTACGATTGTTTCAACTTCTCTACCAATTATATCAAATACTCGGATTATAATGTTGCATGCTTGTTTTATTGAATATTGGATCTTAGTTGTAGGGTTAAACGGATTAGGATAGTTTTGCTTTAACTTAAATTCAGTTGGAATTAGTTCGCCGGCGACATTTGTTGGTGTGTTGAAGGATGTTACCGTTGACCAATCGCTCCATTTAAGATTATGATCGCGATACTTTACACGGTAGAAATAAATCTTTCCATTGTTAAGGGTAGAACGGTTAAAAGATAATTTGGTTAGATCAAGACCCTTGTTTTTGTCAATAGGATTAAAGTTTGCATCGGCTTGATAAATGTTTTTCCAGTGGATTAAAGTATCAATAGATGTTTTGCCGAAGTTAACATCGTCCGCAACTTGGATTCGCACAGTCATCAGAGAATCACCACTGATTTTTGAAGTATTAAAAACAATTTTGCCTTCGCTAATAACCGGTGCGCTTGTTGTTGGTTTAGCTGGATTTGCTTGGTTTAACTTAATATACCACTTATCCATAGCTTCATTATTCCGCGCTTTGCTCGTATTACCCAAGCTGTACATGGTTGATTCGAATGTTTTATTTGCGACATCAATTTCGACGATCTGATAGAAGAAGTGATCAAGTGTTATGTGGATGTTAGGAAAATCTTGGTTCTTGTAGGATCCCCAGCGATCTGTAGCTCCGCCGCCACCGCCGCCACAAACAATTCTGAAATCACTTTTGCCGCTTTGATTTTCAGATTCAATCGTTCCCCTTTCAAAACCGTGTGTGTGACCAAAAGATAATTGAATTACTTTTGAATATTTTTTTAGAATTGGAATTACCTGGTTGGCAATATAACCCGGTCCGCCATCGTATGTTATTCCTTCGCCCCACAATTCAGTAATAGGAAAGTGGTGAGAAATTATAAAAACAAAATCAATCTGAGGATTGCTTTCCGCATCCTGCAGTGTTTGTTCTAACCACAAATTTTGTAAAGATTGTGCAGAGCCTGCAAGATTGGAATTAAGTCCTATAAACATTGTGTTGGCAACAACCGAAGACCAAAATTTTTCTGCGAATGCATTCGGCGGCGGATATCCGGAAATGTTATCGTACTTCATATACTTGTAATAATTTGAATGCTCGCCTTCGTGATTTCCTGTAACGGTTAGAAATGGAATGTTTGGCGAAATAGGAGACATAGGCGCAAAGTATTGGTCAGTCCATTGATTGATTGTACTTCCGCTAACTACCAAATCTCCAGAGTGAAGCACCAAATTAATTTGATTATGAATATCATTTCCGTATAACTGCTGCATTTTTTTCTTTGCTTCCTTTATTACCTTAACTGCCATTGTGGTATCGCTGTTGTGAGTATCGCTTAGAAGTAAAAATCTAATTATTCCGGTATAACTTGCATCCGGCATGGGTTTAAAATTATAAATTGATGAAGAGCCGCTTCCGCTAACAACTTTATAAAAATACTCTTTATCGGGCTGCAATCCTGTTAACTGAACTGTATGCCATCTGTAATCGCCGGAAACTATTTCATTCGTTCCCAGAGTGGTTTGACCCAAAGAAGACGTTGTTCCATATTCAACTTTAGTTAGTGTTGCAAGTGTATCATGCCATGAAATAAACATTGATGTTGATGACGGATTTTGCAAGTATGGTACAAGAAGAAGTTGTCTTGTTTTAGGAGCTCCAATTTGGTGGCCATAACCTCCAAGCGAACTGATTTCAGCTGCGTTTAGCGGCGTATCCCAAATTGAAATCTCAGCGCAGTCAATTTCTGAATCTTCACCATCTTCATCGGCAAAGATGAGTAGAGTTTTGTCGAGCGCAAATCTTCCATCAATAGTTTGAGCTGTACCGCTAAGCAAAAGCTGTCCATCTAAATAATATTTGTACTGAGTTCCATTTTTAACGGAAACAACTAATCTGTACCAATCATTAGCTTTTACAGAATAGGCTGAATATCCGGTTGCCGCTACGCCAATATTTCCGTTTGTATTGATGAAGCAATCTCCATCGTTTGCATTTGTTGGACTTGTTTGAAAGAAGGAATACCATTTGCCTAGCTGAGGTATTTTAAAATCTATACTCAAAGTATATTCGTTTACAAATGAGCCCGGACTTGGAGCGATGTTGTGAGTCATTTTAAGATAACTGCCAACGCCAATCTTAATTGCGCGGTCTCCCGTTTTGGGTCCATCTATTGCCGAGAGTGTTCCCGTCAATTGTAAATCTGTACCAACATCTGCTTTGGTAATATTTGCCGAGTCATCAAACTTCCACCATCCTTTGCGCGCGAGTGCTTGCGCCAAGGTTGTTGATATCAGTGAGAAAAAAACTAAGTAGAGTGATGCGCGAATCAAAAGGCTTTTCATAAACCACCATATTTTGATGAATTGAAAATTATTAAATGCTTGCTATAAACCAGAGAGAATTTCTTATGAACAAAATAAAGCCGGAAAAAAGATTCATCAATAGCACAAATGTGGTATTTGAAAAAGTGTAGTGAAGATGGATCTTAGAATTGGCAAAATCCATACACTCTCCCAAATCATGGGAGAGTGTATGAGGCACCGATTACTACTTTAGGAGTAGTAATTTCTTAATTGCGGAAAAATCTCCGCTGACCATCTTGTAGATGTAAACACCGGAAGCCAAACGGCTTGCATCAAAAGAAACGGAATAGTTACCAGCATTCTTAAAACTATTCTCAATGATTCCAACTTCTTTGCCAAGAATGTCGTAAAGTTTAATCACAACATTACCTGCAACAGGCATTGTATAATCAATCTTTGTCATTGGGTTAAACGGATTTGGATAATTCTGAGAGAGTGAAAAGTCAACCGGAATTGATCCATCTTCTTTTTCTACGCTTACAATATGACCAAAACCACCAAGAGCTTTTATTTCAGCTTCTGTAAGAGGGTAGTTGTATATTGCAAGTTCGGCACAATCAATATCATCATCTTCGCCATCTTCATCCGCAAACATTAGCAATTCTTTATCAAGTCCAAAGCGTCCGTCTATCGGTTGAATAGCTCCGGTCAAAACTAAAGTTCCGTCAAGATAAATTAGGTACTGTGTTCCGTTCTGAACCGAAACTACCATTCTGTACCATTCGTTCTGATTGATGGAATATTTAGAATAACCTGTAGCCTGAAGACCAATGTTGCCTGCAGTATTAATAAAACATTCGCCATCATTCACATTTGTAGGACTGGTCTGGAAGAAGCAATGCCACTTTTCTAATGATGGGGCTCTAAAATCAATTCGAATGGAATACTCGTTTGTCAGCAAACCACCGCCATTAGCTCCAATATCGTGAGTCATTTTGTAGTAGCTGCCTTTGCCAACTCTGGTTGCATAATTTGTGGATGTTGGCCCATCAACGGATTCATCTTTTCCTACCAAAATAAGTGGTTTTCCAACTCCTGTTGACTGCAACAAACTGAAAGGATTATCGAATGTCCATCTTCCAACCATTGCTTTTGTAGTTGTTGTTCCCCCTGTCAAATTATGCCCAAAACCGGCAAGTTGTTTTGCTTCTGCTTCGGTAAGCGCACGATCCCACATGGCAACTTCTGCAATATCTATTTCGCCATCATCGCCGTCATTATCGCCAAAAAGAAGCATTGTGCTTTCAAGCGCAAATCTGCTATCCACGGCTTGCATTGTTGCTTCCAAAAGAAGTTGACTATCTAAATAATATCTGTAGTGTGTTCCGTTTTTAACCGAGATGACTAATCGGTACCATTCGTTAGGTATAACTTTGTACGCACCGTAACCGGTTGACTGCGTGCCGATTTGTCCTTCTTTGTTTATGAAACATTCGCCGTCCGTAGTATTTGCAGCGGCAGTTTGGAAGAAAGTTCTCCACTTGTTTAGTTCGGCGACTTTAAAATCAAATTTAAGAGTGTATTCGTTAACCAAGGTTCCGCCGCCGTTCGGACTGATTCCATGAGCGACTTTGTAATGGCTGCCTACGCCAATTCTGACTGCTTTGTTTACAGATGTTGGTCCGTCAACCGCAAGCTGAGTTCCTACAAGTTCTAAATCATTTCCGTAATATGCTTCTGTTAAACTTGTTGGGTAATCAAACTTCCAGAGATCAACCGGCTGCAAAGCATCTGTTGGTAATTGATGATTATAACCGCCCAGCAGTTTCGCCTGTCCGCCCGTTAACGCTTTATCCCAAATTGAAAGCTCGGCGCAGTCAATTTCGTTATCCTCGCCATCTTCATCTGCAAAAACAAGAAGAATATTCTCAAGAGCAAATCTTCCATCAACATCCTGCAGAATTCCATCTAGCAAAAGCTGTCCATCAAGATAGTATTTATAAAAAACACCATTCTTTACGGAAACAACCAAGCGGTACCATTCGTTAGGATTGATGGTATATGTGCTGTATCCGGTAGCTCTAACGCCAATCATTCCGGAATTGTTAATAAAACAATCGCCGTCATTTGCATTAGTAGAACTTGTTTGAAAGAATGCACGCCAGAAGCCGATATCTTTTACGCGGAAGTCAAATTGAATTGAATACTCGTTTACAAAAGTAGTAGGAGAAGGAGCTATGCCGTGTGCCATCTTAAAATGACTTGCAACGCCGATGCGAGTTGCGCCGTTACCTGCAGCGGGTCCGGTTATTGCTTGTTGTGTTCCAACTAATTCTAAGTTAGCACCAACATCTGCTTTAGTAATATTGGCTGAGTCATCGAACTTCCACCAACCCTTGCGCGTTGGTACTTGTGCAATTGTTAATGAAAGAGTTGAAAAGAGTATTAAATAGAATATTGTAAGAGAAAAGATTTTTTTCATGGTACACCTTTTATGATGAGTGATTACTTGCCAACTAATTGAAGTAATTGTTAAAGGATTATTACAAAAGGAAAATAGAAGTGATGTTGAAAAGCTTCAATAGCGCAAACGTGGTATTTGATCTACTGGGGCTGTGGCTAGTAAAAAAAGAATTAACCGATTACTTTGCAAGAACCATCGATTTTGTTTCGATATTTCTTCCGTTGCTCAATTGATAAAAATAAATTCCGGATGATAAATTACTTGCGTTGAAATTTTCTCTGTAACTGCCGGCATTCTTAAATTCATTTACCAAAGTTCTTACTTCTCTACCAAGTAAATCGTAAATAACAATTTTAATGTTTCCTGGTTTATTTATTTGATACTCAATTGTAGTAGTAGGGTTGAATGGATTTGGATAATTTTGTAATAAACTAAGCTCGGAAGGGATTTCGGTATACTCATTGTTCTCGATGTCGGTTGTCCAGCCCATTTTACTATTAATATAAGTTGCTAGATTATTTCCCATCACTAAGTGGTGGCGGACACGCGGGTGCTTGGTCCAGCTGGTGCTAAAAGGAAAGAAGTATGTTCCAATATTTGTATCCTTATCTACATCGTTTAAGAATTTAACTGCACTTTCCACATACTTTGGCCAAGGAGAACCGGTTTTAGTAATGTCCATGTTTCCCAAAGAGCAAACAATAAATGCTTTGGGATGACGAAGTCGAATTGTTCTAACGAAATCAACATAAGCATTTGTAATTTTTGTAGAGTCTTTTGTAGTAAGCAGCCAGCTATCGTTCTGAAAAAGATTAATTACTACAACATCGGGTGTGTAGAGACTAAAATCCCAATTGCTTGCAGCGTTATCCGGATCGAGTCGGTAATAATATTGTGGCATTGTCATATTGAACCAACTGATCATAATGCCAATTCCACTTTTAGCAATGCACATATAATCTGCGTTTAGCAAGCGGGAAGTGACTGCGCCAAATGCCTTAAAATTATTTTCGTATGCAAGATTATCATCTGCGTAGCTATCCGGAGCTTCATTTCCCATTCCGCATGTTATTGAATCTCCATAGAACAATAATTTACGTCCCGGTCTTGCCGGTGGAGCTACCAATGTTTTCCCATCATTAATTTGAATACCTAAAAAAGTAGTTGGACCTGTGGAAGCTTCGGTACGACGAAAGATTAGTACGCTGTGAACCGTATCTGTAAGTGAAGCGGAGACAAGATAAATTTTACTTCCAGCCGAGCAGTCAATTACTTGTGGGTGTAAATAATCTTCATCTATATAAACATCATAGAATGATTGACCGGTTTTATCGTCAAGAGAAACAATAAGTAAAGAACCTTCGAAGTTTGCTTTTATGTAGGTGCCTGGCCAATAAATAATCGGTTTATCTGGTGATGTAAAATCAATTCGTCCGGTATATTGAAAATTTGGATTATCAGCTTTGATAGTTACAATAGCATATGATTCGGAAATGAGGCCAAAGAAAAATATTGAAACCATGAAAAATGAAATAAATTTTTGCTTCTTCATTGCACATCCTATAATGGTAATTATCAGTTCTATCTCTTTGATTCAACGGATTGTAAATAGATTGTAGATGAATCCGCGACTTCTCCGCTGGTAATAAGTTTGTACGTTGTATTCTTATTAATACTGACGTTTAGTGAATCAGTTGTATTAACTTTTTCCCCGTTTAACGTAACAGTTGTTCCCGGAGTAGTTGCCCAGTAAATTTTTGTAGAGTCCCGGCTCTCTAAAGATGTTTTGGAAGTAAGGAAGTATCTAATTATTCCAGAAGGACTTTTCTTAATCGTTGATTCAGCAATCTGTGCCATTACAAGATATCCTTCGTTGCTGGGATGAATTCCATCCGGAAGCAAATTGTCTCTTTTCAAAAAAGGCGCATAGAAGTCTACTAAATAAGAGTTAGTTGCTTTACGTATTGAATCGGTAAGAGGAATAACTTCATTTCTAATAATTTCGGGATTAATTCCCCACTGAATTTTAAATGCCGGACAAGGGCGGGCAACAAATATCTGAGGTTTACGCCCATCTCTTCTGAATTCATTTATCAGATCAACATAATCTTTGAAGAATTCATTTTTGTAAATCCAATTTTGGGACTTGCTGTCGTTTGTGCCAAGTTTTATAATAACAATATGAGGATCAAACTCCTTTGCATTTTGGAATGCTGCCTCGTTCCAATACGGATAATCACCCTTTCTTAAAAGTGTTCTGCCTGAAACACCGAAATTGCGAACATCGTAATTACTGCCGAGTAGTAGCCCGAGTTGAGCCGGATAAGTATTGATTCCACCATTACCCTGTGTTATGCTGTTACCCACGCAAGCCACACGTATTTTATTTACTTGTCCGGGAATAACCGCATATGTGAATAGAAAGATTAAAACGATACGAAACAGATTTGCGCTAGTTTTCATTTGTCACCATTGAAAAATCGGAAGTAAACTTAGAACGAACGATTCAAATTAGAAAGAGGAGAATAATTCGACAATGGCGCAAACGTGGTATTTAGTTTTAAGAATTAGAGCAGATTTTCTTTATAAACTTTTGAAACCGCCCCGGTTCTTGTATTTACGTGCAGTTTGCCGTAAATGTTTTTTAGGTGAGTGTTTACAGTATGAAAACTAATAAAGAGTTTATCCGCGATCTGTTGCTTTGTTAATCCGGTAATTAGGAGTTGTAGGATTTCTTTTTCTCTTTCCGTTAATCCGTAATCCTTCTTCTTGGGTTTAAAGCGAGTAAACATTTCTAAAACATTGTGAGCAATTTTCATATTCATTGGTGCGCCCCCGGCTAACACTTCTTGAATAGAATCAATTATTTTTTCCGGAGCGGAGTCTTTCAATAAATAGCCGGAAGCGCCTGCACATAAAGCTTCGAATACATTGTCGTTATCATCGTAAACAGTTAATATTAGAATATGTGCAGCCGGAAGTAGTTCCTTGAATTTTCCAATTCCAACTATTCCGCTCATTCCGGGCAAACCGATATCTAAAAGAATAACATCCGGTTTTTCTGATGCTTGAACTTCTTCCAGCGCTTCTTCACAAGAAGAAAATGATTTTGGGCAAACCAAACCGTTGGTTCTATCAATCAAGCCGGCAAGTGTTTTTCTATAACGTGTATTATCTTCAACCAGCCAAATGGAGATTTGCTTATTTACTTTTTCGCTGTTCAAATTCTTTTTCATTCTTATTTTAGACCTTGTAAAGTAAAGTGGTGAATTTAATCTTACCATACCACGTTCGAGTTATTTTGATGGAAGAAAAACTTATGAGAAACGTTTAGATGACGAGCTCAACTTTCGTTCCTTTGTTTGTGCTGCTTACAATATTCAACTTTCCTTTCACTTTCTGAGCGCGGGCTTTCATACTTCTAATGCCGTTTGTTGATTTAAAATCCTTCCAGTCGAAACCGATTCCATCATCTTGAATGCTAAGCAAAAAGTTTTTTGGGCCCCCGGATATTACAATTGAGCATTTCTTTGCTTTTGAATGACGCACAACATTTGTGAGAGCTTCTTTGTACAGAAGAAAAATGTTTCTACGTACATCCAAATTGAACGAATCAATTCTTGCATCTTCCGAAGCTTCAAAGCTCCACTCCATGTTGGAAAGATGTTTTGCGGCTGTCTGCTTCATCTTGAAAATTATATCTTCATTAAGATCATTCTTAGGATTAATAAACCAAATAATATCCCGCATTGCATCAACTGTTTCTTTGGCTGTTTTGCTGATGTCAAATGACAATTCTCTTTCCGATTGGTTAAGTGTGGTGCTCGCCATTAATGATTGACTGTCCACACTAATGCTGCTTAAGTTGCTTCCGATTTCATCATGCAAATCGCTTGCTATGCTGAAACGGATTTTCTCGATTTTCAAAAGTTGGTTTACTCGGAAACGATATCCCGCAAAAAACAGACCGATAATTAATCCTATTGAAAATGTTCTAAACCACCAAGTGTTCCACCAAGCCGGAAGTATTTTTAAGCTGATGGAAGTTGTTGCGCCCCAAATACCATCGGCATTGCTTGCTTTAACAAGAAAGGGGTATGAACCATGTTTAATATCGGTGTAAAATGCCGTAGTCCTTGAACCTGAGTGAACCCATTGCGGATCAATGCCTTCGAGCATATATGAAAATTGATGTTTATACATTGGCGTTAAATCGAGAGCAGTAAAATCTATAGAGAAAAAGTTTTGGTTGTGTTCCAATGTTATCTCTTTAGTAGTTGTAAGAGATCGTTGTAAAATCGCTTCCTTATCAAATACTTTGAATGATGTTAAAGCTACAATCGGTGTGTGGTCTTCAATCTTAATAGAGTCGGGAAAGAATGAAACGAAGCCCGAGATTCCGCCAAAATACATTTTGCCTTGGGCATTTTTATGATAAGCGTGCCAATTGAATTGATTGTTCACAAGACCATCTTCAACATCATAAACGCGGAATATTCCGGTTGAAGGATTGAGCTTTGCCAACCCTTTCATTGTACTTATCCATATAAAATTGTTTTGATCTTCCAGAATTCCAAATACGCAATCATTTGGTAATCCGTTTGAAGTATTGTAAAAAGTAAATTTGCCGCTCTGCTTATCAAGCTTATTCAATCCGTTGCTATACGTTCCAATCCAAATGTATCCTTTTGAATCCTGGACGATTGAGGATATTTTATTTCCGCTGATAGAATTGCGTTTGGAATCCGGAAAATAGTGACTAATTTTCTTTGCAGCGGGATCGTAACGAAAAAGTCCATCCAGCCAGGTACCAATCCAAATATTTTTCTGATTGTCTTCATACAAAGAGTTAACGGAAATCAGTTCCGGAATTTTAGCACTTCCGGCGCCAACGCTTGGAGAAAATGATTTAAACATTTCAGTTTTGCGGTCGAAAATCTGCAATCCATCATTCGTGCCAACAAGAAGCAAGTTATCCGATGTTTCAAGAATTTGCTGCACCCAATTCGATTTAATCAAATTTGGGTTGGAAGGATTATACATGAAATGCTTAAATGTATTTGTGGTAGGATCGTACCGGTTCAATCCGCCGTTGCTCGTTCCAATCCAAATAATTCCGTCGCGGTCTTCGATCAAAGATACTACATCGTTAGAGCTTAACGAGTTTGATTTTCCGGCGCGACTTTTAAAATGTGTTATCCGGTTTCTCTTCAAATCGATTTTATCAAATCCATTTCCTCCAAAGCCAACCCAGAGAGTGTTGTTGCGCCCTTCATAAATGCTGCTAATAACTCTTCCGCCTAATGTATTTTTTCGCGTAGGCATATATTTGTATTGTTGAAACGCCTTAGTCTTTGGTAATTTATTCAAACCATCTTCGGTCCCAATCCAAATGTTGTTTTGCTTATCCTCGTAAAGCCACCGGATTCGTTCACATATCAAAGAATGTGGGTCATCATCATCGTTAGTTAAATGAACAAATGATGAATTGAAAGAATCACCGCTCGATAGGATGAATAGTCCTTGATAGTGGTAAGAGCCAATCCAAAGTTTACCTGTGTGATCAACCAATGTTTGGCGGATTGCAGTTTGGAAACGCTGTCTATATTCTGCCGGAACGTTTGGACTATGAACAAATAGTTTTTCCTTTGGATAAAAAAGATCTAAACCGGCATCGGTGCTTATGTACATAGAATTAGAATCAGCTTTTGCGATACACCAGACAAAGTTATTTGTAAGTGAGTTTGATTTGCTGCCATCATGCATAAATTGAGAAATAACACCGCGTGCCGGATTAAATTTAATAATGCCGGAACCCCATGTAGCTAACCACAAACTGTTTTTATTTTCGATAAAAATGCTCATGATATTATCTGCGGAAAGAGAAAGAGTGCCGGCAGTTTTACTGTTGAACGTAGAAATAATTCCGGTTGAAGGGTCATACTTTTTCAGACCGTTAAGAGTAGTTCCGTACCAAATATTTCCTTCGATATCTTCTTCAATGCATTGAACAAAGTCATTATTTGTTGATTTATCAATTCTAATAAACGTTTCATGAAAGGGATCATACTTGCAAACCCCTAAACCCCAAGTCCCAATCCAAAGATTGTTCTTCCGGTCTTCGTATAAGTACATGATATAGTTTTCCGGCAAAGAAGTTTCATCGGAAGAATTCGTTTTGAATATTTTGAACGACTGACCATCGTATCTGTTGAGACCATCCTTTGTTGCAATCCACAAATAGCCGTCTTTGGTTTGAATGATGCAATTAATCGAATTATTTGAGATGCCGTTATTAATTGTAAAGCGATCAAGTTTATAGCTGTTCTGCTGAGCAAACATATTGAGAAAGAAAACTAATATGAGAGTTGCTAAAGTTTTTACGAGGGATTTTGCTTTCAAGTTCATAATGGCTAATGCCGATAGAGTGTTTGAAATAATGCGTATTAAAGGTAATTACTTTTTCGATAGAGACAAACAGCAAAAAAGAGGAAGCGTACCCGAAATCGGGGAGTCTGTAAAATAATTTGTGTAAATGGATTTTTTAGTTAAAGAATATTTTGAAGTCTTTTATCAAAAAAATAGATGACTGAGATAAGGCAAGAGTTCAGTTTTGTACCGGTATAACAGTCCATTTTTCAGCAATATCTTTGTAAGCTAAGGTGTACTAATCACTATTCAATCTGAAAATTCCCATTACAAGTTAAGTTTAAGCAGCAAGAGCATGCTCAAGTTTTTTTTCTTCAGCAAGGTGTGCTTTGTTTGTAAAAATGTTTTAATAGCGTTTTTCCATTATATGATTCAAATGTTCTTATGATTATATTTTATTTACCAGTACTCATCTTCTCAAGTACAGTTAAACTACTAACCATACAATTATTCCAGAACTCTCCAAAACCGGGAACCCAAAATGTTGGAATCATGCCATTCCCTTTCTGGCTATTTACCAAGCTATTTGCTAGAGCAATTGCTTTTTCGCGGTAGATTGAATCGCCTGTTTTATCATACGCTAAATAGAATGTCTCTACCATTTGAGCGACACTGGCATCTATTGGCACATAACACAAGTATTGTTCTAAAACAGAAGGAACCTGCCACCTAACAGTAGAATTTTTCCAGTTGTCATACATAACTGGTTTTTCCCACACAACAAATTGATCTTCACAGAATGCAATCAGTTCTTTAGCCAATCGAACATAGGATGAATCTTTATCTTTATTATTGAGCAGATATTGAGCAAACCATGAAGCTTCATATTTTGTAAGATTATGATATGGTTTAGCAGCAGCAACATCCTCGAACTGACCTGTCCAGTTGAATGTTTTCATCGGATTATCCCAAATCCACTTAATAGCTGAATCAGAAGCTTTCTGATATTGTGGCTGTTGATATTTTTTAATAAGTACGGAAAGAAAATTAGCAATTTCAATTGGAATACAAAGTTCATCTGTTACCTGTTTACCTGTTTCTTTATATATTCTTATATACCATGTTCCCGAAGGCAACTGATTTTTTATATAAGTATTAGCAATATTGATAGCGACATTCAGATACTTCTTATTTTTTGTTTTATCGTATAAAGCAAGAAAGCTTTTCCCTGTTAGAGCGGCTTGAATCGTTATCATTTCTTTACCGTAAGATCCGGCAGTTAATTTATCGCCTTCGTAAACTTGCGGGAAATATTCTAATGGTGATCCGGCACGCTCAGCATTTGCAATAAGATAATCTGCAGCTTTACAAGCGATAACTAATGCACTATCATTTTGGGGATAGTACTTATTATACATCAGCATTGCATTGATAACACTTCCAACCTCTAATGAGGAATAGCAATATAGATTATGTTCCTCATGATCCGGTTTGCCTGAGATGTACCAGTTTTGGATATGTTTTTGATTGTAGATAAACTGCATTCCCTTAAGAAATGCATCTTTGTAAGAATATTTTGCTTCCGGATAAGGAGGACAAAATGCAGCCGTTTTATAAAAAATTCGACTGCCTGCTAAAACAAAATCTAATCCATCATCACTAATGGCTTCTACTTTTAGATAGACTTCGCCATTGGGTATTTTATCCCAAATCGGTGTTAAAGCTTCAAAAGGTGTTGATGCTGTAAAAGTATAGTATTGTTTATCACTGAATGAAAAAACAGAATACCTATATAGTTTTGGATTAGGAATTATCCAACTTGTATTATCAAATTGAAATGATGGGACATATTTGAACATCATTGCCTTTTCGTTCCAGAAAGGTTGTTTGACTGGAATTCCTGGGCGTATCGGAATCAAAGATTCCGCTCTACTCTGATTGCAATAATCTTGATTTGTTGGTTGGCTTTGACCAAAAAGTGAAACCGAAATAACACCTAAAAAATAAATAAGAATTTTTTTCATATACGTTTATAAATTTAGTCGCTGTGATACCGCAATATAATATTTTGATTTTGAAAATTAATTAATTTCTTGTAATACTTTTCTTGCTCTACCAATTCGTTGTGTGTGCCACTTTTTACAATCTTTCCGTTTACGAAAAATAAAATGTTATAAAACATTTCCATCTGAACAATTAAATAAATGATAAATAATATTCTTTGGGTATATATTCAAATCGAGCTGGAATTGTGTATTTTTAGAAAAAGAGACTCCAAATAATCATAAAATTGTTATGATGAAAAGAAAAGATCATCGTTCTCATATCCAAATATCCATGCATCGATAAAAATATTCAGACAATGCTTCACCTATTTGAAAATTGAAAAGAAGATTTGTTATTAAAGAGAATTATTCAGTTAGGAATGATGTAAGATTACTAATAATTTTTTATTTATCGTCATTCTTTCACAAAAGAAATTAGACTTCCATCTACCAATTAATGAAGATTAAAATCGAAGAATTACAAAGAATAAAAACTAACCAAAGTATCTCGAAGGTTTAGATTCTTTTCCTGTGGTTATTTGATACTATTTGATAAGATGATTTTATTAAAAGGTATCTCTAAAAACTATTATTTAAAGAATAGAACACACAGATAAAACGGATCACTACTGTCCGGCTTAAAAATAGTTAATTCTTCTAAGTCATTTAAATAGCAATAGTTACTGTGAGAATCACAGAAATCGATTTGAAATTCTCTTTGCTAATAATGTTAGAATTTTTCACTTAATCGCTTCTTTTTAGTAGAATATTTTCTTAACGGGACAGTTGTGAAAACGGATAAAAACGAATTTTCACAGATTAGCTTTTTGGTATCCTCCGTAAGAAGTCCTTCGGACATCACTTCGTGAGAAGTTATTAGAGATACCCTAAAACTAGAATCGCTTTTGTTATAAAATGGTCAGTATATAAGTTGTGTCAATAAACCTTGTGTGTATAAAATGAACCAGTATATTAAGACAGCAACAATTTGATTAGGAGAATCGAATCTTTTACTGTAAGAATTATTACTAGTACAAGCGGGTGATTTCTTGCTCTTATTTATCAATTCGATTATTTTAAGAACAATCACAAATCAACCTAAGAGGGTATAACTATGGCTCGCTTTCTATTTAAAGTAAACGGAGTTAAAAAGACAGTTGATGTAGATGCCGATACTCCTCTTTTATGGGTTTTAAGAGACACTCTTGGACTAACTGGAACAAAATACAGTTGCGGTGAAGGTATTTGCGGAACATGCACCGTTCACATAAACGGTAAAGCAGAGCATTCATGTTCTATTACCATCAAAGAGGTTCAAGGAAAATCAATTACTACTATTGAGGGATTAACTCAAAATTCAAATCATCCAATTTTCAAAACATGGATCGACCTGGAAGTTTCACAATGCGGGTATTGTCAACCCGGACAGATAATGACTCTTGCAGCCATATTAAATAATAAAGATAAACCTTCAAAAGAAACGATAGAAGAAGCCATGAATGGCGTTTTATGCCGATGCGGAACATACCACAGAATTGGAAAGGCAATTGATAAACTTACGGAGGGTAAATAAGATGAAAAAAATGAAAACACAAACCCGGCGAGAGTTTATTAAAGTTGTCAGTCTTAGCGGAGGCGGTTTGTTCTTGGCAACATATTTACCGGCTAAAGAGATTCTTATTAAACTTGGTGAAGAGCCAAAAATATTTTCTCCAAGTGTGTTTTTGAAAATTGATAACAAAGGAATTGTAACCGTAATAGTTCATCGTTCGGAAATGGGGCAGGGAGTGCGCACATCATTACCTATGCTTGTTGCTGAAGAATTAGAAGTTGATTTTAAGAAAATAAGAATCGAACAAGCCGATGGTGATAAAAAATATGGCAGTCAAACAACGGGAGGCAGCCAAAGTATAAGAACATCTTTCGAACCGTTTAGAATTGCAGGCGCCACTGCAAGAGAAATGTTAATAACTGCCGCTGCTGTAAAATGGTCTGTACAAACATCAGATTGCTATGCTGAAAAGGGTTTTGTGATAAACAAGATCAGCGGGAAAAAAATCAGTTATGGTGAACTTGTTGATGGCGCATCCAAATTGCCTGTTCCACAAAATGTGAAATTAAAGGATCCGAAAGACTACAAGGTAATTGGCAATAGAGTGCATAGAACTGATACTCCGGAAAAGCTCTATGGTGCGGCAAAATTTGGAATTGATGTGGTCATCCCGGGAATGTTTTATGCAGCCGTTGAAAGGTGTCCGGCTTTCGGCGGAAGTTTGAAAAGCTATGATGATTCAAAAACCAGAAAAATTAATGGCGTGGTTGATGTTATAAAAATATCAAGAGGAGTTGCCGTTATTGCAACTTCGACATGGAACGCTTTCAAGGGTAAAGAGGCGCTTGTGATTGATTGGGATCGTGGTCCGAATGCAAACCTCGATTCTGAATCCATTCATAAAAGTTTGCAATCTCATCTAAATAGTAAAGGCACAGAAATAGAAGTGATAGGAAAATCCGTTGAAGTTGAAGGCGAAACAAAAATCGAATCGGTATATGAAGTTCCGTTTCTTGCACACGCGCCGATGGAACCTGTAAATGCAATTGCTTCTGTTATAAATGGAAAAGCGGAATTGTGGGTGCCTTCTCAGAATCCGCAAGATGCTCAAAATCAAGTTGCAAAAATTTTAGAGATGAAACCGGAAAATGTTACAATTCACGTAACATTAATCGGCGGTGCTTTTGGAAGAAAGCTAAGATCTGACTATGCAGTTGAAGCCGCAGAAATTGCAAAGGCATTTGGTAAACCAATTAAACTTACTTGGACACGCAAAGATGATATGAAACATGGATATTTGCGACCGGCAAGTATACACAGTTTAAAAGGTAGTATAGCGGAGGGAAAAGTGACCAAGTTTCAACATCATGTTATAGCGCCTTCAATTAGGGCACAAGATTTGGGCGCGCCAAAAGTACCGAGAGATTATGATATTGTAGGCGGAACCACAGGTTTGAAGTATCAAATTCCTTATATCCAAATAAGCGGAACTGTTGTTAATACGCCTGTGCCAATCTCTTGGTATAGAGCTGTCTATGGAACACAAAATCCTTTTGCTGTTGAATCCTTTTTAGATGAATTGGCGCATGAGCTAAAAAAAGATCCGTATGAATTACGAAAAGAATTGCTCTCGAATGATTCACGCTTTAAAAATGTTCTTGAAACCGCAGCAGAAAAAGCCGGATGGTTTAATAAACTTAGTAAAGGAAAGGGAAGAGGAATTGCATGTGCAGTAGCTTATGATAGTTATTGCGCGCAAATTGCAGAAGTTACGGTTGAAAACAATCTGTTAAGGATTGACAGATTTGTTTGTGCAATTGATTGCGGCATTGTAGTAAATCCCGATACGGTTGAATCTCAAATAGAAGGAACAATAGCATTTGCTCTTTCGGCGGCATTAAAAGGTGAGATCAATATAAGAAAAGGTGGAGTTGTGGAAAGCAATTATGATGATTATCAAATTCTTACTTTAAAGGAGATGCCAAAAGTTGAAGTGCACATAATTAAGAGCACACAAAAAATTGGCGGTGTTGGAGAGTTGGCAATGGGTACTTGTCCGCCTGCTTTGTGTAACGCTATATTTAATGCAACGGGTAAAAGAATTAGAAAGCTGCCCATCAAGTTAGTCTGAGTGCGTACTAAAATAATTTTTAATAAGATGAATCACTATATAATAGACGGCAACAATTTGATTGGGAGAATCAAATCTTTCCAACAACTTCAACAAAAAGATAAGCCAGCAAGCCGTGAAAAATTAGTTAATCTGCTCAACAAGTATTTCAGTGGAAAGAAAATAAAATTGACTCTTCATTTTGACGGGCATCCGAATCTTCATCTCCATTTTTCAAAAGGAAAAATTGAGTATTCGAAAAATGATATTTCCGATAATCTCATACGGAGAGAAATTGAATCTTCGAAAAATCCGCGTCTTCTAATTTTAATTACATCAGACCATGGCTTAATGAATTTTGGAAAGGTTTGTGGTTGTACAATAATTTCTTCAGATGAATTTTACAAAAGCATCGAACAGTCTTTCGAAAAGAATGACGAAGAAGAGAGAATCAAACAGTTGAGTAATGATAAAAATGAGTTCTTAAAACTTTTTCAGGAGAGGAACATTAAATAATTTCTGATATCACTAACAATTTTTGTTCGACTAATCATTTTTCATCTCGAATATAAATTCTTTCTACGGTCTTGTCTCAAATCACAACCTTAAGTAGGAATGTCTTATTGCACTTTTTTTTTGGCAAATCATGTTTTATGTTAAACATGTAAAAAAAGAAAATATAACATGAGAAGTTATGCATTACTCGTTTTGATCTTTCTGTTCCTGGCATTTTCGATGCACAGAGCGGTAAAGATTATTAGAGATATAAAATCCGAACATGATTAACTATTTGTAATACTCATATTCGTAAACCATATGAAGAACAACACTCTCAGCATTGTCATATCTAATTTGTTCACTCTGCAAACCTTTAGAATTATATTTAAACACAAGCCGTATCTGTCTTCTTCCATCAAGAAGGTACATTTTATATTCAGTCACATTTCCCTTTTCATCCGAAGTATAATTCCGTTTAGTTTCGTAATCGACCATTTCAACAAGGTTGCCTGCTGAATCATATTTGTAGTTATAAGTGAGAGTGGCGCCATTCGGTTCTTTTCTCTCCTCCTTAATTAATTTCCCAACAGAATTATATTCCGGAGTTGATACCAATACCGTATCTCCGTTCTTATCAAGGTAGAAAGTTTTTCTCCTTACGTTGTTTTCGTATTCAATCAGCTGCTGATCGCGGAGCTTATCGTTTTCAAAATTATTTATCTCTATAACATTTCCGCTATTATCGTATTTCATAACGGCATTTGTCTCGTACCGTTTACGGCCGACCGAGATTAAACTACGTTCGATTTCATTTCCATGAGAATCATATTTGGAAATCTGAGTGTTTAATTTTCCGGCATCATCTTTCCCCTCAGCTTTAATTGGGCGTCCTTTTGAGTCGTAAGTAAATGTATAATGTGAGATCACATTTCCAGCCGAGTTTTGCTCTGTCATCTTAGTGAGCAATCCCTTTTTATTAAAGAGCTCAACCGACAATAAAACTTTTTTACCGGGCGTTTGATTAGAGCCATCGTTGAAAACGGCATATTTGGTACGCGTTTTTACTTTTAGTTGTTTTATTTTGTTGAATTCTTTTTCTTCTTGCGATACAATATCGGACTTCTTTTTTACAGATGGGTTAAAGTCTTGAGCGGTAATAAAACTACAACTACCCGAAAGAATAAATGCTAAAACAAGTACAAAAGAAAAAGAATAAACCCGGTTAATCTTTATAAAAACTTCACTCATAATCTATCTCCACTATTTGTATTTTATTTTTCTCTCTGTTTCAGAATCGTATTTATACAGCCTCTGATCATATTTACTACATCTTTATTCTTTATTGAACTTTCTGGTTTAGAATTAAAAATTATCTAATGTTGATTCAACATCCTCGGTTGGTTCAAGTTCCCAGAAAATTGCCAAATCATATATATTGCTCCAGAATTTTCAGTAATTTTTAAAAGTTATTTTTATTTCGCGTAATCAGTTGAATTAGCAATTCTTCTTCCGCTTCAAACGATATGATAAATTATCATGCGCAAAATGAAATGAAACTAAAGTGCCATTTCATTTTCATGAATTGCTGACCGTCTTTCGCGGTACAATTGTCCTATCTCTGCACCAACTATAAATAGACAGGCAGAGTAGAATACCCATAATAATATTGCCAGGATTAAAACAAAGGCACCATAGAGCGGATTTCCGGAAAGCATATTATCCAAATAGTACTTAAAAATATTCCGTGCGATTTCCCAAAGAAGAGTTGCCCAAAATGCGCTCACCATTGCAACTTTTTTACCAAGTTGTTCATAGGGAATTAAGTAATAAAGGAGGAAAAACATTACAAACATTAACGCGAGTGAGACAGCCGAGAGTCCGAAATTCCAGATTGAGCTGCTTGTCATCTGTTGTATTGTAGGATAATATTTCGTCACTTCGTAAAATAATTTTATTGCAGGGTAGAGAAATGTAGTAAAGGAGATCAAAAACACAAGTAGAATTACCATTAATACGTCCCGGAATAATCCGTACAGAAAGCCTTTCATTATCTTGACGTGATAAATCTGATTTAGAATAGTTCTAATGCTGCTGAATATCCAGGTTGAAGTGAAAAGCAGACCAATTGCGCCGAGAAATCCCGCTAGGGTTGTATATTCAATCACCTCGGGAAGTCTGGAAACGATTAACCGTTTGACATAATTTGCATAAGATGAATAAGGAATGGCTTGATCAATTACGTTATTTATCTGAGTCTCGATGACCGATTGATCAAAAATATTTCCGAGAAGAGAAAAGATAAATAGTATGAAAGGAATCATGCCGAGAAAAAGTGAAAATGAAATTCCTGAGCCAGCAAAAAAAAGATTATTCTCATCCATACGCCTGAACAATCCCAATACGTAGTACCGGAGAAAATCAATTATTTTTCTGTAAGTGGATAAAGAAATTACAGAAGCAATCCTTTTTAGAATTTTAAAACGTAACATTCATTCTCTTACGGATTGAAGAAAAGTATAAATCAATTAAATGTGGAATTGAAAAATCATATTGGTCGTTTACGTTCAAACTCTTACCGCCAGTTTCGCCGATCAACATAAAAGGTGTGAAACTTTTTGAGGCGATCTCTTCAAATTTTTCTTTATTATCCGGATTCACCGAAACAATCACACGAGATTGTGTTTCGGAGAAGAATGAAAAATCTTCCCGTGTTTTAACCGGGATGTGAACTCGTGAACCGATTGGTTTTTCTTGATTGATAATAGAGCATTCGGCAAGCGCGCACAAAATTCCTCCGTCGGAAACATCATGTGCGGATTTAACCAATCCATTATCAATAAGCTGAAGAATAAGTTTGTGTAAATCTACCTCTGTCTGTAAATCTATTTTAGGAATTTCCCCGGTCACTAAATCGTGAATGACCTTCATGTATTCGCTTCCGCCAACTTCTTCATAATCTTCGCCAAGAAGATAAATCAAATCACCATAGTCTTTAAATTGTGCGGTTGTAATATTTTCTAACTTTTCAATTAACCCTACCATTCCAATAACCGGAGTTGGATAAACCGAAGCATCGGGGCTTTCATTATAGAAACTAACATTACCTCCTGTAACCGGTGTATTAAAAAATTTACACGCTACTCCCATTCCCTCAATTGCTTTTTTGAATGTCCAGTACATTTCCGGTTTATAAGGATTTCCAAAATTCAGACAATTCGTTATTGCAAGAGGGACTGCCCCACTGCATACTACGTTGCGAGCAGATTCGGCAACAGCAATCTTTGTTCCTTCCTTTGGATTGAGATAGACATATCTGCCGTTGCAATCTGTTTTAGCCGCGAGTGCTTTATTTGTATCTTTTATATGTATTACCGCGGCATCTGAACCGGGACCAACTACTGTATTGGTACGAACCATAGAATCATACTGCTGAAATACCCACTGCTTTGACGCAATATTCGGCGATGAAAATATTTTTTCGAATGTTTCTGAGATACACTCTGGTTCCGGTAAACTCTTCAAATTAAATTTCCGTGTCTTTTCCAGATATATTGGTTCCAATGTTTCGCGGATGTAAACCGGCGCGTTACCACCAAGTACCAACTCAACCGGCGGTATCTCAACTTTTTTCTCCCCTTCATAATTTATTATTACTTTTTCGTCATCGGTAACTTCACCTATAGTCTCACAGTGTAAATCCCACTTTTCAAAAATCGCTTTAACTTTTTCTTCACATCCATTTTTGGCAACAACAAGCATTCTCTCTTGACTTTCCGACAGCATAATTTCGTAGGCGGTCATTCCTTCCTCTCTTAGCGGTACTTTATTCAGGTCGATGATCATTCCCGATTTCCCTTTAGCGCTCATCTCCGAAGTTGAGCATGAAATACCCGCCGCGCCCATATCTTGAATACCAATTACCAAATCTTGCTTGATAATTTCGAGCGTTGCCTCAAGAAGAAGTTTTTCTGTGAAAGGATCTCCAACCTGTACTGAGGGACGTTTGGCTTCCGACTTTTCCGAAATTTCTTCGGAGGCAAATGTAGCACCGTGTATTCCATCCCGTCCGGTAGATGAGCCGACAATCATTACCGGATTACCATGACCTTTTGCGGTGGCAGAAACAACATATTTTGTATCTACAATTCCAATTGCCATCGCGTTGACAAGCGGATTTCCTTTATATGATTCATCAAAATAAATTTCGCCGCCGACTGTAGGAACGCCAAAACAATTTCCGTACTGTCCTATTCCTTTTACAACACCTTCAAACAGAAACCGCGTTTTCGGATCCGATAACGGACCAAAGCGAAGTGAATTCAAACATGCGATGGGGCGCGCACCCATAGTAAAGATATCGCGTAAAATTCCGCCTACACCTGTTGCGGCACCCTGGAATGGTTCAACTGCAGATGGGTGATTGTGGCTTTCTATTTTAAACGCTACTGCAAGTCCGTCACCGATATCAACCAGACCGGCATTTTCTTCCCCCGCGTTAACGAGCAATCTTCCGCCGCTGCGTGGTAGAGTCTTAAGTAACGCAATGGAATTTTTATAGCTGCAATGCTCACTCCACATCACAGAAAAAACACCAAGCTCAGTAAAAGTCGGAATTCGACCCAAACGTTCACAAATTACGTTATATTCTTCTTCCGTTAATCCGTGTTCGCTCGCTAATTCAAAGTTTACTTCCGGTTCTTTCATTATCCATTATAGAAATTATCAATTTGTACGGTTAATATAATAATTTTTTACTGCATTGACTTCGGGTAAAATATAACCCCTAGCAATTAAATCAAAAGAAAATACGACTCTAAAGAACGTAATGAAAAGGAGAATTATATGAGCCAGATTATTTGGAAAGAATCTTATAGCATTGGAATAAATGCTATTGATGAGCAGCATAAAAATTTGATTGAAAGATTGATGAAAAAAGAAGCCACTCTTACAATAATAAGAATGGCTTCTAAAGATAGACTGATAATTATTTCACAAGCTGCATTTTCTTGGTTAACTGATAATTACCTGCAACAAGTTTGTAGACATAAGCCCCGCTTGAAAGTCTTGAAGCGTCAAATTCAACTTCAAACTTTCCGGCAGGTTTGTTCTCATTAACAAGAGTAGCAACCTCACTTCCTAGCATATCATAAATTTTTAACGTTACAAAATTTGCATCGGGCAACGAATATGAGATCTTTGTTGTTGGGTTGAATGGATTTGGGTAATTCTGCCCAAGAGAAAAATCTGTTGGAATTGATTCTTCCTCTGCTGCATTTGCAATATATTTTTCTTGTTTCAACCCGTCATTATCCTCAACAGCATATTGAGGAGGAGATGTAGAGAGAACATCAACATACCATTCGTTTGATGTTTTTGTTGTGCTGCTTCGGTCTGTAACCGTGCATCTTAACTTATAATCGCGCAAGTCATAAGGATTGTGAGGTTTACTAAAAGTAGATGAGTTTGTACCGACTGAAAATCAATAATTACTTGGAACAGATTCAATTGTAATATCTCCGTCTTTTTTCTTCTCTTTATCTTTCTCCCGTTTTTCTTTCTCCTTTTTTACACTTTCATAGGTTTGCAAATAACCAACGCCTTCTAAATACATTATTTCCCATTGATACGTAAATGGCGAAAAACCGTTTCCCAATTGAACATACCAATTACCTGTACCACCAAGATATAACTCATAGGTTCCTGAAACATACGCATAAGTTAATGGTGTTGGCAAAAGATTAGCTTCTTTTGCAAATAAATAAAGAAAACCGGCTATCGCTCTGATTCCGTATACAAAGGCATGCTCCGATGTACCGGAAAGCCAATGAACGGTTTTATCTGGTGGTCCATTAAACTCACTATTCAGATGCTGAATCATCTCTGAAAGTCCAGGATATAAGATAAATGAATCATTGATATCGTTAATGTTGTTTCCATCAACATCATTACTACTAAAGAAATTCGCAATCTGAGCTGTTGGGTAAAATAATGACTTCAATGGATTATAATCGTAGGTTACGTCAATTAATTCCCCTTGATTTATCGCATTTTGATAAGTCCATTGATTATAAATCGAGGGTTGATTCATCCAATTCTCATAGCTATCTGGGTTTGTTGGTGGATGCGGATCATTAAGAGTATGGGCGGGAACAGTCATATCACCGAGAAGATGTGTCACTCGTCCTAATATCTCCCAAATTAGGGCATCGCGTAGTTCTCTTGAAACGTATACGTCTCCATTCCAATACTCCCATCTTTGTTTTGTGACATTCCACATCTGATTTTTTCCAATTAGTTGAGTTTTTAGTCTTAAGTTTTTATAAAAATCAACTAAACTATAATATGATAAATAAAATCCGCCATATTGAGGTTCATCAGGATAAATAATTAATTCATCACCAAGAGCAGTATGAACACGTAATTTTCTTTCTATAACGCACGGAATAGATGCGGGAATAGATAGAATATATCCACCATAGTAATATTTGATGGCTTTTTGATATGCATTATCATATACTATTCCCAACAAATTGAAATGCGAGTCATCACCTCTATCTGGATCCCAAAAGTGAGTATTTGTTACAGTCCATCCAAAAGGAAAACCATTTTGATAAACCGGATCCTCTTCATCCTCTCTATGAGTTCCGATTACAAGTAAATTCCCTGGATTAAAAACACTAATACCTACCTCATTATAACCGACATGATCTTTCATTTCACGAATGTCTTGACCGACATAAGATTTGAGTAATTTGTAAGATTCTCTGACTAAATGTTGATGAACACCATAATCATGCGCAAAAATTATGTTCATACAACTTATAAGAAAAAATATTACACATATAATCCTTTTCATTTTTTTCCCTCATTATTTTGTTATGATAATAGTAGTATTGCTTGGGTTCATAATACTGTATATAATACCAATTATTGAACCACCTGCTATTCCTAGCAAGAGATAAATAGCTTTCCCCTGTCTTGCGTGACTAGAATCTACTGGATTAGAAAGAATATTTGCAACTAATCCACCAGCTAGCCCTCCAAACAATACCCCTTCAAAAGTAGATGACCCTGTCCCTTCAAATTCGATTTGGGAAATATCGTTTGTATTAATTTTTTCGATAGAATTTAACTCAAGGTTAATAAAACTTGTAGTGTCATTAACCATTACAAGACTTTTCCCTTTAAAACTTCTGTTATTTTTAGTAACAATTGATAACTCATCCTTGTCCTCGCAAATTTTATTTACTCTCTCATAATATTTTTGATTGTCCTCATAATCTCCTTTAGTAATGTTATAAGCACAACCGCTAATTAGCAATGAAGACATCAATATGACTGCAATTATTTTTTTCATTTTTACCTCTGATTTTATTTTTTGTTTTGATTAAGAATTGCATTACGTAAATCCAACAAAATATGTATCTAGAATAGATTTATTTTTAACAGCATGGAGGAAGAAGTTATAGTCAGCAGTAAACAGTAGGTAGTAATTAGTAGGTAGTAGGCAGAAAGTAGTAAGAATGACTACCAAATTTCCCTCTTGTCTGGAACTACATTAATTTCAATTAGAACGTATTCTTTATATATGGATTTGTCAAGTTAAAAATTCATCTATTTTTTCCTTGGTGCTAAAGCATATCCAGGGGATTGTACAATTACACATAATCTCGGTTCTGACCGTGAATTTGCCGATTATAAAAAAAAGCTGAAGGCGCATAATCTTTACCAGTTTCGGAATAGTTTACCACCACGTACATCTAGTAGTTTTATTGCTACTCTATACAAACATTTCTATTTTTAAGCCGTCTTAAATACAAGAGAAAAAGCAGATGAGTTCACAGATGAAACTTTCGTTCGCTAATCATAAGTATTGGATAATTGCTGGAATCGTTTTTTTCGGCGTAATTCTAATCCTCTATCCTTACGGGACATATAACAGTTTAACATTGGAAATCACCCGTCCGCAAGCGATAAAAATTGCAGAAGATTTTTTAAAAAATCAGAATATCCCGTTAGATGGTTTTTACAGGGAAGCATTTGTTGAATCCCATCCGATAGAGAATAAATATTTTTTGAAGGAACTTGGAACAGAAGGTTACAAAAAAATTCTTGAGGATAAAAATTGGCCAACCCGCGGCTGGGAAGTTTTCATTCACCAAAATCTAAATAAGTCGTTACCGCAGAAAAATTACAAAGTAAGTATTAGTTCTGATGGACGTGTATCCGGCTTCATTCAGACATTACCAAATACAGTTGAAATACCTTCCATTAAAGAGGATGAAGCGCTTTCTCTGATTAAAAATTATCTCTCATCGAATACAAATTTAGATCTGAGCAAATATAATCTCACACAGAATAATCAAAACAATGCTGGTAAAAGAACGGACTTTACTTTTCAGTGGGAGCGGGAAGAAAAAAGTATAGCGGGCAAGTGGATAATTAAAGGGACCGTTTTAGGAAATCTAATTGGAGGATATTCTTATTCTTTTGAAGTGCCGGAGTCCGAACGCAAATATTTTGAAGTAGGCGAGGCACTTTTCGGTACGGGCTCTCTGATATTTGTAATTTTTCTAATGATGCTTGCATTTTTCCTTTTCTTAAAAAAGTACCATCAGGGAGAAATTTGGTTTTCAATGGGGCGAAATCTTTTTCTCTTTTATTTTTTGTTGGCTCTTCTTTTCTGGACAAATATTTGGCCCGGTTTCGGTAAAGGGATTGGCTTGGGAGATTTAAATTACTTCATGACAAAAGTTATAGCGCTGATCTTATACGGTATTGTTGTACCGTTTTTCATAAGTCTCCTTCTTTTTGCCGGATGGGCTGTTGGGGAATCTTATGCGAGAGGTCTTTGGCCAGAAAAAATGAAGGGCATTGATGGATTTGTTAAAGGTCATTGGACAACAATTGCCACAGGTACATCCTTAATGAGAGGAATGGTTTTGGCAATCGGTTACGTGGTAATTAATATCGCGGTGACACTCTTATTGAACAAACCTCATTCAACTGTTTTCATCAGTAACTTATCGATGTTCGAAATCTTTATGGGTTTTTCGCCGGCAGCTTATATAATTCTTCATTCATTAACCTCCGCCACTTTATCGAGTGTTGTAATTTCATTTTTCATCATAAATATTTCTTATCAGCGGTGGAAAAGAAAATGGGTATCTATTTTTCTTGCAGGCTTTGTTACAATGTTAGGTGCGGTAATTGCTCAGACGCCGCCATCACTAAATAATTTTGCTATTGATCTACTCTCATATTTTCTTTTTGGTTGCGCTGTAGGATATATCTATTTCTTATTTGATCTTCTAACAATTGGAAGTATGTTTTTCCATGCAACTTTAATCTCCTACGGACTGGTTCTTGTCGCAAGTCCAAACAGTTTTTATCAAATCAACTTCATAGTTTTGTGTATTTTTTTCGCTGCAACTCCGCTTATCTATCTCATAAGCTGGCTACGAAAACGAGAATTTGTTTTAGAAGATTACGGAGTTCCAACTCACATTCAAAGAATATCGGAAAGAGAGCGATTGAAAAAAGAATTAGAAATCGCTGCTAAAGTTCAATTGAGTTTGCTGCCTAAAGAAGAACCTAAAATTCCGGGTTACGAAATTTCTGCCATCAGCATTCCCGCAATCGAAGCGGGCGGTGATTATTTCGATTTTGTAAAACTCAGCGGCAATAAATTAGGAATTGCCATCGGAGACGTTTCAGGAAAAGGTGTCGGCGCAGCAATCTATATGACTCTCACAAAAGGAATTCTTCAGGCTCATGCCGAAGAAGATATTTCTCCACGTAATGTATTAGGAAAAGTAAATCGCCTTCTTTATAAGACAATTGAGAAAAATACTTTTGTCAGTATGTTCTACGCCATTCTTGATACAAACAAAAATACTATTATGTATTCACGCGCCGGTCACAATCCGGGTATTCTATGCAGTGAAATGGGAGGCAATACAAAACTGCTGCACAGTAAGGGAATGGCATTGGGTCTTGAAGAGGGACATATTTTTACATCTACTCTTGACGAAGAGGAAATTTCTTTGAATCACGGAGATGTATTTGTTCTTTACACGGACGGATTTACAGAAGCAATGAATGAACGGCATGAGGAATACAGCGAAGAACGATTAATTAAACTGATTGAGGCAAATAGAAATCAAAGTACACGTGAGTTGCTCGATCTAATTCTAAAAGAAGTAAGAAAGTTTGTAGATAATTATCCTCAGCACGACGATATGACGCTGGTTATTTTAAAACGTTTGAACACTGGGGATAATTATGTTTAATGAAAATCTTACACTAACCGAGACAATTGAAAAAAGGATATTTATTATTCGTGGTCAAAAGGTAATGTTAAGCACTTATTTAGCAGAACTGTATTCTGTAGAGTCACGCGCTTTAATTCAAGCAGTGAAAAGAAACATTGATAGATTCCCAAAAGATTTTATGTTTCAGTTGACAAAAGCGGAACTCCCTAACTTGAAATCACAATTTGTGATTTCAAGTTAGGGAGGCGCCCGGC
>CAMTXU010000006.1:0-62964 GCA_947085815.1 uncultured Ignavibacteriota bacterium | reverse complement strand
CCTTCGTTGGCTGCTTGGGTAAATAAATCAATATTATTAATCTTGTTGGTTCGCATCTTTTTCTCTGGTTTCTTTACCTTCTTACAACGCTATTCATCAAAAAGTTTTTAAATTCTGAATAATTTTTCAGAGGTTTCTTATAAACAATTCCATTGCCTGAAGTAAATTTTTTATAAACTAAATGAGATTGTTGAATGCGTCCATATATTTTGGCTGACTGTAACTGGAAAGAGATAAAAGACCGATCGATTGAACTCGCTGTTTTACCTTGGGGAGCTATTGAAGCACATAATTTTCACCTGCCATACTCTTCTGATATAATTGAATCAGATCATATTTCAACGGCTGCTGCAAAAATAGCATATGATGCTGGGGCGAAAATTATAGTTCTCCCAACGATTCCGTATGGAGTTAATACCGGACAGACAGACATAAAACTGGATCTGAATATCAGTCCGAGTACTCAGGCGGCAATGATAAATGATATAGTTGAAGTCTTGAACCGTCAAGGAATTTATAAACTGCTCATTATAAATAGTCACGGCGGAAATGATTTTAAGCAAATACTAAGAGAGACAGGGTTAAAATTCCCGAATATGTTTCTCAGCTGTTGTAACTGGTACAATTCTCTAGATAAGAAAGAATATTTTGATTTTGACGGAGACCATGCTGACGAGATGGAAACAAGTCTGCTATTATACCTCACTCCTGAATTAGTTCTTTCTTTAGATCAAGCGGGTGAAGGAATAGAAAAAAAAATAAAAATAAAGAGTCTAAATGAGAGCTGGGCTTGGACGGAACGTAAATGGTCGAAAGCTACAGTTGATACAGGTATTGGTAATCCTAAAAACGCTACGAAAGAAAAAGGGGAAAAATATTTTAATGCCGTCACGGATAAACTGGCTCAGCTTTTTATCGAAATTGCGAAAGCTGATCTGAATGATCTATATGAATAAATTATATACCTATCCTCTAAATATCATGGGTGTTGTGAACTACACTTGTAACAGAAATAATATTATTGGTCTCGTGCGGGAAATGGGGATCACTTTCATAAAAAAGCATCAGGATGAATGTTGGTTTCTCAATTTTATAAATTAAATGAATGAGGAGTATTTTTTATGAAAAAAACAATGCTGTTCTGTCTCGTACTTACATTTACCTTTTCTCTTTCAGCACAAGAAAAAAAGGAGATCAAAGTTTCAGACAAAGTAAAGACTGATCTGATAAAACTTTATCCCAATGCTAAAGATGTAAAATGGTCTCGAGAGTTCGAAACAATACGTGCAATGTTCCTTGAAGAAGGGAAACAAGTTGCTGTAATATTTAGAGCAGACACATTATATACGAATATGATTGAAATAGAGTTAGCTGCGCTGCCAGAAACCGTCAAGAATCATTTGATAAAATATTATAAAAATTATTCAACCATTAGAGCGGTGAAGATTCATTTTACTGCAATCCCCGACGAAAAAAATGTATGCTTTGGGGCAGATATTACAGATGGTTCAATAACAAAACGCGTGATTTGCTACCCTAATGGTAGTGAAATGAACGTTACAACTTTACCCACAAAAAATGAGATGAAAAAATAATCGTTGATACGAAAGCCGTAATTGGTTCCAAAGCGATACAGGAATGGCATGGATATTCTTCTGTGATGACTCCTTTATTGTCCGGTAAATAGATAAATATTTTTCGTTTGAGATTTGGAAACGGATATGTAAAAAAAAATAGGTGGGAATATTCAAATGAAAAAAAATTGGTCAATCTTAATTCTTCTCTGGTTTTATACCGACGTTTTTACTCAGGGAGAGGCAGCAGTTCCTTTTATGGTGCTACAGCAATCAACTCTATTAATTGGTGCCGGACAAATCGGTGCTGCAATTCCTTCTTACGATCCAACTGGTTTTTATCTGAATCCTTCACAGCTTGGTTATTTTTCTAAAGAAAACAATTTTGCAATTTCAGTTATGCCTGAAAAAAACAGATGGATGCCGAATTTCGGAATGAACTATTCTTTCCAATCATTTGGAGTAGCAGTTGGTTATAATTTCCGAAAAAATAATGAGAATCTCCCTTTGAGTATCGGAATTGGGTATATCCACAGTAAGTTGGATTTTGGACAATACTTACGAATAACACCATATACCCCAGACTACTGGCTCTCGCATGATGATTATGATGTCTTTGATTCTTTCAGTGTTGGCGTTGGTTATGATTATTATCTTCAGTTTAATCTCGGTCTATCAATAAAATCATTTGAATCAAATTTAGGTGGATCACAAACGGGACAAGAATATAGAATCGCAAAGGCCAGCGGAACTGCTTTCGATTTTGGATTTATGATAATAGCACCCATCACGAAACTGTTCTTGAGCAATATAAAATATAATCTGAGCGATAAATCATTCATTACACCAAAATTAGATATCACACTTGGTTACTCCTTAATAAATTATGGAGATGAAATATTTTATACAGATCAACTGCAGAAAGATCCGATTCCAAGAACCGCGAGACTGGGATATACGTTGTTCTTCGGAATCGATCTGTACGGATTAAAAAATAAATTTAGTGCAATTGATTATTCTTTCACCGCAGAGGCGGAAGATATTCTTATTAAACGGAACTCAATGAGTAAGTTCGAATATCAACGTATGCTTGGTGATATAAATATCGGGAAGCATCTAATTGAATTGAAGAAAGATGATGATGTTGTTGTTCACCGCGGACATATATTAAGATTATTTGAAACCGTTTTTATTTCAAAGGGAGTTTATGACGGGCGCGGTTATAATCACATAAAAACTGACGGTCTGAGCGTATCGTCGCAAGGAATATTCAAATTATTAAATGAAGTAATTGACAACCCGGTTGTTTCTTTTATTGCAAATCATTTTGTTGTGGAATATTATGATTCAAATATTTTTGTTGGATCAGGAATGGATACAAATCTCAAAGGATTATCCATATATCTGAAGGGAATAGAGCTGTAAATAAATCACTAAGCATACCGCACAACTGCCGGGAAAATTTCCGGAGATCATCATAGGAAGGAGCGATGGAGATAAATATTTCTAAAAGTTATAATGTGGACAAACTTAGAACATGGCTGGGTTATGAACTTTCAACTATGTTGTTATTCCTTTTAAGTTCATTCTGGGCTTTAGCTTTAATTTTAACTGCTATTGCAGCAGTTTTGTTTACTCCATTCATGCTAAAAATATTAATTGAGGAAAGACGGTTTGGATGGATTATTTTTTTCTTGATAATTGTTGGTACGCCTTTGCTGTTGCTAATGTTTGTTGACTCTTACGCATTTGTACTTCAGTATGCGGCTTTGGGGATGTTTTATTTTTATTGTTTTATTCTTCGTTTTGCAATCAGAGATTGGGAGTAGGGTGTTCTATAAACTCTCGAAAACCAATACCTTAGGAAGACGATTATTAATGTTCTGCTAACCATTTGAACATATCTGCGCGAATCATTGGTCATAAAGGTGTAATACAGTTAGGGGGAAGACCATTTCAATTGTGAAACTCAAATTTTACTTGTAGAGATAATATCTTTGCGAAAGCTTCCGGAACCAATCCAGATCTTTGTTCAAAAATTTGTGAATATGTGCTACACGGAAATCTTTCGAAAATTTCTTCCTCACTTTATCCGTACCCATCACCTTGTCAAACATTTTGAGACGGTTTGAGGTTGCCAGTGTAAAGGGATCTTTATCGGGATAAAGTTCATTATGCACCTGCATGAAGTAGAACTGCAGTTCAAGCAGATTAACTTTTTCATAATCGGTGATATGGAGTTGAACGCCGTTAAAAATTTTATCTTTCCAATCGCCGTAAAGAACTTTGTAGGAGATTGGTCTAAATAGAATACCGGGCAGCTTAAGAGAATTCATTCTTGAAGCAAGAGTATCGGCATCAATCCATTCTGCGGCAAAAGTTTGAAAGGAAAGAGTATAAGTAATCCCGATTCCGACTACAATAAGCTCACCGAGAACTCCCGTTCCAACCAGATAAGATGGTGTTTCTTCGTAGGGAACATTAGGAGAAGTTGGAATCCAAATTAATCCGGTATCTTTGAATTGCATTTTACGATTCCACCCCTCCATCTTAACAACTTTTAAACGGCATTTTACTTTGTTGCCAATTGCGCTTTTAGTATTGATCAGTTTAGCGAGTTCACCGCACGTTAATCCATAAACGTAAGGAATTTTAAATCTGCTGACGAAAGAAATAAAATCATCTTCAACAACATTTCCCTCTATTCTAAGCCCTCCTAACGGATTTGGTCTATCCAGAACCACGAAATCGATGTTGTTCTCTGCGGCGGCTTCCATAGCGTATCCAAGCGTACTTATGTAAGTGTAAGAGCGAACGCCAATATCCTGAATATCATAAACCAGCACATCAATTCCGCTCAACATCTCCTTTGTTGGCTTGTGGGTTTTGCCGTATAAAGAGAAATAGTTTATTCCAGTTAAAGTATCCTTATAGTCACTGAATTGCTGACCGGCGCCAATCATACCTTTTAATCCATGCTCAGGAGAAAAGACTGCCGCCAATTTGAAATTGGAGGCTTTCTTGAAAAGGTCAAGTGTTGAATGCAATTGACTGTTGACTCCAGTATGGTTTGTAATTAAGCCAACACGTTTTCCTGTGAGAAGAGAAAAACTATTCTTTTGAAGAACATCTATACCCAATGAAACCTTTTGTGCATGAAGGGATGAAATTAGGGTAAAGAAAATAATTAGTATCGGCTGAGCACCTGAGTGCCATAGTTGATGAATATATTTTTTCTCAGGAACTAAAGAATTCAAAGATTTTTTCACTTTCATAGTCATTTAGACTGGACCTCTTTAACAACACGTTCTACAAGATATTCACTTGTCTGAGAAATTTCATCCATCCTTATGTCTGCACGTTTTTTAATTTCTGAGGCGATAGTTTGATTGCTCAAGGACGCGCAGTTGATCATCACATTAAGATATGCGGATTCTGCCGCTGTAGCAATTAATGAGACAGCTACGCCGGCATCGGAGAGTGAATTTTTATTTCCCTTTTCAATCACAGTTTTAATCATTGGTAAAATTTCACTGCAGGCTTTCATAACCTCCGTTGGAACTTCTGCAGCACCAAGTGTAGCTTCTTCTATTTTACCAGATCGTAATTCTTTTTCGGTGTCTGTTTCTTTTGGAAGTTTGAACGCCGCCATAACTTTATCGAATGCTTCGTTATCTTTAGAACCGAGATTAAAAAATTTCTTCTGATATCCTTCCAATTTATCTTTCAGAGAAATCATTTCTTGCTCAACATCTGCGTATTTCTTTTTACCGATCGTAAGATTACAAACCATCATCCCTAGGCTAGCTGATAGGGCGCCGCACATTGCGGCTACGTTGCCTCCACCGGGGGTGGGCGAGTTGGATGATAATTCATTAAAGTATTCTTGAAGTGTTTTTGATAAATCCATTTTAATTCCTTTTCTTAATTTTTTTCTTAAAGCTAATAGCCAACCGCTAATGGCTATTTAAATCATATATTCAATTATTTTTTCTTCCGGGTTGAAAGGATGAAGCGCGCTTAGCCCGAGATTATTAATCGCCGCTTTCACTAATTTCTTTTCATCTGTTTCTTTATCATTTGTGTAAAATTTACCGGCTTGAAGCATAGCCTCAAGAGGAACAAGTCCTACAATTTCACTTCCATTCACTTCAACACCAAGACGTAAGGCTTCTTTCTTTGCTTCTTCAAAAGCAACATGCATCGGTGTAACATTATAGTTGGTTAAATTCATGGATACTTGAGAAATGTTATATTTCTCCAATAGAACTCCCATTCCTTTTACTTCTTTCAAACGTCCAGCTACCTTAATCGATTTACCATCCACCTTAACTATATTACCACTTTCATCTCGCTTTGCGTAACCGCTCTCACGCAGCACTTCTCCAATTTCTTTGGAATATTTAACATCGTTCGTATTAATATTTACATTGAACGCGATAAGGAAGAAACGTGAGCCGGTTACTATAGCACCGAGTTTAGGATTGAAAACGGCTTCTCCAAAGTCGGGTGCCCAATTGGGATCTTTTAATTTTTTCTCTAACCCTTCATATTCACCTTGACGAATGCTGGACAAACTTTTTCTATCGGCTTTACGTGCCGCACTTTCATATAGATATACGGGGACATTCAAATCCGCACTGATAATTCTTGCAAACTCTTCAGAAATCTTCACGCACTCTTCGGTAGTAACATTTGAGACAGGTACAAACGGCACTACATCAATTGCTCCTAATCGGGGATGTTCACCTTTGTGTCTTCGCATATCAATAAATTCTGCAGCAACCCGGCAAGCGGTAAGCGTACCATTCAGAATTCCCTCTTCATTTCCTGCTAATGTAACCACAACACGATTGTAATCGGCATCCGGTTCAAGGCTTAGTAATTTAACATCTTTAACTTTCGCTACAGCTTCTTTAATAGCTTCGAATGTTTCTGGATTTCGTCCATCGCTAAAGTTTGGAACACATTCGATTATCTTCATAATTTCTCCACATTTTGATAAATGATTTCGCCATTTTTAATTGTATACTTATTCAAATTTATTCCGATGTTATAGATAATTTCCGAAAAATCTTTTGCGGCAAAAACGGCAAAGTCTGCTTTTTTACCAATCTCTATACTTCCGACCCGTTCATTCATATCAACCGCTTTAGCTGCATTAATTGTAACGGCAGATATAATTTCTTCAACACTCATTTTCAACTTCAAGGCAGCAAGCTGCATGATTAATTGAAGATTAGGGATATGGGATGAACCCGGATTATAATCTGTCGAGAGTGCGATGATGGCATTGTTATCAATCAACTTTCGGGCGGGGGCGTAATCATAATCCAAGTAGAAAGAGACACCGGGCAAGAGAACTGCTACAGTTTCGCTTTTTGATAATTTTGGGATATCATTTTCCGCGATAACTTCAAGATGATCTACACTAAGCGCTTTGAATTTGAGAGCCACATCCAATCCTCCCACGTTGTTGAATTGCTCTGTGTGAAGCCTCAATTTATAACCGAGTTTTTTTGCTTTCAAAAATATTTTTTCAACCTCATCTGCTGAGAAAGCCGATTTCTCGCAAAACGCGTCTACATGATTAGACAAATTATTTTTAATAATGTAGGGAAGAAGTTCGTTAATAATAAGGTTAAGATATTGTTTATGATCGTTCTTGTATTCCGGTGGATAAGTATGCGCACCGAGAAATGTTGGGATGATATCTATAGCCGAATGAGTTTTAAAGTGATTAATAACCTGAAGAAGTTTTATCTCATCATAATAGCTTAAGCCGTATCCGCTCTTGATTTCTAAAGTTGTAACTCCTTGAGAGATGAAATGATCTACTCGTGGTTTTAAGAGTTTTACAAGCTCTTCGAATGATGAGTTACGTACTGCATGCATTGTAGAGGTGATACCTCCGCCGGCGTTTGAAATCTCTTCATAAGTAGCGCCGTTAAGCCGCATTAAAAATTCATTTGCACGAGAACCTGCATAAGCCGCGTGTGTATGGCATTCAACCAAACCGGGGATAAGAATTAAACCGGTAAGGTCTATTGTTCTTTCCGCCGTAATTTTCGGTAGGGAAGAGGATGGTACTATATCTTTGATAATTCCGTCTTCAACGAGAATAGAATGCTCGGAAAGAGGGGCGATATTCGAAAGATCTTTTCCGCGCTTGAAATGGCTGCTTTTGGTATCAACCGTGGCAATTTGTATAGGATTCTTAAATAATGTTTTCATATCTCGTCAGTTAAGGGACATTTCAAAAATAGAGAAAGTAAAGCTTTATTTTCCAATAATTTTGTCTATCCCGCTCAATTTTCGTAATTTTGCACATTAAATTATGAAGGACAACTCTAAATGCCTGCAGGAAAAAAGTTAAAAATCCTTTTTGCAACTTCAGAAGTAGTTCCATTTATCAAAACAGGCGGTCTTGCCGACGTTTCATCAGCTCTGCCACAAAAATTACAAGAGATGGGACATTTTGTAAGAATTATCGTCCCTAAGTATGGCGCGATTGACGAAAGAAAATTTAAGATCCATGAAGTGGTTAGATTGAAAGATCTAAAGATCAATATTGGCGAGCAGGAGGTAATTTTCTCTTTACGCTCATCCTTCTTGATAGGACCAAAAACACGAGTACAAATCTATTTTCTGGATAATCCGCAGTTTTACGGAAGCAGACATAGTTTGTACACCGATCCGCTGACCGGTGAAGAATATCCGGATAATGATGATAGATTTATCCTTCTCAACCGTGCGGTCTTCGAACTTATTACAAAATTAGGATGGACACCGGACATCATTCATTGCAATGACTGGCAGACGGCGTTAATTCCGGCGTATCTTAAATCCACTTATAAAAACAATCCTTTATTCAAACCAATTAAGACTGTTTTCACAATTCATAATCTCTCTTTTCAGGGTGTTTTTCCAAAGGCTAACTTTTACAAAACAGCTCTTCCTAAAGAACTGGAAAGCGAAAAAGGTGTTCTTCATAAGGGAAAACTTAATTTTTTAAAGAGTGGTTTGCTTTATTCTGATATGATTACCACAGTTAGCGAAACTTACGCTAAGGAGATCTATATGAATAAAGACTTCGGCTTTGGTTTGAACGATATTTTAAGCAAACGCAAAAAAGATCTGTACGGAATTATTAACGGAATTGATGATACAATTTGGAATCCCGAAGTTGACACTAAAATTCCGAAGAGATTTTCTACTAAGAATTTGGAACTTAAGCGGGAGAGTAAACAGGCTTTAGCCGATAATTTTAATTTCGAAGCTAAAGAAGATACACCTGTAATTGGTATGATATCACGCCTCTATGATAATAAAGGGATGGACCTTATTGAAAAAGCACTCCCGGCATTGATGAAATTGAAAATCCATCTCGTTGTCCTGGGAACGGGCGATAAGAAATATCACAAATTTTTAACAAGTATGGGGTCAAAATATAACGAGAAATTTTCTTGCTACATAGGATTTGATGATGAACTCGCTCATCTAATTGAAGCCGGCTCCGATATGTTCTTGATGCCGTCTAAATTTGAACCGTGCGGGTTGAATCAGATGTACAGCTTAATGTATGGCACAGTTCCCATCGTCCGTAAAACCGGCGGCTTAGCAGATACCGTACAGCAATACAACCCTAAGACTAAATTGGGCAACGGTTTTGTTTTTGAAAAATATACCGCTTCCGAGATGATGGGAGAGATTAAACGTGCTATCAAAGTCTTCACAAGCGATAAAGAAACCTGGCAGAGAATAATGCGTAATGGAATGCAGTCAGACTTTAGCTGGCTTAATTCTTCGAAGAAGTATGTCGATCTTTATAAAAAACTTACCGATTAATTGATGCAGCGGGCAATTTTTTTGGATCGTGATGGAACTATAAATCACGATCCGGGCTACATTAAAGATTCCTCCGAGATTGTAATCCTTCCCGGGGTTGCCGAAGGTATTAAAAAACTTAAAAATGAATTCGGTTTTCGGGTTATTGTTATCTCAAACCAGGCGGGAGTTGCCAAAGGATTGATGACTATTGAAGATGTTGATGCAGTAAACCGTAGAATTAATGAATTGCTGATGGAGGAGGGAACTTCGGTTGATTCATTTTATTATTGTCCTTTTCATCCCGATATTGATCCGCCGGAAAAATCAATTTGTAGGAAACCTTCTCCGCTTATGATTGTTCAAGCTGCAGAAGAATTTGATATTGATCTCTCCCAATCTTACATGATAGGAGATCGTTCGAGCGACGTTGAGTCGGGAATCAATGCCGGTGTAAAAACAATTTTACTCGTTAGTTTAATGATTGAGAAAGAAATTTCTGTCTTGCATAATCTGGGAAAAAAGCCCAATTTTACAGCCGCTAATTTCACTGAAGCGTGCAATTTTGTTATTCATGATTTAACCGGAGGAAATTAATTGATCAGATTTTTGCGTTTATCATTTTTAGGGGTGGTTCTTACGGTTCTCTTCATCTCTTGCAATCAAGATCCTACTTCTGTCGGTTCCAATTTACTATCCGAACAAGATAAATTTATTTTTCAGCAGCTTAACAGCGATGAATCAAATTTACTCCAGAAAACTTCTTACTATGAATACAAACCAAAACTTGGAACTTCCGAATATCTCCTCCTTGGCAAAACCCCTTATTCAGAATCTTCAATATTATATAGGTACCAGATCTATCTTCCGGATACCACACTCGCAAGAATTTCTAATAATGAGGTACTTATAAGAGAAGCATGGATTGAGATGATTCCCCGCTACACTATCGGTGACATTTCATCAGCATTCGATTTTACAGTGCATCAAGTTCGCAGTGATTGGTCGGCCCCCGGTTTTGACCGAGACAGCAGTAAAAGCGAATTTCTAAAATACGAGCCCGCAGATCTTAAATTTGGCTTAGTCATGACGGATACTACAGTCAAGTTTAATTTGCAGCCTAGTGTTGTTAGAGAATGGTTTATGTATAAGTTGAATACTTCCTTACCTAAGAATAACGGTATTATACTCAGACCGGGGAATACTTCAAAGATGGTGGGTTTTCTTGCTGTACAACCCAACTCAACAGAATCTGAGACATTTATATATATTGTTCTTGACCGCCCTAACTATTATAAAGATACTCTTGTTGTAGCACCGGATGAAGATGTTCATGTAGTAGCAAGAAGAGCTGGATTTACACCATCTGCCTCATCAAATTTTTATCTGGAAGGTGGATACACTCTGCGTGGATCACTTTTTTTCGATCTAAGTTCATTGCCAAAGACAGCAATTATAAATAAGGCAACTCTTGAATTGACGGTGGATGAATCGAAAGAATTGGATGGAAATCCAAAATCAGATTCCATCTATGTTCAATTATGGGGAGACAGCACGGCGCATAAATTATCGGGCGATAGTCTTTCCGTCTCATTCATATCAAGAAAGAATAATGTTTTTTCGGGAGATATTTCTTGGGCGATTCAAAAGTGGTTAAACGGTCATGTCAATCAGGGTTTATCTCTTACTTTGTTCGATGAATTTAATTCTGCAGCAAGAATTGCTTTTTATGGCAGTGGTAATTCCAATAAAGCTTTGAGACCTAAATTAAAAATAACTTACTTACAGAAAAAATAATCCATGAGACAATTAAAAATAACAATACTGCTTCTATTTATCACCTTACCGATTTTTGCCGAGGGTGGTTCAATATATACTCGGTTTGGTTTGGGAGATATTCATTCTCCTTTTTCTGCAAGAAGATTTGCAATGGGTGAATTGGGAATAGCGCTGATCGACAAAGATTATCTTAGTTTTATCAATCCAGCCAGTCTAACAGAACTCCGCTTATCCAGATTTGAAAGCGGTGTACATTACTCCGGTACCGATGCTAAAAATTCTCTCTCGTCCGTTTTTCATACGAGAATAAATATTTCCGGTTTGATTACTGGATATCCTATTGACCGTGAAAATGGAATTTCGTTTGCTGTCGGATTAATACCATTTTCAGATGTTGGCTATGAAATTTCAGAAATCCAATCCAATCCGCTGGTTGATGATCATACAGTAAAATATTCCGGTGAGGGAGGATTATCAAAATTTGTCCTCGGCGGTTCATACAAATTACCATTGGACATTTCACTGGGTGCTACATACGACTATTATTTCGGCAGGATTGAAAATATAACATCTGTTACGTTTATCTCCGATTCCACATTTGGGAATGTTTCCTTCAACAGAGAGACCAATTATCATGGTATAGGCATGACTGCCGGTTTGATTTCCGGAAACCTGTCAAAAATTTTCGGCGACTCGTTCATAAAAGACCTTAGATTTGGAATAGTTTATAGTCCTTCAATTACTTTGAGCCGGGACAGTGTGAATAATTCCACAACTTCAATCGGTACAATAATAACTTCTACCGGTTCAATAAAATCTAATCTGCCATATAAACTTGGCGTAGGAACCTCCTTTAATTTATTGAACAAATACACATTCACACTCGATTATGTCTATCAGCCGTTTAGTCAATTCACAAACAACAATTTAAGAGTCAGCAACTTGCAGGACTATTATAAGATGAGTCTCGGATTTGAATTCCGGGATATAGAAAACCGTACTGACGATTTTTGGAATCATGTAATGGTGAGAGCCGGCATTAGTTTAGAGCAATCTCAATACAATATTAACGGCTACGGCATTAAACAATTTTCAATCTATACCGGAATTGCTTTTCCCATCGCTTTTGATAACACAATCGACTTAGGTTTTCAATACGGAAGAAGAGGTACAACGGACAACAATCTTCTTCAAGAAAATATTTTTAAATTCAACGTCACGCTGAGCATAGGAGAACTTTGGTTTATGCGCACGGATAGATAATGGATTAGACCTTGTAATTATTATGAGTTCTCTTTTTCGTCCCGCAATTGTTGTGATGTTGTATCCCATTCACCGATACATAATGTAAATCTTTTAATCTCCATTTTGAATTCACAAATCAGAACAGCATATTTATAGTGAAGATTTTTTAGTGGTTGATTATAATTCCTAATTTAAAAATAAATCCGACACTACAATGACAAACTACTTGCAGAAAGATCAAGAAGCTTATAAGATTGCACAACTTGAACTCAGAAGGGAAGAAACTCACCTAGAATTAATCGCGTCAGAAAATTTTGTTTCTCTCGCCGTTTTGAATGCGGCAGGATCTGTTTTAACTAACAAGTATGCTGAAGGTTATCCGGGTAAAAGATATTACGGCGGTTGCGAATTTGTTGATATGGCAGAAGACCTAGCTAGAGATCGGTTGAAAAAATTATTTGGTGCTGATTACGTAAATGTTCAGCCTCACAGCGGCTCTCAAGCAAATATGGCTGTCTACATGACTCTCCTGAAACCCGGAGATACTCTTTTAGGTTTGAGCTTAGATCATGGCGGACATCTAACACATGGCTCTCCTGTAAATTTCTCCGGTCAAATCTATCATTCCGTTGGTTATTCACTCAATAAAGAGACGAAACTTTTAGATTATAATTTGATTGAGGACCTCGCTAAAAAAGAGAAACCAAAATTGATTGTAATGGGCGCCAGCGCTTATTCACGTGATTGGGATTACGAAAAATTTAGAATGATTGCAGATAAAGTAGGTGCATTATTGATGATGGATATGGCTCATCCCGCCGGATTAATTGCGAAAGGACTATTAAACAACCCACTCCCTTATTGTGATGTTGTTACTTCAACTACTCACAAAACTTTACGCGGTCCCCGCGGTGGAATTATTTTGATGGGGAAGGATCGTGAAAATCCTTTCGGTATTAAAACTCTTAAAGGTGACCGTCTGAAATTAATGTCGGAAATTCTTGATGGAATGGTTATGCCCGGTATTCAAGGCGGTCCATTGATGCATATTATTATGGGAAAAGCAGTGGCGTTTGGAGAAGCTCTTCAAGATTCCTTTACAGATTACGCTAAACAGATTATTCAAAATTCGAAAACTCTCGCCTATGAAATGATAGCTCTTGGGTATGATATTGTTTCGGGCGGAACGGATAATCATCTAATGCTCGTTGATTTAACGAATAAAGAATTGAGCGGCAAAAAAGTTGAGAACGCTCTGGGCTCTGCGGGAATCACCGTTAATAAAAATATGATTCCGTTTGATACTAAGAGTCCCTTTGTAACAAGCGGAATCAGAATTGGAACGCCGGCTGTAACAACCCGCGGAATGAAAGAGAACGAAATGAAAAAGATAGCCTCATTCATTGATAATGCGATAAAGAATATTGAGAATGAAACTGTACTTGCTAAGATTAAAATTGAAGTAGCGGAATTGTGCTCAAAATTTCCACTCTATACAGAACTTGCGTGAGAGATTAATTGTCTGAATCGGACGAAAAATTGTTGGACGAGGAAAGTCACACCGGCGAAGTAGAGATGAATTTCCTGGACCATCTGGAAGAATTACGCTGGAGAATAATATACTCTGTAATCGGTATTCTTATTGGTACCATTGTAGCTTTATACTTCATCGATTTTTTTGTGGATAAAGTTCTTTTACTGCCTGCAAGGACCGCCAATTTTAAGCTGCAAAATCTCAGACCGTTCGGGCAGTTATTTCTTTACTTTCAAACGGCAATGGTTATTGGGCTGGTCATAAGTTTTCCGAACGTTATTTATCAGCTTTGGAAATTTGTTGCGCCGGCGCTCAAACAAAACGAAAAGAAATATATAAAATGGATCGTTCTCTTCACCACAATCTGTTTTATTTGCGGTATCGTGTTCGGTTATTTTATGATGCTGCCCCTTACCTTGAAATTTGCCGCCGGATTCGGAACCGCTACTATCGCCAATAATTTTGCGCTCGATGAATACTTATCAATCGTTTTAAGTATTATTCTTGGCGCGGGGCTGGTATTTGAGTTACCGATGCTCTCATTTTTTCTTTCTAAGATTGGCATTCTTACTCCCAAATTGATGAGGAAATACAGGCGTCATTCTATAGTAGTAATACTAATTCTTGCCGCATTCTTATCTCCCGGAACCGATCCGGTCTCTCAATTGATGCTTGCCGTGCCGTTGGTTTTCTTATACGAAATAAGTATAATTGTTTCAAAAATATTCCAAAAGAAAACTTGACGAATAAAACTCTCTCTGAAATCAATCATCCTATTGAAAAGGAGCTTGCGGAATTTAGTCTGCTCTTTAAAAAAGCGTTAAAATCCAAAGTTGCTCTTCTCGAGTTAATAACCCGTTACATTCTTAGACAAAAGGGGAAGAAAATTCGCCCTCTCCTCGTTCTTCTTTCAAGCAACTTATGCGGTGGAATTACTGAAAGGAGTTATAGGGGTGCCACTTTAGTGGAACTTCTGCATACCGCCACTCTTGTTCATGATGATGTTGTTGATAATGCAGAAACGCGCCGCGGTTTTCCATCAATAAATGCGGTTTGGAAAAATAAAATTGCAGTGTTGATGGGCGATTATCTCCTTTCGCGAGGATTGATGAGTGCGATTGACGGTAACGATTTCGATTTCCTTCGTGTAATAACTAATACAGTTAAACGTATGTCCGAAGGTGAGCTGCTCCAGATAAGCAAGACCCGTAAGTTGGATATCGATGAAGAAACATACTTCCGTATTATCTCTGATAAAACTGCCTCTCTACTTTCTACTTGTTGTGAAATTGGCGCTCGCGCAGCAACCGATGATGCTGAAAAGATTTCTTCCATGAAAGAGTTTGGTGAAAATCTCGGAATCGCATTTCAAATCCGTGACGATATTCTAGATTATATTGGGACCAAAAAAATTTTCGGAAAACCTTTGGGTGGTGATATCAAGGAGAAGAAAATTACTCTTCCGCTTATTTTTGCATTAAAAAAATCTCCCAAGGAAGAGACAAACCAAATAATTAAATTGATTAAAAAAGGCGCCAAAAATCCTGAAGTAAATGAGGTGATTTCATTCGTTAAGAAATATGGCGGAATTAATTATGCGGAAAGTATCGCCAATGAATATTCGGATCGTGCATTGAAAAATTTAAAAATGTTTGTCGAATCCGAGTCGCGAAGCTCTCTCGAATCTCTGATCGGTTTCGTAGTTGAACGAAAAAACTAGATTCTCTTTGCTCTATAGAAAATACATCCCCAATCTTAAGCGGAGATTCCGTGAAAAGATTATTCGCAATTACATTTCTTTCCATTCTTCTCGTAAGCTGTATTCAGTATCATGAAAAGATGAAACTTAACTCCGATGGGAGCGGAGAAATTACATTCGCAATTGGTGTTAGTGAATCTTTTCTCAATTTAGGCGGCAGTGGCAATGAACTCCAAAATTTTGATGAAGATAAGATTAAAGGGAGTTTCTCTAATAAAGAAGGAATCAGAGTCGCAAATAGTAGAACTTATACTCAAGATGGAAATAGATGGGTGGAAATCAAACTCGGTTTCGAATCGCTTCATCTATTAATAATAACCCAATAATGACAGTTTGGATCAAGCGATGATTGGCGAATTCTCTTTACTCGAAGATGCGCAAGGGATTGTGGTCTTAACAAGAAAAATTTCTAAATCTGACAACTCCACAAATAATGAATCTTTTTCGGACAATTTTGAACCGGAATGATGGAAATGATGTTGGGTCAATATAGATGGAAATATGAATTGACTGTTCCCGGGAAAATAATATTTTCAAATGCCGAGCCGAGTGATATTGATAAAAGTGCAGATACAGTAAGCCGGACATTCTCCACGGCGGCACTTTCAAATATGTAAATCATAACGGTAACATTTGAAAAAGGCGTTGGAGCTAATCGTACATTCATTATTCTTGGAGTTGTGGTAATTATTTTTTTAGCAGTCACATGGGAGAAAAAAATAGAATGAGAGAAGTAACTCCACAAATTTTTGGATTTAAGATTTGGTTTATTATCTTTGTCTGTGATTATCTGAATAGCTGTATGTCATGTCTTTTAGAAAAACAGACCTATTTGCGGAAAAGTAATTTCTTAAAAAAATCCTTATTATAAACTATTCATAATAAATTTCTTATTACAGGTATTTGATGAAGAGAACGGTACTGGATTATACTTTAAAAATTCGTCTGCCCTTAACATTATTTGTTGTTGCGGCTTCCTTCATATTAACCTTTTACATTTCAAGACCGGAGAGAGACAATGTAGGTTATTCACCGGAGCAGCCGATAAAATTTTCTCATAAACTCCATGCCGGACAAATGGCGATCGATTGTCAATACTGCCACACCGGAGTTACAAAAGAAAGACATGCAATTATCCCATCTGTAAATGTTTGCATGAACTGTCACACAGTTGCTCGCAAAGATAAACCGGAAATAATTAAGCTTACTCAGTTTTATGATGAGGGAAGACCTATTCCCTGGAAACGAATTCATAAAGTACCTGAGTATGCATTTTTCAATCATAGCGTTCATGTTAATAAAAATATAGATTGTGTAAGCTGTCATGGTGATGTGAAACAGATGGAAACTGTAAGTCAAGTTAAACCGTTTACGATGACTGCTTGTTTAGACTGTCATAGAAATCCACATGAGAAGTTACCGTATTTACAGAAGGTAAATATTGGTCCGGAAAACTGCGCCGCCTGTCATAGATAAAATTGGAGAGAATTGATGGAAAAGATAAGTAGAAATAAATTTTTTGGCGCGATCGGAAAAGGTGTTATTGCTACGGCAATTACGGCAGCTCTTCCTATAAAGTTTTTTTCGAATGTGTCAAAAACAACTCGGCAAGAGAAAATAAAAGTTGCAGTTCATCCTTCAGCAATAAAACGAAATGATAAGGTTTAGTAATGAGTAGTTCTTCACCTAAAAAGAGGGATACACAAAAATTGTCTGATAAAAAAGAATTGTGGAAAAGTATAAAAGATTATAACGGTGATAACGAAGTTATAAAATTGAAACACGATGAATTTTTGGAAGGGGTCACCGAAAAATTCGATTCTGAAAATTTATCGGGGATATCTAGAAGAAAATTTTTAGCACTACTTTCTGCGTCTGCAGCGTTAACAGCTACTGCGTGCACCGATTATCATGATAAGGGAGAGATAATACCCTACAACAAAAGACCGGAGGAAGTGCTTCCCGGTATCGCAAATTATTACGCCTCAACTTGTAACGGATGTGATCAATCATGCGGAATACTTATCAAAACGCGCGAGGGCAGACCCATTAAAGTTGACGGTAACCCTGATCATCCGATTAACCGCGGGAAGATTTGCGCAAAAGGGCAAGCAAGCATTCTAAACCTTTACGATCCCGAAAGATTGCGTCATCCTTTAACTCGCCGAAAACAAATTAGTTGGAAGAGTGCCGATAATGAAATTATCTCCTCATTAAATAATGCTCAAAACAGCAATAAAGAAATTGCAATTATTACTAATTCTGTCACATCGCCAACTACCAAGAAAATTTTAGAAGATTTTGTGTTTAAGTATCCGAGCACAAAAATATATACTAGATCGCTCGTAAATGATGAGCAGAGAAAGAGCGCCTGGTCTGAATCTTACGGCACGATGGAATATCCTTCAGTTAAATTTGAGCTGGCAAAAATTATTCTTTCACTCGACGCGGATTTTCTTGGTAATGAAGGATCTTATATTGAGAATATGAGGAAGTATGCAGCGAAGAGAACTGTAGTTGGCAAAACAGATTTTAACCGATTATACGTAGCAGAAGGAAGAATGAGCGCTACGGGGATGATGGCGGATTACAGATTGAGAATATCTCCAAATCAACAATTGGAATTTGTTTACGGTTTAATTAATGAGTTAATCAAAACCGGTTCTGTAATTACTTCCGATTCAACCGTACGGGCAAAGGTTGGAAGTCATTCGTTAGCAAAGTTTGGTGAAAAAGAAAAAATCTCAAGCCTAATAAGAGATTTATACAATAATCGCGGGCAGGCAATTGTTTATGCCGGTGATACATTACCAAAAGAAGTTCACATTGCTGTTAATCTTCTTAACGAACTCCTTGGCAATACTGCGCTTTACGATTACTCTTCAACTTTTAAATCGATTTTGGAACAATCTTCCGATGAAGAGATTTCGAAATTAGTTGATTCCATGAACAGCGAAAAAATTGGAGTTGTAATTCATTTCGATTGTAATCCGGTTTATTCTCTTCCGGAAGATTATGGTTATAAATCGGCTCTCAAAAAAATTAAGACAGTGATATCACTAACCGAAGCCGAAAATGAATCGTCATCCGAAGGCAATTATACTCTGCCGATTAATCATCCATTCGAATCTTGGGGAGATGCATACGTAAGAAGCGGGGTCTATAGTTTGCAACAACCCGTCATTGAGCCAATTTATAATTCGAGACAAAAGGAATCGATTCTACTTACATGGATCTCCGGTAATGCCGAATCATACCGAGAGGATTCCTATCACCAATATTTGATGAATAACTTTAACTCAACTATTTATAGCAAGAAAAATACATTCGCAGATGCAAAAACATTTTGGTACTCGGCTCTTCATGATGGCGTAGTTCTATTTGACAAACCGGTAGTTCAATCAAAGTTTAATTCAACCGCATTAGTTGATTCTAGAGCGACAGACAACGTAAATGGTTACACGGTTCATTTGACCGAGAGTTATTTTGTAGCTGACGGAAAATTTGCCAATAACGGATGGCTGCAAGAAATTCCTCATCCGGTTTCAAAAGTTACGTGGGATAATTACGCGTCAATCTCGCCGAAGCTTGCCAAGCAATTTGATGTGGAGATGAATGATCTGATAGAAATTAGTGTGAATAATAAAAAATTAATTTTGCCGGTGTTGGTTCAACCTGGTGTACACGATAGTGCAATAAATATTGAACTTGGTTACGGAAGAACAGTCGTTGGTGATGTAGGGAAGAACGTGGGATTAAATGCTGTAACTCTAATGTCGAAAAATTATTCCTCTTCACCTTTCATATATGATGGTGCTTCGGTTAAGAAAGTTGGCGGTACACATAAACTGGCTACCACACAAGAGCATCATGCTATTGATGACACTTTCGTAAAAGATATTCACCGCACTAGAAAAATTATTCAGGAAGGAACTGTTGAGAAGTATAAAAAAGAACCCGGTTTCCTTCATAAAGAGAAAACGGAATTATTTGGAATTACAAGTGAACACGAATACACCGGAAATAAATGGGCAATGGCAATTGATCTTAACAAATGCACAAGCTGCAGCGTATGTGTTTCGGCTTGTAATGTTGAGAACAATATTCCTGTTGTAGGAAAAGATCAAGTTGAACGGGGACGTGAGATGCAATGGATGCGAATCGACCGGTACTATTCAGGAACTCCCGACGATCCGATCGTCAGCAGTCAACCGATGTTATGCCAGCATTGCGATAATGCCCCTTGCGAAAATGTTTGTCCGGTTAACGCTACAAATCACAGCCCGGATGGGTTGAATCAGATGGTTTACAACCGATGCGTCGGAACAAGATATTGTTCCAACAACTGTCCATACAAAGTGAGAAGATATAACTTTTACAACTTCCGAGATCATTTTGCAGACGCATATTATGAAAATAATCTGACGTCGCTTGTTCATAATCCAGAAGTAACAGTTCGTTCACGCGGTGTGATGGAAAAGTGCACATTCTGTGTGCAAAGAATAATGGAAGCGCGTTCGAACGCAATACGGGACGGAAAAGAATTAAAAGGAACAGATGTTGTCACCGCTTGTCAGGTCGCCTGTCCTACAACAGCCATAACATTTGGTGATGCTAACGATCCTGATTCCGAAATCGCCAAGTTAAGAGAACACAATTTATCTTATCACGTATTGGAAGAGCTTAATGTGAAGCCAAACGTAACCTATATCGCTAAACTTCGGAATACTCGTTCGGAGGAGATACTGTGAGTATGATTGATTACACGAGAGAATTATCCGTCTTAGAAGGTAAACCGTCTCTCAGAGAACTTGACGAATTAATCAGCAAGCCTCTTGAGACTAAGCCTAATAAAAAATTTTACATCGCTTTATCTATAACACTTTCCATGATGGGATTGCTGGTAATAGGTCTCGGTCTTACTTTTTATTATGGAATTGGAATGTGGGGTAATAATGTTCCGGTTGGTTGGGCATTTGATATTGTCAATTTCGTTTTCTGGGTTGGTATTGGTCATGCGGGAACTTTAATCTCCGCAATATTATTTTTATTTAGACAAAAATGGAGAACCGGTATAGCCCGATTCGCAGAGGGAATGACAATTTTTGCGGTTATGACGGCGGGGCTCTTTCCCCTTATTCACGTTGGACGTCCTTGGCTCGCGGGATATTTATTTCCTTATCCTAATCAACACTCTCTTTGGGTGAATTTTACTTCACCACTTCTGTGGGATGTTTTTGCTGTCTCTACATACTTTACTGTTTCATTGATCTTCTGGTATGTCGGATTGATTCCCGACTTTGCAACACTTCGTGAAAAAACAAATCATAAATTCAAAAAAATAATCTACTCGGTTTTTAGTTTAGGATGGCGCTTCTCAAACAGGCATTGGCAGAATTATGAAATGGTATATTTAATCCTTGCCGGTTTTGCAACACCGCTGGTACTGTCCGTTCACACAATCGTAAGTTTTGATTTTGCGGTATCAATTATTCCGGGGTGGCATACAACAATTTTCCCGCCCTACTTTGTGGCGGGAGCAGTATTCTCCGGGTTCGCGATGGTTCAAAATGTTCTGATCATCATAAGGAAGATTTTTAACTATGAGCATATCATTACACTCGACACACTCGAGAAGATGAATAAGGTTATACTGCTTACCGGTTCAATGGTTGGTTACGGTTATGCAATGGAATTTTTCATAGCATGGTATAGCGGAGTAGAAGCAGAAAGTTTTACTTTCTTGAATAGAGCGCTTGGTCCGTATGCTTGGGCTTACTGGATAATGATTACGTGTAATGTTGTCTCGCCTCAATTGTTCTGGTTCAAAAAAATACGGCGGGCTATACCTGTAATGTTCATAATCGCTGTCTTCATAAATGTTGGAATGTGGTTTGAGAGATTTGTAATTATTGTTACCTCACTATCGAGAGATTTTTTACCCTCAAGCTGGGCGTATTATAAACCCACATTGGTTGATGGAATGATTTTGATTGGCAGTTTTGGATTTTTCTTTACCTGGATTTTGCTCTTCACAAAAGCTTTGCCCGTCGTTTCTATGGCTGAGGTAAAAGCCGTTGCGGATGGCGCTCAACCTTCTCATAAGGAACATTCATGATGAGCGAAAAAATCTTATATAGTTATACCGGAATCTTTGATACTCCCAATGCAGTTATTCATGCCGCTGAGCAAGTGTCAAAAGAAGGTTTTACAAAGTATGATGTAAATACACCTTACCCTCTGCACGGTATGGATAAGGCTATGAAGCTTCCTCCATCAAAGCTTGGATATGTTGCTTTGGTATTTGGATTAGCGGGAACGCTTGGTGCGCTATTAAGTCTATGGTGGGTTTCGGCGATTGATTATCCAATAGTTATTGGCGGAAAGCCTCTATTTTCATTTCCGGCATATATACCGGTTATGTTTGAAGTAACAGTTTTATCGGCTTCAATAGCTACGGTTCTCGCAATGCTATTTATCTTCTTCAAATTTCCGAATAATTCTCACCCTCTTCACGGTACTGAGTACATGAAGAAAGTATCATCGGATAAATACGGAATTAGTATTCAAGCGGAAGATCCTAAATTTGATGAATCGTTAGTCAGAAAATTATTCGAGTCCGTCCATGCCAAAGAAATTAATCCGCTCTACTGGGATAACGATGAAATAAATCATAAGAACAAAATTTTTGAGCCAAAATTTTTAGTGTTTCTGCTGGTGATTGGCATAATCACTTCATGCACTGCGTATTTTACTCTTAATAAATTAATGTTCATGCTTCCTTTTAATTGGATGATGGAACAGCCAAAGCAAAACGCACAGCAGAGAAGTTTAGTTTTTAATGATGGGTTTGGGATGAGACAACCCGTAACCGGAACTGTAGCCCGTGGTTATTTGCCATACGTGTTTAAAGGGCAGCCCGATTTAGCCGGTGAAAAACTTGTCAATCCAGTTCCAATCTCAAAAGAATCTTTAAAACTCGGTCAAACAAAATTTGATATCTATTGCAGTCCTTGTCACGGTTATCACGCGGAAGGCGACAGCAGATTGCGCGGGCAGTATCCAAATCCTCCGAGTTTACATTCCGAAAAAGTTAGAAAATGGAGTGACGGAAGAATTTTTGCTGTACTAACCGATGGTCAAAATGTTATGCCTTCATACTCTTCTCAACTTACACTCGATGAGAGATGGGCAGTAATAAATTATGTAAGAGCATTACAAAGAGCGCTCAACGCTAAGGAGTCTGATCTACAATGAGTTCCTCTTCAGTTGAATATCATAAAAAAGAATTACCAAAGAAGTTTCAAACCATTGGACTGGTTTTGTTGCTGGCGGGTTTAGTAATTGTTATTCTCGGCTACATTGTAAATCCAGAAAGAAGCGCTCAGAACAACATTATCGGTTTTTCATTTCTCGTAAGTATTGCCGTAGGTTCTCTCTTCTTTGTTGCCATCGAATATTTATCCGGCGCAGTTTGGAGTACTCCATTCAGGAGGGTGAGTGAGTTTCTTTCCTCTATTATCGTAATTTTGCCGTTGCTTGCGATACCACTTTTACTGAATATTAATAGTGTATTTCATTGGACTCATCCCGAGCCGACAGATAAGATATTAGTCGGAAAGGCTCCTTATCTAAATGTCCAGTTCTTCATCTTTCGTGTAATATTTTTCTGGTTGATTTGGCTGGTGTTTTATTATTTCATAACAAAAAATTCCAGAAGGCAGGATCATAGTAAAGACCAGTTTATTACAACGGCGAATGTGAAATTATCGGCTATCTTTATGCCCCTCTTCGCTTTAACTATTACATTTACAGCTATTGATTGGTTAATGAGTCTTGCGCCGCATTGGTTCTCTACAATATTCGGTGTGTACTATTTCTCCGGTACAGTTCTGGCAGCACTTGCTTTATCTACAATATTTATAGTAGCTCTTAATGAACGGAACTATTTAGTCGAAGGGATTACTTCCGACAGCTATTACAGTCTTGGTGCGCTTCTTTTCGCTTTCACAAATTTCTGGGCTTACATTGCGTTCAGCCAATTCTTGCTAATTTGGTACGCGAACTTACCGGAAGAGACTATATGGTTTTTAGACCGGTGGAATGGCAGTTGGAAATTTTTCTCAATCGGATTAATGATTTTTCATTTTCTGATTCCATATATCGGATTATTATCTCAGCCTTCAAAGTCTAACCCAAAGAGGTTGATCTTTATGGCGGGTGTAGTTCTTTTCGCTCATTATTATGATCTTTTTTGGTTAGTCATGCCGAACTTTTACAAAGAAGGTATTGTATTTGGATGGATAGAACTCGGCTTCCCGATATTTATTTCCGGATTAATTATTTCAGTCTTCGTATTTAAAACCAATAGGGAGAACCTTGTACCGATTGGTGACCCAAAACTTAAACGTGGAATTGATTTCAGCTTATAACTATATATTATCATGAACTCAAACAAAAAAAATGAAGACGAACTAAAATTTAGAAATTTGTTGAAGAATCCCATACGGCTTTTCGGATGGGTTTTTCCACTATTTCTTTTGCTAATCCTTGTGCTCGGAATCTATTTTGTTAAACATCTGAATGATATCTCTTTCAATGTTCAGGATGTTGGGCTGATTGATTCAACCCTTGTGAAGAAGGAAGTTGAGACGAAAAAGGGGGGTGTGATGGCTGCTGTTGATCTCAATCTTGTTAAGACTCCGACACCTGAGTTCCTTTCAAAGGGAAGAGAATTATTTGCAGCGAACTGTAAATCGTGTCATGGCGATAACGGATTGGGTGATGGACCTGCCGGTGTGGCTTTGGTAAAGAAGCCCAGAAATCTTCATTCGAAAGAGGGTTGGACAAATGGAAGATCGATTGACCAGATTTATAAGACGCTTCAAGAGGGAATTATAAAAAATGGAATGGCTGCGTATGAATACATTCCTGCCGCAGATAGATTTGCCATTATTTCCCACATGAGAACATTTGTGGAATTTCCGCCAGTAACTGAGGATCAACTAAAAACGTTAGATGCCACTTATAATTTATCTGCGGGAACAGTTCTACCCAATAAAATTCATGTTGCTATTGCTGAACGAAAAATGATAGAAGAATATTCTGTGGTGAATGATCGGTATCTCCGGTTTGAGAGTAAAGTTTTTACAGGTGAAGCAGATCCAGGGTCAGAACTTTTGAAAAAATCTTCTACCGATTTCAGAAGAGTATTTTCCTCATTTATAAGCCAGGCATCTGCAGCTAATCTCGAAAAATATGTGTCTATAGTTCTATCGAATCCGGTCAGTTCCGGTTTCAAGCCGATGGTATCACAATTTACAAAAAAGGAATGGAAAAAATTGTACGATTACTTGAAAACAGTAACGATGTAAGAGAAATAAATGAATATCATTAAAAAGAAATATTATCCTTGTCATTCTGATCCCGATTCATCGGAAGAAGAATTTTTCATTAAGAAAAGAAATGATTCTTTAGTCGTTCCACTCCTTCAGAATGACATCTCGTCTCGTATTCTAATATTAGCTATACTTTTAATGATAAATATTATTCTTCCTTCCAAACTATCAGCACAAAAGAAGATTGAAGTTGGTATTGACGAGAAACTGGGAAATACTTTGCCAATGGATTTGAAATTCCAGACTTCCGGGGGTGATACAGTATTGCTCAAAGATATTATTACTAAACCGACACTAATTGCACTTGTTTATTATGAATGTCCCGGCGTATGCAATCCAATGCAATCAGAACTAGCATGGACAATAGATAAACTTCAACTTGAACCGGGAAAAGATTTTCGAGTTATTAGTATTAGTTTCGATTTTACCGAAACTCCCGAGGTTGCCGCCAAATGGAAGAGAAATTATCTCCACACAATTAAGAGAAATTTTAAACCGGAAGATTGGTTGTTTCTTACCGGTGATAGTATTTCAGTTCACAAATTAACAGATGCTTGCGGATTCTATTTCAAACCTGCTGATAAACAATTTGTACATGCCGCCACATTAGTAACAGTAACACCGCAAGGTAAAATTTCTCGTTATCTATTTGGAACCAATTTTAATCCGTTTGACGTGAAGATGGCTTTGCTCGAGGCAGAAAGCGGCAGGACTAGTCCCACAATATCAAAAGTATTGACATATTGTTTTAGCTATGATCCAAGCGGAAGGCAGTATACCTTGAATGTTACACGCATTGTTGGTACCGTAATGATACTTGGAATTATAGTATTTCTTGGGGTGCTGTTAATTAAGAAGAAAAGGAGAACTTAAAAATAGCACGCGGATGACACGGATTTAGCGGATTACCGCTGATTGAATCCGTGAAAATCAGACTCATCTGTGTTATCCGTGTTATATTGCATTAAATCAAATGAGTCAATTATATTTTTCAGAAATCTCAAGCTGAAAACAATTGTGAACAAAGGAGTTTAATAAATGGCTGATGCCGTAGCCGTAAAAAGTTTTTATCAGAAAAGTACTAACCGACATACCGGAATACTCTCATGGTTGATGACTAAAGATCACAAGAGAATCGGCTTGATGTACATGATGGCAATATTAACTTTTTTTGTGGTTGGTATAATCATCGGGTTACTGATGCGTTGGGAATTGATCTCACCCGGTCGCACAATAATGGATGCGCAGACTTACAATCAATTATTCACTCTGCATGGAGTGATAATGATTTTCTTGTTTATTATTCCGGGACTGCCTGCCATCTTTGGAAATTTCTTTTTACCTATTCATATTGGAGCAGAAGATGTTGCATTCCCCCGATTGAATCTTTTATCGTGGTACGTTTATATAATTGGCGCGGTGATGGTTTTGGTTTCACTTTTTCTTCCGGGCGGACCGATTGACACCGGATGGACATTTTATATACCATATAGTGTTCGCAGCACAACTAATGTTTCGATGGCGCTCTTTTCGGCATTTGTTCTGGGCTTCTCTTCAATTCTAACCGGATTGAATTTTATTGTGACCGTTCACAGAATGCGCGCACCCGGAATGGGATTTTTCAAAATGCCATTATTTGTTTGGTCAACATACGCCACGGCATGGATTCAAATAATTGCTACTCCGGTTATTGCTATAACTATATTGTTGGTAATTCTTGAAAGAGCATTTGGTGTTGGAATTTTTGATCCGGCGTTGGGTGGAGACCCAATTTTATTTCAGCACATGTTTTGGATCTACTCGCATCCGGCGGTGTACATAATGATTCTTCCAGCAATGGGAGTTGTTTCAGAAATTATTCCAACTTTTGCGCGCAGAACAATCTTTGGTTACAAAGCAATCGCAATGTCTTCGCTTGCAATCGCGTTTGTTGGTTATCTTGTTTGGGCGCATCATATGTTCAGCAGTGGAATGAGCGATACTGCTCGATGGATCTTTTCGCTTCTTACTTTTATTGTTGCACTTCCAAGTGGTGTTAAAATCTTCAACTGGGTAGCAACTATGTATAAAGGATCTATCGATCCTCAGCCGCCATTCTTATGGGTGATGAATTTTATCTTTTTATTTTCTATTGGTGGATTGACCGGACTTGTCCTCGGCGCACTTTCAACCGATATACATTTGACCGACACTTACTTTGTGGTCGCACATTTTCATTATGTGATGTTTGGCGGAACCGGAACAATATTTTTCGCCGCACTTCATTACTGGTTCCCAAAAATGTTTGGTAAAATGTATAATATGACATTCGCGCGTATTGCTGTTGTACTCTACTTTATCGGTTTCAATATGCTCTACTTCCCAAAATTTATTATGGGATACATGGGAATGCCAAGAAGATATTACGACTATCTGCCGCAGTTCACTATTTATCAAGAAATTTCTACAATCGGTTCATGGATCTTAGCCGGAACAATTTTCTTCATCATCGGATATCTCATTCACGCGTTAGTGAAAGGGGAGAAGGCTACTTCAAATCCATGGGGTGGTGTAACGCTGGAGTGGCACATTCCATCACCGCCGCCCCTTGAAAATTTTGTTTCTGTTCCTACAATTACTCACGAGCCGTACGATTTTAGTCAGTTGAAGGAGATGAAGGATGAGTAATCATATTGGTGCGGCAGATCATCAAGTTCATCGAGACGATGTAGGTGCTAAAATGGGCATGTGGCTTTTCTTATTTACCGAGATACTCCTCTTCGGCGGAATGTTTTTAGTCTATGCCGTTTACCGGTATCAATTTCCCGATCAATTTCATCTTGCGGGAATGGAACTGAACACAGGAATAGGAACTTTGAATACAATAGTGCTGCTTACAAGCAGTCTAACCGTAGTTCTTGCAATCGGTGCATTGCAGAAGGGAAATAAATTTCTTTCTCTCATATTTCTCTATGCGACAATACTTTTAGCTCTTATGTTCATGGTTAATAAATATTTTGAGTGGTCAACAAAAATATCTCACGGAATTTATCCCGGTTCGCCTGAACTATTGGCTAAACCAAACGGACAAATTCTTTTCTTCGGGTTGTATTATATCATGACCGGTCTGCATGGTCTTCACGTTTTGATAGGAATGATTGTTATTGCGTACATGATTGCCTTCATTCATAAAGGAAAAGTTACTCCTGATAATCATGTAATTCTTGAAAACTCCGGTTTGTATTGGCACCTTGTAGATTTAATCTGGATCTTTTTATTCCCCTTATTCTATTTAATTCAGTAGGCAGAAGTTTTTAACTAAGGAAATATTCATGAGCGGTAACAGTAAACATCATATCAGCTACGGAACATACATCTTAGTATGGCTGGCTCTACTCGCATTCACTACAATAACCGTTACCATTGCCGGTGTGAACCTCGGTAGATACACTCTCTTCATTGCGTTGACAATTGCCGCCATCAAATCAGCATTGGTAATAAATATTTTTATGCATATAAAATTTGATGAACCGATCTTCAAGGTTTTTCTTGGAATAAGCGGTGCTACTTTGCTGGTAATATTTTTCTTAACATTTATTGATTTTCTTTATCGTTGAGGATTTAATGGGTATATATCCAACAACTCATGCTGAGTCGGTTGATTTTGTGATGTTGTATATCGTCGCTATTTCAGTGCTACTTCTTCTCGGAGTTACAGCGACTATGATCTATTTTGTGTTCAAATATCATAGAAAAAAAGGGCATGAACCGGTTGATATTCATGGCAATATTCTCCTTGAAGTTATCTGGATAGTTATACCAACCTTATTGGTCCTTTCAATGTTTTATTTTGGCTATGCAAGTTTCAGAGAGACAAGAGAAATCCCCGAAAATCCTTTTGTAGTAAAAGTTACGGCGCGAATGTGGCAATTTGGTTTTGAATATCCGAATGGAAAAAAAACGGATACTTTATATGTTCCTGTAAATTCAGGTATCGATTTGGAAATGCAGTCGGTAGATGTGAATCATGCGTTTTATATCCCCGCATTTAGAATTAAGGAAGACATAATTCACGGTAAAAATACTCACTTATATTTTACGCCCAAACAAATTGGCTCGTATGATATTGCCTGTGCCGAATACTGCGGATTGAATCACTCAGCGATGTACACAAAGTTAATTGTTCTTAATGATAATGAATTCAGAGAATGGTACGGCGGTGATTGGCTGCCGGTGAAATAATCTTTCTTTCTAATAATATTTATTGACCTCACCTCGCTAAGGGTGTCTCAAATGTAATGTTTTATAATAGAATAGACCGCGGATGACGCAGGTGAAACTGATTTTCGCAGATTATTTATTTGAATAATTACTTTTGAGACAACCTCAAGTAAGGGGGTAGTCTAAAGAGAAAATGTTGCAAAAACTAAAAAAACATATTGCTATAATTTTAGAACTTGGAAAGGTCCGAATTACTTTCTTTGTCGCTATTTCTACTTCAGTTGGATACTTATTTCATTCCAGACATTTTGATGTAACAATGATTCTAACGGTAGTTGGAGTATTTATTCTTGCATGCGGTTCCTCTGCCATCAATCATTATCAAGAAAGAATTTCTGATGCTTTGATGGAAAGAACAAAGGGAAGACCCATACCATCCGGGAGAATTACAGAACGTTATGCCAAAGTTGTATCATTTGTATTAGTTGTGTTAGGTTTAGGAATAATCTTACTCGCCTCAAATCTTTCTGCTATGATTCTCGGTATAGTTTCTTTGTTCTGGTATAATGTAATTTATACACCGTTGAAAAAAAAATACGCTCTGGCGGTTGTACCGGGTTCTGTAATTGGCGCGTTGCCGCCAATGATTGGGTGGGCAGCTTCAGGAGGATATCTTCTAGATAAAGAAATTATTGCATTGGCGTTCTTCTTTTTCATCTGGCAGATACCACATTTCTGGCTGCTGTTATTGATTCACGGCAAAGACTATGAAAAAGCAGGTTTCCCAACTCTAACAAAAATATTTACAGATTCACAGTTAGGAAGAATTACATTTGTGTGGATTGCCTCTCTTACAACAAGTTGTTTCTTGATACCTTTCTTTAATCTTTCATCTAGTCTATATGCAGTATTGTTAATGCTTTTTCTTGGTACATTTTTATTGTTGAAAACTCGCGGAATTCTTTCGGGATCAATTGAGCGAATAGTATTTCGCAAAGCTTTTATGGCTATTAATCTTTACGTTCTTGCAGTTATTTTAGTCATCTCATTGGATAAGTTAATATTCTAAGAAAATTAATTGGTTGAATTATGGGTTTATTAGATCAGTCGGTTTTACCACAATCATCTCATCACCTGCTGCTATTGAAATATCTATTGGCTCTGGCATATATTCTTTTCATTCCATATGTCAGCGTTTTGTTCGGATCGCTTTCTTATTCATTATATTTTAGAAGGAGAGGAGGGAAATCAACAGAAAAGATTTTCAAAAGATTTTCAAAAGATCTGATAGATCAAATTACTTTTAATAAAGGTGTTGCTTTTGCGCTTGGCGTAGTTCCTCTATTAAGCTCTGTTTTTGGGTATGCTCAATTATTGCACTTAAGCAGGCTAAATGTGCCCGAGTTTCTTCTTTTATCTCTTCTACTTTTGATTATTGCCTTATTTCTTGTCTATATCTACAAGTACACATTCCATCTAAAAGATATTTTTGAGAATTCATCCCTTTGGGACAAATACGCCGAAGAGAAAAAAGATTCCAGCGGGAACGAATTAGAACTGAAAGAGGAAATTTCTGCATACGCAGTTAGAACCGGAAGGCTACATAAATCAAGCGGTTTATATGGAATAATCTTCTTAATTATTTCCGTTTATATTTTTATTGCGTCTGTTCATCTCGCTTCTGATACGGAGGGATGGAAATCCGGCAATAATTTATTCGGATTAATTTTTTCATTTTCCGCATTAATTGACTTCCTCCAATTCATAGCCAACTCATATGCACTTACGTCAGTAATAGTTATCTACCGTTTCTTTAGAGTGAATTCAGAGTTCGATATTTCAGATGAAAAATATAGAGAATTTATTAAAAGCTTTTCGTTGAGAACCGGATTAATTGCTTCTATATCTTTACCGGCTCTGCTTGTTTTGTCAGTAGTTGTTCGACCGATAAACACACTTTCATTTAGTTTCTTCATTATTACTGCTGTAGCACTATTTCTTTTACTATTCGTCTCGGTTTTATTATATGTGATGTTGAAAGATTCATTAGCCGTACCGAATGATAAAAACGTTAGATATAGTTCATCTCTGCTTTTTCTTTTAATCCTTGCATTCAGTTTGCATGTTATTAAGGATCAATTTGCGTTCGATACCACAACCAAGATGCAAACGGAAATTCTTTCTAAAGAATATGATGCTTATCAATTGAAGATTCAAGAGGAGATGGGAATTAGCGCCCCAATTAGCGGCGTCGATATTTATAACGGTAGATGTATAGCTTGTCATAATTTCGATAAAAAAATTGTTGGACCGTCGTATAACTCAACATTGCCCAAATATGAAGGAAAGAAGGAACTGCTTGTTAAGTATATTCTTAATCCGGTAAAAGTTAATCCGGAATATCCAGCAATGCCTATCCAGGGGCTGAAACCGAAAGAAGCCGAAGCTATTGCGGAATATCTTCTAACCACTTATAAGAAGTAAATCCGGTTCACCTCGTTTTTTTCGAAAGCGAGATTCTTCAATAATCTTCAGCAAAGAGGAAACAATATTTTTGTATCCTGAGAAAAATTTCTGCTCACAATAAAAGGCAATCAATTTATTATTCACTCTTTGGTAAAGAGAATACAACTTTGGTTCCCTTCCCAATTTCACTTTCCATACGGATTTGACCATTATTCTTTTCAACAAACTCCTTACATAAAATTAAGCCTAAACCGGTACCGGTTTCGTTCATAGTGCCGTTAGTCGAGAATGATTGATCGATATTAAAAAGTTTTTTAAATTTTCTTCTTCTATGCCAACTCCATTATCATTAATGCTTACTTCTACAAAACCGTCAAATACATAGGATTCAATCTTAATTAAACCGAATTCTTTAGTAAATTTGATGGCATTGGAAAGGATATTTCTCAAAATCGTTCAAGCATATTCCTATCCCCATAGGCGTAAATATTATCGCTCATCCTATTTATTGTCGGAAATAAAATACTTTTCTTTAGCCGTATTTCGGAGAATATTTCGTACAAGAGTAATGCAATTATGGACGCAAAAAGATGGTACTTTTCTCCTCTTTTTGATAACATAAATATCATCAAAAAAGTGTCTATTCTTAAGAAATCTCATATTTTGGAATTTATAATGAGTTAAGGAGGGTTCTAAAAATTATCGAATGGAAATATTTAATCCCGCCAAAGGCGGGACAGATAAAACGCAAAGTCCGTAGAGAATATTGATATTTTTAGAAGCTCTCTTAAGAAATACACACCGAAGTTTTTTATCTTTCAAATATCATTTACGGAAAAAAGAATTTATACTGGAGTTGAATGTTGACTGTTCTTGAATCATTGAAATTGTCTACTGATTTTTTGGAGAAGAGAGGAATTGAGTCCCCGCGATTAAACGCTGAACTCCTTCTTGCTGAGATTCTAAATTGTAAACGCCTGGACTTATATCTTAAATTTGACCAACCGTTGAAAGAAAATGAAGTTGATATATACAGAGAATGGATCTCAAGGCGGGGAAAATTTGAGCCGCTTCAATATATAACAGGCAAAGTTGAGTTTTATGGTTTGCCTTTCAAAGTTACACGCAATGTTTTAATTCCTCGTCCGGAAACCGAAATATTAGTAGAAGAAGTACTTAAGTATAGCAAAGAAAAACCCGGATTGAAAATATTGGATATCGGAACGGGAAGCGGAAATATTCCAATTGCACTTGCTAAAAATTTGGATAGCGCTGAAATATTTTCGACAGATATATCTGAGAAAGCCATTGAAATTGCTAAAGAAAATGCGATTCTAAACGGAGTGGACTCGAAAATTAGGTTTCTTCATTCAGATATTAATCACATAAGCTTCAACACCGGCTTCTTTGATCTGATCGTTTCAAATCCGCCATATGTTAGTATTGACGAATACTCTACACTCCAGAAGGAAATTACTAATTATGAACCTGCAATTGCATTGACAGATAATAACGATGGACTGGATTTTTATAGATTAATCGCGGAGAGATCGAATTCTATCTTAAAAAGGGGTGGAAAAATTTTTATGGAAATAGAGCAAGGGCAGAATTCCGCGGTTGAAAAAATTCTATCATCAAATAATTTCATCAATATACACTTTATAAAAGATTACCAGCAGATTGATAGAATTGTTCACGGAGAATTAAGATGAGAGCAGTGGTGCAAAGAGTTTCAGAAGGGTCAGTAGAAATTAAAGATCCGGTGCATTTCGCAGAGATAAAAAGAGGAATGGTAATCCTATTGGGAGTTAAAGAGGGTGACACTGAGGCTGATTTAAATTTTGTGGCGGACAAATGTTCAAATCTCAGGATATTTGAAGACGAAAATGAAAAAATGAATCGTTCCGTCAAAGAGATCAATGGCGAGGCGCTGGTTATTTCGCAATTCACTTTATATGGTGATGCTCGTAAAGGAAACCGCCCCAGTTTTACAGATGCAGCTCGACCGGAATATGCAGAAATTATGTACGAAAAATTTATCGGGAGAATAAAAAACAACCTAGGCAATGATAAAGTAAAATGCGGTGTTTTTGGAGCTATGATGACGATAAAAATATTTAACGATGGACCGGTAACAATTATTGTAGAATCTAAAGAGTGAATAGATAATTTTATGCATTCAACAATAATGATATTTATAGACGGTGTTGGCATCGGTAAAAAAGATTATCAAAACAATCCTTTTTTCAAGTACGGGTTTAGAACATTTTCTGAATTGTTTGGTGAAATCCCTAATCTTGATAAACCGAAATTGAAAGGAGAAAATTTCTTTCTCTTTCCCGTGGATGCATCAATGGGTATCCCGGATATCCCGCTGAGCGGTACGGGTCAAACGGCTATCTTCTGCGGTGTTAATGCCCCCAAAATAGTTGGAAAACATTTCGGTCCTTATCCATATTCAACGTTGGTTCCTATTATTGAAGAGAAAAATATATTTAAGGAATTCCTAAACAGAAAGATGAAAGTTGTTTTTGCCAATGCTTATCCAAAAGTATTTTTCGATTATATAAAATCCGGCAGAAGAAGACTGAGCGTAACAACATTGAGTTGCATTTTGAACGGCATGCCGTTAAATAAAATAGCAGATATTCATAGAGGGAGAGCACTTAGCGCGGAGATTGATAACAGACGGCTGGTGGAAAGAATGAATTATAAACTTCCGGTAATCCGACCTGAAACCGCAGCCGATAGATTATTACGGCTCGGTTTGGAAAATCATTTTACACTCTTTGAAATATTCCACACTGACCACTTCGGGCACGGACGTAATATCGAATGGCTGGAGTACTTTAATAATGTATTGGATCGCTTTCTTTATCATATTATAACTAATCTTACAAAAGATATGACTCTCGTTGTTTGTTCAGATCATGGGAATTACGAAGACCTTTCTATCAAAATGCATACTTTAAATCCTTCTTTGGGAATAACCGCCGGAAAGAATGCTGAGTATCTTGCTAAGAGAATTAAAAAATTATATCATATCAAACCATTAATACTGGAGATGTATGATTGAGTAATTATCCGTTAATAAGGTTTGTATTAATCTTTATTTCCGGTATTATAGTTCAGTCAATAGCTAACTTCCAAATTTTGCATCTAATATTAATTCTGGTTTTTTTCTTTTCGCTTACTCTCATATTACATCTTGTCATCAAAAATAATTATGAAAATGCCAAAGCATTCTCTCTTCTATTTGTAATAGTCCTCTCCGGGAGCGCTTATTACAGCGCTTACAATCAGACGAAAATTAAATACCCTTTTGAAAAACCAAAGTTATCAAACGCCCGTATATTCGGTAAAATTGATGATATCGAATTGAAGAAAGAGGGTAGGATCACTTTCTCTATAATAACAGATTCACTTTTAACCAAAGAGAAAAAATATTTGAATAGATCTAAACTGCTTTGTTCAATTTATGATGATGATAAATCAGTAAAGAAACTTTTCTACCGCTTATTCATCGGGAATAAAATCTATTTGGGAGGAACTGTTCAAAAAGCAAGAGATGAGCGAAATCCCGGAGAGTATGACTATGAAGAATATCTCTATTCGAAGGGGATTGTAGCGTTGGCAAACTCTTACAAAGCAGATAGTCTTAAAATTATTTCGAACGAAATTAATTTCCTGCCGAACTTTATTTTTCAGATTAGAAAGCAGATAGACGAAAAGATTACATCACTGCATAATAAAACTACCGGGGGGCTGTTGAGAGGATTAATTCTTGCAGACAGAAAATCGATTGATTATGAAGTTAAGAATGAATTTGTGAATGCGGGAGTAGTTCATGTTCTTTCGGTTTCGGGTCTCCATGTAGGTTACATTGTATTAATATTTCTGTTTGCATTTAACCGGTTTAATATAACAGCCAGGTATCTACTTACAGTTGTTGGATTACTATTGTACATGATTATTAGCGGCTCTGATGCCCCCGTTGTCAGATCAACATTGATGGTATTGATTACTTTTGCCGCTCCGGCATTCGGTAGAGAGTATAATAGTCTGAATGCACTCTCCTTTTCTGCTTTTATAATTTTACTAGTAAACCCGAACCAATTATACAATCCAAGTTTTCAATTATCCTTCAGCGCACTATTATCACTAATAGTAATATACCCACGCGTAAAAAGCGCGGTTGACAAAATGAATAAGAGTTCTAAAACATTCAAATGGTTTTTATTATTTCTTGGTTCATCTATTGCGGCTCAGATTGGAACGCTTCCCTTTACACTAACTTATTTCCATAAACTTTCTTTAACCGCTCTTCTTGCAAATTTTATTGTTATCCCGGTCTCTGGAATGATTGTCGGTTTAGGGATACTTACTCTGATAGCGAGCATTTTCTTAAACTGGATAGCTATTATTTTCGCCTCCGCGAATGAGTTATTAACTTACTTTATGTATCTGTTTGTTAGCATCATGGGGAGCGGGAAATATTCCTACTTATCTGTTAATCAATTCAGCAATTATGACGCAATTGTATTCTATTTATCTCTCGCATTTATTTTTTATCTCCTCAGAAAATTTATTAATCCCTTAGCAAAGATGGTTTCAATATCTTTAATTCTGCTCTTGATGGCTCTATTAATGAGGCTGGATAATTATCTCCTTCTGCCTAAAAATATTTTATCAATAATCGTAATCGATGTAGGGCAGGGGGACGCTTCTCTAATTAAATTTCCAAACGGAAAGACCGCTTTAATTGATGCCGGCGACAAAACACAATATTTCGATAACGGTGAAAGAGTAATTCTTCCATTACTTGAGAAGTGTGAGATTGATACTCTAGATTATGGTTTCATTTCGCATGTAGATTCAGATCATTATAGAGGAATTGAAACTCTCGTAAAAAATAAGAGAGTGAAAATAATCTACAAACCTCTGCCGGATTCTTCGTCTGAAAGTGATTTGGAATTCGAAAAGTTATTGAATAATTATAATTGTCCTTTCCAATACTATTCAAAAAAGTCAATTCATATTGGAAACACGCGTATTTATGTTTTGAATGACACAATAAACAATTATTTTGGTGCACTAAAATCCAATGATAGAAGCGGGTTGCTTAAATTAGTATTCGGGCGTACATCGTTCCTTTTTACTGGCGATGCCGGAGTTAAAATTGAGGATGATTATATTAATAAATACGGATCATTTCTTCGGGCTAACGTTTTGAAAGTTGCTCATCACGGTAGTAAATCAAGCACGAGCGATAAGTTTGTAAAAGTTGTTAGTCCTGATATCGCAATAATCAGTGCCGGTGTTGGAAATAAATTTGGTCATCCTAATAAAGTAATATTGGACAGGTTGGAGGAAAATCATATTTCAGTGTTACGAACCGACCGGGCTGGCGCGATAATACTACAATCGGACGGTAAGGTAATTCGCTCAATCAACTGGAAAAAAATAGAATCGAGTTTCACATTTTAATCCCTTAAAGAGAAATTATGGAAATAGCTGAAAATTATTCTTTAAAAAAATTAAACACATTTGGCGTGGATATAGAAACGCGATATTTTGTTGAACTCAAAAATGAATTGGATATTCTTGAGCTGCTCGGCAATCAAGATTTTATAAATGGTAATAGAATATTTCTGGGGGGCGGTAGCAACATGCTTTTTACAAAAGATTTTGATGGATGGATTGCTAAGATCGCAATCAAAGGGAACAGAGTAGTTGAGGAGACTGACAAAGAGGTATTGGTTGAATCTTCAGCCGGCGAAAAATGGAACGACTTTGCTACTTATTGCGTCGAAAAAGAATTTTACGGTGTCGAAAATCTATCACTAATTCCCGGAACTGTTGGCGCGGCACCTATACAAAATATAGGGGCATACGGCGTTGAAATGAAAGACGTCTTTGAATATTTGGAAGGAATCTTTGTTAATACCGGCGAAAAAAAATCCTTCAATAAAAAAGAATGTCAATTTGATTACCGGAACTCAATCTTTAAAAATAAATACAAGAACGATTTTCTGATAACCAAAGTTATTTTCCGGTTGAAGAAAGAGAAGAATTTCAATTTCAACTACCGCGCTTTTCAATCTTACCTCAAACCGGGTGATAAAAATAAATTGACTTTGAGAGAAGTCAGTGAGCTTGTAAAAAAAATAAGACGCGATAAACTGCCAAACCCTCAGAAATATGGTAACGCGGGGAGTTTCTTCAAAAACCCGGAAGTTGATTCTGAAAAAATTCAAGAGTTACAAGAAAGATTCACTGACCTGGTACATTTCAAAGTTGATGATGACAAATACAAAATATCAGCGGGATGGTTAATTGAAAAATGCGGATTCCGTGGGAAAAATATAGGTAAGGTCGGCACTTATAAAAAGCAGGCTCTTGTAATAATAAATTTTGGCGGGGCAACAGGAGAGGAGATTAAAAATTTTTCAGAGAGTATTCAGAAAGCCGTACTAAATAAATTCGGTGTCAACTTAACTCCGGAAGTAAATATTTACTAACCTTTCATCAACTTTTTATTGAGGTAATCATGCCTGAACTTATTCAAGAAGAAAACTTATTGAAGAAAACCTATCAAGAAATTACACAGCCTTTCAAAGACCTGATGCACACTTCACGTGCTTTGTTTGGACTCAATCTTTCTTATGTTATTGAAGGTTTAACCTACTTTGGTATTGTCGGTTTGCTTGCAATCTATTTCAACGACTACACAAAGTTGGATGATATTCGGGCGGGAAACATGGTTGGCTTTTTAACCGCCGGAATTACACTTAGCATGTTATTTCTTGGAGCTACGGTTGATTGGATCGGTATTCGAAAAGCCATGCTTTATTCTCTAACATTTATGTTGATTGGAAGAATATTACTTACGGTGGCACCTTATCTTGGCGGACCGGGACTTTGGGGTATGGCACATATTTATGCGATGATAGGGCTCTTTGGTGTAATAATCGGTTATGGAATTTATATGCCGGCTTGTTATGCGGGAGTTAAAAAATTTACAACTGAGAAAACCGCTGCAATGGGTTATGCAATGTTATACGCGTTAATGAATCTGGGTGGATTTTTACCCGGATTAATTTCTCCTCCTGTCAGAAAGGCTTCCAGCATACTTGGAGTGTTTTGGATTTATGTAGTTCTAACCGTTGTTGGCATTGGCGTCGTTTATTTTATTATGACAAAGAAAGCAGTAGAAAAAGCTATTGCAGATGCAAGTAAAGAAAAAAAGGAGAACGTTGAGGACGACGATGAAATTTCGAAGATGACATCAAAGGAGAAGATGAAATTTTATATGAAAAATTTCCCTCTCAAAGATCTCCGCTTTTTGTATTTCATATTTATTCTCATTCCGGTACAAACTTTATTCGCTCACAATTGGCTAACAATTCCTCTTTACACAAGTCGTGCATTCGACGGATTTGTTCAATCTAATTTTGAGTTTTTCGTAAGCCTAAACCCAATTCTTATTTTTGTTTTAACGCCAATGGTAGCGGCATTAACAATTAAGAAAAACACATATTCTATGATGATCATAGGTACTTTTGTAATGGCAGCGCCAACCTTTATTTTAGCTCTTGGACCTACAATGCCAAATCTTCTTGCGTATTTATTTATAATGACTATTGGTGAGGCAATGTGGCAGCCAAGGTTCTTACAATGGGTAGCTGAAATAGCTCCGAAGAATATGACCGGAATCTATATGGGCATAGGTCAATTTCCTTGGTTCATGACAAAAGTAATTACAAGTCTCTATTCCGGTTGGTTTTTGATGAACTATTGTCCGGCAGATACACCTCCTTCTTTAATGAACACTGAGTTTATGTGGTTGATCTATGGATTCATTGCTATTATAAGCCCGGTTGGCTTGTTCCTAGCACGCGGTTGGATGATGAAAGGCTTTAAAACAAAGCATGGGGAATAAAAATTTTAGTCCCTAATAATTTCTGAAATCGGCAGATAAAAGGTGAGGATGATTCCTCACCTTTTATCTGTTTGAGTCCGATCACTCTGCTATAAGTCGTTAAAATTCATTAAATTTCTTTTGCAATTATTCTAATGGAAGAGTGGACCTCGCGAAGCAATATATAATTCAATGCATAGTAGCGGCAGCTAATAATCTGCGGTTAAGTTCGGAGAAGATTGAAACTGTTGCGATTATTCGAGAACGGCTTAATTCCGCAGCAAATCTTTCAATCGAAATAAAAAATTTTAAGAGGATAACTGAGCTTTCCAAGCTTGGTATTAAACTGAGTGAGATCTATTCTTTCATCGAAACCGGCAGATATGATTTCGCTAAATTCTCAGATAAATTCAAAGAACACAGCTACAGTCTTGTTAGCGAGATGAATGTTATGCTCGATCTACTCACACCAAAAGCGGCTAAATCAGTTTTTTTGAAAGCAGATGATAACACATTCAATGTTGATACGGCTAAAAATACATCAATACCTGTTGTTAAAAACGAAGTAGAGACTATCAAAATAACACCCGAGATTGAACTGCCGAGGAGGTCTCACGCTGACGAGCTGCGCGAGGCGATTATTTTTGAGGAATTGAATAAAGACACTTCGCTGGATTTTGAGAATTATGAAGAAAAAGTTTTACGCCCCATCAAAGAATTGGACTTATTTCTTAACCGTGTAATGAAATACGAATTCACAGAGAATGAAATTCAAAATCATATAAAGAAGATGACCGAAAATGCTGCGATGTCCAAAAAGATCGGATTTGAAATTCTCTCTAATATGCACACAATATTCGCGCGTGGGTTAGAGTTGATCAATAAGAAAAAAATTGCCGCGAGTCCCAATATTGTTGAATCACTACGCGCATGTTTAATTGTAATTGTTGCGGTTGTTAGAGGCAAAGAAGTAGATATAACAAGTTACCTTAATAGAGCAGAAAATTTTGGAAAAACCATTTTTGCTAATCAAAAGGAAAGATAAATGGAGTTATATGCGGTTATAATGGCTGGTGGAGTCGGATCAAGATTCTGGCCCAGAAGTAAAGAGAAGAAACCTAAACAGTTGATTAGAATCGTCGGGGAAAATACGATGATTCAGGATACAGTTAAGCGTCTCGAAGGATTAGTCGCGAACGATCATATTTATATTGTTACAAATAAAGTACAGAAGATGCGTGTTAAAGAACAATTGCCTCAAATTCCCGAAGAGAATATTATTGATGAACCATTCGGTAAAAATACTGCCGCTTGTATCGGCTTAGCCTCTGTTATAATTAAAAATAAAAACAAAGATGCCGTGATGATAACCCTTCCGGCAGATCACTTGATAAAGGATGATGAAGAATTTAGGAATTGTCTTTCTAAAGCGGCGGAGTTTGCGGATAAATCGAAAGGACTGGTGACGATTGGAATTACACCCACCCGTCCTGAAACCGGTTACGGATATATACAATTTAATGAAACCGAAGTAGCCGGGAATATTCATAAAGTTCTTACTTTCGCTGAAAAACCGAATATCGAAACTGCACAGCAATTCTTACAAGCTGGAGATTTTTTGTGGAATTCGGGAATATTCATCTGGCAAGTTGATACAATTCTTCATGAAATTAAAAAATATTTGCCGGATCTTTCTGACGGGCTCGATAAAATTTCTGAAGTTGTTGGAACCGCGGAGTTTGATAAAAAAGTAGTTCAGGTGTATGGACAGTTAAAAAGCATCTCGATCGACTATGGGGTGATGGAAAAATCTGATAAAGTTTTTCTTACAAAAGCAGATTTTTATTGGAACGATGTTGGAAATTGGGAAGCAGTTTATGAAATTTCGGATAAAGATGACGAAGGCAATGTTTTAATTGGCGATGTATATGTTGAAAAAGCATTTGGTTCCTACATCTTCTCACCAAGAAAATTTACTGCCGCAATTGGTGTGGAGAATTTGATCATAATAAATACTAACGAGTCTTTATTGATTTGTCATAGGAATAACGCTCAGGATGTCCGCCAAGTTGTGGATCATCTAAAAATGAATAAACGTAACGAACTAGTTTAAGGTGTCAATCTGATTATGGCTAATAAACTTTTAACTGAAGATGACATTAAGAAAGCCCTTAAGAACGGCAGTAGAGAAATTGTTGTCGAGAAAGGAACGCTACTCACTCCACTTGCAAAAGATCGCATTCGTTACTCCGGATTGAAAATTGTTATGAGTTCTTCTAGTTCCTCGCAAGAATCAAACGCACAAATAAAAATTTGCATTGGGTCGGATCATACCGGAGTTAAGATGAAAAAAGTATTGTACGATTATCTGAAAGCTAAAGGTTTTGAACTGTTCGATATCGGACCCTTTACAGAAGATGCTGTAGATTATCCCGACACAGCGTTTAATGTTGCCAACCGTCTAATTACTGGAGAAGTAAAATTCGGAATTATTCTTGACGCGACTGGAATTCCATCAGCCATTGCTGCAAATAAAATTCCCGGCATACGCGCGGCAACCTGTTATAATGAATTTTCCGCAAGAAGTTCAAGAGAACATAACGATGCAAATGTTTTGGTCGTTGGCGCACGTGCACTGGGCGAAGAAACAATCAAATCAATTGCGGATGTTTGGTTGTCCTCTAAATTTCTTGGGGACAGGCATCAAAAGCGGCTTGATAAAATCAAGGCGATAGAAGAGAAATATTCAAAGTAGTAACAAATAGTGCATCTGAAATATTGGACTATTGTCTTTGCGAACGAAATGAAGCAAACTCAAAACTTACTTTTTGAATCAAAATCGAGATTGCTTCCCCGAAAAAAAACAGCGGGGCAGGCTGTCATTTCCCCGAAGGAATTCTTTCGTCCCGCTAAGGCGCATAGGCGTCAACTTAACAACATCGATTTTTAATTCAATAACTGTTAATTATTTTGTTTTCCGGATAGATTAGCATTTTTTATATCATGCCTACGGCATTTTGTTCTATTTTTCTTTCTTTTCTACTACCAATATTTCATCCCTCTGCGGTGGAGAAATATAAATCCCGTTAAGGATTTAATATTGCGTAGAAGAATGAATAAAAGCAGCAAAAAAAATCCCTTTAGGGATGACATATAAAAACTATTTAATATAATTTTGCAGAGGTCTCTTACAGTTATTATACCAATCGTTTTTAATTTCATTTCATAAAATGAGAATCACTCTTGTATATTGAAAAAGCATTTGTAGAATCCGTAGAGAAAATATCCGGTGAAATATTTTTAATGAAAGTATTTTCGCCTGCTATAGCGTACACTGCAAAACCGGGACAGTTTTGTAATATCAAAGTTTCTGAAACGGATTTTCCTCTGCTAAGACGCCCGTTTAGTGTCTGTAACGTTGATGGAGACTATGTTTTCTTTTTGTTCGATATTCACGGAGAGGGAACAAAAATATTATCGTCAAAGAAAAATGGCGATACTGTAGAACTACTGGGACCGCTGGGAAAAGGCTTTAGTTTTGATGGTGATTATGAAACAGCTCTCATAGTTGCGGGTGGATTGGGCGCGGCTCCATTTCCATTTCTCTTAAAACACCTTCCGGGGAATAAAAATGTTATCTGTCTCGTTGGCGGAAGAGGTAAAAAAAATATTGTTACTTATGGTTTGAAAAATATTGCGATCGCCACAGATGACGGCTCAGACGGTTTCAAAGGTACAGTGATAGATTTATTAAAAGATGAGATCGGAAATAATTCTCATAAACAATTTAGAATTTTTGCGTGCGGACCAAATCCTATGTTGAAGGAACTTCAGAAATTTACTTTAAAAAATAATTACGACTGTCAAATATCGGTCGAGTGCGCTATGGCATGTGGTTTCGGAATATGTCAAGGCTGTCCTATAGACTCTGAATCGGGAGAGTCGTATCTGCTTGTTTGCAAGGATGGTCCCGTTTTCAATGCAAATGCGGTGAAATTATGAGTGCAATTGATCTATCTGTAAATGTTGGGGGATTAAAATTAAAAAACCCGGTGCTCCTTGCATCCGGCACAGTAGGCTACGGACATGAAATTGCCGAATTCACAGATTTAAATAAACTTGGCGGAATAGTTACCAAATCACTCTCCTTAAAACCCCGTAAAGGCAATCCTCCGCAAAGAATTGTTGAAACTCCATCAGGAATGTTAAATGCTATCGGGTTAGCAAATGTAGGTGTTGAGGCATTCATTAAAGAAAAAATTCCTTTCTTGAAACTATATGATACGGCACTGATTTGTAACATCGCTGCAAGTTCCGTAGAGGAATATGTTGAATGCGTACATATTCTAACTGGAGAAGATACCATCAAAGCATTCGAGATAAATGTATCGTGTCCAAATGTAAAAGAAGGCGGTCTCGAATTTGGTAATGATCTCAATGCCGTTGGCAGGATTACTGAAAAAGTTAGAGCGGTTACAAAGAAGCCGATCTTTATAAAACTATCTCCTAATGTATCACGCATCTCAGATTTTGCAAGAGTAGTAAAAGAGAACGGAGGGAATGCGGTTTCTGCAATAAATACTTTGGTTGGTACATCGTTCGATATCTATACTAGAAAACCAAAAATTAAAAATGTAACCGGAGGATTATCCGGACCGGCAATTAAACCTGTGGCGTTAGCAAAAGTTTTAGAGATAAAAAGAAATACAGACATTCCAATTATCGGCATCGGCGGATTAATGAATTGGAAAGATGCTGTTGAGATGATGATTGTTGGCGCTTCAGCGTTTCAAATTGGAACCGTTAATTTTATAAATCCGACCGCCGGAGTTGAAATTCTAAACGGATTGGTTTCATTCTGCGAACAAAACGAGATCAAAAATATTTCCGAGATTACAGGGTCATATCAGATTTAACTATGAAAAATAAAGTACAAAGCGAAAAAGGTTCTGGAAGTAAAACTACAATGAATCAAAAATCCTCTAAGGGCAGTCAAGTTCCACAAAGCGGGATTCAATCTACACTCGATAAGCTCTTCTCGCTTCATCAATTTGGAATCAAATTAGGGTTAGATAACATTCTTAATTTACTCGCGCTAATTGGAAATCCCCACAAAGAATTGAAAACATTTCACGTAGCCGGATCTAACGGAAAGGGAAGTACCGCTTCATTTATTGCAAGTATTTTAATGGAATCCGGATTTAAAGTTGGGCTTTATACTTCGCCTCATTTTCGAGTTTATAACGAACGGATTCGCGTAAATGGAAAAATGATAGATGATGAATACGTTGTGGCGTTCATTGCTAATTTGGAAGAGTTCATAAAAAAGAATAGTCCAACTTTTTTTGAAATTACAACGGCGCTCGCATTCAAATACTTTGCGGATCAGCAAGTTGATTTTGCTGTTATAGAAACCGGACTCGGCGGAAGATTGGACGCTACAAACGTTATTAAACCGATAGCCTCGGTTATTACTTCAATAAGTTTAGAGCACACTCAGTATTTGGGTAATACAATCGAAAAAATCGCTATTGAAAAGGGAGGAATAATCAAATCAAATTCCGTTGTTCTCACCGGGCGGGTACCGGCTGAGGCTGAAAGAGTATTCGCTGAAATATCACAACAGAAAGAATGCAAGTACATTCCTATTAAAAAATATCTAACAATCGAAAATGAAAGAGTAACAGTTAGCTGTAACAAAAGAATGTTCTCAGTGTATTCAACGCCGCTTCGAGGATACCATCAATTATTAAACGCGGCGTTATCCATCAAGACTGTTGATAATTGCTTGAACCTGAAAAATGGAATCATCTATTCAAACGGAGTGAGAAATGTTTTAAGTAATACGGGCATTGAAGGACGTTATGAGATTGTAAATGATTCCCCTAAGATCATCTTCGATTCTGCCCATAACGTTGAAGGTGTTTTATCATTCGTAAAGGAGTACTCGAATGAATATAAATCTTACGCCGAGCGGATACTAATATTTGGCGCTCTGAAGGATAAATCAATAGAAAAGATGCTATCGGCGCTAAACCCGTATTTTACAAAAATATATGTAACAAAAATTGATATCGACCGCTCTGCAACAACTGAAGAATTGCTTTCGTTTGCCTCATTATTGGGATTTGAGGTTGTGCCACTTGATAATCCCGCCACATTTGTTGACGGTTTTTATAAAAGATCCGGTAAAGACTGCCTGGTAGTTCTGGGAAGTATGTATCTTCTAGGAGAAATAAAATCTAAAATGAGTAATAAAAGGCTTGACAAATTGCTTTTGTGAGACTAATTTTCAGTTGTGCCTCAATAGTCTTCAACAATTATAATTCAGATGTATCAATTATCATAAATTCCTCAAAATTATTAACCTTTATTGAAAATCAAAAAAATATCTCACAAGTAATAGGACTCACTCATGCCAATGGACATTTCAGAACTGCAATCAAAAAAGATTGTAGATCTCTACAAGATTGCTAAAGATTTTGTAATTGCAGGATATAGCGATCTCCGCAAACAAGAACTCATCTTTAAAATTCTCGAAGCACAATCTCAAAAAGACGGATTAACATTTTCCAAGGGCGTACTGGAAGTATTAGCAGATGGTTACGGATTCTTGCGTTCTGCGGATTATAATTATTTACCCTCTCCGGATGATATATATGTTTCTCCATCGCAAATCAAACGGTTTAGTCTAAGGACGGGAGATTATGTTAGCGGGCAGGTGCGTCCACCAAAAGAAGGTGAGCGTTTCTTTGCATTACTTCGTGTAGAGGCGGTAAACGGCAAAGATCCAGAAGCCATACGCGAACGTACTTTATTTGATAACCTTACTCCTCTTTATCCTACGAAAAGATTAAAATTAGAATCCGCACCGGGAGAATATTCAATGCGTGTTATTGATATGCTTTCTCCAATTGGTAAAGGGCAGAGAGGATTAATTGTTTCACCTCCAAAAGCAGGTAAAACGGTTATCTTGCAGAAAATAGCAAATTCAATATCCCGTAATCATCCTGAAGTAAAAATTATTATGCTGTTAATTGATGAACGCCCTGAGGAAGTAACAGATATGCAGCGCTCTGTTCAAGCTGAAGTTATCAGTTCTACATTCGATGAGCCGGCTGACAGGCATGTTCAAGTTGCAAACATGGTTATCGAAAAAGCAAAACGTATGGTTGAAGCCGGTGATGATGTGGTGATACTTCTTGACTCAATAACACGTCTTGCAAGAGCGCACAATACCGTAATTCCTCATAGCGGAAGAATTCTTTCCGGAGGTGTTGATGCCAACGCGCTTCACAAACCGAAACGGTTTTTCGGAGCTGCGCGTAATACTGAAGACGGCGGAAGTTTAACAATCATAGCAACAGCATTGGTTGATACCGGAAGCCGTATGGATGAAGTAATTTTTGAAGAATTCAAAGGCACCGGTAACATGGAACTTGTTCTCGATAGAAGCCTGTCCGACAAGAGAATATTCCCTGCAATTGATGTAAATAAATCGGGTACCAGAAAAGAAGAACTCCTCTTCAAAGAAGATGAATTGAATAAGGTATGGATACTGAGAAAAATTATTGCCGAGTTCGATTCTACAGAAGCAATGGAATTTTTACTCGATAAAATGAAAGGAACGAAAAACAATAAAGAGTTTATGATGAGTATGAATAGTTAAACGATGAATGACCGCTAAAGATGATAACGCTTGCATTCACTTGTGGTGATATAAACGGAATCGGTCCAGAAATCTGTATTAAAACTATAAATGCGATTCATAATCCTTCAGAAAGAAAAATTGTATTATTTTGTCCCGCAAATGTATTTGAAATCGCTGCATCAAAAACCGTTGTTTCTTTCGATCACGAGTTTGTAAAAGACACAAATTTTAAATCTAATGAGCCTGATAAGGTCACAATTGTAGATCTTGGTAATATCAAACAAAATATCGGCAAGCCTACAAAACAATCCGGAAAAACTTCCTATGAGGCAATTAAGAGAGCGTTTAAATTAGTTCATTTACAAAATGCCGATGCCCTCATCACCGCACCTATTTCGAAGAATGCGTTAAAATTAGCAGGAATCAAATATCCGGGTCATACAGAACTTCTTGCCGATCTTTCTATAACGAAGGATTATTTGATGATGTTTCTTTCGGATGATTTTATTTGCGGATTGGCTACAATTCATGAGCCGATTAAAAATGTCAGCAAACTTTTAACAAAAACGCTTGTCAGAAAATCTATCAAAGTCTTAAAGAAATCTCTGGAACAAGATCTGGGGGCTAATAATCCAAAGATTGCTGTACTTGGTTTGAACCCTCATGCCGGTGAAAAAGGAGAAATCGGTCGTGAGGAAATTGAGTCAATAAAACCAGCAATTTACTCATTCAAAAATAAAAAGATTGAAGGACCATTTGTACCGGATGCCTTCTTCGCCAATAAGATGTACCAATCGTATTCAGCTGTATTAGGAATGTATCATGATCAAGTCTTAATTCCATTCAAAATGATGAACTTTAACCGTGGTGTGAACTATAGCGCTGGGCTTCCGATCATTCGTACTTCACCCGATCATGGTACTGCGTTTGATATAGCTGGAAGGGGCATTGCCGATTCTTTAAGCATGGAAGAAGCAGTTCGCTGGGCTGAAAGAATAATCTACCATCGGAGAAGAATAATAAATGCCCGTTAAAACTTATTCTGCGATTGCCGATATTTATCCTCACATGATGCGTTCCATCGATTACAAAGAATGGGCTAAGTATATTTTAGATATTAGCAAAGAATTAAAGAAAAAAAACATTTCGGCTCTCGAACTAGCAGGAGGAACCGGCGCAGTGGCAAAACTATTGCGCACCAAAATGAAAATCGTCTCCACAGATATTTCCTCAGCAATGCTTTTCAAAGACGATTGTGCGGCGGTCCCAAAGATCTGCTGCGATATGATGCGGTTACCATTCAAAAATAGGTACGATTTTATCTTCTCTACTTTTGATAGTGTGAACTATCTTAACACAAAAGAGAAATTTTTATTGTATTTGCAGAGCGTTAGCGGTTGCATTTCTAATGACGGACTATTAGCGTTTGATGTAAGCCTTGAGAACAACAGTAAAAAATTTGAGAAGTACCTGAACAGAAGAGGAAAAGTTAACGGAATTACTTTTCAACAGAGAAGTTTATATAACCCCAAATCGCGTATCCATTATAATCATTTTACGTTAACGGATAGCGAAGGTCAAAAGGTAGAGGAAATTCACAAACAAAAAATATATCGTTTCGAAGAATATTTTGATTTTATCGACAGGTCAGATTTTTATGTTCACAAATGTTTGAAGGCGTTTACTTTTAAGAATGCCGATGCTGATACCGAACGTGCTCAATTCATATTAAAGAAGAAAAAACTATGCTAACATTTAACTCCGTTGATTTTAATTACAAAAACCAGCCGGTCTTTTCAGACCTCAATCTTCAAATTGATCAGGGTGAGTTTGTTTTCATGATTGGCAAAAGCGGAGTTGGAAAAACAACACTGCTTCGAATGATTTTTATGGATCTTTTCCCAGACTCGGGATACATTGAGGTAGGGGATTATTCATCTGAAACAATTCTGGAGAAAGATTTACCATTTTTCCGGAGAAAGGTTGGAATGGTATTTCAAGATTTCCTGCTTCTAAACGACAGAAACGTTTACGATAATTTGGCTTTTGTCCTGCAGGTAACAGGCTGTCCGCGCAAAGTGATTAAGAAAAAAGTTATGAACTCTTTAACCGAAGTGGGTTTGGCGCATAAGCAAAAAAATATGCCTCATCAACTCTCAGGGGGAGAAAAACAAAGGGTCGCTATCGCGCGCGCAATGATTAATGATCCATTTTTAATTCTGGCAGATGAACCTACAGGTAACTTAGATCCGGAAACATCGGAAGAGATTCTAACTATTCTCAAAAAAATCAATACGAGGGGAACTTCTGTAATTTTTGCAACTCATAATTATGAGCTGGTAAGAAAAATTGATACGAAGATAATTAAACTAGACGGCGGAAAGGCGGTTAAAGTAGTAATCAAGAAGAAAGGGGAGAGCGATTAATCCCGTTTCATCTCTTCTAATATATTCTCTGTAACATCATCTATCTCCTGCGAACCATCTATCTCGATTATAAATGCCTTGTCATGGAAATAATCGAACACCGGCGCAGTTGTTTGATGATAAACGTCCAATCTTCTTCTGATCACCTCTTCTTCATCATCCTTTCTCCTATAATAACTATTGATGGAATTGCAAACCGCACATGAATAATTTTCAGTGTAATCGGTACTCACAATAATATTTCCGCATTTATGGCAAACCAACCGGTTACTCAGCCGCGAAATAATTATTTCATCTTCGGCATCAAGCTTTATCAGAAAGGGTTTCTCGAAATGAACTTCAGATAACATTTTAGTCAGAATCTGCGCTTGTTTAATCGTTCTTGGGTAACCGTCTAGAATAAAACCATTTTTACATCTGTCATCCAAAAGAACATCTTTTATCAATTCCGCCATTATCTCATCCGGAACTAGGCTTCCGGCTTCAACAATCTCTTTAGCCTTTTTACCCAATTCGGATTCTTTTTTAATTGCCTCTCGCAGAATATCTCCGGTTGAGATATGTGCAATTCCCAATTTCGATGCTAAAATTTTTGCTTGTGTTCCTTTGCCTACACCGGGTGAACCGAAAATGATAATTTGCATAGTAATTGAGTTTTATGAGGGAATCATTATATATTATTTCTGTAAGAAAATTAAAGAGATTTGCCAAAAGATGCCAATAAACTCGTTACTTGTTCTCATTTCTTTTCTTTTTAAAGAAGTTCTCGAGGAGTTCTTTCGATTCATCAGAATAGATTCCTGAATATACAGCCGGTTTATGATTATACTTACCGCTTTCAATGATATTAAAGAGTGATCCGCAAGCGCCAAATTTCGGCTCGAATGTAGCGAAGTAGAGGTTTTTAATTCTTGAAAGTAAAATCGCACCGCTGCACATAACACAAGGCTCAACGGTTACATATAGAGCGCACTCATCAAGAAATTTGGAGCCTAAGTGATTTGATGCAGCTGTAATTGCGAGCATCTCGGCATGCGCAGTAGCGTCATTAAGCATTTCGGTCTGATTAAAGCCGCGTCCGATAATTTTATTCTCATGAACTATTACGGCTCCTATAGGGATTTCATTTGAGTCGTAAGCTTTTTCCGCTTCCTGAAGTGAGGCATACATATACTTATAAACGTGTTCCGGGAAGAGCATTGAATATCAATTTGAATTAGAAATTATTGTTGGGCTTTACAAGGAACTGACAATTGAAAACTGAGAATACCGGAATACATATTTGTAATTCTCAATTCTGAATTATCAATTATTTTGTACGCCCGGAAGGATTTGAACCCTCAACCCTCAGATCCGAAGTCTGATGCTCTATCCAGTTGAGCTACGGACGCATAAATTCAATTAATAAAAATGTAGAATTGAAATTGTCAAATCGCAATTCTCAATTCTACATTCGCAATTCGGTTGTACACCCGTAGGGATTCGAACCCCAAACCTTCTGATCCGTAGTCATAGGTAATCGTGGTTTTCAGTTAATAAAGTAAACTTTTTCACGTCAGTCCCTACTTTGTCCCTACTGAACATAGGAGGTTTTTCTTATGTTCATATCAAGATCCAAGAAGTCGCCATACTATCAACTCACTTATGAAATTAATGGCAAGCGAACAACAATTTCAACAAAAACAAAAAACCCTAAAGAGGCGTACAGTTTTCTGGAAAATTTTCAGCTACAAAAAGAACAACCTAAAAAACAAACTAATTGTTTTTTATTATCAAATTATCAAGACGAATATATTGAATTTGTACGCCCTGTCAAATCGAAAAAATATCTTGTATCAATTTCATCTTCATTTAAGCAGCTAATTTCTTTTTGTGGTGATCTTTCACTTACTGAAATTGATATTCGGCTTCTCGATAAATTCATAACTAGTACATTTTCAAGAACACAAAGAGGCGCACATCATTACTACCGCACACTTAAAGCAGCATTCAATAAAGCCGTTGGATGGAATTCCATTCACAAAGGTTAAATTCCCTAAAATTCCAAAGTCCTTTCCTGTGTTTCTCCTGGAAGATGAATTACTAATCATTTTAGCAAATACTTCATATCAACATCTTAAAGATATTTTTACAGTTGGTTTTTACACCGGTTTACGTCTTGGTGAATTAGTAAATATGCGTTGGGATTGGATTAACCTTTTTCAGAATCAAATTACTGTTAAATGCTCAGATCAATTTCTAACTAAAAACAAAAAAGAAAGGATTGTTCCTATGAATAAAAAAGTAAGATCAATTTTATTAAGCCGTTTCAATTCTGATTCTCATCATTCGCATGAAATAGTTTTATATAGAATTAAAAATAAAATTCTTTATCAAGAATCTATCAGTAAGCAATTCAAAAAAATAGTTCGCAAATCTAATCTAAATGAAAAAATCCATTTTCATTCTTTGCGTCATTCCTTTGCTTCGTTATTAGCTCAAAAAGGAGTTTCGCTTTACATCATAAAAGAATTGTTAGGCCATGAAGATTTGGCAACTACTCAAATATATAGTCACCTTCAACAGCAAAACTTAAGGGAGGCGGTTAATTTATTATGATAATGCTTTATTGTAATAAAAGCCCCGAAAGATTCAAGTTCGGGGCTCTGGAGGATTCTTGTGTGCTGTAAATCTTAGCGCATTAGAATCATTTTTCTTGCTTGTGTATATGAATCTGTTTGAAGTCTATAAATATAAATTCCGCTTGCTAAGTTTTGCGAATTCCATTGAAAGCTATAATTACCGGCAGATAATTTTGTATTAACTAAAACTCCAATTCTTTGTCCAACTATATTAAACACTTCTAGTTTAATGTTTTCATTTTTGCTAAGTGCAAATTTGATAACTGTACTTGGGTTAAAAGGATTTGGGTAATTTTGATCTAACGAAGTTTTTGTAGGAATACCTTCTTCAGTTTTAACAGCAGAGATTTTTGCATGTGCAACGTCTGGTGAAAGCGCACCGCTAGCATGACACATTGCACAATTCTCATATAATGCAGCAGTGTGTGTTGTTGGAATTGCTTTTCTAATTGTTCCATTATGGCAGCTTCCGCATGCTGCTTTTGATGGAGTGTCGTTTCCATCTGAATTTGTATGACATTTTAAGCAATTGGTAATTGTTTTTCCGCCATGGAGTTTATGCATTGCAGCAGAAAACTCGAAACCCGTTAGAGAAACATTATGACAAACATAGCATTGCTTAAGATCTGTTGCACCATGTTTTACTTTAAATGTATGGCAGCTTTCGCACTTTGTGTTCCAAGCTTCTGTTGGGTTGGTTGTTACTGTTGCAGTTTTAACTTGAAAATCCTGTAATAAATATTTTTCATAAGTTGGACCGTAACCGGTTCTTTTTGTCTTTAGCATCATTGTATATGTACCCGCTTCTAAGTTAGAAGCAGCATCTAATGTAACGGCCATATTATTCGTAGCCGCATCTACACCAGCAAGAGGATTAAAAACAAAAGCATCTACAACTTTAATTTGTTTATAATTTGGCACATGTTTGTATGCTTGTTTTGGACCGGAAATCCATACTTCTAATTTTTCCAGCTTGTTTGTTGAACCCTCGTTTAGTTTCAACAAATCACCTTTATCATTCTTCAACTCTATTTTCGCGTTGAATGTTTCTGTTGGAACATAGAAAGTTCCTACTGCTGGTGCTGACAAAGTTACAGAAGGATTAAGACCATATAACGCTGGGTCCACCCAAACAATTGAGTATTTATAAGTAAAAACTACATTATTGGCTGCATCTTTAAGAGTTACTCTTATAGAATCTGCAGTGTTGCTTATTTGAACTCCGGTTTTTGTAACAGCAGAAGAAGCATTAATCTTTGCTTCAGATTTCCATTTAGTAGCTTTTGTAGAATCTTTTGGAACTGTGCATCCTTCTGCTGTATATATGGCAGTTAACCCTTTTGTTGTATAATTAGACCAATCGCCTACTATAGCGGTGCCAACATTGCCATTCTTATTGTAAGGCTGTAGTTCCAGTTTATAAGTGTTAGTCTGCCAAGCAGATGTAGTAATAGTTCTCGTATATTTTACACCATCTGTAGACCAAGAACCGGCTTCTGTTTTACCAGCCCAGTTCAAAGTTTTAAAAGTAGATTCGGTGGTCATAAATGTAACACCTTGCTGCCAAGTATGAATACCACCCGAAGTTGGTGTTGTTTCTTTTTTTACTTTTATTTCAAATGCATTTAAGTAATAGCTTGATGTATTATCAAGCGCTAAAGAACCAATTGCTGTTCCATTTGTTTTGTTTTCAATTGTTATGGTTGGCAAAGCTGTTTGCGCCATAATCTGGATTGTAGCAAATAAAACCATCAGTGTAAAAAGTTTCTTCATAAGAAGCTCCTCTAGTTTAGTAATTTAATAAGTTGATTAATTTCAAAAGGTTTTTCAAGAATTGGAAATTGCGGATAGTTTGCTTTTAACTCTTTAGCCAATTGCGAAAAAGCGCTTATAAAAATGATTTTAGGCGACATATACTTTTCTGCAATTATTTTTGCAAGTTTGTCTCCGGTTTGGAAAGGCAAATTTATATCCAGAATGTATGCATCATACTTCTCGTTTTCGATCTGCTTAACAGCTTCATCACCATCGAATGCAAGGTCAATATGGAATGAAGTTCCCGATTTAAGAAGATGCTTTAAGTTCTCTGCAAAGAACTTCTCATCATCCGCAATTAGTAAATTCATAGCTCACCATTTATCGAGCTACCTTATGCATAATAAATGCCAGCTTTAAGAGTGAAAAAAGATTGGATTCTAAGGTAAGAATGTCTTTTGTAAAACATGGATTGGATTAATGATGAGGATTTTCGCCACTTACTGGAGAATTTTCTCCATCACGCCCCGGATTTCTTTTCTAAATAGTAGCGGATTACATGACGAGGAATGTTTAATAGTTCGGCGGCTTTAACTTGATTACCGCCAACTTTAGCAAGGGCTTTTTCAATTAAATTATCTTTTAGTGTTTCCAAAAGTTTTGTTAGCTCAATTCCGCTATCCGGAAGGTCTAGTAGGTTTTTAAGATTTGCGTTCTCTGTTAAATCGATAAGCAAATCCTCAGCATTAATTGAATTTGTGTTAGATAGAATTACAGCTCTTTCAATTACGTTTTTTAATTCACGGATATTTCCGGGCCAAGAATAGCTTAACAATTTTTCAATTGCCGGGTTTGTAAGAATAACATTTTTCTTATTTACATTTTTTTGGAATTTTTCAATAAAGAAATTTGATAAGTGAATAATATCTTCTTTGTGCTCTCTTAGCGGTGGTATTTTTATAGGAACAACACTAATTCTAAAATAAAGATCTTCTCTAAAAAGATTCTGTTTCACTAAATCTTTTAAGTTCCGGTTTGTTATTGCCACTAATCGAAAGTTAACGTTTATATCGGCAATACTTCCAAGCCGGCGTATAGCTTGAGTTTCTAGAACACGAAGCAACTTTGATTGTAACGTGTAAGGCATTTCCGAAATTTCATCCAATATTATCGAACTGTTATCGGCAACTTCAAAAAGTCCTATTTTTCTTTTGGAGGCTCCGGTAAAAGCTCCTTGTTCGAATCCGAATAATTCACTTTCCATTAGGCTTTCCGGAATTGCGGCGCAATTGAGATCAACAATTGCATGTTCTGCTCTTGGAGAATATTTGTGAATCATTTTAGCAATCATTTCTTTTCCAGTTCCGCTTTCTCCTTCAATAAGAACCGGTGTATTTGTGCTTAATGCAATTCGCTCAACCAGTTCATATATCTTTTGCATTGTTTCACTTTTACAAAAGAGAAAGTTATTTTGAAAAACCTTCTCATCTCTTTCCCGTAAGTAATGGATTTCCGATTTAATTGATTGCTGACTAATAACTTGTGCTATCTTAAATTTGAGTTCTTCTAAATCGAACGGCTTTTGTAAGTAATCCGCAGCCCCAACTTTTATGGCGGCAATTGCGTGTTCAATAGAACCATAGGCAGTCATTATTATTATTGGGCAAACGCAATTATTATCCTTTAGATATTTTAGAAATTCAATCCCATTTCCGTCGGGCAAATTAACATCAAGAAGAATTAAATCCGGCGATAATGATCTTAGATTATTCTTTGCAGAAGTTATATCCGTAAAACGATGAACTTGAAATCCGTCATCTGTTAAAGTTGTTTGAAGAAAATAACCAAGATTCTCTTCATCCTCTATTATGCAAATATTATGTTTTCTATTCATTGCTATTGCTCATTGGTAATTCAATTGTAAACTTAGCACCTTTAAGTGTTGAACTTGATGCGGCTATTGTTCCTTTATGAAGTTCTATAAAACTTTTTGTAATAGATAATCCCAAGCCGGTGCCTTGTGCTTTTGTACTGAAGAATGGCTTAAATACTTTATCATAATCTCCAGTGCCGATTCCTTTGCCTGAATCTTCAAATACAATTATTGCCCTCGTTTCATTATTCGTAAAATTAATATTTATCACTCCATCTTTTTCTATTGATTGGATTGAATTATTAATCATATTCCAAAGTATTTGCTTCCATTTTTCTTCATCAATTCTTAGAATTGGAAATCCTTGTGAAAAAGTAGTGTTCACAATAATATTTTTCTCTTTAAGAATAGAATCATTTAGAAAAAGAACTTCCTTAATAGTATTTCGTAAATCAGTTTGTTTAAGATTCAGCTCATATTCACGCGAGAAATAAAGAATAGACTTAATAGTATTGTCCATTCTTTTTATTTCGCTAATAATACGGTTGCAAAACTCTTCTTCATTAGGATTTTCCCTAAACTTATTTTTTAGCAGTTGAACACCAGTTTGAATGCTAGCCAAAGGATTTTTTATTTCGTGAGCTAATCTTGCCCCCATTTCTCCTATAAGAACCAAATTTTCTTTTTGCTTCTTTTCCTTTTCATATTGCTTGATCCGTGTAATATCTCGGACTAAGCCTTGAATAACGAGTTCTTCTTCAATATAAGCCGGGTGGCAAGATATAATAATCTCAATAATGAAATTGTTTTTTGACAGCCCTTTGGCTTCTATTATTTGAGTGGTTTGATCTGGTTTTGACGCCCGCTCTAATGCATTTAAAATATTTTCTGTTTCTCCTTTTACTATGATTGAATTCCAATCAATCAAATTGTTCATAAACTCTTCTTTGGAATATCCAAATATGTTTACCATTGAATTATTTACAAATGCAAATTTGAAATCTTTCATCACGAAAATTCCGTCCGGAATATTCTCAACAAGTGAAAAATACCGCTGTTCTAGCTCAGCCTTTTGTTTCTGAGAGGCTAATTCATATTCAACTTTTTCACGCTTCTTTGACTGGATTATAAATGAAGTTATAAAACCTACCGACACAATAAAAATAAATACACCGTAGAAAAGAAACTTCCTTCCGGTAGAAGTGATTAATCCCTCTAAATTTGAACCTGATGTACTTACCGCTATATGCCAACCGAAGTGTTGTAGTTTTAAGGTAGCAAATGCAGTCACTTGATCGTCTTTTCTTCCGGTTCCTATCAGACTTCCTTCCTCCGAAGTGAGAATCCTTTTTTCACTCTGATAATTATTGTGACAAGTAAAACATTTTTTTACGGGTTTTAGAATGTTTATTTCCTTTTCATCGTTATGAACACTATGGTAAACAACATCTCCATTGTTTTGGAGAACCCACAAATAGCCGTCAAATCCCGTAAGAATTGGTTCTACTTGTTTTGGTAAAAATGCAGCAATGGGAATCTTTCCAACAATGTAACCTTTTAATTTTTTCCCATTGTGAATTGGTGAAATAACATAAACTGCCTTAGGATTATCTGCCGTTGAATGTGCTTCCGAAACTAAAGCTTCACGTTTCAATTTTGCAATTTCAAAGTCATGTTTAAGATTGCCGTAAATTGCAGTATCGGAGAAAATATTTTTAGTCTTAAAAGTATTTTTAGGATACCCTTCATTAATGTTTCCATCAACATCTACAAACAGAATATTCTCGAACCCGCCCACCTTAAGAAATGTACGCTCATATTCTGTGAGATATATTTTTGCTTCCAGTTTTTTCGATGCCGGAAAATCTGATAAAACATCTAGCGCTCGTATTCGTTCATCAAGGTAAGATTTTATACTCAATACAGATTGCCGTACTAAAACTCTCTGCTGATTTTGATATTGTTTTATTATCCTTTCTTTGGAATCATTGAACATTGAAAGCAAAAATATCAAAGTTACTGAAACTATTAGTATGAGGACTGTAATCTGTACTATAAGGGTATTTCTTTTCATTTATTACTTAATTGTTATTAATAAAAATAAGTAATGTGGTAGTAAAAAGAAGGAATGACTTTATCCATGAATGAAATAAATGATCAAATTTAACACATAAGCTTTTCTTAATTTCATTAAGCAATTCTAAACAAGCTCTTCAATCTATATATTTAACTCTTGTTCTTGTCTTGTGATCACAACTCAAATTAAATTCATTACTATTCTGAATACAAATGAAAATTAATGCACATAATGTAACCACTTTTAGTCCTTCTAAAACTAGTAATATAGCTCAATGTGAATGCTCAATTCTCCTTTTCTTTAAATATTCTAGTCTCTCAACATTCGATTCCAGCATAAACAACTTGCACCTATACATAAATATCATCTTTTTTATTCTTCCCCAAAATTGTCTTCTTGAAGATGAGTTTTCGACTAATTGTTCTTCAGCTAAAAGCTGATGGCTGAATGCTGACAGCTTTTTTTATCGTGCATCCTTGGCGGTTTGGATTAGAACCGAGTCGATAAGGAAATAGAACACAATCCTTAATCCTACACTCCCGTACTTGCTTCTATTCATATCCGGAACATTCTAGACAATGTTTTTTGATCGCTTTCAATGGAGTTAATTTCATTTTCATCTCCAAGAGTTTTATTCAAATCTGTCTCTTTCTAAAATTTCAAACTGTCCATTTGGACACTTTCTGATCAGCAAAACGTCCAAAAATCTAATTTCTTAATGATATTTGTCCGAATCGTCCTTAAATCTGTCCAAGAAATCATTCAAAACAAGCTAAATTTACAACTTTGGACACTTGGACGTTTTGAAATAGGAATTCTTGCCCGATATAGAAATTAAAGTGTCCAAACGTCCAACCTATTTTTTTCATTCATTGTATTTCGTTTTTGCACCTTAAAAGAATTGCGTATAAAATCTGAACGGGATGAAGGAAAAGAAGAAAAATCTGTTTGACGAAACCGAAACAATATTTTCTATGATCAATATTGGGAGCGGAGTTATTTTTCTTCCCGGAATGAAGTGAAAATTTAGCAATTCTTTTTGAGTGCATGTTCTTTTGTTTCTTTTCTTGCGCCAAGAAAAGAAAGTGGAGTCTCTTTTTACTAAGGAATATCCTTAGTTAAAGTAAACGCTTTTCCCTTTACTAAGAAATCACGTTAGTCCAACAAACGCCTTTACTTAGACCAAGATTCTGTTTGAAATAAGAATTTTTTGTAATTTCAAAATAATGTTCTATATTCGCCTTGTGAGTTATTAGCTCACATAATGGGTATAATAAATCACCATAAAATCATAAATAAGGTATAGTATTGATATTGTGAGCTTTTAGCTCACATTCTTAATATGAAAAAACATATATCATATCGTTCGGCAGAATTGTTAAAAGAACTGCACCTGCAGAATCAAGATTTCTTTACTCTTAAAGATGCACGGGAGATATTGATTAATAGTGAAGAATCGGCAATTCGAAAATTGCTTAGTGACATGACAAAAAGAGGTCTAATTCTAAGAATCAAAGATGGACTATATAATCTCATTCCTTACGAAAAGGAAAGTGATAAATATTTTCCAAACTGGCATCTGGTTGCTGAAAAATTAGTACAACCGGAGGTATATTACATTGGTTTTTATAGTGCATTAGATATTCATGGTCTTGTAACGCAACCTTCGCTGTCAGAACAGATTGTCACAAAAAAACAATTTACACCCAAAAAACAGTTGATCAAGAAAGTTAAATTTGAATTCATAACCTATAATGAACAACGATTCTTTGGTTTTGAAAAAAAATGGATCGATGATTTCAATAAAATTTACTGCAGTGAGATTGAAAAGACAATTATAGATTGCCTGTATAAGCCAAATTATTCCGGGGGAATTCCTGAAATCATCAAGGCAATTCATAAAAGCCGTGAACAAATCAATCTCGAGAAAATGCATTTGTATCTTGACAAATTTGATACGCAAGTTGTTCTAAAAAGATTGGGTTTTATATTGCAATATCTTGATTTATTTTATTCAGTAAAAAATAAAATTAAACCTAACATCAGCAGTTCATATACGCTTCTCGATCCCTCTCTTCCCAAATCCGGTAAATACAATTCTGAATGGAAGATAATTGACAATGTTGGAATTGATTCTGCCATTAATTCTTTATTAACTTAAACCTATGATACGTCCTGGTGAAATACAAACAATTGCCGCTAAACTTGGTCTTAGAGATACACAGATTGAAAAGGATTATGTAATTGGTTGGGTATTAAAAGGGATATCTAAAACAGATATTCTGAAAGAGAAATTGATCTTCAAAGGTGGCACAGCTCTAAGAAAGATATATTTTCCGGAATATCGGCTTTCCGAAGATTTGGATTTTACATTTGGTGGAGATGTTCTTAATACTGATGAAATTAAAAAACAATTTACTGATTTGATTAAATGGGTCTATGCTGAATCGAGAATCACTCTCAACATTCAAGATGAAACGCAGCATCAAACTGGCAATTACAATTTTTATTTAGCTTATACCGGTCCGCTAGGTGGTAAAGGAGAAAATAAAAGTATCAAAGTTGATATTAGTAACGATGAAATAATATGCGATAAGCCTGAATAAAAAGACGTTAGTAATGAATATTCAGATTTAACGGATAGATATAAAATTTCAGCTTATTCATTATCAGAAATCATTTCTGAGAAAATGAGATCTTTAATGCAAAGAACAGCGCCAAGGGATCTATACGATTTATGGTACATGTTTGAAGAAAACGGAAACAATATCGAAGACTACATCTTTGATCTTCAGCGAAAAGCGGAATACAAAAAATTGGATTATACAAAGTTGGTAAAAATTATTTCAGCAAAAGAACAAACATTTAAACAGCAATGGGAATCTCAGTTGACCAATCAAATAAAAGATATTCCGGATTTCGATGAAGTATTGCGGGGGCTAGGGAAGCATTGGCGCAGATTTGAAAAATTTCTAAACGATTCTAAACCTAAAAAGATATAGATTTTGTAGGTGATTCATTTTCTAATTTTTTCAACAATCTTTTCGCCAGTTCTACCAACTACATATCCACCTAAACCAATTTGTAATAAAGTCCATAGTCTATCCCGTGCTTTTTACGGGACTTCATTACTAAGTCGAAAAGCAAGCCATCCAAAATGGAACATCCCGCATCTTTGCGGGGGTATCACAAACAACAAGAATCAAAAAAGTAAGCATAGTAATTGGTCTCCAATTCCTCTGCAGCCAGACCTGCCCCGCTTCTTTTTAGCGGGGTTTGTCCTTTCGCTTCGGCTTCAACAACCCGGGATTGAGAATCCAATAACTTTGATTCATATTCTAAAGCTTTACCTAAAAATTCATTCTCAATTTTCGTCAACTCATTCTGAAGTTTCCCGCGCTCTTCATCAGATGTTGATAGATTATCAATCAAATCAGTAATTGGCTTTACAATTCCACTTAAAAAATCTAACACTCCCATTTCAACCTCCTTCTTTTTCTAAAGTCTGATGGCTAATAGCTGAAAGCTTTACATTGTAAATCTCCCGAATAATATTTTTCTCAACCTCACTCAACTTATTATGCAGAACTTCAAACCGGGACAAATAATTTTTCTCAATTGAAGATGATTTCTTTTTAGCTTCATCAACATCTTTCTCAATTCTTTTAATCCTGGACCAAAACAAAAAATTGACGAGACTTACTAAAGCGCCAATTAGCCATATAATTATGGTTTCATTCATAAAATAGTTTCCTGAGCCGAAGCACTGAGTGAAACGAAGAGGCGGCGAAGGTTATAAGACTCAACAGCCCACCAATTATCCAGATATATATTTTTTCGTTCATCTGTCACTCCGAGCCAAAGCACTGAGTTTGTCGAAGTGGAAGTCGAGGCGCCATTTGTAAATCTTCTCACTCATTTTTATCCTGTTGAACGACCTCAAATACTTGGCGTTAAAAGAATGAATGAGAAATGCGTTAAATGGAAATTTCTGTTCGAGGTCCGGCTCTGCCGGGCAAGTTTAATTTCCATAATGAAGTGAATGAAATCTTTAGCCAAATTTTTACAGTCTTGATCTGGCGCCTGCCCCGCAGCGTTTTTATGCGGGGCTTCTTTTCTTCAAAGAAAAGAAGAGGTAATCATTTATTTTGCAGTCTTAAACTTTCGGTGATGCCCGTCCCGCTGATTTAATGTGGGATTCTTTCGAGCCTGTCCTGTATTGTTCACCGGTAGAAGGGAACATTAATCAATTCATTCTGCTCATCTTCTTTTACTAAGGGACCCCCTTAGTTATCAGCCTCGACTAGACCTACTTCGCCTTCAAAGCGAGACGAACGTCGAGTCTAGGCGGGAAGGAAACGCCTTTTCTTTGACTATGAATTCCATTTGAAATGATAATCATTGAAATTCTTAATAATGCTACATATCTACTATGTGAGTTGTCAACTCACATTCCTAATATTGACGAACATTAATTATCTATTCAATTCTCCCTTTACAAATTCAAATATTAGCCACATTACCGTAAATGTGGCTGTTATTTGATATCAAATAATAACCATAATTACCTTTGTTTTATGCAAAGGGAATTAAGCATTGCAATTGGTCTCAAATCTGCATGCTAGTAGGTTGGTTCCTCTTCAGCTAAATCTGTCCCGCTTCTTTTTAGCGGAGTTTGCCTTTCTTGTCATTTCCTTAAGTCTGCCTTAATTCTTATATGACAATAAGCAGAACATCGGTAACAGAAAATTAGCACAAGATCGTGCACAGTTAGTGATAGTTAGTTAGCAAACATCGTACACATTTACAAGTGAAATAAAAAATAGTTCACTTGCCATCCTAAAAACAAAAAGAGGAT
>CAMTXU010000005.1:0-39959 GCA_947085815.1 uncultured Ignavibacteriota bacterium | reverse complement strand
CAGCATTAATCCAATAAAAATTCCGGCTGTAACCTTATCACCTGTACTGCTTCTTTCTCTTTTAGTTTCGGTGTAGTTCATTTTTATTTGAGCGGGCTGAAAAATATTTTTCAACTGCTCCGGGGAGATGTTTGATTGCTTAAGTTTGATTTGCTGCCGTGCAGAGGTGAGTGCTCCCTTCAATTCTCCAAGCCAGGCTGGTTCTTTATTAACCGTTAATTCAATATTATCAATATCGTTTAATATCAGTATTCCACTTATCTCTTTTTCCGACAATAATTTCTTCTGCTCATCTATCTCATCAAATTCTTTTTTTAATAGTTCGATTTTACTTTCTTTACTTAATTTGATAGGAAGAATGTGGCTGTTGATAATGACTAAATCAACTTTATTATCACTGAATTTTTCTATGAGAGCTTTTCCCCCAAAAATTAGAAGACTAATAAATGCGCTAATCAATAGTGTGATGATCTGATCCTTTAATTTGAACCATCTGTTGAATTCCCATTTAGCAACTTCAAAAGTCAATTTGATTTTTGAGCTTTTCCCATTATCCATTACTGTCACCTTTGTCCTTACTAATTCTCTCGATAAATATGTCGTGTAAAGATATATGCTCAGTCTTTACAGAAGTTATTTTATAGTTTGAAGCGGCTTTATTTAGCAATCCCGATAATGATTTGTTCTGCTTTAAGAATATTTTTACTTCAGTATCATTTATGAATTCAACTTTTTCCACCGCATCATCATTTTTGAGCAACAATAAATCCGGTTTGCTCTCAACATTGATTATTATTTTTTCTCCGGTAGAAAAGTCTTTCTTTATTTCATCAACGGTTCCATAAGCAATTTTTTTCCCATTGTTTAATAGTAAAACACGGTCGGCAATACGTTCAACTAAGTGCATTTGGTGTGCACTTAATAGTATTGTGGTTCCTTTATCTCGAAGCTCTTTGATTATCATTAAAAATGCTTCTTGATTGATCGGATCGAAACCAGCAAAAGGTTCGTCAAGTACGGCAAATGATGGATTGTGCAGAACAGAAGAAATAAACTGAACTTTCTGTTGATTCCCTTTGGAAAGAGTACTTAGTTTTTCATTCTTTCTATCCAGTAATTCAAGTTTTTCGAGCCATTCTTCAGATGATCTCTGAGCTTGATTTTTTTCCATTCCTCTAATTATACCCATAAATACCAAAGTCTTAATTATTGGAATTTCTTGATATAATCCACGTTCCTCGGGTAGATATCCTAATTCCGAGGCAAGAGGAGCCTGTAAGCTTTTATTTTCGTCTAAGCGAAACTCAATGTTACCTTCATCCGGTTTGATTATATCCATCAACATTCTCACCGTAGTAGTTTTGCCGGCACCATTGGGACCAAGCAGCGCAAAAATTTCTCCTCTATGGATACTGAATGAAAGATTATTTACTGCGGTAATAACTCCAAATTGTTTTGTTATGGAATTTACAGTTAAAACCTCATCCGATTTTTTCATTAAACTCCTTTTCTCTTTATGCTAATGGAAGAAATTTAATTATAATATTACTGTAACTTATCAAAACTCTCAAATTGTTCGTGGCTTGCGATCTTGTTTATGATTTTTCTAAAACCCCTCCTTGAACTTCCACAAAATTTCCTTATTTTTCGAAAGAGCTATACAGAATTTAATTTTTCTCAAATATTTTTTTGCGTTCTCATAAATAAAAAAACATTTGACATGAGCAGTTCTTCTACCATAGATGACTCGATAAGTATTGAAAATTGCTGATTAAACGCATAAAAAGAGGTTAAAAATTGATTAAAAAGGAAAATTAGTTGGCACGTTAGTTTCTATTAATTTTTGTTGTAAACGGGCTTTCATTGAATATAATTTTATCGAAAATAATTAAATCAAATGAGAAGAACTTTCAAAAGGTTATTGCAAGTGCTGTAACCTTTTTGTTTAATAATGTGAGGTTAACCGATGTCTAAAGTGAAAGGGGATATCTTAATTGATATCGAAAAATGCAAAGGGTGTGAACTTTGTGCCGTAGCGTGTCCTCAAGATTCGCTCGAGCTTTCACGCAAAATTAACTCGAAAGGTTATCACTATATTGTAAAAATAGAAGACAACTGTACTGGCTGCACTAATTGCGCTCTGGTTTGTCCGGATGGTATAATTAAAGTTTACCGCAAGACTGAAAAAAAGAAAGAACAATTAGCAACTATAACTAATGTAACCGGCGATATAACCGTAACGGTGAACTCATGAAAGAATTAAAATTAATGAAAGGTAACGAAGCACTTGCTGAAGCTGCAATTCTTGCAGGATGTGACGGTTACTTCGGATATCCCATCACCCCTCAATCAGAAATATTGGAATACTTAACACAAGACGCTTTAGAGAGAACGGGTATGGTTGTTCTTCAAGCAGAAAGTGAAATTGCTTCAATCAATATGATATATGGTGCTGCCGGAACAGGAAAGAAAGTGATGACCTCCTCCTCCTCCCCCGGTATTAGTTTAATGCAAGAAGGAATCTCTTATATCGCTTGTGCAGAATTACCCTGCTTATTAGTAAACGTTGTTCGCGGAGGTCCGGGACTTGGCACCATACAACCATCTCAAGGAGATTATTTTCAAACCGTGAAAGGTGGCGGACATGGCGATTATAAATTGATCGCGCTCGCCCCTTCAACAGTTCAGGAGATGGTAGATCATGTTAAGTTAGGTTTCGATCTCGCATTCAAATGGCGCAATCCGGTTATGATTCTTACCGACGGTGCACTAGGACAGATGATGGAAAAAGTACAACTGCCAGATCAAATGCCACGATCAACAGAAGACCCCGATTGGGCAACAGTAGGAAAACCTAAAACGCGTGAACGAAATTTTATTACATCACTTCATATACAGCCGGATCAGATGCAAGAAGTTAATCTTCATCTTCAGAGAAAATATAGAGCTATTGAAAAGGAAGAGATTCGATTTGAGAAATTCGAGTGCGATGACGCTGAAGTTGTTCTAGTGGCTTTTGGATTGGTTGCGCGTATTTGCCAGAAAGCGGCACAACTTGCCCGCCAAAAAGGAATAAAGGTTGGTGTGTTTAGACCAATAACTGTTTATCCATATCCTTACGATGAATTGAGCAAACTCGCAGGTCAAGTAAAAGGATTTTTAACTGTTGAGATGAATGCCGGTCAAATGGTAGAAGATGTACGTCTCGCGGTAAATGGAAAAATACCCGTAGAGTTTCTTGGAAGAATGGGTGGAATCGTTCCAACTCCGGAAGAAATTCTTCATAAGCTCGAAGAAAAATTTGTAGGAGAAACAGTATGAACGAAAAAACAATGACAGAAGAGCAGCATTTTTCAGAAGTGATTGCTGAAGAAAGTATTTGCACAAATGATAATTTGGTTTTTGAAAGAACCGAAACTTTGATCGATACTCCAATGCATTACTGTCCGGGCTGCGGGCACGGTGTGGCTCATCGTCTAATTGCGGAAGTAATCGACGAACTTGGTATTCAAGATAAAACTATTGGTGTTGCGCCGGTTGGCTGCTCAGTATTTATGTACAATTATATGAATATAGATATGACCGAAGCCCCGCACGGGCGCGCGTCTGCTTGTGCAACCGGAATTAAACGAGTGATGCCCGATAAGTATGTTTTTTCATATCAAGGTGATGGTGATCTTGCTGCAATTGGAACCGGAGAAACAATTCATACATGTAACCGCGGTGAAAATATTTTGATCGTTTTTATCAACAATGGAATTTATGGTATGACAGGTGGACAGATGGCACCCACCACACTCCCCGGAATGAAATCAACAACAACACCACACGGGCGTGATGTTTCAATAATGGGCAATCCATTAAAAATTACTGAGCTAATTGCTCAACTTCCGGGGGTTTATTATTGCACTCGCACCGCAGTCAATACTCCTGTGAATGTTCGTAAAGCAAAAAAAGCAATCATGAACGGTTTCAAATATCAAGAACTTAAAAAAGGATTGAGCTTTGTTGAGATCGTTACCAACTGTCCATCAAATTGGAAAATGACTCCTGTTGATTCTAATAAATGGATGGAAGAAAACATGCTGCCCTACTATCCGCTTGGCGATCTTAAAGTACCTAAAGCAGAAAGCCTGCCTGCGACAGATAAAGGAGAATAATTATGCAAGAAGAAATGATCATTGCCGGATTTGGCGGTCAAGGTGTTTTGTCAATGGGACAAATATTATGTTACAGCGGTGTTATGGAAAATAAAGAAGTAAGCTGGATGCCTTCATACGGTCCTGAAATGCGGGGCGGAACTGCCAATTGTATTGCTATTATAAGTGATACTAAAATCAGTTCACCAATACTTACAAAGTTTGATACTGTAATTGCATTAAATCAGCCATCCTTAGATAAATTTGAAAAAGCTGTAAAACCGGGCGGTCTTTTAATTTATGAAGCCAGCACAATTCTTAATCCACCAACCAGAACGGATATTGAAATTGTTCCTATCGAAGCAGCAATCGAAGCTACAAAGCTGAAGAATTCCAAAGTGATGAATATGATTGTTCTTGGCGCATTCCTACAAAGAAAACCAATCATCAAGATGGAAAATATTATTGAGGGAATTAAAAAAGTTCTTCCGGAAAGATATCATCATCTAATTCCGCTTAACAAGCAAGCGATTGAAAAGGGAATGGAACTCGCGCAAAACATTGGAGTTTCCTCCTAGGCACAACCTTCGGGGTTACTGCTTTACAACCTCGAAGGTTATATCACACAATAATTAAGCGGCTTTATATTCTCTGATATCAACTTGAACACCACTTTTATTTACTTCATCGGCGGTGCTTAATAAATTTCTTGAAATGCTCTGTTCAATATATTTTTCACCGCAGTTATTACATACTTTGCAAGGTACATTCTTAAAAACAATAACCATTTCATCTCTATTTAAAGTAACAATAGTATTCCCGCCAATTGTTTCACCAATTTTGCAAATCGTACATTTCATTTTATTCTCCTTTCAAATTTTTCATCCCATTTTATTCTGTCTGGCTCATATACAGTTATGATTATGGTTTGATTTTCCTCTTTGTTTTCAGCCGCTACTATATGTATCGGTCTCTGATCTATAAATCCTAATATAAGTTTTGACAGATATGGCTGATCATTTTCATATTCTTCAATCACTTTTCCTTCAAAGAGAATTCTATTTACATCATCTTCACTTATTCTTCTTTCAAACATTCTTTCAATTGCATGAAGGCGGTACATCGGCTGCATTTTTTTATTCTCATTTTACGTAATAAAATTAATTAATAAACTGTAGATTTACAAAATATTGTGTGAGGAACTAAAAAAGTTCTTCCGGAAAGATACCATCATCTAATTCCGCTTAACAAGCAAGCGATTGAAAAGGGGATGAAGCTTGCGCAAAATGTAGGAGTGAATGTTTAAGTTTTTGTAGAGACGGGATATATCCCGTCTCTGCGTTTTTTATAATCTCGAAGGTCTTAAAATAACATTCGAGCCTGCCTGTCGGCAGACAGGGTTACTTACCTACATTCGACCTTTTTTTATTTATAGAAAATTAATTTGATATTTCTAAAAAGAATAATAAAGACTCGGTTGCTTGACATTTTTTTTGAAGAAGGACATAAGGAACACTAAGGTCGAACAGCTTTTATTTTAATTACATCTTAACCAAAATTATTGTAGTTTATAAACAAGTTGATAAAGCAATAGGTAATTGATGATACATGGTTACCACTCTCCCATCTCCTCTCCCCAATACATAGCTTTAAAAAAATATATCTTATTCTTTTATCAATCTTGTTTTTTTTCGAAAATTTGCTCGATCAAAAATAACAGATTGTAACCAAAAAAATCTGACCATTATTAGACATGGAGTGGAGTCATGGCAAAGGTCAATAAAAAAGAAAAAGTAAAATTCACGCAAAGTATTTCTGCTGCAAAAAAGAAATTGAAATCCGCAGACATGCAGTTGAAAAATGAAAAAGAGATTGAAACTGAAGAACAAAATAAAACTTCCAGTTTCCCAATCTTTGGCATCAGGGCTTCTGCCGGCGGACTTGAAGTTCTTGAATTCATAGAATCTGAAAACGAGCGCAAACGTACTGAAGAAGCCCTTCAAAAATCCGAACTGAAATACCCCAGGCTTCACGAAACCATTACTGACACGCTTTGGTGGAATGATAATTTCCAATTGTTGTTCTGCCACCAGCCCGAAGAGATCGAGCTGAAAGAAAGCATCAGGAAAGTTATAAGGGAGACACTTCTATGATAGTCATGCTCATTTTGGCTTTTTCTATTCTCCTGCAATTCTTCGCAGCAATCATAGCTTTCAGGCTTATTCCCCTTACAGGTAGACGGACAGCGTGGAGCCTCATTGCAGCAGCCCTGATGCTTATGGCGCTAAGACGGTGTATCCCACTCATTCGTATGCTTTCAGGAGACACGATGATCCGGCTCGATTTTAACGCCGAACTTACAGCGCTCGTGATATCACTCTTAATGGTAGTCGGTATTTCAAGGATAGCTCCAATCTTTACAGAGCGCAAACGTGCCGAAGAAGCCCTTCAAAAATCCGAACTGAAATACCGCATGCTTCACGAAACGATGACCGACGCGTTTGTGCTGATGGACATGTCTGGACGCATTCTGGAATGCAACCGCACTTATAGGGAAATGCTGGGTTACACTGAAGATGAGTTACTCAATTTGACTTATTTGGATATCACGCCGGAAAAGTGGCACGCTATCGAAGCGCGCATTGTCCAAGAAGAAATTCTGTTGCATAACTTCTCCGGTGTATACGAGAAAGAATATCGGAATAAAGATGGCACCATCTTCCCTGTAGAGTTGCGTGTATCTCTGCTCAGAGATGACACCGGACAACCAAAGGCAATGCATGCCATTATCCGCGACATCACCGAGCGCAAACGAGCTGAGGAAGCGCTGCGGGAAAGTGAAGAGCGCTATCAATTGGCAAATCGCGCCACTTTCAACACAATCTGGGATTGGAATCTTCAAACCGACGCGCTTTGGTGGAATGAGAATTTCCAATTGATGTTCGGCTACCAGCCCAAAGAGATCGAGCCAGGTATCGAATCGTGGACAAATCGAATTCATCCGGAAGACCTCAGCCGTATTAAGTCCGGAATTTACACCGCAATTAATTCTGGACAACAATCATGGACTGGCGAATATCGCTTTCGAAGAAAGGATGGCAGTTACGCTACCGTTGTTGATAGGGGCTTCATCAACAGGGATGCAAATGGTAAAGCTTTACGCATGATCGGTGCGATGGAAGACATGACCGAGCGCAAACTTTTTGAACAATTGCAAAATGCTCTTTATCAAATCTCTGAAGAAACAAATAAAACATCATCACTTAATGATCTTTATAGATTTGTTCATGAAGTAATAAGCACAATTATGCCGGCAAAGAATTTCTATATATCGCTATATGATGAAATAAATAATTTAATAAACTTTCCATATTCCATAGATGAAGTGGATACCCTGAGACCACCGAGGCTATTCGGCAACGGTTTAACTGAATTTGTTTTCCGAAAGGGAAAAGCTTTACTTGTTAATTCTGAACAAATTTTAGAAATGAGTAATAAAGGAGAAATTATTCGAAGCGGTTCTCCTTCTGCTGTTTGGCTTGGCGTTCCACTAATTGTCGGCACTAAAGCTATTGGCGTTATGGTTGTACAGCACTATTCAGATTCGAAAGTTTATGGTGAGAAAGAACTTCAAATGCTCGAATATGTTTCATCTCAGGTAGCAAGAGTTATTGAACGTAAACGAGTAGAGCAAGAATTAATCATTTCAAAAGAAAAAGCAGAACAATCCGATAAACTGAAAACAGAATTCCTTGCTCAAATGTCGCACGAAATAAGATCGCCAATGAATGCAATCATAAGTTTTGCCAATATATTAAGAGAAGAGTTGGATGAAAAAATAACACCTGATCTTAAGGAATATTTTGATGGGATTGATTCTGCCGGTCATAGACTGATAAGAACTGTTGACATGATATTGAATTCTTCCGAATTACAGATTGGCACGTATGAACCAATCTTTACAGAAATCGCTCTACTCGGAGAAATTATAACAAGAATTGAAAATGATTTTAATATACCCTTAACAGAAAAAGGTCTAAAATATAATTTCATTTCGAACATCAACGAAGCAATAGTACACGGCGACAAATACACTATTTATCAACTGTTTGTAAATTTGGTTGACAATGCAATCAAGTACACAAAACAAGGATCCATCTTGATGAAGGTAGAGAAAAACGAACAATTAATTAAAGTAAGCATTGAGGATACCGGAATAGGAATGTCGGAAGAATTTATGACTAAAATGTATCTGCCTTTTACCCAAGAAGAAAGAGGGTATTCAAGAAGTTATGAAGGGAGTGGGTTAGGATTATCTCTCGTAAAAAAATATTGCGACTTAAACGGAATAACCATTGAAGCAGAATCGAAGAAAGGAATAGGAACTAAGTTTACATTAATCTTTACTGAAAAAAAATAATTACATCACTGAAATACTTATGTGCTTGAGAGGTAATGCTGTGGAAAAAAAGAAGATACTAGTTGTTGAGGATGATCGTCTAAATCAACTGGTGTACCAAGGAATTCTATCAAAGATTTATGATGTCAAAATATGCGGTGATGATAAAGAATTTGATACTGCATTAAGTGAAGATACCTATGAGTTATTTATTATCGATTTAGCTCTAAATTGCGAAAAAGACGGGATTGATTTGATAAAGGAGTTAAGACTAATGAATAAATACAAGGACTCCCCTATAATAGTAGTAACAGCATTTGCATTTAGGAAAGACCGGGATAACTCACTCTCGGCTGGTGCCAATAGTTTTGTAGTTAAACCCTTTGATACGAAAAATCTGATAGAAGAGATTAAGAAATATTTATAGGGTATCCCACATTCGGAAAACATGAGAGAATCAATGCCAACTGTAGAAAATTCATCGGCAGATGAAGAAATTATAAAATCTCTAAAAATATCATCCGCAATTTCTATAATTGCCGGAAGCTGGTCTTTATTATTTGAGATTTTTTATTTTCATTTTTTTGCAATCGATATTTACATTGCCAGAGTTTTGTTTACAATTATTTCACTGACAATATTTTCCCTTTCTTTTAAGAATATCAGTCAATTAATATCAACCATTCTAGTCCATTTACTAATTATTTCGCTCATCAGTTCGTTCATATATACTATTTACAAAATCCCGAATACTCTATTCATTAATTCCCAAATACTTTCGCTATTAATATTCACAACAGCTTTAATTTTCAGCTGGGAAGTGAAAAACCAAATCATTGTGGCCATATACTATAATCTACTTTTTGCGGGTTCAATCATTTTCAATGGGTCAAATATTTTCCTTTTACCAAACCTTTTTTCTATAACAATATTTGTATGCCTCATTAGTCTTTTAAGCGTTGTGGCAAGCGCGGTCAATTACAATCGGAGAAAAATCTATAAAGCGAAGACAGAAGAGATAAATTTTATTTTTAACAGTTTGCCTATAGGCATTTGCAGAACAGATATTCAAGGAAATATTCTTACCCAGAATAGATTTTTTACTTCTTTACTGGAAACTGAACAAAGCACAAAACCAACAAATATAGTAGAACTTATAAACTATTCCAGTTTCAAGGAATATTTCTTTCACATTAATACATCCGATGAGGATACTCATGAAGTCAGTGTAAATTTCAAGAACGAAGCCGGTGAAATGATTTATTTAAGAGTCCTCTCAAAAAAAGTGCTCTTAGAAAACGGGCATAGAAATATCGACTTCATTATTAAAGACGAGACTAACGAAGTAATAGCTATAAATAAACAAAAAGAAATTGCTTCAAAATTGCTTAATGAAACAAAAGAAAAAGAACATATGGCACAATTGTCCCTCCTCGAAAAGAATCAAAAAATTCAATTACTGGCAAAAATTAATCACGAGGTAAGAACACCGCTTAATTCCATTCTCATGTTTCAACAAATGATTGAAGAGGATATACTCCATTCGATGGATGAAGTTAAAAAGTATGGAAAATCTGTTAAGACTGCTGTAGGTCACTTGCTTAACACGATCAACAATTTTATTGATTACGCCAAAATTGAAACCGGTAAAATAGAAAATGAAATCGCTCTGTTTAATATTCAAGAAGAAATTGAAGACATTATACTGTTGCTAAAACCATTAGCTGCCGGGAAGGGACTTGACCTAATCCTAACCATAGAAAAAGCTTCAAAAATTTTGGCTTACTCCGATGTCAAGAAATATCGACAGATAATTACCAATTTAATTGCAAATTCAATCAAGTTCACTCGTACCGGTAGCATAAAGGTTTTTTTGAATAATCGTCAGCTTAAAGATGATCAATTCGAAATTATAACAAAAATTGCAGATACCGGCATTGGAATTGCGGAAGACAAGTTGAGTGATATCTTCAACCCATTCGTTTCTTTGGATGAAGTTCACTCTGATAGATATAGTAGTGGTCTTGGACTTGCAATTTGCAAAGAGTTTATTCAAATGCTAGATGGGAAAATAGAAGTGTCGAGTTCTGTTGGGCAAGGAACACAGTTTGTTGTTATTATTCCGTATCAGTTCGACTTTTCAAGAATAAAAGTATAAAGCACTAGATCTCTCCGCATCACAAAATCCACACGCATATTAAAATTACAACCACGAAATAAAAATAAGAATTGTAACACTTCCCTGGTATAAGTAGATATACATCAATCTAAAAATTTCAAAAAAGGAGGATATGTTGCCCAAACGTCCCTGGTCTCTGGATGCAATAGATGTATTTAAAGTGCCGATTAGAATTATAAAAGGAGGCAGCTGAAAACAAAATAAAATTCTGGTATAAGCACTTATAACCAGGAGAGAATATGAGTTGGGACGATTGTATACCGCCGGCAACGAACAAGCATATTACGCTGTTCTAAGATATGATCTTCGCAGAAAAGACAAAGTTCAAGAACTAGTTGCTCAGTCGTATGAAAAATACGTTCACGATATTCAACTCGGCAAACCCATTGTAGAACAAAATTACAAATGCTTCATTACTCAGAGAGCAAAGGAAGTTGACAAGAGGTCCGTTTGTAAGAAAGGTCCCGGCGGCACTTCTACTCGAGACGCTCTTTCGTTCTACAAAAGAAGAGAAAAAGAAGTCAGAGATTTTTAAGAATGGGTTACATACAAACCGGTAAAGAAAAATATCTTTGAAGAAAACATACTCTTCAGATTGGACTTTAAGGAATGGAGAGAAAAATTATCATCGGTAAAGAAGCGCGTTCTAAATTTGTTAATCTCTCTGGGTTTAATTCCCCCCCGCCCCGCATACCAAAGCAAAGCGGCGTGCAATCGTCATTGCGAACGTAGCGAAACAATTTGATGTAAGCGATTACTTCGTCCTGCTAAAGCGGGATTCGTAATGACTTGTTTCTGATACTCCGCTCCTTGCGGCGGGGAGCTTTATTTGAGGTTTATAACGCTTTTAACATTTCCAAGAAATTGAAAGTAGCATACAACAAAATTAATCAAGTAATTTCTGCGTTGAGATTATCGTACATCAATTTCTTTGAGATTTCACCTCAGCATTAAGCTGGGTTTTTTTTACCTGAAATGACTTGGCAAAAAAATGGGGAGCCAAAAAATATAGCGAAGTATTTATAACCCAGCTTAATAATTATGAGATACATGATTAATGAAAATGCTCTCAATATTTTTAATCCGGACATCCATAATCTTCTTTCATTTTCAAAATCTTTGGAATTCACCCCATTCTTTCATAATTTTCCGCACAAAATTTTGAAATAAAAGGATTAAAAATGGCTACAAACGAAGGCGTAATTGCCCAAGTAATTGGTCCCGTTGTGGATATCGATTTTCAAGACGGACACCTCCCGAAAATCTTCAATTCTATTAAAATCCCTAGAAAAAATATAGAGGGTGCTGATGAAGTACTGATTGTAGAAGCTCAGCAGCATCTTGGTGAAAATAGAGTCCGTACCGTTGCGATGGATTCAACAGATGGTCTAGTACGCGGCATGAAAGCTATTGATACTGGCGAACCCATCACTGTCCCGGTTGGTCCGGAAACATTGGGTAGACTTATCAACGTTATCGGCGACGGAATTGACGGACTCGGTGAAATCAAATCTAAAAAACGTTATGCAATTCATCGTCATTCACCAAATTTCGATACTCTTTCTACACGCCAAGAAATGTTTGAAACCGGAATAAAAGTTATTGATCTTCTCGAACCATATTCCAAAGGCGGAAAGACAGGTTTGTTTGGCGGCGCCGGCGTTGGCAAAACGGTTATCATTCAAGAGTTGATTCATAATATCGCAAAGCAGCATGGCGGTTATTCTGTATTTGCAGGAGTTGGTGAAAGAACAAGAGAGGGAAATGATCTCTGGCTCGAGATGAAAGAATCCGGTGTGTTGCCTAAAACTGCTCTTGTATTTGGTCAGATGAATGAACCGCCGGGAGCCCGTTTAAGAATCGGTTTAACAGGTTTGGCTATTGCGGAATATTTCCGTGATGAAGAAGAACGAGACGTGTTGTTATTCATTGATAACATTTTCCGTTTTACACAGGCCGGTTCGGAAGTTTCTGCTCTGCTCGGACGTATGCCTTCTGCAGTTGGTTATCAACCAAATCTTTCATCGGAAATGGGCGAACTTCAGGAAAGAATTACATCAACTGATAAAGGATCCATCACTTCCGTTCAGGCGATTTACGTTCCTGCAGATGACTTAACAGATCCCGCACCTGCAACGGCATTCTCTCACCTTGATGCTACAACAGTTTTGAGCCGTCAAATTTCCGAGCTTGGTATTTATCCTGCGGTTGATCCGCTCGATTCTACTTCAAGAATTTTACAACCGGATATCGTCGGTCAAGAACATTATAATGTTGCTAAACAGGTAAAAGAAATTCTTCAATCATATAAAGATTTACAGGACATCATTAACATTCTTGGTATGGATGAACTTTCTGAAGAAGATAAAATTATTGTGCGCCGTGCGAGAAGAATCCAGAGATTTTTAAGCCAGCCGTTCCATGTTGCAGAACAGTTTACAGGGTTTGCGGGCAAATATGTTAAGATCGAAGATACAATAAGAAGTTTCAAAGAAATTCTTGAAGGTAAACATGATAATTTACCCGAGCAGGCTTTTATGTATGTAGGTACAATTGAAGAAGCTGTTGAAAAAGCAAAGAGCATGCAATGAGAATGAGGCTCATAATTAAGTCGGAGAATTCAAAATCATAATGAAAGAAATTTTTGTCGAAATAATTACTCCTTCGAAAAGTGCATACAAAGGTCAAGTAATATCAATTACGGTTCCGGGTTCACTGGGAAATTTTCAAGTGTTATTTAATCACGCCCCTTTGATGAGTTCTTTGGAAATCGGGAAGATTCAAATTGAAGACGCGACTGGACAACACCTAGAATACGTCACCGGCGGCGGCACAATTGAAGTAAGAGATAATAAAATTTTAATTCTTGCCGATAGTGTAGAATCTGCCGAAGAGATAGATGTTGAACGCGCGAAAAAATCCTTAGAGCGTGCCAAAGAAAGACTTGCAACTCGAGGTAAGGGCGATATTGATATTTTACGTGCAGAACTTGCTCTTCAACGTGCAGTGAATAGAATTAAGTTTATAGGGGCTAGTTTTTAATATCAGCCCATAGATAATCTATGGGCTGATAATTTATAATGAATTATTTTATCGTTGCAAATCTCTTAGCCACCTCATCCCAGTTCACGACATTCCACCATGAAGCTATATAATCCGGTCTGCGGTTTTGATAATGCAAATAGTACGCGTGTTCCCATACATCAAAGGTTAATAGTGGAGTACCTTTAACTTCAGCAATATCCATTAAAGGATTATCCTGATTAGGTGTTGAAGATATAACCAACTTGCCATCGGATAGAACCAACCATGCCCAGCCTGAACCGAAACGCGTTGCACCCGCAGTTGAAAATAATTCTTTGAATTTATCGAACGAACCAAATGTACTGTTGATTGCTTCTGCCAGTGCGCCTGTTGGTTGCCCACCTTTACTTGGACCCATAACTTGCCAAAACATATTGTGGTTAAAAACTCCTCCGCCATTATTTCTAACGGCTGCCGGTGCTTTAGAAATGTTCATGAAAATTTCTTCGAATGATTTTCCCTCGAACTCTGAACCTTCGAGTGCTTTGTTAAAATTGTTCACATAAGCTGCGTGGTGTTTATCGTGATGGATTTCCATTGTGCGAGCGTCAATATGCGGTTCCAGCGCATCGAATGCATATGGTAGCGGCATCAACTCAAATTTACTCATTGTTTTACTCCTATCTAATGATTGATTTATTTTGTTTGTAATTGCATCAATTTTTTTAAGACCGCCGGCAACGGTTAAGACGCCAAGCGATGTAATAAATTTTTTTCTATCCATATTAAACCCCAAAAGATTCGCCGCAGCCGCAAGTTTTTGTTGCGTTGGGATTGCTAAATACAAATCCTTTTCCGTTCAGCCCGTCGCTAAAATCCAGAACTGTGCCGGATAAATAAAATAAACTTTTACCATCAACGGATAGTCTGATACCATCTTTTTCTATAACTGTGTCGCCGTCTTTAATTTCGCCGTCAAAGCCCATCTGGTAAGTCATTCCCGAACATCCGCCACCCTTAACACCTATTCGCAGCGCATGTTCTCCCGGAATACTATTCTCTTCTTTAATTCGCTTTACTTGGTTAATTGCTTTTTCGGTAATGTCAATGTCTATCTTATCTTCAATAAGAGTGGACTGAAGGTTTTCTTCTGAACTCATTATGAATCCTTTCTTTCATTAATTCTCTGTTGCGATTACCTCTACTGGTTCTATAACAGTCTTCTCGAAAGAAAAATTCACTTTCCAGGCATTATTTGACATTTTTATTAGGTGCCCCTCAGTTTCCATTTTTTGAGTAAATTCTTGGGCAAGTTTCTCAGCTTCGGCATATTTGATCTTCTTCTCCTTCTTCTCTAAAAAGCTCTTGATGGCGTATTGAATATCCCTAAAAAAAATATTTGAATTGTTGAAAACTCTATATTTTTCTTTCATAAAGTTGAAGAACATAATCTGATTGGTCAGCAATTCATTAAGGTGTTTCATTTTTTTATCCTATTAAAATTATTATTGAGTGCATTTTGAAATATTGGGCAACTAAATATATACAAACCGCATAATAGATTTCCGTTTATTGGATTAATCCAACCGGCATAGAATTGAGAAAAGAGAAGATTTCAAACTAAAGAAAAGAATATTCATCAAAGCAGACAAAAAAATGGCTCCAATTATTTATTAAAATAATGGAGCCATTAAGCGTAAGAATTCTAAAAAAGTAAATTACTTGATTAAGCTAAAAGCAACAGTTAAACCGGACATAACAATTGCAACCATACTCATCAGTTTAATCAAAATATTTAAGCTTGGGCCAGAAGTATCTTTGAACGGATCACCAACAGTGTCGCCGATGACTGTAGCTTTATGAGCGTCAGATCCCTTACCTCCTAAATTACCTTCTTCAACAAATTTCTTAGCGTTATCCCAAGCGCCGCCGGAATTAGCCATGAATATAGCCAACACGAAACCGCTTGATAAACCACCAACCAATAAGCCCATAACACCAGTAACGCCAAGCAATAATCCCATAAGAATTGGAATTAAGATTGCTAACATTGATGGGAGTATCATTTCTAATTGAGCGCCTTTTGTAGAGATAGCCACGCAAGTAGCATAATCGGGTTCTTGTGTACCTTCTAATATTCCGGGAAATGCTTTAAATTGTCTTCTTACTTCATCAACCATTTTAGCGGCGGCTCTTCCGACTGCATTCATAGTTAAACCGGAAAACATAAATGCCATCATTGAACCGACAAAAACTCCTATGAGAACTTTAGGATTCATCAAGGTTACCTCGTAGAATTTCATCACATCGGTAAGAGTAGCTCTCTCAGTTTGAACAATTATATTATTACCTAAATCCATTGTAACTTGACCAATTCTTAAAAGTCCGATCTTAATTTCTTCAACATAAGATGCTAATAGGGCAAGGGCAGTTAATGCTGCAGAACCAATTGCAAATCCTTTACCGGTAGCTGCAGTAGTGTTACCTAAAGCATCAAGCGCGTCTGTTCTTTGTCTAACTTCCTTTCCTAATCCGCTCATCTCAGCGTTACCGCCTGCGTTATCAGCAATTGGGCCGTAAGCGTCTGTAGCAAGTGTAATACCTAATGTTGATAGCATTCCAACCGAAGCAATTCCAATACCGTATAAACCCATGCCGCTATTGGCAAAATCAAAACCGGAAGCGAATAGGAAGGAAAGAAGAATGCCAGCGGCAACTGTTAGAACAGGAATAGCAGTGGAAACCATTCCAACGCCAAGACCGGAAATAATAACAGTAGCTGGACCCGTGGTTGCGTTATTAGCAATATGCTGAGTTGGTTTATATGAATGTGAAGTATAATATTCTGTTGATTTTCCAATAATGATACCTGTTGCTAACCCGGTGACAATAGCGCCCCAGATTCCGAGGTAGTTATCTATATTTAACATTTGTACGATTAAGTAAGAAAGGATTGCTATAAAAACAGAACTGAGATTTACTCCTCTTCCCAGAGCGGCTAAAAGTTGTTTTTGTGAAGCGCCCTCTTTTGTTTTTACTACAAATATGCCTGCAATTGAAAGGATAATACCTACAGCCGCGATCAGCATCGGAGCCATTACGGCTTTCATTTGCAAAGCCGGATTATGAAGAAACGCTGCAGCGCCGAGTGCTGCTGTTGCTAAAATACTTCCGCAGTATGATTCGTAAAGATCTGCGCCCATACCGGCAACGTCGCCAACATTATCACCAACGTTATCAGCAATTGTAGCTGGATTTCTTGGATCATCTTCAGGAATTCCGGCTTCAACTTTACCAACCAGATCTGCACCCACATCGGCTGCTTTTGTAAAAATACCTCCTCCTACTCTTGCGAATAAAGCTTGAGTAGAAGCGCCCATTCCAAATGTTAACATTGTTGTGGTTACAATTACTAAATTGTGCCCGTCAGTCATTGTACTTGGATAGACACTATTAAGTATATAGAACCAAATTGATATATCTAATAGACCAAGACCGACCACAACCAATCCCATCACTGCACCGCTTCTAAAAGCAATTTGTAATCCGCGGTTTAGCGATTCTCTTGCTGCGTTTGCTGTTCGAGCGGAGGCCTGAGTAGCTGTCTTCATTCCAAAAAATCCGGCAAGACCGGAAAAGAAACCTCCGGTAATGAATGCAAATGGAACCCAAGGATTTTGAAGATTAAATCCATAAGCAAGAATCGCAAAAATTGCTGTAATAACTAGAAAGAAAAAACCAACAACTTTATATTGCTGTTTAAGGTAGGCCATAGCACCTTTTCTTACGTAGAGAGCTATACTTGCCATTTTTTCTGTTCCTTCACTTTCTTTCATCAACCGGGAATAGAAGTAATAGGCAAAACCGAGAGCAAGAATAGATGAGATTGGAACAAAATAAAACAATTCAGAAACCATGCTTTACTCCATTTTTAGTGTTGAATTATGTAATTCTCTTCAGAGAGGTATATACCAGATCAAGATCAATATCTTAATTTTGGGGCAAAAAATAGTTGAATTCTTTCTGATAACCAACATAAATATCGGTTAAATCGAGTGTAAATAAAATATAAAATCTATTCGGGAGAGCTTTACTTTAATTTATTGAGATCGTTACATGCAATAAATCAATAAAAATCTCATAAATTGATTCAGAACTTAATAGCATTCCATTCTTTAGGCGGTCAAGTCCTTTTTTTCTGTGTAAAAACTTTTTTCATAAAGAAAGTCACGCTACCAATTTATAAGATATAAAATTTCCATTAGTATAATTCGGGAAGATAAGTTGAGTTAGTTACGATTTAATCTGACACTTCTGTTTAAGATATAATAAATCACAAAAAGCAGAAGGAGAAGTCATATGAGTACCGAAGAAAAGATCATCAAGAACAAAGTGGGGTTACTAGATCTATCCAATCATCCTGGGAATGTAAGCCGGGCTTGTAAAATATTCGGATATTACCTTGACTATTATGATGATCTTGTATTTGGGCTGGGAAATAAATTTGTTCTTGAAATTGAACATATAATAAATAGAATCAGAGAAAATCCTTCTGCATTTCCGTTCGGTTTTAGAATTGATACTTACAAAAAATGGATTTACCTTTAGTTAGTAAAAAAGAGGTAAGCTTATAAAGCTATATAATTATAAAGTAATAATAGAAGAATGCGAAGAAGGCGGCTTTTATGCTGAATGCCCTGCTTTCCCAGGTTGTCATGTTGAAGGAGAAACCTACGAGGAAACTATGAAAGAGATGAAAGAAGCAGTAAAAATTTTCATAGAAGATTATAGATCGAGAAATGAAGAATTTCCTTCCGATAACTTTTTAGTAACCTCAATTCAAATAGCAATATGACAAGTATAATACTATAAGGGATTGAATGTATAAGGAGATGTATTTCATCTCCCAAACACATATGATTACTATTCGATATCTGTTTTAGCTAAATTTATTCGTAAAAATTTTAAGAGGTAAAATATGCAGACGCAGATAACAGAAAAAAGCACTAAGAGTCAAATCTTACAAGCATATGACGAAGCTCTTGCAAAGCTAAAAGAGCAGAAACATGAGGATAGAAAATCTGAAAAGAAAAAAGAAGAGGAGCAAAAAATTGTTAAACAGGCTTCAGAGAATTCTCTTGAAAAAATTGTTAACAGCGTTGGACGGACGAAAATCGAAATAATAAATGCGCTGGATGAAGTAGGCGACAATCTTTCTTCTGAATATAAAAAGTTAGAAGAAATTAAATCGGCAATCGAGATCGAACAAAAATATCTTGAAGATATTTACGAGATAAAAGTTAATGCGGATACTCTTTCTGCCATGATTTTAGCACAGAAAGAAAAAGATGCGAACTTTAAAGCTGAAATTGAAAATAAAAAAGCATCGTTCGAAGAAGAAATGTTTCAGAAGAAATTACAATGGAAGCAAGAACAAGATAATTATGAGAACTCCAAAAAAGAAAGAGATGTTCTGTTAAAAAAGGAACGGCAGAGGGAGGAAGAGGAATATGGTTATAATCTTCAACTTAAAAGAAAGAAGGATTCAGACACATATTTAGAACAGAAGGCGCTTCTTGAAAAAGAGCTTGTTGATAAAAGGAGTACCGTTGAAAAAGAATTAACCGAACGAGAGAAAGCAGTTGCATTAAAGGAAAAAGAATTAGTCGAGCTTAATGCAAAAGTTGAAAACTTTCCCAAGGAATTGGAAAATGCCGTTAAAGAAACTGAAAAATCTGTATTAGAAAAAATTGAGTTTAAATTTAGACATCAATCCGAACTTAGCCAGAAAGAAATAGAAGGGGAACGAAATTTACATAAACAGCTTGTCCAGTCGCTTGAGAATAAAATTAAAGAACAAACCGAACAAATAAAGCAGCTTGTTCTAAAAGTCAATGAATCCGGGCAGCAAGTCCAGACGATTGCACTAAAAGCTATTGAGGGTGCTTCGCCCCAAAGAGTATTTTCAACCGGGTTTGAAAAAAATAGTGACCCCCAAACAAAAGGACGGGAGTGAAAGACCTGAAGTTCTAAAATAATTTGAGAGCATAGATTTTAGACGCGGTTGTAGTGTTGATGATATCGTTAACACCACTGCAATAGCATGCTTAGCCGCTGATTAATTTTTCATGTAGTGACAACTTGCGAGTTGTCACTCTTTTAAATACAAAACTAATTGCTAATTATTTAACCATCTCTTACTTTACTTTTAGTTTATGTCAATACCTGATTTAATAAACAATAGGTGAAAGGATGGGGAATTGTAATGCTTCAGATGGAAATGGAATTTTCTAAATTTCGCATAGAGTAAAAAGAAGGAGAATTTCATGAGAGAAAGAAAGCATTAAACGGCAGAACAAAAAGTAATGATTCTAAGAGAGCTATTGGAAAACAATGTTCCAATCAGTCAATTAGCCGCGAAGTTCGAAGTTCGTCCAAATGATATTTATAATTGGAAGAAAAAATTATTTGAATCAGCAACAGATATTTTTACTCCTAAAGTATCGACTCCCAAACAAACATCGGCAGAACAGAAAAAGATCGAAAATCTACAATCCAAACTCAAAGACCGTGACGAAGCAATCAGTTATCCCATACGTGAGAACATCGAGATAAAAAAAAGTATCGATGGGGAGAACTGAATGCTCTTTGGGTTGAACCTGACGTCAGAGATAATATTGTTGAGTTTACTTCAATGATGACTATTAAAACAAATACTCCGGTTAATAAATTGTTGACAATGATCGGCCTGAGTTCCAGTAAATATTATTCTTGGATAATCCGGTTTGAACAGCCCAATAATCATAACCGTATTATTCCCAAGAGACACTGGATACTTGACTGGGAAAGAGAAGCAATTATTAACTATGCTGGCACTCATACCGGTGAAGGTTACAGAAACGCTCTTGTGCCTTTGTTTGGTGATAACCTTGTTGTTGGCTTTTGATAGATTTGACTCTAAAAAACATTCAGGCATCATCGCTTACTTTAATGAGCATTATATTAAAACAGGTTTAATCGAAAAAGAATATTCTGTTTATGTAATGTCGGCAGAACGTATCCGTACAGAAAGTGACTATGATGATCTTTTTGTTGCTTCAAAAGATCAAGCTGAAAAGCAGATAGAGAATGCTGAAAAATTTATTATGAGAATCTCTTCTTTCATAAAAGAAAAGTATTCGTCTTCCGTCTAGCCAAAAGAAGTTGAAGAGAGATACAAACAAATAACAAGCGGTAGTACAAAATTAAAAAATGCCGAACTTGTTATTCATGAAGCAAAATCAAAATATAAATGATTCAAATTGATTTTCACGAACTAGCTGAAAAAGAACTTTTAGATTCCCGTTATTATTATGTTGATCTTGTATTTGGGCCGGGAAATAAATTTGTTCTTGAAATTGAACATATAATAAATAGAATCAGAGAAAATCCTTCTGCATCTCCTTCCGGTTTTGCCGGATACTGAAAAGCACTGTTAAGAAAATTTCCTTATGTAATAGTTTTCAAATATGATGATTCCAGAGTTTTTATTCTCGTCATTGCTCATTAAAAAAGAAAATCAAAATATTATGTGAATAGACTTAGATAATATAGAGCATAAAGTTGAAAATCCGATTTATTTAAAATTGGATTTTGTTTTTACCGGGACAAGTCAAGCTTTTGTCCTTATAGGTATAATAATTTCCTCCGGATTATGAACTTAACCTTCTTCTATTTCGTTTTAACAGTAAAAGAGAAAGGAATTCTATGCTTAGCATTAAGTTTTTTTTAGTTCTATTGATTGCAGTTATCTTTTCAATGACTATAGACGCGGATCAAGGAAACAAATTGAGTGATACTGTTAAAGACCTTGTTGTGAAAGATATGGACGGTAAAGATGTGAAACTGGCTGACTACAAAGGGAGAGTTTTACTGATTGTAAATGTTGCCAGCAAATGCGGTTATACTCCGCAATATACCGGGCTGGAAACAATCTATAACAAATACAAAGAGAAGGGATTTGAAATCCTCGCATTTCCTTGTAACGATTTTGGCGGGCAGGAACCGGGGACTATCGAAGAGATAAAAGAATTTTGCTCTACAAAATATGATGTTACTTTCACACTGTTCGATAAAATTAAAGTGCTGGGTGACGAAAAATCTCCCCTTTACTCAAGGTTAATTAACAACAGCGTAACCGAGAAAAGTGATGTTAAATGGAATTTCGAGAAGTTCTTAATTGATAAAGAGGGAAATATTGTCTCACGATTTAGAAGTAAAGTGAAGCCTGAAAGTGAAGAGATTACAAAGGCAATCGAAAAAGAATTAGAGAAATAATTTTGTTTTGGTGGTCGCAATTTATGCGATCACCAAATATTTGTAAGCTTGTTTTATTCAGCTATAGCTTTTCAACCATCACCCATTTCCTTGTAGAAGATAAAAACCAAAAAAGATTTGATCTCATCCAACACATCCAGTTTAATTTACACACAGAACAGATCAGTAAACCGGATTCACCCCGTTTCCCACGCTAAAAGTGTACCGTTTGAGGTCAAATGATCAATAGATAAAGATTAGTAAATCGGGAATATGGAAATTCATCCGATTGACGCACGAATGTGATTTAGATCGCTCATAAAAAAATAAAATAAAAAAACAATGTTTACTTAGAACAATTATTGGTTAACTTGCGAATAGATAAGTAATAAATCAATTGCACAATTTTAAAAATTGTGATTCAACTGATTGCTTAAAGAAAGTATTTTAATTATGTTGTTTCTACTCCAGAGAGGAATGAATAATTCCTCCTCAAAAAAAATCAAAATAATCTAAATAAAATTTTCAAAATGGTTTTCGAAATAGGAGTTTTAAATGAAGATTAATCGTCTTTTCACAACGGCTGGAAAAGACCCTCTCGAATCGATTGAATTTGTTAAAAGAACATCCGAAATAAAAAATCCGGATGGTTCGATTGTATTCAGGATGGAAGATGTTTATGTACCAAAAGATTTCTCGCAAGTAGCAACAGATGTACTTGCGCAAAAATATTTTCGGAAGGCGGGTGTTCCGAAACTTTTAACCAAAATTGAAGAAGCCGGTGTTCCGGTATGGTTGCAGCCATCCGCCGCAGATAAGAAACTAGAAAAGCTCTCCGAGAAAGAAAGATTCGGTTCCGAGACAGATGCTCGTCAGGTTTTTTATCGTCTAGCCGGGACATGGACATATTGGGGATGGAAGGCAAACTATTTTGATACCGAGGAAGACGCAAAAGCATTTTTTGATGAACATGTTTACATGCTCGCAGCTCAATATGCCGCACCTAATTCTCCTCAATGGTTCAATACAGGATTAAATTGGGCTTACGGAATTAACGGTCCCTCTCAAGGGCATTATTATGTAGATTATCAGAGCGGGCAGTTAACCTCCTCTGTTGATGCTTATACTCATCCTCAACCTCACGCTTGCTTCATTCAATCAGTTAAAGATGATCTTGTTAATGAGGGGGGTATCATGGACTTATGGGTTCGTGAAGCACGCCTTTTTAAGTACGGATCCGGAACAGGTTCGAATTTTTCGGAACTGCGTGGTTTAAATGAACCGCTGAGCGGCGGGGGAAAATCCTCCGGTTTAATGTCATTCTTAAAAATTGGTGACCGTTCTGCCGGTGCTATTAAATCGGGCGGTACTACACGCCGTGCCGCCAAAATGGTAACTCTGGATATCGATCATCCGGATATTGAAGAGTATATAAATTGGAAAGTTTTAGAAGAACAAAAAGTAGCCGCACTGGTTGCCGGTTCTAAGATTTTAAATTTTCATCTGAACAATATTATTAAAGCCTGTTTTGCTGAACATCCCGAAAATGAACGTTTCAATAAAAAGACAAATTTGAGATTGCGCAAAGCAATCATCGAAGCGCGAAAAATGAATGTTCCCGAAAATTATATTGATCGTGTTATCAAACTTGCTAAACTTGGTTTTCACTCGATCGAAGTTCCAGTTTATAATGAAGATTGGACTTCCGAGGCTTACCTGACAGTCTCTGGGCAAAATTCTAATAACTCTGTTCGTGTTACAAATGATTTTATGCAAGCGGTAATTAATGACGGCAGTTGGAATTTATATTGGAGAACAGAAAAGAAAAAGGCGAAGAAGGATGGACGAACTCCAAAAGCTTGCAAAACACTTCAAGCTAAAGACCTGTGGGATGAAATAGCGTATGCGGCATGGTCAAGTGCGGATCCTGGATTGCAGTATGATACAACAATTAATGAATGGCATACTTGCTTAGCTGATGGAACGATACGCGCATCCAACCCTTGCAGCGAATATATGTTTCTTGATGATACCGCATGTAATTTGGCTTCTCTTAATCTTGTAAAATTTTACGATGACGATTCACAGGTATTCAATATTGATGCGTATCGTCATGCAGCACGGTTATGGACTATCGTTCTAGAAATTAGTGTTCTCATGGCTCAATACCCTAGCAAAGAAATCGCTCAGAAAAGTTTTGAGTATAGAACTCTGGGTCTGGGCTACGCGAATCTTGGTTCATTGTTAATGCGTCAAGGCATTCCGTATGAAAGTAAAGAAGCATATGCAATTTGCGGGGCTCTTACCGGAATAATGCACATGAGGTCTTATGCCACCTCCTCCGAGATGTCAAAAGAACTTGGCTCTTTCCCTCGATATCAAGATAATGCAGAGCATATGCTGCGGGTTATTCGTAACCATAGACGTGCGGCTTATAATGTTCGAAAAGAAGAGTATGAGGGATTATCAATTTATCCGGTCGGTATCAATCCGGAATTTTGTCCATCCGATCTTTTAGAAGCGGCGCGGGAAGATGCGGATATTGCTTTAGAGCTGGGAGAGAAATACGGATTTAGAAATGCGCAGGTTACAGTTATTGCCCCTACAGGCACTATCGGGCTAGTGATGGATTGCGATACAACCGGCATTGAACCCGACTTTGCTCTTGTGAAATTTAAGAAACTTGCCGGCGGCGGTTACTTCAAAATAATAAATCAATCTATTCCTCCCGCTCTTAAAAGACTTGGTTATAATGATGATCAAAGCAGAGAAATAATTAAATATGCAAAGGGCTCTGGAACTCTCATCGGTTGTCCACACATTAATAATGAATCTCTGAAGGTGAAGGGATTTAATGATGAAGTGTTGAACAAACTTGAAACCATTCTTCCAGCAGTTTTCGAATTAAGTTTTGCTTTCAATAAGTACACACTGGGTGAAAAATTCTTAAAGAATAATCTCGGATTCACTGAAGAACAGATCAACGATTTTAATTTTGATGTTCTGACGGAGCTCGGATTTTCAAAAGAAGAGATAGCTTCGGCGAATGATTATGTTTGCGGAACAATGACTATTGAAGGCGCACCATTTCTGAAACATGAACACTATCCGGTTTTCGATTGCGCCAATAAGTGCGGTAAGAAGGGTTCTCGTTATATCAAAGCCGATGCGCATATAAATATGATGGCTGCCGCTCAACCGTTTATCTCCGGTGCAATATCCAAAACGATTAACCTGCCGAATAACGCGACTATAGAGGATATCAAATATGCGTACCTGCAATCATGGAAACTTGGTACAAAAGCTAATGCGCTCTACCGTGATGGGTCAAAACTTTCTCAGCCGCTAAACACAATGACAGATGAGGAAGTTGATGACCTGATGGAGAAGAGAGAAGAAAATGATATAGTAAAAATTGCGGAGAGAATAATTCACAGATACATCGCTAAGAGAAGAAGATTACCAGATCGTAGAACAGGTTATACTCAAAAAGTTAAGATTAATGGGCAGACTGTTTACGTACGTACCGGCGAATATGATAACGGTCAGATAGGCGAAGTATTTATTGATATGCATAAAGAGGGTGCGGCTTTCAGAAGTTTACTGAACTGCTTCGCAATCTCAATCTCACTTGGTCTTCAACATGGAGTTCCACTTGAAGAATTTGTTGACGCTTTCGTCTTCACACGTTTCGAACCGAGTGGCGTTGTGTCGGGACATAGCAGAATCAAAATGGCGACCTCCGTTATAGATTACATTTTTAGAGAACTTGCCGTTACATATCTTGGAAGAAATGACCTTTCACATGTTGAAGAAGCCGAGATCATAAAAAAAATTGACCACCGCTTGGTTGTAGAACCCGACTTTGAGAGCGAAGAGATAATAAGCGAAAGAATGATTGAGCTGGATAATACAGAAATCTTCATTGAAAGATCGCAAGCTGATCCTCAGAGAGATGATAGAGCCAGGGCAATAAATCTTCATCAAAGCGTCTTAAAGGCGCGTGAACGTGGTTATACCGGCGATATTTGTCCTGAGTGCCAAAGTATGACCATGGTTCGTAACGGAACCTGCTTGAAGTGTACAACATGCGGCGCAACTACCGGATGTAGTTGATTAATCAGAGTATACATCAATAATTAAATAGGAGAAAGGGACTAAAGCAGAGTCCCTTTTTCATTATATTTACGTTCGATAATTCGTTGACTTTTATAACTCAATAGGATACATTTTCACCCTAATTTTTGAAGATGATCTCAGAAAATCTTAAAAAAGTTGAAGAGAGAATTGCGGAAGCTTGCATTAAATGCGGACGGAATCGTTCTGAAATTAAGCTGATTGCAGTAACTAAAACACAACCGGCGGAGATTATAAATAAAGCATTAGAAGCCGGCATTGAGGAGTTAGGGGAGAACAAAGCCCAGGAATTACGGGATAAATCGGAATTGATAACCGGAAATTTTATGTGGCATTTCATCGGGCATCTTCAGACTAATAAAGTTAAATATGTTATAAAAGCTGCCGATTATATTCATACTCTTGATTCGATTAAATTAGCTGAAGAGATAAATAGAAAAGCAGAACAGATCGGCAAAACGCAAAATGTTCTTTTAGAAATTAAGACTTCGAATGAAGCAACCAAATTTGGTCTAGAAAACGAAGATGAAATTTTCGAATTAGCAGAATCTTGTAAACAAAATCCAAATTTGAAATTGATTGGATTGATGACTATGGCAGCTTTCACCGATGACTTAAAAATTATCCGGAATTGTTTTACAAGCCTTAGAGAGATGAAAAATAAAATAAATAAAAATGGATTTGGATTGACCGAACTTTCGATGGGTATGACTAACGATTACGATATTGCTATTGAAGAAGGTTCTACAATGTTGAGAATTGGCACAGCTATCTTTGGCGAGAGAAATTATTAATAAATGCGGTAAGAAATGAAATTCACACCGTTTGGTATTAAGAATCAGGAATTCAACAGAACTGTACGCGGATTCGACCGGGATGAAGTTAAAGTTTTCTTAGAAAGATTATCGGACGAGTTTGAAAAGCTTCTCAATGAAAATGAGAAATTGAAAGTTGATCTTGACAGGCAAGAAGATCAATTAAAAGAATTCAAGCGGATAGAAAAAAGTCTTCAGCAGGCAATGTTGAACCAAACTGAATCTACCGGAAAGTCTGTTGAATCTGCTAAAAAACAAACTGCGTTGATGATCAAAGAAGCAGAATTAAAATCCGCGCAAATCATTGAAAAAGCAAAAGAGGCAGCAGATTCTATTCGCGATTCCGTTTTAAAATTACGCGAAGAAAAAAAATTACTCATTGCACGCATCAAAGCGATGATAAACACACAGTCCAGTTTCTTAGAGATGAATATGCAAAATATTGAAACACGCCCTAAGAAAAAGGAAGTTGTGAAAGAAGGATTAAACCAAGATGAACAAACCGAAATAAACATAGACGATATACTGGAGAAACTTTTATGAGTGCACTTACCGGGATGATTAATGAAACTTTAGCAGTCATTCAGAAGAAGACAAAAAAGAGTTACGATGTTGGAATTATTTTAGGTACAGGACTTGGCGGATTGGTAAAAGATATTTCGATTGAACATGAAATTGATTATGCGGATCTACCTCACTTTCCGCTCTCGACTGTAGAATCCCATCATGGTAAATTGATTTTTGGAAAGATCAACGGAAAAGATGTTGTGGCTATGCAGGGGAGATTCCATTACTACGAAGGATACACAATGCAGCAAATTACGTATCCTGTTCGGGTGATGAAATTTCTCGGCGTGAAAACTTTAATTGTTTCAAACGCTTGCGGCGGAATGAACCCCATTTATCAGCGTGGCGATATAATGCTGATGGTGGATCATATCAATTTGCTCGGCGATAATCCGCTTATCGGAAAAAATGAGGATGAATTAGGACCTCGGTTCCCCGATATGAGCGAACCGTATAATTTAGAACTCATAAAATTGGCTGAAGATGTGGCTCTTGAAAATAAAGTGAAAGTTCAAAAAGGAGTTTATGTTGCCGTCCCCGGTCCAAATCTTGAGACCAAAGCCGAATACAGATTTCTAAGAGCCGCAGGCGCGGATGTTGTCGGTATGTCAACCGTTCCGGAAAATATAGTCGCAAATCACATGGGGATGAAAGTTCTAGGAGTAAGCATCATTACCGACGAGTGTTTCCCGGATTCGCTTAAACCCGCGAGAGTAGAAGAGATTATTGATACGGCAATGAAGACCGAACCCAAAATGACATTAATTATGAAAGAAGTAATAAAGAAATTATAATGGAAAAGAAACCAGTATATTATTCAACACCGGCATTGCTTGCCATAATTATTTTCGCATCCGATTTCTTGAGCACAGAAGTGTTCAAAGCAGGGTATCAAAATTTTTCCGTCTGGTTTGTATTGTCATTATTCTCTTTCGCGTGCGGATGGTTAATTAATAAAACGCTCGGCTATAACCACGGTGGAAAAATTGTCTTTTCCGTTATCGTTTCTTCAACTTTTGTTAGTGTTCTGCTTCTCTCTTTTTTCAGCGACTATTTTGGATTGAGCGATCTTCTTGTTGAAAATCTGATACTCTATATCTTAAGAAATATCATGCTTGGTTCTATGGCGTTTTTCGGGATGGCACTTTCTGAAGTTATTCTTCTGCAAAAAGAGGGAGCTCCAACAAAACTTAAAGAGGACGATTCTAAAAAAATTTTATTGAACGCTCAGAAAGAGGCGCATCTCTTAATAGAGGAAGCAAAACTTAAAGCCGATAAAATGATTTATCAAGTTCAACAAGGCGTTAACGATATGGTTGATAGAAAGAATCAGATAGAAAGAAGACTAAAAGAATTTATCGCGGCAGAAAGAGAATTAATTAAAAAATATGATTCGGACGAAGAATAATACCCGGTTACTCAATTAAAGCGAAGAGCAAAAAATGTTCAAACAATTTGATGAAAAAATAAATTATCCAAAGATCGAAGAAGAAGTTCTTAAGTTCTGGGAAGATAAAAAGATTTTCGAAAAGAGTATTTCGTCACGACCGAAATCGAAGACATTTACTTTTTATGAAGGACCCCCAACCGTAAATGGACGTCCTGGTATTCATCATGTGATGGCAAGAACTCTAAAAGATTTAGTCTGCCGCTATAAGACTTTAAAGGGTTATCAAGTTCACCGGAAAGCCGGCTGGGATACTCACGGACTGCCGGTTGAGATTGCGCTTGAGAAGGAACTCGGGTTTACACAAAAATCAGATATAGAAAAATATGGCACCGGCGCGTTCAACAAAAAAGCGAAAGACTTAGTTTATCATCACATCGAAATGAAAGAAGGATGGCGCACTCTTACCGAGCGTATGGGATACTGGATAAATCTGGATGACCCTTATATCACTTGTACAAACGATTACATCGAATCTGTTTGGTGGGCACTTTCAGAATATTTCAAAAAAGGACTTATCTATAAAGGATTTAAAATTGTTCCGCAATGTCCTCATTGTGAAACCCCTCTTTCATCACACGAGCTTGCTCTTGGTTATGCCGATGTTCAAGACCCAAGCGTCTATGTGAAATTCAAATTGAAAGATGAAGATGCCTCAGTTCTTGTTTGGACAACAACACCATGGACTTTAATTTCAAATGTTGCTCTCGCCGTTGGACCCGAGATAGACTATGTAAAAATTAAAACTGAAAAGCATGGCGTGATGTATCTTGCAGAAACCAGGTTGTCTGTTATAAAAGAAGAATACGAATTATTGGCAAACTTGAAGGGCGCCGCTCTTCTAGATAAAAATTATGAACCTCTATTCTCATTTGTTCCTCTTGATAAACGCGCCTGGTATATTATTCCGGGTGAATTTGTAAGCACATCGGATGGCTCCGGTGTAGTTCATATTGCCCCGGCATTTGGCGCGGATGATTATGAAGCCTCCAAGAAATTTAATTTGCCCTTCGTTCAGCCTGTAACAAAGAGCGGAAGATTTACTGAGGATGTAATTGATTTTGCCGGACGTCTGGTGAAGACAATAAAATTTGATGATCGAGAAGAAAAGGGTGTTGATTCGGATATCGTTCGTAATTTGAAAGAACGTGATCTAATTTACAGAGCCGGTAACGATTATCTACACTCATATCCCCATTGCTGGCGCTGCGATAATCCCTTAATCTATTATGCCCGCGACAGTTGGTATATTCGTACAACGGATGTAGCCAAGAGAATGATTGAACTTAACAATACAATCAATTGGTGTCCGCCCGAAGTTGGATCCGGCAGATTTGGAAATTGGCTCGAGGAAAATAAAGATTGGTCTCTTTCGCGCGATCGTTATTGGGGAACTCCTCTTCCATTATGGTTGAATGATGATGGGGAAATAATTGCAGTCGGCTCTATTGCCGAATTGAAAGAAGGTTTTGTTGATCGTGATGGGAAAAGAATTTCGGTAAAAGATTTGCCTCCAGACGAAATTGATTTACATAAACCTTTTGTTGATGAAGTAATGTTTGAGCGCGATGGAAAAATATATTACCGTACTCCGGAATTGATTGATGTTTGGTTTGATAGCGGTGCGATGCCTTTTGCTCAATATCATTATCCGTTCGAGAATCAGGAATATTTTAAAGAAAATTATCCGGCAGATTTTATCTGCGAGGGCATCGACCAGACGCGCGGATGGTTCTATACACTTCACGCAATCGGCTCGATGCTTTTCGATCAAGTTGCCTTTAAGAATCTGATTGTGAATGAATTGATTCTTGATAAAAAAGGACTCAAAATGTCGAAGAGCCGCGGCAATACAGTGGATCCATTTATTTTGTTCGATAAATATGGAGTTGATGCAACACGCTGGTACTTAGTTACAACAAGTCCGCCATGGAAACCAACTTTGTTCGATGAAGAGGGAATTATTGAAGTGCAGAGAAAATTTTTCGGCACCTTGGTGAATAGTTATAATTTCTTTGTCCTTTATGCTAACATCGATAAGTTCGATTTTTCCGAAGAACCGGTTCCGTACATTGACCGGCCAGAAATTGATAGGTGGATTATTTCTAAGCTGAACACGTTAGTTAAAGAATACGATGTATTGATGGAAGCCTATGATGTTACAAAAGCAGCGCGATTGGTCTCAAATTTTACTATTGATCAACTTTCGAATTGGTACGTGCGAAGAAGTCGCCGACGATTCTGGAAATCAGAAATGAATAGTAACAAACTCTCCGCTTATCAAACTTTGTATGAATGTTTAGTTACAATAGCAAAATTGACTTCGCCGTTCGCGCCATTCATTGCAGAGGAGTTGTATCAAAACTTAAACGGTGCTACAAAAAAAGAAGATTATGAATCGGTTCATCTTACCGATTTTCCGGCTGCGGCATATTTCGAAACGGAACTCGAAGAGAAAATGGATGTTGCTCAGCGCGTAGTATTTCTTACACGCTCTATTCGCGCAAAAAATAATTTAAAGGTGCGGCAGCCCCTGTTAAAAATGATGGTCGCGGTTGATAAGAGTAAAAGAGAAGCTCTTCAAAAAATGAGTGAAGTAATTCTGGAAGAAGTAAATATAAAAGAGTTGATTGTTCTGGAAGATGATTCTGCCATTGTTAGTAAATCCGCTAAACCAAATTTTAAAACTATCGGACCGAAATATGGAAAATTAGTGAAAGCGCTGGCTAACGCTATCAAGGAGTTGGATAAGAAGGCAATTGTAGCACTTGAAGCAACCGGCGAATATGAATTAATAGTTGAAGAGCAATCGTTAAAAATTTCACGGGAAGATGTAGAGATTGTTAGTCACGAAATTGAAGGCTGGATTGTTGAATCTGAGGAGGGTGTAACTGTAGCAATTGATACGGAACTAAATGAAGACTTAATAGCGGAAGGCTATGCAAGAGAGTTTGTGAACCGCGTTCAAAATATGAGAAAAGATGCCGGCTTCGATGTTATTGATCGTATAAATGTTTCATACTTTAGCAGCGACAAAATGATTTCTTTTATTTCCAAGTTTTCAGAGTATATTTCAAGAGAAGTTCTTGCAGATTCTCTTAAGCCGGAACAAAATGTTGAGGGACTTAAACAAGAATTTGTAATTGGTGAATACGATTGTACTATCTCTATTGTGAAAGGAATTGTTCCCGCTACTTTAGTTGTAAAAGAAATAAAAAAGAGAACTGTAAAAAAATCCGCTGCGAAAAGAAAAGTTGTTAAAAAGTCGGTTAGAAAAACAGATAAAACTGTTAAAGTAAAAAAAGTAGCAGAAACCGTTCCGAAAAAAGTTCTCAAAAGAAATGTGACTAAATCAAAAACAAAATTAAAGTTTTTTAAAAAGTCGGGTAATAAACTAAAGAAGGCTGTGAGTGGAAAGATCACACACAAACCGGTTGTGAAAAAGACTAATAAGAAACTTACTTCAAAAACGAAAGCCGTAAAAACAAGTAGCAAATCATTGAGAAATGTTAAAGTGAAGAAATAAATCTGATAACGGAGGCACCAATGGCTAAAAAAATTATTAAAAAAACTGTGAAGAAAACCACTGCCAAGAGCAAACCGGTTAAAAAGGTAATGAGTAAACCCAAAAAAGCAGTTAAAACAAAGGTTGTTAAAACGAAAGTGAAAATTGCCCCTAAAAAAAGTGTGAAGGAAAAGAAAATATTAAAATCCAGGAAACATGTTGAAGTGGTCTCTCCAACCAAAAAAGTAAAAAAAATTCAAGGTTATTCTAAAAAAGAATTAGAAGAGTTCAAGAAAATAATTTTTGATAAGAGGACCGAAATTATCGAGCAACTCCAAAGTCTGAAAGATCAGATGATGGATCCAACTACCGGTCAATATGTAAATGAGAGTTCTCCTTACTCACTTCATATGGCAGAGCAGGGCACAGATGCAATGGAAAGAGAAAAATTGTATTTATGGGCTCAGCGCGAAAATAAATTTTTAGGTTATCTTGATGATGCTCTTCAACGTATAGACAATGGGACTTATGGAATTTGCATAGAATGTATTGATGAACCGCAGAACTTGTGTCCAACTTGTCCGCTGGTCCCTAAAGACCGCCTTGCCGCTGTGCCTCATACTCAGCATTGTTTGCAAGTAAAACAAAAAATGAAATAATTATTAATTCTTTTTCAGATTAGAGAGAAATATTTTGAGAGTTTTATTCGCGACGCTGTTCATTGTAATTACCGATCAAATTACAAAATTATTAGTGAAAGGGGGAACCATTCCTCTCCTTAATCTGAAAATTGATGGGATGAATTACGGGCAGAGTAAAAATATTTTAGGAGATTTTTTCAAACTAACATTTGTCGAAAATCCTGGGATTGCCTTTGGGATTGATGTTAATGAAACTTCTAAATTATTATTGTCAATCTTCACACTTTTGGCAGGCATTGGAATTTTCTATTACCTATGGAAATCTCGAGATCAGAAATTAATTGTTAGGCTCGCGCTTGCATTCATACTTGGCGGCGCTATCGGAAATTTAATCGATAGAACTTTTTACGGTGTAATTTACGGTTACGAAAGAATTTTCTACGGGCATGTGGTAGATTTTTTTAACGTAGATTTTTTCGATTTTACAATTCTGGGCAGGACATATGATCGGTGGCCAATTTTTAATATTGCCGATGCTTCTGTAACAGTTGGTGTAGTATTGTTGCTCATCTTTCATAAATCCCCTTCAGAAGAGAAAGTCGAAACAAGTGAACCGCCAACGGTTTCTGAAAATCCCGTTGAATTAAACGAAACAGAAAATACAGAAGTTAGCGAATCGATAACTCTTAATTCTTCTTTGGGCGATGATGGCAAAGATAGTAACAGAGAAGAAAATAAGAGTTGAAGTTTCTGAGGGAAAGAAAAAAGAACGGATAGATATTTTTCTTGCTAACTCAGTCGAAAACGCCACACGCTCCCGAATTCAAAAATTTATTAAAGCAAACTGCGTTACAGTAAACGGTAAGATTGTAAAACCGAATTATATTATTTGCCCCAATGATATTATAGATATAACAATTCCGACTTTACCCCGCCCGGAAGAGACCGAAGCCGAAAACATTCCACTCGATATTGTTTACGAGGATGAATTTTTATTGGTTGTTAACAAAGCGGCGGGTATGGTTGCTCATCCCTCATTCGGCAATTATACCGGAACACTAGTCAACGCGCTGATGCATCATACAAGCAAACTTAGTTCGAGCGGTGAGCCGGGAAGACCGGGGATAGTTCACCGTATTGATAAAGAAACCAGCGGATTATTGATTGTTGCCAAAGATGAATGGACTCACGCAAAACTTGCAAAACAATTTTATGATCGCACAATCGATCGCGAATACTGGGCAGTCTGCTGGGGAATATTCAAACAGAGGAAAGGCGAGGTGGTTGGAAATATTGCACGTTCTACAAGAGACAGAAAAATATTTACGGTAAGTGAAACTGAAGGAAGGCATGCACATACATCCTATGAGGTTATTGAAGAGTTTGAGTTTGCATCTCTTCTAAAACTAAAATTAAAAACCGGGCGCACACATCAGATACGTGTTCATATGTCTCACATTAAACACCCAATATTTGGAGATCCTACTTACGGTGGAAGAGCGATTGTTTATGGATCGGCACTTCCAAAAATGAAAGCACGAGTAGATAATTTATTGGAAATTATGCAACGCCAGGCGCTACACGCCAAGACACTTGGTTTTATCCACCCTCACACAAAAGAAAAGATTTTTTTGGACTCAGAAGTGCCGCAAGATTTCGAAATACTTTTAAAAAAATTACGCTTGTAGCACAGAATCGTATTCTGTGCGGCGCAGATTACGAATCTGCGCTACGATTAATTCCTTCCCATGCTGCTATAGCCTCACTGAAAGGCATTATCGCACGGGGAATTGCACCGTGCATATAAGATATAGCAACTCCGTAGTTTACAATTGGTACTCCAACCAGTTTTGCCTGCTTAATTCTAACTTGCATTGCTCTGCGAGTTAACATGCATCCCCCGCAATGTATAATCAACTTATAATCCGAAAGATTTTCAGGGTAATCATGTCCGTTCACAATATCAATTTCTAAGTTCTTTTTTGTGTGAAGTCGCAGCCAGCGGGGGATTTTTACTTTTCCAATGTCATCCTCTTGCGCATGATGAGAACATGCTTCGGCTACTAAAACCTTATCGCCGTTTTGCAATTCTTCAATGCGTTTCAATCCTCGGACATACTCCGGTAAATCACCCTTATAACGCGCCATCATTATTGAAAAAGTTGTGAGGGGAATTTCGTCGGGTACATCTGCATCAACTCTCATTATTGCCTGACTGTCCGTCACAACTAATTTTGGCGGGTGAGTTAACTTAGCCAATGCCGCGCGTAATTCTTTATCCTTTACAACCACAACAATGGCATCTTCATCTAACGCTTCTCGAATAGTCTGCACCTGAGGCAGAATCAGTCTTCCTTTAGGTGCGCCAAGATCTATGGGAACAACAAGTACAATAACATCATGCTGTTTAATCAGATCGCCCACAAGAGTCTGCTCTTCATCCGGGGGAAGTAATTTTGATACTTTTTCTTTAAGACTAAAAATCCCTTCATTAGTTAAGCAAGAAACCGAAGTATGATTAATGCGGAAAGAATTCAGTTCTTCAATTAAATCATAATTGATACCGAGTTCCGATTTGTTAATAACTGCTAAGAAGGGGAGTTCTAATTTTTGTAAATGTTCAATAAGATTTTTTTCCTGAACGGAAAGTTTTTCTTGAGATTCCAATACAAGTAACGCAAAATCGGCTTCAGAAATTATCTTTACAGTTTTGCCAATTCTTTTTTCGCCGAGTTCACCAACATCATCGATGCCGGCTGTATCGATTAGGACAACCGGACCAAACGGTAAAAGCTCCATAGCTTTTTTCACCGGGTCGGTTGTAGTTCCGGGAGTTTCACTCACGATCACTAAATCTTGACCGATAAATTTATTGACTAAAGAAGATTTACCTGTATTTCTTCTTCCTACAAATGCAATATGAATCCTTTCGGATTGGGCAACTTTACTCAATATTAATTCCTAAATCTGTTGATATAATATTGAAGAGTTCTTTCTCGTCAAGAAGTTTACTTTTCATAAGCGCTTTAACGAAAGGAATTTTATTATCATAAGAGTACTTTACTAATTCTTGAATTGTATCGTACCCAAATGTGGTTATTAGCGATGCGGCAATAGCCGAGGAATTGAGCAAATTTAATTTGCAATGTTCTACATTAGCAGTAATGCCTTCAATACAATTCTCGGCTAAATTAATATTCGAATCTCGCAGCATGATAAGTGACTTGAGAAATGTATGGGCAATCATGGGAGCGAATGCGTTCAATTCAAGATTTCCAGCCGAGACAAGATTAGAGATAACTACATCGTTTCCTTTTACAAGCTCCGCAATTTGAATCGCGTTTTCAAAAATTACGGGGTTCACTTTTCCGGGCATGATGCTCGAGCCGGATTGTTTTGGAGGAATATTGATTTCGCCAATTCCACCATTGGGACCGCTGGACATAAATCTTAAATCATTGCTAATCTTTATTATTGATGTGGCGCCAGCTTTAACCAGTCCGTGTACTTCAACGAAGACATCCAAGTTTTGTGTCGCATCAATTAGATCCTCACCCTTTGCGATCGGGAGCTTAGTAATTTTTTTAAGAATGCTGTTAACGTTTAGAACATATTCTTTAGTAGCAGAGATTGAATTCCCAACAGCGGTGCCGCCGAGATTTACCGAGCGCAGGCGCTCCTCGGCGTTGTACAACCGCCATCTGTCGCGGGCAATTGCTTGAGCATATGCCCCAAATTCCTGCCCCAATGTAATTGGTACTGCATCCTGAAACTGAGTTCTCCCAAGTTTTAGTATACTTTTAAACTCTTCTTCCTTTTTTTGAAACGCATTTTGCAAACGCGCGAAGGAATCGGCAAGCTCGCGTAATAGTAATATAGATGCAATTCTCAACGCCGTAGGAAAAGTATCATTCGTAGATTGGCTCAGATTTACATCGTCAAGAGGATTGATTGTAAAGTATTCACCATACTCTTTGCCAAGTATCTTTAACGCGGTGTTTGCGATTACTTCATTTACATTCATGTTTAATGATGTGCCCGCGCCGCCCTGATAGGGATCGACTATAATTTTTTCATAGATCGAATCAAAATTTCCCTTAATGAATTCATCCGTTTCAATGATAAGCTCACGAATGGCTTCTTCTATCGCATCAAATTTCTCTTTGAAAAGTAAACCGCATTTGTAATTTGTTTCTGCTGCTGCAAGTTTAACCTGGAAAAATGCTTTGATCAAATATGGATTGATTCGTTCGCCGGACTTGGGAAAATTGTTGAGACTTCTTAATGAATGTACTCCATAAATTGCCTCATCCGGAATAGCTAATTCGCCTAATGAATCTTTTTCTATTCTCACAATTAACTCAACTTTATTTCACAAACAAATATACCAAAAAATGAAATTGGGTTTTGTACGTTTAAAATAAAAAACCCCCGACTAAGTCGAGGGTTCTTCATTAAAATAATCTGGATTAAATTATTTTACCAATAACATCTTGTTAACTTTTACAAAATTTCCGGCTTCGATTCTATAGAGATAGATACCTGAAGCCATACCATTAGCTTTCCACTCGATTTTGTGTGTACCGGCTGATAATTCATTATTAACTAAAGTTGTAACTTCTCTTCCAACCGCATCGTAGATTGTTAACTTAACATGTCCGCTTGTTGGTAAAGCAAACTTAATGTTTGTTGTCGGGTTAAATGGGTTTGGATAGTTCTGATAAAGAGTATAGGAAGTTGGAACCGCTTCTTCATTCTCTACTGCTGTCTTAATACCTAATGAAGCCATAGCTCCTCTTAGAGCTGAAGTTACATATTTAGGATTATGAATGCCGCCGCTTTTATCATAGTGTGCAGTGTTAGCATTCCAATAAGCGCTCAATTGTGTTTTTGTCCAAGCTGTTTTGGGGACAGGGAAAGGAATAAATTTTCCTGTTTTATCATACTGTCCATATTCTGCGCTAAATGTACTACCAGGAATCTTTCCTAATTCTGACATGACTTTATTAATCATACCCCAAACTTCATCCTGTAATCCTTCAACAACACCGTCGTTATCATGATCACCTGTGCCGTTCCAGAAGAATTTCACATCTTCGAACGACAGCCCGAAAGTTCCACCATGACAATCCTGGCAAGCGCCCATGTTGTCTATATCTTTAATTCTTCTAAGATCTGGTCCAATTAGGAAATTTCCATTAGCATCTTTTTTAAATGTAGACATGCTGAATGAATGTCCACCAAATTGGTTAACAGTGGTACCACTAACAGCATTTTTAGTATCCATATGACATTTAACGCATGCATCTACCGTAACTCCTAAGTGATTTGATGTTGATAAGGTAACTCCACCTAAAGCTAACATGTTGCTTGATGATATAATATCACCTTGTGGTCCATAATGTGGACCGAAACGGGTGCTGATAGATGTTGCTAATAATGATGCATTTGCTTCGGCTCTTGATTGATGACAGTTCATACACATTGTTCCCATACCTGCACCGGTAGCATCTTTATAAATTGTAGTTTTAGGATCAGCTGTGTTAGGTGTAACTATCTGAGCTGTAATCTTTCTTAACTGATATTTATTTGTTGCATTGTGAGGATCGTGACAACCAGAACATGTAATTGGTGAATAAGAAACATCAAAATATGGATCTGTTGTTGGGCTACCGTTTACATATTGTCTAAAACCGGCAGCTGTATGGCATCTAACGCATGATTCACGACCGGCACCGGTTGGATATGATGTAGCTCCTGAATGTAGAGAAGCATCCCATTGTTCTGGGAAGATATGTTTTGTGCCGGAATCATGGCAATATGCGCACACATCAGCATCATAAGTTGCTTGCATTCTTGAATCAGATGTTACACCAACGTGGCTGCCTGCAGGTCCATGGCAACTTTCGCATTGAATGTTAGCTCTTTTCATTGCATCCGGAAAAGCAGCAACTAATTTGTCAGCACCGCCGGTTCCAAGTACTGTTGGATATGTGAATGTAAGATCATCGAAACCATCATTTTTTGCTGTTGGGTTATTATCATAACCGGTTGTATGGCAACCGATACAGCTTTGAGAATAGCTACTACTTACTGTTCCATTCATAGCTCTTGTGAACATTGTTGCATGTGCTGTGCCTTTCCATTTTGTAACCACTGAGGAATGGCAAGTATTACAGCTCACTTTGGTATCAACGCCGTTTACAACTGTATTTTCATAACCCAAATATTTTGAAGCATTGAAGGTAACGGTTTTTGTGAACGAACCGTCGGTGATTGTTACTTCATAAGCTCCAAGTTTATCAGGAGTTAAAAATACTACTTGGTTGTACTCGTCAATTATGTGCTTGGTTGTACCAACAGCAGTTGCTGAACCGGAAGGTCTTCTTGTAATTGTCCAAGTGGGGGTTACAAATTTTTGACCGGTGATTGTGGCTTTGAAATACATTATTGAACCGATACCAACATTTTTTAATCCTGTTGAAGCAAAGGTATAAATGTCAGTTGTTGATTTTGCTACATCTCTTGGTGACACACCAATAACATCCATTGAAAGGCTTACAGTAGTTGTCTGAGCCCATAGTGATGAAGCAAGTAGGATCGGGATAAGAAGAAAAAAAAGAAATGCATTAGTAAATTTACGGAACATATTATTCCTCCATTAATTAGATGAAACCTCTGAAAAATTATTCAGAATTTAAAAACTTTTTGATGAATAGCGTTGTAAGAAGGTAAAGAAACCAGAGAAAAAGATGCGAACCAACAAGATTAATAATATTGATTTATTTACCCAAGCAGCCAACGAAGGATT